>CAYPGQ010000097.1:0-15945 GCA_964410125.1 uncultured Eubacteriales bacterium | reverse complement strand
GGGAAACAATGTGGGATAATCCCCACATTGTCGGCGAGGATGTATTGAGCACGACAAAAATCTTCACGGGAGCAAAACCATTCCTAAAAGCCCATATAACGCCTTTTGGTATCACTGAAATGAAGATGCTTTTTTAAGCCACGGTCTAAACAAAAAGTCTCATCAGGAAAAAATAGAACGGTCTTTTTCTTTGATGCAACTTTTAACTATAAATCTAGTTATTAAATTGTTGGCCTGATTGAATTTTGGGCCGATGTGTGTTAATTTATATTTTAATTCCGAAGGAGGAACTGAAATGAAAAAGACCCTGTTCCTAGTTCTATTCAGCTTTTTTCTGGGGCTATTCCTGGCGGGGATAATTTTTGTGTATATCCCCGAGAAAAATACACCGGTCAATGTTAATTTTCTGGATGAAACGTCTGCACCCTCGCTCTCATCGAATCTTTATGCGGCCCCACCGGTGCAGTCAAAACCGGAATACGATTTTGCAACCTTAGCCGAAAGAGTGGCCCCCGCTGTGGTGCACATTAAAGTCGAAAAAGTGGAACGAGTCCAGTACAGGAGCATGATGGACGATCCGTTTTTTGAAGATTTTTGGAGATTTTTCGGGGAACCCCGTAAAAGGGAACAAGAACGGCGGTCCGTATCCCGTGGGAGCGGCTTTTTTATCAGCACAAACGGCTACCTGGTAACAAACAATCACCTCGTTATAAATGCCGAAAAAATAACACTCAAAACTCTGGATAACACGGAATACAATGCAGAAGTAGTCGGTACCGATCCCGAATCAGATCTTGCCCTCCTCAAGGTCGATAAAAAGAACCTTCCTTTCATAGAACTCGGAGATTCGGCAGGATGCCGCCCAGGAGAATGGGTCTTAGCCATCGGAAATCCACTCTCTTTTGAGCACACTGTAACCGCAGGAATCATAAGCGCCAAGGGACGACAACTCCTGGGTGGTCCAACATACCAGAACTTTATCCAGACCGATGCGGCCATCAATCCCGGAAACAGCGGCGGACCTCTGGTAAACATGCAAGGAGAGGTTATCGGGATCAACGCTATGATATCCACAACAACAGGTGGAAACATCGGAATCGGATTTGCCATTCCTTCAGACTTAGCAAAAAAAGTGGTCCAGCAACTCAAGGAAAAAGGAAGGGTAATCCGAGGTTATCTGGGAGTTCAAGGGATCTACCCTGTTGATGAAGGAGTAAGAAAAAGCCTTAACATCGATGTCAAGCAAGGAGCGATGATAATGGAAGTACAGTCCGGCACACCTGCTGACAAAGCCGGGATGAAAGCCTATGATGTAGTCACCGAAGTGGAAGGCATTCCTGTCAAAGACCACAACGATCTGCTCATCAAAATTGCTGATATCGCTCCTGGGACAACGGTCGAGATTAAAGTCGTTCGAAAAGGAGGAGTTGAAAAAATTCTCAAGGCAAAAATTGTGGAGAGGGAAACAGAGGAAGAACAACAACCCAAGACATCTTCGAATAAAGACATCGGGTTCAAAGTCAGGGGATTGACTCCTCGTTTGGCAAGCCGATTGGGCTATCAGACAGAGGAAGGCCTGATTATCACAGAAGTCACGAGTTACAGCGAAGCGGACAGGAAAGGCATCCAGAGAGGAGAAATCATCCTCGAGGTCAACCAGATTAAAATGAAAACCGTAAAAGATCTCGAAAACATTCTCAAGAAAGCCAAGCCTGGTGATGCTATCATGCTGCTTTTACGGAGAGAAGGCAACGGAAGCCAGGACCGTATAGTGACACTGAGCATACCCGAATGAAATTTACCAAAATCCACTCCCTCGGAAACGACTTTCTGATCGTCGAAGAAGGGAGGATCCGCGATATCGAAGATAAACCGGCTCTGGCCCGGCGGATCTGCGAGCGCCATACGGGAGTCGGGGCAGACGGGCTCCTGATTATTCGTATCAAGGATAAGAGCAAGGGTCTAGTTAATTTCCGTGTGTTCAACTCGGATGGAACCGAAGCGGAGATATCGGGAAACGGGTTGAGATGTGCGGCAGCCTACCTCTGCCACTACAAAAAGATTGATTCCAAGAGATTGGAATTCCACACCACGGCAGGAAAACGAAAAAGCAAACTCATCAAGCAAAACGAAAATCACTATTATATCCAGATAGAAATGGGGATTCCATTGCTGAGTTCCCAAGATATTCCTTTCTATGACGGTTCGGTTCATGAAAAAATCATCGATTATCCATTATCCATCATCAGGAAGGTCTATCCGATCACAGTCATGTCTCTTGGAAATCCACATTGTGCCATCTTTTTTGACCGGTTCCCGGCAAGGATTGAATGGCACCAGATCGGCAGAGAGATCGAACTTCATCCTTTTTTTCTCAAAAAAACCAACGTTGAGTTCATTAGAGTCATGAACCGGAAAGAAATCGAAGTCCTGTTTTGGGAACGCGGAGTTGGTGAGACTCTTTCCTCCGGAAGCGGAAGTTGTGCGGCTGCCGTGGCTTCCATTCTGAAAGACTTGACCGATCAAAAAGTCAGGGTTCAGACCAGTATGGGCGTACTGGATGTGGAGTGGAAAAAACAGAAAATCTATCAGTCAGGCCCAGCCGAAATCGTTCTCGAAGGAAAATACATAGCTCTTTAGAAACCAAACTTTTTCTATTTATTCTTTTTTACCTGGTTTGTTTTGCTCTTTTGTGCTTTTGCTCTGGCAGGTTTGGCAAGGGCATGTTTAAAAACTTCCTTGATCTCCTCAACAAAAATGAACTCCATCTCATCTTTGACTTTCTTTGGGATATCGATCAAGTCCTTCTTGTTGGCGGTAGGTATAATCATCCTTTTCACTCCCTCCCTTTGAGCAGCCAGGACTTTCTCCTTGATCCCACCGACCGGGAGAACGATACCTCTCAGCGTGATCTCCCCTGTCATGGCCACATCCCTCTTGACCTTCCTTTTTGTGCACACGGAGATTAAAGACGTGGCAATGGTCACACCGGCAGATGGCCCATCCTTGGGAATAGCTCCTTCAGGGATGTGAATGTGAAAATCATTCTGCGAGAATATCCGGATATCGATACCCAACTCTTTCGTATGAGCTCTGGCATAACTGAGAGCCGCCTGTGCAGATTCCTTCATCACATCTCCCAAAGATCCTGTGAGAGAAAGCTGTCCCTTTCCTTTCATCTTGATGGATTCGACAAAAAGAATTTCCCCTCCCGAAGCTGTCCAAGCAACACCAGTTGTTACACCGATCCGGTCCTTTTTGAGCAATTGATCTCTGAATATTTTTGGCGGGCCAAGGTAGCGCTCGATGTTCTGCAAAGTGATTCGGGAAATTTTCTCTTTTCCCTCAGCCACTTTCCTCGCCACTTTCCTGCACACAGAGGCGATCTCCCTCTCCAAATTCCTTACTCCGGCTTCTCTTGTGTAAAGGGAAATGATCTTTTGGATGGCACCTTTGGTGAAGGATATGTAATCGCTGCTGAGTGCGTTCTCTTGAACCTGTTTCGGCACCAAATGACGAAGCGCGATCTGAAGCTTTTCCTCCTCCGTGTACCCGGGAAGCCGGAGAATCTCCATCCTATCGCGAAAAGCCGGCTGTATCGGATCCAATAAATTGGCCGTCGTGATGAACATAACTTTGGAAAGGTCAAACGGAACGCCGAGATAATGATCTTGGAAGCTGTTATTCTGTTCAGGATCCAACACCTCGAGCAGAGCCGATGACGGATCGCCCCTGAAATCGGCCCCAATCTTGTCCACCTCGTCCATCATGTATACGGGATTATTCGAACCGCATCGGCGAATTCCTTGTATTATCCGGCCTGGCATGGCTCCCACATAGGTTCGCCTGTGCCCTCGGATCTCGGCCTCATCTCTAACTCCCCCCAAAGATATCCGCTTAAACTTCCTTCCCAAGGCCCTGGCAATGGACCGGCCGAGGGAGGTTTTTCCCACCCCTGGAGGACCGACAAAACAGAGAATCGGCCCCTTGATCTTCTTGGAGAGCTTCCGCACTCCCAAATATTCGAGGATGCGCTCCTTGACTTTATCCAGACCATAGTGGTCCTCATCCAAAATCCTCCGTGCTTTGATCAAATCCAGATTGTCAACCGTGCTCTTGTTCCATGGCAAGGCAAACATCCAGTCCAGATAATTCCGGACCACCGCCGTCTCGGCAGACTCGGGGTGCATCTGGGAAAGCCGATCGATCTGCTTTTCCAGTTCTTCACGAACCTCTTTGGCCACTTTCAGCTTCTTCAGTTTATCTTGATACCCCTTGATCTCCTCCTGGATCTCACTCCCCTCGCCCAACTCCTTTTGGATGGCCTTCAGTTGCTGGCGCAGAAAATACTGCCTCTGGAGCTTGTCCATCTCTCCCTTTGCTTCACTGGTGATCTTAGACTGGACATCCAGAAGCTCCAGCTCTTTGGTCAAAAGCTCATAAACTCTTTTCAGCCTTTCAAACGGCCTGGTGATCTCCAGAATCCTTTGAGCTTCCTTGACCTTTAACTCCAGGTTCGCTGCCGTAAGGTCGGCCAGACGACCCGGCTCCTCCACATTGGCTGCGATGATCATGACCTCAGGAGGAATGTTTTTCCCCAGAATAGAAGCTTTATCCAAATCCGTCCGCACATTGCGTACTAGAGCTTCGACTTCGATGGATTTTTCCGTCTCGTCGGGGTCATGCACCACCTGTACGCTTGCCGTAAAATAGGGTTTATCTTCTTGAAGGCTCTCGATTTTTGCCCGCACAAGTCCCTGAGCCAAAATCCTGATTCTGCCATCGGGGAGCTTCAGCATCCGCATGATTAAAGCAACAGTACCAATCTCGAAAACATCGTCATGCTTGGGATCTTCCACCTCGGCACTTTTCTGTGTCACAAGCAGGATCATCCGATGTGATGAAAGAGCCTCGTCCACGGCACTTTTCGATATTTCTCTGCCGACAAACAGAGGCACAACCATATACGGAAACACCACAATATCCCTCAACATCAGAACCGGGAGTTTTTTAGGAACATGAAGTTTTTGATCTTTCTCTTCGACAATATCTTCTAACTGTTCTTCAAAATCGCTGTCTTTTTTTGCCATAGGGTCCTCCCATCTATTTGCCAGTCTTCTGGACTTTTACCTCGTCTTCCTTTTCGGAAATATCCACTTTTCTATTATATCACCTAAATTATTCATCGGCATTTTTCCCCCTTCGGGCCAGGCGGCAATGCAAATAATCGAAATAATGATATCCGAAAACACTATTGCTGTATGCGTGTTCGATTTATCTCTCTTTTAAAAGAACTTCGAGCTCCTTCTTGAACTCCAAGACATCCTTAAACTCTCGATATACAGATGCAAACCGAACATAGGCAACCTTGTCTAAATTTTTCAGCCTTTCCATCACAAGCTGGCCTACCTCAGACGCTTCTATTTCCTTATCCGGACGGTCCTGCAGCTTGGTTTCGATCTCTTCGACGATCTCTTCCAACTTCGAAACCGGAACCGGCCTTTTCTCACAGGCTTTCAACAATCCTTGCAGGAGCTTCTGGCTGTCGAACCGCTGCCGCTGGCCATCCTTTTTGACGACCATGTACGGGATCTCCTCGATCTTCTCGTAGGTGGTGAATCTTCTTGTGCACGAAAGGCATTCCCGGCGGCGCCGGATGCTAAAGCCGTTTTTGCTCTCTCTTGAGTCGATAACTTTGCTTTCGGAAAAATCGCAAAAAGGGCATCTCATGACTTCGTTTTTTCTCCCATTTTTTTAATCTGTAACAGGGAAATGCCTTCTTTCCACAATATACCATATCCGACCACATATGTCACCGCGAGTTGAATGGCGTGAACTACGAGAGTCATTCCGACTGCCAGATTGGCTTCGACACCATACAGGGAAGTCAAACCATATTTACTTAAATAATGGAATCCTCCGACCATCCCAGGTGTCGGGATCGAAGCCCCTACCATTGTCAGGAAGACATACGGAAAAACATAAAAAAATGGAACCCGGATGTCGTAGGCAATTAGCCAAATCCAATAAAAAAATATGATGCCGTTCCAGACGACTAATGACCAAATAATGTAAACAAAAACATCTCCGACAGAATGAAAGAACTTGAGGCCTTCGATTAATTCATCGATAAGGCCCATGATCAAATCACGCCATTTTTGGGACAGGGGTTTCAGGAAAAAGGCGATGACCTTGAGGGTTTTCTCCTTGAAGAAATACAAGCATAGGGTGACAATAAGAAGAGTGATAGCGATAGCCATTCCGATAATCCCCCAAAGGGCCAGGCTGGAATAGGCCTCTTTTTCAATCTCTATGTTAAATATCGATGTATACAGAGGCCGGAACACAAAAAACACACCGAGGAGAAAGCACATGCTGAATAAATCGAACATTCTTTCGACCACCACAGTCCCGATCACAAAGCCCTTTTTCAAATCCTCCTTCTGAGCCAGGTAAAGCGGTTTGACCAACTCCCCCAATCGTCCCGGAAAAAGAAAAGTGACAGCGAATCCGACGGCATTGCCGGCAAACCTGTTGTAAAAGCTCACACCTTTTTTCTCATGTTTCAGGAGGAACTTCCAACGTATGGCTCTTGTGACAAAATTGAGCGGGACTAAAAGCAGCAAAACGATAAAAAGCTTGAGGTCGATGTCATTCAGGTATCCGAGAACCTCGTTCCATTCGACACTGCGGAAGAAAAAAAACAGGAATACAAAAGTGAGGGCAAATAGGACGATGGCTCGGATATGGTTTTTCTTCATTTTTGAATCATACTATCATCAACAAAATAGGCTGTCAAACTTCTCCTGAATTATAAAATCAGGGACATGTACTGATTTTCCGAAATAGGTAACGTGTCCCTCGATTTTATGCTTGAGTGTGAATAATTCAAGGGGAGCTGGATAATTTATGGATTATCCAGGTTATCTATTTGCCTTGAAAAACAGGCCTGAATCCATTATTATGTCGCTTGTGCTGGGAAGTCGTCCAATGGTAGGACACATGACTCTGGATCATGGAATCGGGGTTCGAATCCCTGCTTCCCAGCCACTCTGGAAAAGCCGTTTTTCAGGGGAGAAAACAGCAAAATTTCCATCAAATTCCATTTTAGCAACCTTAATCATAATAAAGCGGGTTTAGGCATTTTCTGTGACGTATTCGTTGCGTGGGGATAAGTCTAATCTGAAATAGAGCAGCGGATTCATAATCCGTGTGTCGCCAGTTTAGTTTGCAATATTATGAGGCGTTTCCTCCCTATAAGTAGATGTACTTGAACCTACTCCAATAGATAGGACTGTAATGACTCTTTCATGTAATTGGAATACAGGATGCTGTACTTGTTCAGAAAAATTAGTGACACATTTACTTAGGTAATTCAGACGCCTCCTCAAGTGGTGAAGAGGATCAAGGAGTTAGGAAAGCGATATCCGCATCTGCAGCGAGTGTAACTAATCATATGAACAAGTTCACTCACCTTGACAATAATATTTCCAGTATGATAAAAAATGTGAAACGTCATCCAGTAAAAAATTAAGGAGAAGTGCAACAGCCTTGCGGCGAGTCTAACTACACCCCAAAAATTGAAATTTACTAATAAACTCATAAAATTAAATTCAAAGTCGCTACAAAAAACAGTTTTATTCGCTATAACTTATATAATTTTGTGTGCTTTAGTTATTGTTTTTCCTTATGAGATCAATGACGCTGACTCCAAAGTTTATAGCTATATTGGAAATCAACTTGCTTATGCTCCAATTGTTCAATGGTGTGCTCCCATCTGGAGAGGGCCTAGTAAAAGCTTTGAATTATTTCAGGCCCATCCACCTGGAATTTTCTGGATTACAGCCCTTTTTGTCCGTATAGGATTCCCAGGGCATTCTGCTGCTCTCTGTGCCAACTTTTTATACTTGCTTCTTACTCTCTATATTATTTATCTATTGGTTAGTCATTTTGGAGGCTCTGCTTTTGGATGGGGTGCCGTCTTTGGATATATAGTTACACCTATCTTCCTGCAATACCTTATCAGAGCAAATCATGAAGTCCCATTAAATCTAGCAGTGATGACAGGCCTTTATGGTTATGTACGAAGTAACGAATCGAGAAAATTCCAGACTTTATTTATCGTGGCTTTTATTTTTGCTGTTTTCATAAAAGGATTAAGTGCCTTAATGCTTGTTCTAATTGTTCTGCTCTATTGGATTTTGTTCTTAAAAAATATTAAGGGCCTTCTGTTAATTCTAGTTGCATTCATTTTGACGTTCGGAACGATGTGCTTATTTGAATTATGGTATCAAAACATAACTCATGGAAAAAGCTTTTGGCAGAATTACCTTTATTGGCAAGGGAGTAGAGCAACTGAGGTTGGATTTATGCCATTAAACAAGGCCATCAATTTTATCTGGTATCTAAGTAGAGCAATCTGGTTCTCAATTCCCTGGTTATTTTTTGCTCTTTATGGGCTTTTAAAATCCAAGGGAAAAAATAAACATGTACTCAATGGAAAATTTTATAAGTTCTGTTTATTTGGAGCGGCATTAATCATACTCTGCTTTTTCTTGTTTGATCGAAAAGCAGATAGATATATTTTTCCTGCTTATTGCCTACTCTCCGTATCAGGAACCTGGGTTCTCTTCTCTGTAAAACCAAGGATAGCTCAATTGTTCCAAAAAAAAGAAAATTTACTATTCCTCTATTTTTCTATAATCCTCATCATCTTTACATTGCTAAAAATTTATTTTCATACATTCCACTATAGTTTTATAAAATTTTGGTCTGGTTGATTGTATTCTGATATTAATGATGAACACAAATTTTATGAGATTTGTCGACCGCAAATTAGGAGTGCCAATCTGTTTCGCACTATCATGCTTCCATTCTATAAGAAAATTATTCCAGAAACCTGTCATAGTAGATAATCCCAAGAAGATCCTTTTCATCGAACTTTCAGAAATGGGAAGTATAATCTTGGCTTATTCCCTTTTTAAAAAGACAAAAAAACTTTTTCCCAAGGCTTCTATGTATTTTCTTACATTCAAGGAAACCCGGTATGCTATCGAAATCCTCAATTTTTTTCCAAAAGAAAATATTATCACCATAGAAAGTAAGAATATTTTCAGCTTTTTCTCTTCAACCTTCAAAGCTATAAGAAAATTGCGAAAGGAAAAAATCGATATCGCTCTGGATATGGAGCTCTTCGCTAGATTTACCGCGCTTTTAAGTTTCCTTAGCGGAGCAAAGAACAGAATTGGTTATCACAAATACTATAATGAAGGATTGTATAGAGGTAATTTTTTAACTCATAAAGTTCCATTCAATCCGCATATACATATAGCTTACAATATGCTCAATCTTGTTTATGCCCTAGATTCCTCTTTGGATAATGTGCCTCTGACAAAATTCCCTATCAAAAAAGAGGATATAATTATTCCTAAAGCAGAGACATCCACCAATGCAAGAGAGGTCATATTATCAAAACTTTCAAAGGAAAATAATGAAATTATCAGGGCAAAAAAACTGATTCTCATTAATCCAAATGCAAGTGACATTATCCCCATCCGAAGATGGCCTCTTGAAAGATATGCCGAGCTCATAAAACTACTTTTAAAGCATGATGGAACTTATGTGGTAATCACTGGAATAGAATCAGAGATAGAGGACGTTGCATTGATTTGCCAGGCTGTCAAGTCAGAAAAATGTCTAAATCTGGCAGGAAAGACCGCTTTTCCCGAACTCATTGACCTTTACCATGTTGCCGACATTTTGATTACTAATGACAGCGGACCAGTTCATTTTTCATCGATGACATATATCAAGACATTTGTTTTTTTTGGCCCAGAAACCCCAAAATTATATGGGCCTCTTGGAAAAAATGCGCATGTCTTTTATTCTAACTTCAGCTGTAGTCCCTGTGTGTCCGCGTTCAACCACAGAAAATCTGCCTGCAATAACAATAAATGTTTAAAAAATATTTCTGTTAAGTCTGCTTATCAGGAAATCGCCAAATTCCTGTGATGGAAAGTAGCTCTTGTAGGTATGTCAGACCCTCCTGGACACTTTGTGTTATTTTGTAAGCTACAAAAGGGAGGTAAAACATATGCAAAAAGAAGTCAGAGAGGCTATAATTAAAATAATCAACTCAAACATTTAATCACCTCATTGCATAACGATGCAAATCAGCCGCGAGTTTACGAATCGGTTGCATTTGCTTGGTTAGGTGTTTTGAGGGCGTTCATTCAATTCAGTATTTCCTCTTTTGTCCACTTTTAGTTAGTAAATAAATGGAACTAGCCGTTTAACCTTCTGGCTATAGGAGCGGTACTCTTCAGCAAATGCTTCGGATAGCTGGTTTTCCTCTATGGAAAGCACACGTAAGACCAGTATGAGGTAGATGATAAACAGGGCAATTACGAAAAGCGACTGTACCATAAGCGCTAGGCCCAATGTCACAGATAACACACCGGCATTTAGTGGATTCCTCACCAAAGAGTATATACTCCAGGTAACCAGCGTGTCCTGGGAGCGTGGAGCAAAGCCGCCAGGCTGATAGATGTTGCGCAAAGCCAGGAAACCAAGTACGACCATTGCGGTACCGTAAATTATTAAAGCAATGCCAATAGCCTCTAACCCATAGATTAGCCAAGGTGGGGCTATAGCCAAGTTAGTCAGATCTAAGGTCTGATACCAACCTATAATCAGGGAAACAGCAATCAAAGGGATAAACAAAATGAGTATAGCTGTGTTGAAATAGTTTTCTGCCATGACTATACCTTGTCCTTCAGGTTTAAGCTGCAGAAATCTCTTGGTGCAGACCAGCATAGCCCCGCCCTGCAATGCTAACACTACGAATAAGAATATCCCAACTTCTTGCTCGCCTATAAGATGCATGAATATACTCCTTGTCACCTAACGTTTGAGGGTTTCCCCATTGTTTGGACAGAATATAGGCTTTTTTAAAGTGCATTGAGCCTGCGTATTTTGTTCTTGTTTTTGACATTTTAACTGTTTTAATCTTATTCCGCCATCCTTTTGGAAGATAAGCGGAAAAACGAAACTCTGAGAGCCCCTACAATCAACGATCTCAATCTTTCTCATGTTAAATCCTCGGCCCCTCGAACGGGACTGAACTACTCCCCAAAAACTGGACAATGCAATAAGGTGATATTTGACCTGCCATAACCTTGGAGGAGGTATGGTAAAATGGTCAATATGAGAAAAAGTTATGATGCGACATTTCGAGCCAAGGTGGCCTTGGCCGGGAAAACACATTTTGAGCTCTATTATGGAGTCTCAATGGCCCGGGATGCCGGATTTGATCAAAGGGTTTAACATGAATCGAACTGATATCGTGGTTTATATCGGCTCTCAGAGCCTCGTTTTTTTGACATGGTGGCAGGAACTGTGAAATCATTAAAAGCAGGTTCAAACTTCACCTTAAAGAAGGGCATTTCCTGTCCAGACAATGGGGAGGGGTTCATGAAACTCTAAAGTCCTGGATCAGGGACAAGGGTGATCTCTATTCTTTTTGAGCATCACAAAGCCATATTATTTGAGCTTCTCTCTTTCTTGTGGATTTTTCATTGACTTGACCGGAGTTGTGGTAGAAATTTCATAATAGAACTCATCTTCTTTCAGAGAAAAAACCGAGTTCAATTCATATTTTTCTTCTGTGGAGATAATCCCTGGAGCAAAAACCTCCGGCGTCATCCCTGGCGTTTTCTGGCCGATGTAGGGACCTTTAAAAACCGGGAAGTCATCCTGCTGCGCATAGCTCGTAAACATAAAAAACATGGATAATAATATTCCGAAAAACAGGATTTTTTGTTTCATGCCATCCTCCTTTAATTCAACATTTTTAGCCTGAGCTCTTCTATGATTTTTGCATCCACCCAGTAGATGTCGTCTTCTCCGGTTCTGCCACAGGTATAAAAAAGGAATCGGTTATCAAGTGTCACACAGTTAATACCTGAATCTCTGAATTCATACCCAAAATTTATTGGCACAGTCCAGGAGCCATCGACATTACGGAAAGAAATGTACATATCGTTATATTCCCCATATCCTCCAGGTCTATCAGAGCTGAAAATGAGATAACTTTCATCAGGGGAAATAAAGGAATCATAATCGCTGTATTCAGAATTAATAGGTTCTCCTAAATTTTCTACCTCAACATATTTACCTTTCTCCAATCGGGCGCGATAAATATCACTTTGTCCCAATCCTCCTTCTCTGCGGCTGAAAAAGTAAAGCGTTCCGTCTTTTGTCAGTGTGCCGCAGCAATCATGATAATCGGATGTGTTGACCGGATATTCGAGCACACGCGGCTCTGTCCATCCGGAATGTGTGAGCTCTGTCACCCAGATATTGGCGTGCTTTGAAGGTTTACTAACCTGCCTGACCGGACGTTTCGATGTGAAAAACAATTTTTTTCCATCAGGAGCAAAATGAAAATCCCAATCAGCACATGGGCTGTTGAACGGCACAGGAGAAGGTTTTGTCCAGAATCCATCCTTCACTTTTGTGAAATAAATCGATTTATGTTCCTCCGGAGGCGTCCGGCGGTTGAAAAGGAACATATCTCCATTCTGGGTAAAAGCACTGCCTGCTTCTCCAAGATTTTCCATAGAAATAATCCCTGGAGCGAAGATCTCCGGGACCATTCCAGCGGACTTCTGGCCGAGGTAAGGGCCCTTTAAAACAGGAAAATCATCGTGGTGGCCACAGTTAATAAGTAAAAGTGAAAAAAAGAGCAACAAGTTGATATAACCGGGAATGCCCTTCACAAAAAAATCCTCATTTTAAAAGATAATATAGACAATGATTATTTCCTGGTTTAGGGTTAATAAAACCCTTCGTCACCGATAACATCCATAAGAATCTGTCCAAGATGCAGGAACCAGATATCTTCTTTGCTTGAATTGGCCTCACCCATCAACACAACGCCCAACTTCTTATTGGGTTTGATTAGAATGTAGGCCCTGGATTTACCGTTCGAACCTGCATGCCCCATCATAAAATCATCCGTGTTCCAATCGCTTCCTCCCCAGCCGAGAGAATTTCCCCCATAATCTTTTGCCAATATTGTTGTGAAATCTTCTTCACTCATGTACGAATGATTGATGACGCCTTGGGCAAACCGCGCAAAATCTTCCGGTGTCGAATGCACTCTCGCTGCCGGTGCTCTGAAAGTATTCTCTGCCAAGAATGAGTCCGCCTGGATCGGTTTCCCAATGTATTCCTTAACCAGATCGGAATAGGATTTCCCGGTGATTTCTTCCATGATCTCTCCCAGGACCGCAAATCCATTCGTTGAATATTCCGTTTTCGTGCCCGGTTGAAATTGGAGATTTAACTTGCCCTCCTCCCAAAGAGGTTTGTCGATGTGAGGAATTCCGCTTTGATGCGTTAAGAGATGTTTGAAAGTGAGACTGGCATTCATATACTTTGCAGGCATGGCATTTCTGTATTTAATTGAGTATTCAAAAATACTGTCATTCAGATTCCGGATCAGTCCTTGTTTCAGCAACTGCACAAAAATAATGCTGGTCACCGGCTTGGAAACCGATGCATAAACGGCGTCTTTTTCGAGCATATTTTTTTTACCGAAAGAGCGCAAATAGGCGATTTCACCATCCTGAATAATTCCCACTGCCATCCATTTATAATGCAGCAAAAAGTCGAATACTTTGTCCTCGATCTTGATGCGCGTCATGTCATCCAGCTTGTTTTCTTTTGCAGGCTCCAAAAAATCCATGTTCGCATAATCCGAGGGTTTTCTACCATAAACATCTAGGGAACTACTATCGGCTCCCCATGCTGACAGTCGATCGATGAAATATTGGTTCTGGAATAAATTAGCGACATGCAGGGGAGTCATCTTACGCATACCCGTCTGAGAAACAGCATCTTCTTTAGCCTGAACCAGATAGTCATAATATTCTGTCTTATTCCGCTTAATGATGTAATGCATCGGAAAATAGAGCAATTCAGCTATTGCATAATATCTGTTCTTTACTGCATGGTTAAACGGCGATATCTTATCTTTATTTTCTGTTTGGATATCGCTATAGGCTCCATTAAAAAACAGCATCTCTGCCGATTGGATATCATTATTGAAAACCGCCAGATGAAGCGGTGTATTCAGATCAGCAGTATTAGCATGGACATCTAACCCTCTTTTCAATAAATAGGACATCAGATCTGTGTCGCCTTTTGCTGCAGCATGATGCAGCAGCGTTTTCCCTTGGGAATCAGGTCGATTCAATTCGGAATCCGGAAGCTTTTCAAACTGCTCCATTCGGGAAACTTCCTCCGGTTGTTCCTGGTCTTTTTTACACGACACAAAGGAAATCAACAGACAAGCCATTATTAGAAGAATATGAATCAGTCTATTCATGATTGGTTTCATTTTCAGCTCCATTCTGTCTATTCATTCAAATCATCCAGCATATCAACGACACCATTTTGATCCCTGACACACCGCACCGGAATGGCAAATTCTTTTCGATTGAGAACTCTGCCTATCGTGTTATCAAAAAAACCGATATGGCGAATCCATGCATGTGTATCATTGCCATCGCTGGTCCACCATCCCGTATAGCCATCATGGTTAAATTCACCATTTGAAAATAACCCTGTTTTAATCGCTGAAAAACCCGTTTCATTCGTGATCATGATCGGATTCCCATCATGATCATCTGGCCACATATCTTTTAGTTTGATCTTTCCTGCTAGCAAGCCCTCTTTGTCCACCCTGAATCCTTCCTGATCGACCTGCTCTTTTGACAGCCCCAATGTCATTTCGAGCTCTTTCCACTCTTTATCCG
Source organism: uncultured Eubacteriales bacterium (assembly GCA_964410125.1). GTDB lineage: Bacteria > Acidobacteriota > Aminicenantia > Aminicenantales > Aminicenantaceae. The sequence continues at coordinate 1,123 of CAYPGQ010000097.1, read as the reverse complement.
AAGGAAGATGCCAATCCGGGGGAGAAGCTTGCATTGCTGTTGGCCAGTTATATAATCTCCCCCGAGACTTACAATTCTCTTCCTTGTTTTCCCAGCACCATGATCCGCTATCGGTTTTGAATCGCAGATTTTCCGCCATCCATATCTGACTTCCGATCTTCACCCATTTATAAACATTTCCATCACGCGAATCGGTAAAGGTTCCCGATTCTTTATCCATTGTTTGACAATAAGAAATCGATACAAGCAATAAAATGGCTATATTGAGAAATATTGCTTTAGGTTTCATGGTTTTTCTCCATTACTTAAAATCTTTCGGTTTAAGATCTTCGATGATTTTTACATCCACCCAGTAGATATCACATTCATCAGCATCGGTTCTGTCACTTGAAAAGAAAAAGTATTTTCTATCAGGAGAAAGCATAGGACAAAATTCAATATATTCGGTATTGATTAATTTCCCCATGTTTTGAAGCGTTGTCCATAAACCGTCCTTTTTTCTAAAACTGATATAGAGGTCTGATTTTCCGCCTCCAATATTTTCCGGCCGCTCCCAGCATGTGACAATCATAAAGCTCTCATCCGGTGCAACGAATGTATCAGATTCACCGTATTTGGAATTTATAGCACTTCCGAAATTTTCAGGCGCTGCATATGAGCCGCTTACAAACTGTGAGCGGTAAATATCCGCTATAACGAAATTCTCTTCAAGGCGAGACGAAAAATACAGGGTTCCGTTATTAGTCGATATGGGATAAACTCCCCCAACATTTCCGGAATATTCCAGGAGTAGGGGCTCACCCCAACCTGTCTGTGTTCTTTCCATAAACCACATATAATTGCGCTTCGTTGGCATGCTTCCACCAGGTAATATTCTTCCGATGGAAATGAAGAAAAACCGTTGTCCATCATGTGAAATAGACATGTCACAATCATCATATTCACCCGAAAAAGGTGCTATTTTAGGTTTTGTCCATATATCGTTCACTCTCTTCATATACATAATCTGGTCTTTCTTTTTTTCTTTATTTGTTTGTGAGTAATAAAATTCATTTCCGTCCAGAGAAAAGACAGAATTGAATTCCCCACAATCTGTGGATACGATCCCGGGCGCAAAAATCTC
>CAYPGQ010000096.1:0-16100 GCA_964410125.1 uncultured Eubacteriales bacterium | reverse complement strand
ATACAGCCAAGGGGAACCTGAAGCCGCCTGTTCTCTCCAGTCTACTCGACAATTACATTATTTACGGAAGGTTTTTTGAGATGAATTAAGTAAGGTGTCCCCAATTTATTATTAAAGAAAGATTTATTCACGGATTACTGGTCAATGGGGATAAACCTTTCGGGCCAGAGGAGAAATGATGATGCCGATGGAAAACACCGAATGGATTATCAGGCTTGAAGGCTTGCAAAAATCTTATGGAGAACTGGTGGCCGTCAAAGACCTATCACTGGATATCCGCAGAGGGGAGATATTCGGATTTCTCGGCCCCAATGGGGCCGGAAAAACGACGACGATCAGCATGATCTGTGGTTTGTTGAAAAAGAATGCCGGCGAAATAAACATCGACGGTTTTTCTCTCGCAGAAAATTACAGGGTATGCAAAAAATTGATGGGCCTCTGTCCCCAAGAAATTGTCATTTGGGAATCGTTGACGTGCTTGGAACAAATGGAATTCACGGCACGTTTGTACGATGTACCCAGGATTGTCGCCCGGAATCGGTCTCTGGAATTGTTGGGTATATTTGGGCTGGAGGATAAAAAACACAAATTAGCCAAGACTCTCTCGGGAGGAATGAAACGCCGCCTGAATATCGCCCTTGCTCTTGTCCATGATCCGCAGATTCTGATACTGGACGAACCTCAAGCGGGTCTCGACCCACAGAGCCGGGTTTTGGTGAGAGAGTACATCCAATCCCTGGCTGGAGAAAAGACTGTGATTCTAACAACCCACGACATGGATGAGGCAGATCGTCTGGCCGAGAGAATCGGAATTATCGACTACGGAGAACTTCTGGTACTTGATACCTCTGAAAACCTAAAAAACCAGGTTGGAGAAGGGGATATCTTGGAGATCAAGATTTCCGAAGGCCTGGAAGAAAAACTGAATCAATTGTGGGAAAATCTTCCGGAAAATTTGTCTCATTTGGACTATCAGCACGGCAATCTGCGTTTTGTCGGTTTCAATATTCCTGATGTTTTGTCCGATCTGCTGGCAAAATGCAAACAGATCGACTTGAAAATCGAGGACATGACCATCCGCAAAAAAACCCTGGAGGATGTGTTCATTTCCCTGACCGGAAGGAGGCTGCGCGAATGAGATTATACCCTCTATTCAAAAAGGCCGTAATCGAAAACTTCAGGGATTGGAAAATTCTTATCATGGGGGTGACATTCGCTCCGTTTTTTGTGGTTTTGATGCACTTTTATTTTGGGGAGGCCACCGAGACCTATCGTGTGGCTTTTGTCAATCATGATCAGGGAATGACAGCTAAAGATGGAAACCGTTTTAATGCCGGACAGGCGTTGATTTCTGAGATAGAGAAATTTTCAGACTCGGACGGGTCCGTCGTGCTGAAGGTCTCCCGGGAACAGGAAATGACTGAGGCACAAAAACGTTTAAAGAATAAGTCTGTGGACCTGGTTGTTGAGATCCCGGCAAATTTTTCCCAGATCCTTGTGGATTACAAAGAAGGGGAGAGGCCGGAATCGGCGATTATTAAAACGTATGGCGATCCAGCCAATCCCAAGTACATCATGTCTGCGGCTTGGAGCGATTCCCTCGCTTTTCAGTTCACTGCGGATTGGACGGGCTTGCAAGGGCCGTTGACGTTTGCAACTGAAAGTCTTTCACCATCGAGATCTCTGACAGATTTCGACCTGTATGTTCCCGGTTTATTGGGATTGGCGTTGATGATGCTGATGTTCACTGCGGCTGCGACTTTGATAAAAGAAAAAGATAAGGGGACTATCCTACGTTTGCGCATCTCGAATATGACAACCACTGAATGGCTCATCGCCATGAGTTTATCCCAAGTCATCATCGGTCTGTTGGCCATGGGATTGACATATCTAACCGCTATAGCCCTTGGATATCAAACAACAGGATCTTTGGTAGCGGTGACTGTGGTTGGAATATTGTCCTGTTTGGCCATTATTGCCATCAGCGTGCTGGTGGCAGCTTTGCTGCGAACCATCTTTGACCTGATGACTGTCGGATGTTTTCCGTTTTTTATCCTGATGTTTTTCTCCGGTGGGATGTTCCCGATTCCGACCATTTCCCTTTTTGTCCTGGGTGGGCGCTCTATCAACGTGAATGACATCCTTCCCACGACTCACTCGATCACGGCCTTCGGAAAGATCCTGAATCAGGGAGCTGGATTATGTGACGTTGTTTTTGAGATGGGAGCTATCGCTGTTTTGACCGTGCTTTATTTTGCCATAGGCATTTGGTTGTTCACCAAGCGCCATATGCGTGCAGTATGACATCCTGAAATGAGAGTATCGGCTGCTATCATGAGTTCGTGTTATTCTTTACGGATTCTGATCTCAACACGCCGGTTTTTCTGGCGTCCTTCCGGACTGTCAGAACCGTCCGGATTGGTATTGGGAGCGATGGGCTCGCTTTCCCCCTTGCCGGTGGTTTCTATCCGGCTCTGGTCGATCCCTGCTTGGCTCACCAACCATTGTTTGACGGCTTCCGCCCGCTTCTTTGACAGTTCTAAATTGTAAGATTCAGCCCCTTTCGAATCAGTATGCCCGATAATGGCTACAGGATATTGGAAGGTACGAATGATCTCTCCGACCTTAGAAAGAGTTTCTTCAGCATCCTCACGTATGGTCCATTTGTCGAAGTCGAAGAGAATATCGCCGGGGAGTTCGATCAGATATTCAGTATCTGTTTCCTTCGCTCCGAGTTCCTTGAGAGTCGCCTGGATTTTTTCACTTTGTGCTGTTATCCCCCGAATGATGCCCTCAATTGTCAAAACTTTGTAGCTGAGTTTGATGGCCCCTCTATCCGGCCCCAGGGCCTTGAGGGTTTCGATGGCTTTCTGGTGAGCCTCTGGAGGGATGACAATTTCGTCTTCATCCAATGCAAATGCTTTGGGAGCTGTCCAAAGCCAGAACATCCATCCGACAATTCCGAGCAGAAGTAAAATTCTTCTAAGTCTCATTTTTGGCTTCATGCATGTTGTGCACTTAATTCAGCGAAACTTCTTCGAACGGGAAGAAACCTGGGATGCTGATGTCAATAGTCTCAGGATTGTCAGTGGGAACCGGAAATTTCATCCAGAAACCAGCCGATGAGCCCGCATCAATGGAGATATGGTATCGACCTCCTTCCCAATCTTTTTCCTTAGGGCCGCCGATGAACTGTCCTTCGGAATCCTTAAGAGGAAAATATTTTTTCTGGTTAGCTGCATCGACGATATAACAATCTTTGAAATAGAATTCTGCTGTGTGCGATGTACTGCTGGTATTGCGGATTTTAAATCGAAGGGTCAGGATGTCGTTGCGGATACTGATTCTGGTCAGGTCGGCTTCCAATCCCTCCCAAATGTCGCTTTCCTGGGTTTGGATGACATCGGCCGCTGTCAGCAAACCGAATCCAACCAAAAAAAGGATAACCGTACCGCCAAACAAAGAATTCAAGAAAGATTTCATGAAGAACTCCTTTTTACTTCTGAAATTTTGTGTCTTCAAATACACATATAATGTATGAAATCCGCACAAATGGTATCTCATGAAAAAGCGAGAATCAATCCTCTTTTTGGGTGATTCTAGGGGTGATTTTGCATAATTTAATTAAGGGACAGGTACCGAATTCGAATTAAGGGGTCGGGTATCCCGGTACCTAATTAAATTAGATGGGGTGTTTGCGTTTGTCGAAGGCGACGACGATGGCGCAGAATGACAGGGAAATGGCGACGATGATCATCATGATCCCGAAGAAGGACAGAATTTGAGAGATCACCCGACCATCCAGGATGTTCCCGAATTTGTTGAAACCCCAGAACGTGGTGTAGATGATACCCGCAATAAGCAGGCCATAAAATAGCATCTGGGGGATAAGCATTGGCCTCAGCGCCTTTTTAGCCAGTTTTTTATCAGGCCTTCTTCTGGCATAGACACGGTTCCACATACTCTCGGCATCGGGGAGAGTTTTTTCCGGCATGTCGTTTTTCCATGCATTTTTTTTGAACCGATTCATCCAACCATGAACGAGCGCAATATCCCCGCAGGCCGGGCATCCGGATATATGTTTTTGGAGTTCCGGGCTTAATTCTTCGGTTTTCAGACACGCTTGGACTTCTTCTTCCCGAGGACATTTCTTTTTACTCATGGCTCAATTCCCCCTGTTTTTCTTTTTCTCTCAACAGTGTCGCCATTTTTTCTCTGGCTCGGAATAGTTGGACTTTGAGGCTGTTTTTTTTGGTGTTCGTCATTTCCGCGATTTCACTGTAGCTGTATCCTTCCACATAAACCAGCCAGAGAAGCATTCTCTGTTTCGGTTTGAGGCTTTTGAAGGTTTTTTCCATTTCCATCGATAACAAAACGCCAGATTCCTGCCCGGCATCATGCATATCTCTTTCATACGTGTGGACTTTTTCTTCGAAGGATTTTTTTTCCACCTTGATCCGTCTTTTTTTGTCGATGATCAGCCGGAATGCGATCCTGAATAGATAGACTTTCATATGTCTTTCGTTTTGGATCTCAGGTTTTGCCTTCAGGAATTTATACACGGATTCCTGAAAGATGTCGTCGGCCATGTTTTCATCGCCGCATATCTTGTAGATGTAGAACCAGAAGGAACGGGAGTGATTCGTGTAGAATTTCTCCCAGATTTCCTTCCGGTTTTTTTCCATAAACAGGTTTCCGTTTTGCTCTCTTGCGACGAGCGGCAGGTTCAGCGCGTGGACAATGCTGCTCAGCACGATTCTCTAGGTTCAATCTTTATCTTCAATTATGCCCCATTTCTTGCTCAATGTGTAGGAAATGAATGTCGAAATGAGGAAGCCTGCGCCAAGGGCGATGAACACGATTCCGAAGGCGATGAAATATCTCATCTCTTCGGTGAAAATCTGCCCGACAAGGATGAGGGCGATTCCCAATGTGATCAGGATCACTCCTTTGGAGAGGGAAGAGAGAAGTTTTTCCTTGGGAGCTAGGCCATTAAATTTAATAAAGTTGAGGAACTTGTTCCCTTCTTTGGACTGGAGAAAATCGTTGAACTCCTGGACAGAGCTAAACTTGTCGACAATTTTGTTCTGAAGCTGGCTTTTGTGTCTCGTTTTGCGCCACTCCAGGATCACCCATACCACCCATGCCCAAAACAGGATCGTAAGTGGTAGAATTGTTATCAGTGCCACATCTTCAGAAGCAGTCATCTTGACCTCCAAAAAATCAAATTCATAATAAGTACGTTTAACGACCTTCAAAGGTTAACATGAAACAATACAAATATTTTATGACTTCTCAATTTTCTTCCAATTTATTTGGCTAAACTTAGCTAGAAAAGACATCAGGTATGTCCGCAGCGCCATTGAGGATCTAGCCTTCTCGATATGGAAAAAAACACATTGAATATAATGCCTCAATGAAAAGGAAGAAAATTGGCTTTTATAACTCACAGTTATAAAAATCGCTAAAAATGAATATTGTATAACTGGGAGTAATAAAATTGGATAAAACTTGATACATGGAATGGGCTCAAGGTATGATTGAAGGCGAAAAAGCGTTAGAGGATTAGTATGAAAAAATCATTTGTATCCGTCATCTGTCTCAGTACCATTTTAATTAACGGAATCGGATGCCGGAATGAGCCGGAAAAGGATTATCCGGTGAAACCTGTTGAGTTTACCAAGGTGAAAGTCACGGATGACTTCTGGCTTCCCAGAATAAAAACCAACCAAAATGTCACCATTCCCTTTGCCATGAAGCAGAACGAGAAAACGGGCCGGGTAGACAATTTTGCGATCGCCGGAGGTAAAATCGAGGGCAAATACAAGGGCGAGCGGTACAATGACACCGATGTCTATAAAGTGATGGAAGGAGCTGCATACACACTTGCAACCGGCCCTGATCCAAAACTGGAAAATTCTCTGGACGAATTGATCGCAGTGATAGCAGCCGCCCAGGAGGAGGACGGATATCTCTTTACGCCACGCACCGCCGCACCCAAAAACCCGGTTATCGGGATAGGAGAGGAGCGCTGGTCCAACCTGGCAGTCAGCCATGAGCTTTACAATGCCGGACATATGTATGAGGCGGCGGCGGCGCATTTTCTGGCTAAGGGAAAGCGGAATTTTTTGGACATTGCTGTCAAAAATGCCGACCTTCTGGTCCGGAAGTTCGGTCCGGATAAACTAAAAGCCACTTCAGGCCATCAGGAGGTGGAAATCGGGCTTGTCAAGCTTTACCGAATAACCGGGAATGAGGATTACCTGAAACTGGCAAAATATTTTCTTGACCAGAGAGGAAAGGATCTTGAGCTCAAGATCTATCCCGAAGGTCACCGATTCTCTATTTACAACAATCCCACCCAGATTCAGGCTCATAAGCCTGTGCTCGAGCAGGAAGAGGCTGTCGGCCATGCCGTACGTGCCGTGTACATGTACGCCGGAATGGCAGATGTGGCCGCTCTCACAGGCTCAGAGGAATACATCCAGGCTATAAAGCGTCTCTGGGAGAATGTCGTCGATAAAAAGATGTCCCTCACCGGTGGTCTTGGTGCCCGCCATGACAGGGAAAGATTCGGTGAAAACTACGAACTCCCCAACCTTACTTCTTACAACGAGACCTGTGCAGCCATTGGCAGTGTGTTTTGGAACCATCGTCTGTTTCTCCTTCATAAAGATGCCAAGTATATAGATATCTTGGAACGGACTCTTTACAATGCCGTTATTGTGGGTGTGTCTCTGGAGGGGGACACGTTCTTTTATCCCAATCCGCTGGCTTCGGATGGAAAATTCAAATTTAACAAGGGAGCAGCCTGCCGCCAGCCCTGGTTCGGGACAGCATGCTGTCCCGGGAATATTGCCCGATTCATTCCGTCTGTGCCCGGTTACATCTACGCAGCCACCGGGGATGCAATTTATGTAAACCTCTTCGTGGCGAGTGAAGCAAATATCGAACTTCAGGATAATGCCATCCATGTCAAACAGATAACCGGATATCCATGGGAAGGACAGGTTCAGATAGAAGTGTTTCCAACACATGAAGCGGAGTTTGGCATGTTTGTCCGCATACCAGGTTGGGCCCAAAACCGTCCAGTTCCAGGCGACCTCTATCATTACATGGAGACATACAAAGGCAAACCTACGTTGGCTGTAAACGGCGAAGCCATGGATTTGGATTTGGTCAGAGGATATGCCCGAATTCTCCGCACATGGAAAGACGGAGATGTCATAATGCTCGAATTGCCCATGCCGGTGCGCCGGGTGCAGAGCCATCCCAATGTCGTAGAGAATACCGGAAAGATTGCCCTGGAGCGGGGCCCCTTGGTCTACTGTGTGGAAGGGATCGACCACGATGGAGAGGCCCTGAACCTGATTCTGCCTGAAAATGCCGAATGTTTTGTGGAGTACGATCCTGACTTTCTAGAGGGGCTTGTGGTCATTAAGGGAAAGGCTTTCCAGAGCGGAAAGATCAGAGAGCTCACAGCCATCCCGTATTATGCCTGGTCCCATCGCGGAGTGGGGGAGATGACCGTTTGGCTCGATCGGGAGAAATAATACAAAGACAAAATTTGCTCGAATGCCATCTGTTTAACGAAGGGAGGCTTTGGTGAAGAGAGACTCAGGGATGTTGGCGTTGAACTCGATGGATTCAATGAAATATTCCGTTCCCTTTCCGCTTTTCAAGGCATCTTTGAAGACCATGCGGGAGGGAATCCACCGGTTCTGGATTTGCCTGACTTCCTTGACTTCGAACACCTTCAGCAGCTTGCCGCTGCGGGCGAAACGCTCTTCTTTCAAAGAGACATACCTCTCCATGTCCACCCAGATTTTTCGGGAGTGGTAGGAGATGTCTTCGACTTTGGCCCTCAGTTCCAGCACCCAGCAGGGGCGGTCGAGAAAGGTCTCTTCTTCGATGACGTTGGCCTCATAGAGATTCAGAAGCTCTGGGTCTTCCATCATGTCTTCGTAGGAAAGGTCTGACCCCATAACGGACTGCTTCAGCATGTGCCCTGAGATTTTGATCGTCCGGTCAGTTGAAGGAATGTATGTCCACAGCTGGTCTCTCAGTTTCAGCATTTTTGTGCCAGCTTCCCGGGGCGGCGCCAGGTATTCGGTGAAAGATTTTTCCTCTCCATAAATCCACGATTTGGACTTGATGGATCTACTCCCCCGGCGTCCATGGATAATCATCTGAGATGTTGCAATTTTGTTGTCCGAACCGATGTTTGCGTCGACGTGTCTGAGGATGTCCTCACCGGTCGGTGTCACCTGGGCTACAGCGGGTGCTGTAAGCAGGGACAATATTAAGAAAAATAATATCGCTTTTTTCATACTTCCAGCTCCTTCATCAATTGGGCGGTCTTGCGCCTGTAAATGCCAATGCCGGCAATGGACGAACCGAGGACATTGGCAAAAAGGCCCGGGATGAAACCGATCACGAAGGAAGCAGGTGTGATCTTAGACCGGAGGACATCGTTAATAAGTAAAGTCGAACTCTGCATCAGCTGCGATATATTAATACCTTTCTCCTGCATCCATAGAGAGAGGGCCAAAGCTAAGGCTGTGCCGATAACCGTTCCGATACTCCCCAGAATCAGAGACTCGCCGATCATAGAGCGGTATAGGTGGCCTTTGCTTTCTCCCATGGCCAATCGGACTCCAATTTCCCCATACCGTCTGAGACTGCCGATAAGTCCCGCATTCCAGAGGACAATGGACATCACAATGATAAAAACAGTGACCATGACGGGTATATAGAGATTGATCATGTCCAACATTTCGATCATCCCCCCCTGTTCGTGGAGGGACTTCATCAATGGTGCAAATTCGTCTTTTTCGCCCTCGTATTTGGCGTTAAATTTTTGACTGATCAGTCCTGCTCCTTCTTCCCTGTAGATAAAGTCCTCGGAAAAGCCCAGGATCTCGCCCGCCGCATCCTCCATATCCAAAGCCGTTTGGATATCTTTCACATCGGCCACCATGGCCCCGCGGTCAAGGGCAGATATGCCGAAGCGGACAGTCCCGGCCACTGTGAAATTGGCGGCAGCCATGCTGCCGTACATGGTGGATCCAATTAGGGTGGCCGTTTCTCCCACGGAAATCCCCAGACGTGTGGCGAATTCATCGCTGATGAGAATCTCGCCCGGTTTTTCAGGGGCTTTCCCCTGGACAATGGAATCCTCTATCCTTAAGAGCTTCCATTCCAGGCTGTCTTCTGCGGAAAGATCCAGAGCTAAACCAGCCACAGGGCCCTGGGCGCGTGTTTCTCCCTTTTCGTCCGGAACATCCAGCAGTCCGCCGAAACGGATCCTTTTAGTCCAGACATATCCGGGATAGTCTCGTTTGAGTTCCTTCATAAGTTGCTCGACACCAATGTAGGCCAGATCATTGGGCATCAGGTCTGAATTTTCGGCGTAGGCACGGGACATAACCTTGACATGACCGGAGTCGAACTTGGCGCCGGTGTCGATAAACATGTTGATCGCTCCTTCCAGATAGCAGTAGAACGCAACGGTGAGAAAAACGCCGCAGGCGACGACAAGGATAGGGAACAAACTCCTGGAGCGGTCACGAAGAATGCCTTTGAAAATGAATTTGATCATGTCATTTTCCCCCTCAACGCATCTGTGGGTTTCAATTTGGCGATTTTTCGCGTTGGCAGGAAGCTGACTATCGTGGTCACCACGAGGATCAAAATCGTGGTGCCGACAACCAAACCTGTGCCGTAGACAGGAAAGAGCGCTTCGCCGAGGCCGGCAATTCCATAGTCGTCGACAGCTTCAGGCATGGCCCATCCCTTTTTGGCCGACCAAAGAAGCAGGGGTATGCCGTAAATTGCAGCCACAACGGCGGCCAGAACGGAATGCATAGCGCCCTCCAGAGTAAAAAGCTGAATGATTTTTCCTCTTGTCATGCCCATGGACATCAGCGTCCCCATTTCCTTTCTCCGTCTGAAAATGGAGAGGACCTGGGTATTGAAAATGGCCAGCATTGCCAGGCACAGCAGGATAACATAAATGATCGATCCGCCGATTTGCTTACTCTGGACCAGCATTTCTATATCTTTGAGTAAAAAGTCCATGTCCTTGTGAATCCATCCGCTAGTTTGGGGAAATTCTTCGGTGTTCTGGGCGAGAATGACCAGGGTGGCTTCGTTTTCCATCCGGGTCAGCGATTGGAGTTTGTCCAGAGGAACCCAAATTTGGGCCTGATCAATGGTTGGGACGCTGGTTTTCATGATCTGGACGATTCTGGCATCCCGGGCATCGAATGTTCCCTGTGCATCCCGCCAGCGGACCGTGACCGTGTCCCCGACTTCGAGTCCTGCGTTTCTGGCCATCCGGGCGCCGATCAAAGCCGGCAGCTCCTCGCCCTCTTGATCCAGAGGTTGGGTGGGCAGATTGACAATGTTTTGGGCCGGATCGATGCCTTTCATTTGGATGATTTGAAGCCGGCCTTCAGGGTAGATGGTGGCTTGTGAAATGAGAATCGGAGTGGCCTGTCCGTTGTCTATCAATGTTTGTAAAGATTCGGGAATGACGGCGTGTGCATCTTGGAGAGTGAGAGGATCGAAGGGATCGTATATTTCCTGCCAGTACTGGCCGCCGCCGTATTCGGAGTCGGTCTGTGCCACTCTGGCCTGGTCTCCCATCCCTTTGTAAAGGCCTTGCAACCAGATAATGACTACAAAAGAAAAGGAAAGAACGATGACGTTGAGCCAGGTCCTGAGTCCAGCGCCCAGCAGGTTTCTTATCGCTAAACGTGGAATGATCATTGTTCCTCTCCTTGACTGGCGGATTTATCATACACCTCATCCTTAGCCACTTTCCCGTCGATCAGAGTGATTTTCCGCCGCAGGTACTGGATCACCTTTTCGTCATGGGTGGCGAAGATGAAGGTTGTTTCTAGTTCTTGGTTGATCTTTTCCAAGGTCTGGAGGATGTTGTGGGAGTTTGTGGCGTCCAGGTTGGCCGTCGGTTCGTCGGCCAGAATGATTTTCGGTTCTTTGACGACGGCCCGGGCAATGGCCACCCTCTGGCTTTCTCCTCCCGATAGCTGGGCTGGCTTGGATTTAACTCTGTCGGCCAGTTGAACCCACTCCAGAGCCTTCATGACTTTGTCCTTTCTTTCCTGGGAAGATAAATTCTGAAGTAAAAGGGGGAATTCGATGTTTTCGAAAACTGTGTAGACGGGAAGTAGGTTGAACGTCTGAAAGATAAATCCAATGTGCCTGTTGCGCAGCTCAGCCCCCTGTTTGTGGCTCAGATCCTCGATTTTCTGGTCCATGACAGTCGCACTTCCTTCAGTGGGAGAATCCAGAGAGCCAACGATGTTGAGCAGAGTTGTTTTTCCTGAGCCACTGGGTCCGACAAGCCCGGCAAACTCTGCTTTCTTGAACTGGAGGTTGACGTGGTTGAGAGCCGTTATCTTGCTCTCGCCCATCGGAAAGATCTTGACCAGTTCGTCGGTTTTGATCAGATAAGAATTGTCCATAATGGCCTCACTTTATTTCTCTATTTGTATTACTGTTATGTCCTTTTTTTTATTTCAGTAGTTAAATACTACCATGATCTGGAATCCTTTACCCGCATAAAGTGTGTTCTCCGGCAGATTCTGGTAGATCTGGAAGCGCTCGGGATTCCAGAAACCGATGACGTTGATTGTCCATTGGTCATATGTCCGGCGCCAGTTTAAGAAACTGTAGAGATCTTTATTTTCCCAATCATAATAGACGATGCAGCTCAGATTATCCAGCAGCCCTAAAGGGTACCCAAGAGACAGCGCGGAAAAAGAAATGTCCTCTCCTGATCCTAAGGCTGTGTTGCTGCTCGTATAATTAAAAAATTCTGTTTGGGCGTAAAGGCCGTTGCCTAACCCGAACGTGTAGTCGATGCCGACATTGATCGCCCGCTGCCAAGTATAGGGAAGAAGATCTGTACGCTGATGGGTCAAGGTACCCTCGAACCATAGGCCGATTTCCAAATCCCATTTGCCGTCCAGAGCATAGCGATCTTCCGGAAGAGACGAAACATCGTGATTGGAGAGGGCGAACGGGCCTTGATTCGGATCCATTGTCCTGTGGTGGTAGGTGAAAGCCCATTCCCCGTTTCCCAGCGGCAGCTGAAGTCGCCCGCCATATTCTGCAGATTCGTGCTTAGTGGGAAAAAAATCCCATCCTCTGAGATTGTCGTTTCCATAAAGCCCCCAGATCCAGATATTGGCATTGTTGAGAAAATAATATCTCAGCAAAAGCCCGTAGACACCGTCTGTGAGCTGAAGGGGATCGCGGGGATCGATGCTGTCGAACCACATCAGAGGCCTAAGGAGTGTGGCCGAACCGAAGTTGATCTTTTGAAGCCCGATTCTGGCCTCGAATCGGGAGGTGGAAAGCCGTCCCCACATCCGGTACAGATCGATTTCTCCATCGGTTTGCATATTCTTGAGAGAATGGATGTGGGCTGTTCCAAAGGCGTTCAGCGAAGCCTCGAAATCTAGAGAGAAATCTTGAGAAAAGGATTTTTTTAGGGTGAGTTCGGGAATAAAACGGATTCCAAAGAAGGGTTCGGTGATGCTTTTTATGTTTTCGGTGATCCATCCTGTGACTAATCCACTGAGGCTGATCGTAAAGGAAGAGGCCGCAGTTGGCAAGACCAATAAAAGCGAACTCAGAATAATCAGTCGGGCCGCATTAGACCGTAATCTCAACGCTGTCACTCTTCTTTCCTCGATAGAATGCCGTAAAAGAAAAAATTCGTAATTTCTGAAATTAAAGTCTGCGGGGATTCGTACATGCTCAGTACCCACTCATCGGCGGCCATTTCCTGCATTTGGCCCAGCATGTATATAATAAGTTTGGGATTGATATCGGGCCTGATCTCTCCCTTTTTTTGAGCCGAGACCATATCGTCAAAAAAAAGCTCGAGGTTTTCCTGGGATATCCTATGCATCAATTCGGCCACTTCGGGAATAGAGCTGGCCGCAAAGTCCTTCAGCATCTCCCGGCTGATATCATCGCTGATTTCTAATTTCATTTGGATGATTTCTTTGGCCTTCTTGGAATAGGGGATATCTTGGTCCATGATCCTTTTGTAGCGGTTTATTCCCTCCTCGAATTCTTTATTGAGAATGAAGAGGGCCAAATCAAGTTTGTTGTTGAAGTGTTTATAGAAGGTCATCTTGCTGACACCGGCCGTTTCGCAGATCTCTTCTACTGTGACTCTCTTGATACCATAACGCATGAACAGATCGCGAGCGGTTTCAATAATCAGCTGATATTTTTTGTTTTTGACGGGCCCTTTGTTATTTCTCATGAAATTGGACATTAATTGATATATCTTACGATAATAGTATTAAAAGACATATTCCGTAAGTAATATAATAGAAATGTATGCTTATGTCAAGATCTTTCTATCTATTCTTTAAAATTAAATTGGGGACAGGATACCCTTTCACTTAATTCAATTAAGTCAAAATCAGAGGGGATTTTTTTCAAATAACAAAAGAATTAAGTGAAAGGGTATCCTGTCCCCAATTTAAATTAACCGCGGAAGGTCCATTTGAGGATGTTGGAGAGCTTAGGGGGGCCACCCTGCATCAGGATGCCGACACGAAATACCCGTCCACCGACCCACACGAAAAAAAGAGTAAACAGCACAACGCCGACGAGTCCAACCCACGGCTGCCATGCCGGGATTCCCACAGGCGCGGCTTTCCTTATCAGCATCAGCATCGGTGTGAAAAGAGGGAACATAGACAGCCAGGTAGCAAAAGCGCTGGTCGGCTCCTGAAGGACCGGCATGAAGACGAACATCGGGAAAAATACCGGAAACATGGCAGGGAAGGTCAGGTTCTGCGCGTCCTTGGGATCATTGCATACCGATCCCAACGCGGCCAAAATCGAACCGATCATGACGATCTCGAGGATAAGAAAGGTGAAAAACCAGGGGATCACATGGAATGGAATAAAATCCGTTAATCCTAATTTCCGCATAAAAAAAACACCGCCTGCTACATAAACCGACGCGCCAGTAAGCGAAACCAGCAGCCCTCCGAAAACCTTGCCTGCCATAAACTGATGGGGCTGAAGGCTGCCCAGAAGAACTTCGGCTATCCGCTGTGTTTTTTCCTCCATAGTGCTCTGGAGAAGGGGCATGGCTCCCATCATCACCAGCATGAACATCAGGAAAAAAAGAACAACAGGCACAAGGATGGCTTCTGCCTCGCCGGTTTTCCTGGCTTCTTTGATCTCTCCGGTCTCTTCATCCATGGATACCAATCCCATAGCCTCCACCTGGAGCCAGGCCATGATCTCATCGGCTTTGGACTCATCGACACCGGCTTCTGACAGCCGCGTCTTACGAAGATAGGGATTAATACTGTTGTTCAGCCAGTTGCGGATGTTGTCGATGGCCGCATTTTTGCCATGATATTTGATCCGAAAAGTGTTCTGATCTCCTGTGGGATGAAGGACATTCGGTCCTACCTCCACAAAAGCGTGAAGATCCCCTTCACGTATGCGATCGGAAAGCGCTAATCTTTGGGCTAGAGGATCTGTCTCATTCGGCTCGATAACCTCTAACACATAAGCAGGTTGGACTTTTTTCCCGGTTTCCTTGTCAAACACGGCTGTGCTATTTCGCTCTTCGGCTGCCTTCAGAACCATGTTTGCCACGATTCCTGAACGGTCTACCATAGCCACGCGTTTATCAGTTGTATCCACCTGACCTCGGAGGAGATACATAGCGATACCGCTTCCTCCCATCAACACCGGCATCAGGAGCAGCATGATGATGAATCCCTTTGTTTTAACGGCGGCCAGATACTCCCGTTTAACGAATCTTAGAATTTTACGCATCGGTTTTCTCCTCTGCTTCTGGCCCGGCAATTCTCAGGAAAATATCGTATAGTGTGGGTTTGGCCAGTTCAAAACGGTAAACTTGTGTCCGGGACATGACCTCTGTAAGGATTTTTTGATGGTCATACCCTGGATGGATACGCAGCTCCTGGAGCTTTCCGAAGTCTGTGATTTTATCCACTCCTTCCAGGTTTTCCAGGCTGGATCTTCCGCCTTCGGTCCGGATACGGAGTGTATCGCTGCCGTACTTATCCTGGATCGATACCAATGTCCCGTCCAGAACTTTTTGTCCCTTGAATATCATGAATATGAAGTCGCACATTTTTTCGGCGACATTCATGTCATGTGTGCTGAAGATCACTGTGGATCCATTGGACCGGAGATCGAGAACGGCGTCCTTGATGACCTCGACGTTGACCGGATCCAGACCGGTAAAGGGTTCGTCCAGGATGATCAACTCTGGCTTGGTTACGATAGTCGAGATAAACTGGACCTTTTGTCCCATTCCTTTACTCAGAGTCTCGATCTTTTTGTTGCCCCATTCGCTGAGGTCTAACCTGTCGAGCCAGGAGTCTACTTCCTTGTTCACTTTGCGGCCGCTTTTGAGCTCTCCGTAGAACTGGAGAAGATCGCGGACTTTCATTTTTTTGTACATGCCCCGCTCTTCAGGGAGATACCCGATACGGTCGGTGCTGGTCCCCTTCATCTCCGCTCCAAATGTTCGGATTGTTCCCGAGTCTGGATAGAAGATGTTCATGATCATCCGCAGGGTAGTCGTTTTACCGGAGCCGTTTGGTCCGATAAAACCGTAAATACACCCTTTCGGAACATTGAGGGAAAGATCATCCACGGCTGTTACAGAACCAAAGGTTTTGGTGACGTTTTCGATTTCGACAACATTCATATTTTTACTCCATTAGATATACGAATACCCTTTCCAGACTATTCAGTCAACAGAATTTTTGTCCTATTTCACCATTCATAAAGTGAAATCCTGACAATTTCAAAATTTTTTATCGCTATCAGGTATGTCCGAAGCGCCATTGAGGATCTAGCCTTCTCGATTCGTTCTTCGAGGGAATCCGACAAAATCGGACGGCGAGGATGTATTGAGCACGACTTTACTAAAAGATTAGAGATCCGGACAAACAGGGGAACAGAGGTTAGGATTGAAAAGATTGGGAGTTAACACGCGGAGTTCCGCAGCCGCCGAGAAGAACGATGAGGGAATGGCGTTAAAGATCCGA
>CAYPGQ010000095.1:0-16199 GCA_964410125.1 uncultured Eubacteriales bacterium | reverse complement strand
CGGAACATTCTGATAAACGTTCCAGTTACCGGAGTTGAAGCCGAATGTCCACGGATCAGGGCTCGGCTGGATATCTACATCCCCTGCTATGTTATCAGCTGTCACTGTAAGAGTTCCGCCTGGATCCGCAGTCAGCATCACCTGCAATTCCGTGGTCGTACCCCCGCCTTCAGGCACTGATACCGTGGCCGTGTTCACTTGAATGGCGAGTGTGTCATTATCCGTTTCTTGGGCAGTAACATCCACATTGCTCACCCCAGATCCACTGAAACGGATCGTAGCCGAGCCATTAATAACATCCGCATCCTCAGCGGCTGTCAACGGAACATTCTGATAAACGTTCCAGTTACCGGAGTTGAAGCCGAATGTCCACGGATCAGGGCTCGGCTGGATATCTACATCCCCTGCTATGTTATCAGCTGTCACTGTAAGAGTTCCGCCTGGATCCGCAGTCAGCATCACCTGCAATTCCGTGGTCGTACCCCCGCCTTCAGGCACTGATACCGTGGCCGTGTTCACTTGTATAGCGAGTGTGTCATTATCCGTTTCGGTTGCAGTAACATCCACATTGCTCATTCCTGATCCACTGAAACGGATCGTGGCCGACCCATTAATAACATCCGCATCCTCGGCGGCTGTCAGCGGAACATTCTGATAAACGTTCCAGTTACCGGAGTTGAAGCCGAATGTCCACGGATCAGGGCTCGGCTGGATATCTACATCCCCTGCTATGTTATCAGCTGTCACTGTAAGAGTTCCGCCTGGATCCGCAGTCAGCATCACCTGCAATTCCGTGGTCGTACCCCCGCCTTCAGGCACTGATACCGTGGCCGTGTTCACTTGAATTTCTTGTGAAATTGCAAATCCAGTAATGGCGAAGAAGAACATACAAATTATTAGGAATTTAATTGGCAGTCTGAATAATTTCTTCGAAGACAATCGACAACGCAACACTAGCTCTCCTAAAAAAGGTGACGGGTGGCTAAAAAAAAGAAAAAGAGGCCTCCCCGTAAACTTCCTTTTCTCTTTCCCGGCTTTTTATCCCCCAGAAGGTGGACAAGGAAAGATGAGATAATAGTATATAATTTTTATGCATAATCTACAATCAAAAATTGCAAGGGCTATTGTAGACTTGTGCAAAAAAATACAAGAAAAATGGATCGAATTCCCCTTTTTATCTATTTAAAATCTCGAAAATTTCCTCGAATTGATACCCAGTCAAAGGAAAATCATATCTGTGAACCATCTTTCCAATCCTGTCAAAAAGCAGAACACAAGATCCTATCTCTGCCCATTTTCCAAAAGTCCGGCCTCTGTCAATCAGGATCGGGAATGTGATGTTATTGGCTTGAACAAAACCTTTGAGCTTTTTTTCTGCAATCCTGAACAGCCTATTCTCTTCCCCCTCCGAATTCTTCACGACAAGTATTCCCCATGAATGAGAGGTCCTAAAACGATCAGGAAGTTTTTTATAAAACATAAGGAATGAATCGAGACACGCCATACAGGAAAAATCTCGAAAATCGAGGATGAATAGGAGCAATTTTTTGTCGAAAACATCTTCATCAAGAGAATCCTTTCCGGCGGCCAAATCGATCCCTTGAAAGTAGAAAAAAACCAAACAACCAAAAAGCAATATAATAATCCAATCCCCAAACTTCAGCCTCACTTAAACACCATCCTGAATTTTTTCAGGGTGACACCTTCATTGGCCCTGGAATACAGGTAGTTTTCCCCATCGATGTAGATGCAGTGACTGGTTTCTGGCAACGTCAAAGTCGATAACAGTTCCCCATCAGGGCTCAAAACATAGACATCTCGACTCCGGTTCTCGGAAAATTTTCCACCCAAAACATACAGATTCCCAGACTGATCCAACGCAACATCTTTGTATACAATTTCGGTTGGGACAACATGAGAAGATATTTTTTTCCTTTTCACCTGTTTAATGCCCAATAAATTCCTGGACCAGACCTTTTTCCCAGAGTCATCAAACTTCACAATCCTATCAGCAAAGTTATAGGCCAGATAGAGATTTCCATGATTGTCAAGATCAAAGCTCACCATATCCATCAGCATGCTGGAAGGCCTTTCAGCAAAATGAACCTTTTTAACCAGTTCCCCTTTTTGATCGTAAAAATGTAAACTGCTTTCACTTTTGGCTGATAACACCACGACAGCCACAAGATCATTCCCGAGGGCTTTTATATCCCCTGCCGGCCCTTCCAAGGGAATCTGGAATTGGTATAACAATTTTTTGTCGAAAACTTTGATGACAGGCTGGTACTGTTCTGTCACAAAAAGATACTGCTCCGAACTGTCCAGGAGCCGGGGGGCAGTAAATTCCCCCGGCCCCTGTCCTCTGCGGCCAGTTATAGCCAAAAGACTGCCTGCCGCATCAAATTTTTTAAGAGAATAATCCATCGCATCGGTGACATAGATGTTACCCTCGGAATCAGCCACAACACCCACCCACTGAAAAAGGGAATTGTCATCAAAATTTCCGATGGTTAGAATTTCCTCCAAAACAATTTTTTCAGGATATCCTCCTTGAGCAGAAAAAAAAGGAACAAGCATCGCAAGGATAATCACAAAATGACGCACTTTAGCCTTCGATGTATTTTTTACAGAAAACGTATCCTGTAACACAGTAAACAACTCCGAATGCGACGGCCTGCCAGTAGGGATCTTGAGAACACCTCATAAAAGCATTCTCACAGCCACCGGAATGGAGATCGATCATTCCGACACAGAGAAACAAAACCATAAACACCATCCCGATGGTAAATCCCTTCATAATTATGTTCGTTCGTTTCATTGAAAAAACCTCCTTCCCCTCAATTTTGGGAATCATACATAATATTTCAAACACCACGAATAACCCATAAAACACCCCGAGGAGTACAGCAAGAACGACTGGGGTCCGCTGAACAAACCCGCAACAACCGCATCAACCGTGCATCTGGACAGCGCTTTTCTGCACACATCCGCGGATGCATATACGGAAGAAACTAAAAAGAAACAAACACAAACAATCAGTCCCAAAACAAAATATTTTTTCATTTTTGACCTCCTTTCACAGCTTATAAAGCAAAAAACATACCACCTGACACTCATCAAACAGAAAATCATATCCCCCCAAGAAAAGACAAAAAAAAAGCCCGCCTAAGAGACGGGCCTGATGTTTATTCTCTACTGTTGTTTACACTGGGGTAAACCACCGGCAACATTATTCGGTACATTATTAGGTGACGGGATACCCGACCCCTTAATTATTTTTTCGGCACCTAATTTTAATTAAGGGGTCGGGTATCCCGTCACCTAATTATTATTTAGAGCATTGGGATCTTGATGCCTTTTTCCTTAGCGCATCGGATCGCTTCCGGGTACCCTGCATCGGCATGACGGGCAACGCCCAGCCCAGGATCCACAGTCAAGACGCGCTCCAGCCTCTTGGCTGTCCCCTCCTCTCCATCAGCAACGATCACCATCCCCGCATGAATGGACAGGCCGATTCCCACACCTCCGCCATGATGGACGGATACCCAAGAGGCACCACATACCGCATTCAACAAAGAATTGAGGATCGGCCAATCGGCGATAGCATCCGATCCATCTCTCATTCCTTCTGTTTCTCTGTTCGGAGATGCGACCGACCCTGCGTCCAAATGGTCACGGCCTATTACGATCGGAGCGCTGATTTTGCCTTTTTTCACAAGGTCATTGATCAACATTCCGAATCGCGCCCTCTCACCATACCCCAACCAACAGATCCGTGAGGGAAGCCCCTGAAATGCCACCTGCTCCTGGGCTTTCCTTATCCATCTTGCCAGTGCCTGGTCCTCTGGAAATTCGGAGAGCACTGCCTCATCTGTCACAAAAATGTCCTGAGGATCGCCCGAAAGGGCTGCCCAACGGAACGGACCCTTCCCCTCACAGAAAAGCGGACGGATGTATTCGGGAACAAACCCAGGGATATCAAAGGCACGTTCCAATCCTGCCTTTTGAGCCTGTCCACGGATATTATTCCCGTAATCAAAGGACTTGGCCCCTCTTTTTTGGAGCTCGAGCATGGCTTCCACATGAATAACCATGGATTCATACGCCCGTTTCATGTAATCCTCCGGGTTCTCCTCCCTCAGCCGCAATGCTTCCTCATACGGGATGCTGTGTGGAACATATCCGTTCAGTTCATCATGAGCGGATGTCTGGTCGGTCAACACATCCGGTATGATCCCCCTGTCCACGAATTCGGGAAGTATATCGGCAGCATTTCCAAGAAGAGCAACAGAAAGGGCCGACCCCTTTTCCTTGGCTTCCATGGCAAGGGTCAGGGCCTCATCCAGATTGTCGACCACAATATCCACATACTGTGTTTCCAGTCTCCTCTGAATTCGTTCTCTGTCTACCTCCACAACGATGGCCACTCCATCGTTCATGGTCACGGCCAACGGCTGTGCGCCTCCCATGCCTCCTAAACCGGCGGTCAGCACAAGTTTACCCTTCAGCGTGCCGCCAAAATGCTTATTGGCAACAGACGCCAGGGTTTCATAGGTTCCCTGAAGAATTCCCTGCGTGCCGATATATATCCAGCTTCCTGCTGTCATCTGTCCATACATGGTGAGGCCTTTTGCCTCGAGGCGCCGGAATTCGTCCCATGTGGCCCATTTGGGCACGATCTGGGCATTGGCGATAACAACACGAGGGGCCTCTGAATGAGTTTTGAAAACAGCCACGGGTTTACCCGACTGAACAGCCAGCGTTTCATCATTCTCCAGGTTCTTCAGGCATTCGACGATCGCATCATAACAATCCCAATTCCTGGCAGCTTTTCCGGTTCCTCCATACACGATGAGTTCCTGAGGTTTTTCTGCCACTTCAGGATCCAGGTTATTCATCAACATCCTGAGTGCCCCCTCCTGTGCCCAGCCTTTTGTGTGCAATTGTGTGCCCCGCGGGGCTTTTACTTCTTTGTATTCATTCATGCTTAGCCTCCTTTTTTATCGATTAGACTCCTGACATCGGAAAGCCTGTTCATTCTTTTCAGAGTTTTTTCCCTCCCGGCCAGTTCCAAAACATCGAAAATGCCCGGGCTCACAGGCTCCCCCACAACCAACATCCTCAAAGCATGGATGAGAAGGGCGGCTTTGACTCCTTCCTCTTCTGCCCTCTTGCGGAGTACCTGCTCGATTGCCGGAGCTGAGAACTCATCCATGGCTTGGAAATTTTTCCCCAATAGTGGCAAAAGTGTGTCTAACCTCTCATCTCTCAAGTGTTTTTCCACTCCTGCCGGATCATAGTCTATCTCATCGATAAGGAATGGCATCGCTGCTTTGGGGAACGCCCGGATCGTCCGGCTTCTTTCCTTCAAAAGGTTTATCAACTTATCGAACCAAGGCTTCTGTTCCTCTGCGAATGTTTCTTGCCACAGGTTCGATGCCTGCATTTCCTTCCTGACAAAGGGAGTCAACTCCTCGGCGCTCATACCGGAGATCAAGCGGCCGTTCAACCATTCCAACTTGTTCAGGTCAAATACAGGACTGCCCTTACTCACTTTGTTTAGCGCAAATTTTCCGCCCAGTTCTTCCAACGTATAGATCCTTTCTTCCCCGGGAGACCAGCTCATCTGGGAGAGGAAATTGAGAAAAGCGAGAGGCAAATACCCCTGGTCTCTAAATTCCAAAACGGATGTTCCCCCATGGCGTTTACTCAATTTTTTCTTATCCGGACCTAAAATCAGAGCCAGGTGTGCAAACTTCGGGGATTTGGCGCCGAAGGCTTGATAAAGCAATATCTGTTTCGGCGTGTTGGAGATGTGATCATCGCCCCGGATCACATGGGTGATTTGCGATTCAATATCATCCACGACCACAGAGAGATGATAGGTGGGCAGCCCATCCCCACGCAACAACACAAAATCTTCTATGTTTTTGCTGTCGACAGATATGTCCCCATGAATGCGGTCTGTATAACGAATTTCCCCTTCAGGCACGAGAAAGCGCACGGCCTTTGCTCTTCCCTCGGACTCGAAACGGAGACGCTGCTTTTCGGAGAGTTCCAGGCAAAACCGGTCATACCCCCTGAAATCCCCTGTTCCCGCTGTTTTTTTCGTTCTTTCCTGAATCTCCTCCGGTGTGCAGTAACACGTGTAAGCCAAACCTTTTTCGATCAGTTCCAGTGCCTTTTGTCGGTACAGGGGCAATCGCTGGGATTGAAAGATCGGGCCTTCGTCCCAATCCAGACCTAGCCAGTTCAGGCATTCGATGATCCCTTCGGTCATCTCTTCCGAAGACCTGGCCATGTCGGTATCTTCGATGCGCAGGATGAATGTCCCATCTTGATTGCGGGCATACAACCAGTTAAAAAAACAGGTTCTTGCTGCGCCGATGTGGAGGAATCCGGTGGGACTGGGGGCAAATCTTACACGAACCATCTTTTATAGTATAAGCAGTAAACCAAACTTAGTAAAGATTTGCCCGCTGCAAAGAATATATGCCGGAAATTTGTCTAATTTTGTAGAAAAAAATGTTGACTGCAAAGTAAAAAATATTATAAAATCTATGTGGGTTTATCGTTAGAAAAGGCCGAGGTTCGAAAGTGCATCACGCTGGGGAATTTTTTCTTTATTATTTAGGATAAGTATGGCAGAACAACATATCCTTATCTTAAACAAAATTTCTGAGGAAGCAGCCAACCTAAAAAAATTATGCAGCCAGCTGGGTTCTGTTTATATCGCCTCCAGTATTGAAGAAACCATAGCTCTTGTAGAAAAAATAGAATTTAACGTCCTTGTTGTTGATGAATCTTTCGCCAGATATTCATCCCTCAAAGGACTATTCCGGGCCACAACAAGCATTGTTATTACGGGAATCGAAGGAAACAAACTGAGTAAAATAGCCAAATCATGGCCGCTTATTTTTTACGTGGACTATTACCTCATCCCTCTTGATGAGTCGACAAACGAAAACTTACTCCGGACACTCATCACTGCAACCGAACATTCTTTTCTGAAAATCGAAGTGGAGAACCTGAGAAAAACCCGGATGGGAAGTGAGATCAAATTAAAGGAAGCTTATTTTGAAATCAATAAAATTAAACATTTCATAAATGACAGTGTCGTCAAAGAAATCAAAAAACGCGTGTCTATGGAAGCCAAGTATCTTGGAGTAAAAAAAGAAAAACAGAGAATCGAGGATACCCTTAAAAAACTATATTTAGCGAATGACATCACAAGCCTTTTAGATATTGTTTACGATATAAAAGATATTGTTAAAGCCAAAGGAATTTCAATCTATATCCTGGATGAAAATGAAACCCTGGGAAAATATCTAAAACCCCTGGTTTGGAACAATGCCATTCTTACTCTCCCAGATTCTGCCAGACATTTCGTCCTTCTTGATTCTGACGATTTTGCCGCTTATGCTACCCATCATGCCCAAGCAATTAACGTAGCCGAAATATCCAACGATAAAAGATACTCTCGCCGGTATCTGGAAGAGTTGCCTTTCGACCTGAAAAACATTCTTTGTTTCCCCATTATGCATGACCTGGAAGTGATAGGAGTACTGGAAATCTATAATAAAATCAGCCAAACCAAGTCCAAGACATCAGGTTTTTCAACCGAAGATCAAAAAAACATGCTCAGATTTTGCGAGCATATTTCCATAGCCATCACAAAGCTCAATCTTATCCAGTATGACGCTCTAACAGGATTGCTCCGTCCTGATCCATTTTTCGATAAGGTCGTTCATAAGCTTAGATTGAGAAGAAAAAGACAAAAAGAAAGACCTTCTTTCGCCATGGTAATGGGAGACGTAGACTGGTTCAAAAACTACAATGACCGAAACAGACACGAGGCTGGAAACAAGCTTCTGCGAGAGTTAGCTGGTGTCCTCAAGTTTTCCATCAGAGATGAAGATCTTCTATGCCGTTATGGTGGGGAGGAATTCCTGTTTTTCCTCTCAGGGATATCCAGCGGAGAGGAAGCTATGGGATTCACCGAAAGAATCAGAAAAAACGTGGAGGCCCATCACTTCGACAATCAGGAATTTCAGCCGAATAACAACTTGACAATGAGCTTTGGCCTGACATACTTTTCCAGAGACAGAATCAAATCTTGGGATGTAATAAGCAAAAAAAACTTAAAAAAGCTCGCCAACGAAGCTGATAGAGGACTGGCAGAAGCAAAAGGTAAATTGAGAGCTTCTCTAGGGGAACAGGATTTCCATAAAAATAAAGTCTGTATGTACAAAAGAGAACAATTGAAAGAATTTCAAGAGCCCTCAGCTCTAGAAAAACAAATGGAAAGGTTTGAAAGAAGAAAAAATAAAAGATTTTATGCTTCAACTATTCTTGTCTACAAAAGAAAAGATTTTTATAAAGTAACAAAAACGATAAACCTGAGTTTGGGAGGAGCAAAAATCCCCACAGATTCGTTTCTCGATAACGATCAGGCTTTTGATCTGATTTTGGTTCTTGGCAAAAATGCTTGCCAAGTCAAGGGAGAAGTTGTGTATTCGGTAGCAGCCGGAGAAAATTATTCCCATTTTTTGTCAGGGATAAAGTTCCTCGATATGCAAGCAAAAGAAAGGAAATTTCTTGAAAGCTATTTTTCTTCTCTGAATCCTAGAGAAGGATATTTCCCCAACTAAAATCACCGGGTCTCTTCCATTTTCCCATCAGGCATGTCCTCTACTCATCATCCTCCAATCAAGGGCTTTCTTTTCCCCTCTGATGATGCCTATTACATCACGAAAATTCTAGCACTCTAGGTGGTTCGAATTTTGGGATACACTTCATCATTTCTAATTCTCAACCGACTAACGATAATAATGAAGCAAAAAAATAAGGGGGTAATTAAAGTGAAAAATATTATCCAACAAAAATTGCTCTTTATTTTCATTTTCTTTTTTGCATTGTCTATCGTTTTAAGCGGATATTTTCCTGAGGCCGCAACTTCGAGTCAAAGTTTTTGCGGGAATATCGAGGTTGTACCGACTCCGTCAGTTGGAGTTTATAATGATGAGATAAAAGTCCACATCAACATTTCCAACAACCAATGCGAGATATACTCCCTCGGATTTGATTTAATCTATGATACATCTACGTTTTCCTATCAGGGGTTAGATAGACAAAACTGTCTGACCTCAAATTGGAGCATAGTAGATGGAAATGAAATTTCGCCTGGTAGAGTCCGGATAGGAGGAGTTGCGGGAAGCGCTTCAGGTATTCAGTCTACAGAGAATGGATGTCTTGTAGTGGTTGAGCTTAAAGTGACCTGTCAGTATCCTGTCTGTCTGGATGGTCAGCAGAGTATTATAACGATAGATTCCTATTCAGATGAATTGATCTCTTATGAACCTCAGCCTGCACAAGACATCTTCACATTTATGTACTGTAGTGGAGATATTTCTCTCATTGTGGACAAGGCTGGTTCTTGGGGAGATGAAATTCATTTTCCTGTTTATATAGCCAATAATGTTAATCAGATATGTGATTTTATCTTTGATTTTGTTTTTGATCCTTCTCTGCTTGAGTTTAAAGAAATTGAGAAAAGCACCGCTACTCAGGACTGGTCCACTGTGGAGTTAAGTCAAATAGAATCAGGAAAGATTAGAATTAGGGGTCTTATTGGATCAGGCACATGTATTTCTCCCATGAGTACTGTTAGTTTGGTCACCATGAAAGTGATGGTAAACTGTGTCGGGTATGCATTGGATACCCCCATCCCAATAAAGATAGAGGCATATCAGGATGGAATTGCGAGTATGTGTCCGAGGTCTTTTGAGACGAATTTCATATACAAGCCATGTCCGAGATTAGGAGATCTAAATGAAGATGGGAATGTGACCCCAGGTGATGCTCAGAAAGCCTTTGAGATCTACTTGGGAAGGATTATACCAACCTTCTCTCAATTGACGACATCTGATGCCAACTGCAATGGTCCATGCAATGGAATGGAGCATACTGAGCAGAATAATTGCACTACGCCAGCGGATGCTCAGTGGATATTTGAACATTATCTAGGAAAAAGGATTCTTCCTCTCTGTTGTGCAGATTATCAGTGTGCGGAAGACACTGTAATGATCCTTGGAGAGACCAATATTCCTTCCTATGAGAAGCGGGAGGCGTATGCCCTTCCTACCATAGGAAATTCAGGAGAGAGAATGATGATACCAGTGATGGTCAATAATCCTGAAGGCGTTCGTTATTTTAGTTTAGAAATGGTCTATCCGGAGGATTTGTTGGAGTTTGTAGGATTTCTAGCGTCGCCTCTGACACAAGGATTTGAGTATGTGAAGGGTGAAGAGGAGGTGGCAGGAGTAGTAAAGATAGAAGGAAAAGGAGAAAAAGGGATAACAGGGAGAACAACTGGTTCACTGGGTGTGGTTGTCTTTAATGTCAGGGAAGGGATAAATGGAAGTGCTCCTATAGTATTGCACAATTTAGGTGGGGATATTTTTAGGACTGTTGCAAGAAGCATGATATTTGTGAGGGAGAAATTCCAGAAGAATATAGGGAACATCTTGACTATAGGAGAAGGTAGAGAGAGAGGAGGAATGCTGGTAGTACCTATTAAGGTGACAAATGCCTTTGGTGTGAAAGCCTTCGGATTAGAGGTGAAATACCCCGCAGACACGATGTATTTTGTAGGAGTCAAGCAAACGGATTTGACGAGGGATTTCGTAGCAGTGGACGGGAATGATATTGAGAGAGGTGTGATCAGGATAGGAGGCTACAGTATGAGCGGAATTCAGGACAGGCAAAATGGGATATTGGCAGAGTTAGTTTTTCAGGTAAGAGAGTCTGGAGGAGAGCTAGAGATAATAAAAGTTATGGATGATGTGAAGGATTTTATTGTAATAAGATAAATAATTCAGGAGCCTGGATTATTTACGGGCCAAGATTGCTGCAGCGACAAGAAGTGGGCTATTAAGCTGTATTTGTATACTGCGTATAGACCACGACGAAGTTGATGCAGTGAGATTGGCTCGCCCGTAGGGTAAAAACGGCTGATAATAATATAGATGGATTTGGATATTTGTTTTTTAAAAAATGGAAAGAAATATCAGCCGTTTTTATAAATACTCCAGGCTATGAGATTTCGAGTTCCTGCATGATCGAGAGCAAGTAGTCCGCAGGAGGTGTAATCCGCGAATAGAAGGAATCCTTGAGCTCTTTGGCAAAATTATCGAAAGCAGCAAAGTCCTCCTGATTACTCCAGTTCTGCATGCTCACCTTTTCGAGTGCGCTTTTTAGGACGTCCAGATTTAAAATTTCTAATGTGTATTCAGGAAGCGAACAATTGTCTTTCTCGCACATCCGAATGCTTCGCAGCATGACTTTACGGAGGCCTTCCTGCTGCTTAATGATTTCCTGCTTGATAAAAAATTGGTCCTTTGGAGATTCGGTCTGGGATAGTCTTATGTAAAGCTTCTTTGCCTCTTCAAAGCAGTTATTCAGTGAGGCCACCAGAAACTCGCCATCGAGAACGATCCTTTCATTGTTTTCGAAATAACTCAGTTCCGCATCGTTTTCGTTCGTGCTTCCTTTTCGGAACTCTTCAAGTTTATCAAACGAGGCCTGAAACGAGGCTTCTTCTTCAGGAGCCTCTTCTTTCTCTTCGGGTTCGGCTTCCATTTCTTCGACTGGTTGCAGCCCTTCAGGCTCAACAGGTGCGGCCTTTTCTTCTGGTTGAGGTTCTGCTTCAGGCACTTCCTCAACTTTTTCCGAAATTTCCTCTGGCTGCATCTCCTCCGGTTGCTCTTCCGGAACCACTTCCTCGACAGGTCCGTTTGAATTCAGCAACTCCATTATCTTTTTAAGCTTGGCAAGTTCATGATCAAGATTTAGCTCTGTCTCATCAAACTCCTTTTCCTCAGGTACGTCTGCAACGATTCCGAATTTCTCCTCGAGGCTCTTCTTGAGAGACGATACTTTTTCGCCTGTTTCCTGCTGAAGTTCTTCCAGTTTTTGGTTCAGGCTGCTGACTGTCTTGAGCTCTTCTAGGGTCTGTCCCGTCATAGTCTCTATCTCAGTCTGTAACTTTATGGCTTTATCAATGTGTTCCCTTATCTGTTTCTTCAATTCGGCTTTTTGATTCTCGAATTCATCAAGCTGAGATTGGATATCGATCAATGCCCCCCTTTCTTGCTTTAGTTCTTTATCGAGCCCTTCAATCCTTCTTTGGGTTTCTTCCTTTTCTTGTCTGATTCTTTCCTCGAGTTCTTTTTCTATATCTTCTTTTTTCTTGGCTAAGGCCTGTTCCAGTTGCTCTTCAATTTCTTCAAATACAGAAGAGGATTTTTTCGGGGTATCGTCTTTCTTTGCCATTTTCTCTCTCCTTGGCCTGTTTAAATTTATCATACTACCGGCCTCTGAAACCTGTCAAGGCGAGGCATTCATGCTTTTGTATATTCATGGGAACGGGTTTATGATGTCAGAGAGAGGATATCGGTTCAATCGCCTTTTGAGACGATTCAAAGGGGGAATTTTCTCATTTTTTTCTCACCTATAGGGGTGATATCTAAAACAAAGAAATCCCTTGAAAGGAGCATACAAATAGGGTATAAAAAAGCTGAGAAATGGAATGTATTCTTGCTAAGGAAGGAGGAAGCAAATGACGGGGCAGGAAAAGATCTTCCTACTCGGGGAGAACATCAAGCACAGAGTAAATTTGAAGCGCTTCCTTTTGGGGCAGGCTCTGAATATATCGGATGCAAAAACTCTTACCGAAACTGCAAATCTGTTGCTCAAGGCTCATGAATTCTCTGTTGCTGTTTTTTCATTTTTTCCGCTTGACACATCAAAGATCAATTTTTTGAGGGATATCAGAGCAGCTAATCCGCGATTGGGAATCATCCTGCTGATGAACAGGGAAAATCCCAAGCTGGCCATCGCTCTTCTCCAACAGGGTATCGTGGATCAAATTTCCAGCCAGGACAATCTTCCTTCTGTTTTTTCTGCTATTATCAACGAATTCCGAAAGAGGAAGAGTCTCAGCACTAACGCAGCCTTTTCAAGGAGATTGAGCAGCCTAAAATCAGAGCAGGAGAAAAATTTAAAACGCGCCTTGGAATTGGAAGAAATATATGACTCTACCCTCGAAAATCTTATGACAGCTCTTGATTTAAGGGATGTGGAGACATTTGGCCACTCCCGAACCGTCACCAAATACACCCATATACTGGCAGGGATCCTGGAGATAAAGGACAAAAGCACACTCGACAATATCAGAAAAGGGGCCCTACTCCATGATGTCGGAAAGATTGCCATTCCCGATTCTATCCTTAGAAAGCCACGCCCCCTGACATCAGATGAATGGGAAAAGATCAGGCTTCATCCCACATTAGGCTATGGGCTGATCAAAGAAATAAAATTGCTGGAAGAAGTAGGAAATATTATCCTGTATCATCATGAGCGATACGACGGCACCGGGTACCCCAAAGGATTAAAAAAAGATGAAATTCCCGTTGAAGCCAGGATATTTGGCGTAGCCGACGCCCTGGATGCCATCACTTCCTACAGGCCATATCGCAAAGAGCGTGATTTTAAAACAGCCAAAAAAGAGATTCAATCCCATTCGGGAAAACAGTTCGATCCCCGGGTCGTGGATGCATTCTGTTCTCTTGGTTTGGACACCTGGGAAAAAATCCGGTACGAAACCACGCAATTTTTGCCCTCATTCCTTGACATAAAAAGAACACTGCAAAAAACGTAGAGCCGGAATATGGAACGGCCTAACCTGGATTATTCACGAGTCGAGGCTGGGCAATAACAACGCGGGGGATATCGTTCAGGTCGCTATAACAAACAGGATTTTGCCAGTCGCTCCCAAAAAAAGAAAGCACTTTCTCCTTCTGGTTCCATCCCATTTCCAAACAAAGATAGCCCCCAGGTCTTAAAAAAGCAGGAGCTTTATGAACCAATTTTTTTATGCATTCCAGTCCACTTTTCCCTGCCACGAGTGCTCTCTTGGGTTCATGATTTCTTATTTCTTCGGAAAGTCTCTCCCATTCCTCCTCTGAAACGTAAGGGGGATTGGAAACGATAAAGTCACATTTTCCCTGTAACATCAGCTTCTGGAGAGGTACAAAAAGGCTGCCCCTCACAAACTCGATCCGGGGAACCTTTTGAAGGTCCGCATTTATTTTCGCCTTCTTCAGGGCCTGCTGCGAAATATCCGTCGCAACAATCCTTGCCAGAGTTAGCTCTTTTGCAATGGACACAGCGATATTGCCCGCACCTGTCCCTATATCGACTATAAGTTCCTTCCTTCTTGATGAGAGTTCGATGACCTTCTCGACGAGAAGCTCTGTTTCAGGCCGGGGTATCAATACTCCGGGAGTAACTTTGAACAACAGGCTCCAAAACTCCTTTTCTCCAACAACATAGGCCAAAGGTGTTCCCTGTTGTCTTTTGAGCACAAGTCTATAAAACTGTTGCTCCTTCGATTTTGAAACACATCGGCCGGGATCAGAGTAAAACTCCTCTTCGGATATGTCCAAACTCTTGAGGACCAAGACTTTCGATTCGACGGCGGCGGCGGGATAATTTTTAAGGAGAGACTTCGCTTTTGTGTAAAGTTCCTGAATCGTACTCAATGGACGTTCTCAGATCAGGAGGATTCCAGGTGATTTCCCATATTCTGATCCTGGTAGCGGACAATCATAGCCTGGACGATTTCATCCAGTGCCCCATCGAGAACACTTTCGAGCTTGTGAAGGGACAAATTCAGCCGATGGTCGGTCACGCGGGATTGTGGGAAATTATAGGTTCTGATCTTTTCGCTTCTTTCCCCTGTCCCAACCTGCAGTTTTCTATCCTTGGCGATTTTTGCGTCCTTTTCCTGTTGGGCTTTGTTCAGCAGCCGCGAACGGAGTATTTTCAGGGCCTTATCCTTGTTGCGATGCTGGGATTTTTCATCTTGACAGGATACGACCATTCCTGATGGTTTGTGTGTGATCCGGATGGCCGTGTAATTCCGGTTGACACTTTGGCCCCCTGGACCCGAGGCCCCGAAGGCCTCTATTCTCAGATCCTTGGGATCTATCTGGATGTCCACTTCGCCAGCCTCTGGGAGTACGGCAACAGTGATCGTCGATGTGTGAATCCGTCCGCTGGCCTCTGTTTGGGGAACGCGCTGGACACGGTGCACACCGCTTTCAAATTTAAGCATGGAATAGACTTTGTCCCCACGGATGTTAAAAATGATCTCTTTGAAACCACCTATCGGGGAGATACTCGTGTTCAAAACATCGGTTTTCCAGCCTTTGTTTTCGGCGTAGCGGGAGTACATACGGAAAAGGTCTTGGGCGAAAAGTGAGGCCTCGTCCCCCCCTGCTCCCGCTCGAATTTCCATAATAACATCTTTTTCATCATTGGGATCCTTAGGCAACAGTAAAATTTGAATTTCTCCGCGTATGATTTCTTTTTTCTCTTCCAGTTCCTTAAGCTCCATCTCAGCCAATTCCTTCAAATCTGGTTCAGCGCTGGAATCAGAAAGGATTTCTTCAGAATCTTTGATATCTTTGAGAACTTTTTTGTACACCTCGAACTTTTTGACAACAGGCTCCAATTCGGCCCGTTGTTTGGAAATTTTACGGATTTTTTGGGGGTCGGAAACTAAAGCAGGATCAGATAAAGAGTCGGTAAGTTGGTGGTATTTTTCCTCGATATTCTCTAGCTCTTGGTGCATTTCGTTTATTTTTTAAAATCACCATATTTTTTCCTGAACTTTTCCACACGTCCTGCGCTATCGATGAACTTCTGCTTACCGGTAAAAAAGGGATGGCACTGAGAGCAAATCTCTACCCGGATTTCTTTTTTTGTAGACTGGGTCTTAAAGGTGTTGCCACAGGCACATATCACGGTGCATTCCGCATAATCTGGATGAATGTCTTTTCTCATCTCAATAACTCCTCGTTTGGACGTTAATTATAACAAATAACATCCTCACGGGCAACATGACATCTCTTTCATTTCCAAATCCGACTTAAAGAAAACATTCGGGCGAGCTGGTGAGGAAGTCATCCGGAGGCGAGCGGGCATGGTTCCTCTATTTTCCTCGCTGGGGAAAATCAGCGGGCTGACGTATCAGCTCTCCCGATAGTTTTCTTGATCGCGGACTAGTCCGAATAAATTGTTTTTTATAACGGCAAACCAGAACAGCCCTAATGCCAAAACTATCCCGGCACAAT
>CAYPGQ010000094.1:0-16330 GCA_964410125.1 uncultured Eubacteriales bacterium | reverse complement strand
GTAAAAAAGTTTACTTGGGGTTTGGCGATGGAGTATACTCAGAGGGAAATGACGTCTCAAGAGAGAGTTATAGCCGCCCTGGAACATCAAGAGACAGACCGGATTCCGGTGGATTTTTCCGGGCACCGGTCCTCTGGGATAGCGGCCTTGATTTATCCTGATCTGCGAGAGCAGCTGGACCTTCCTCCAAAAACAGTTTGCGTGTATGATATGGTCCAGCAGTTGGCCATCGTGGATGAAGATGTGCTGGATCGTTTGGGTGTGGACACGATCGAAATGGGAAGAGGTTTTTTGTTGGAGGAGGAGGACTGGAAGGACTGGATTTTGCCGGATGGCACGCCTTGTCAAATTCCCGGTTATATCCATGTTGAAAAGCGGGGAGAAGACTGGTATTTGCTCAGTGAGAACGGACAGGAGTTGGCCGTCCAAAAAAAAGGATTCCTTTATTTCGAACAGACCTATTTTCCTTTGAAGGATCGGTATTTTACCGCAGATGATTTTTCCGATCTGGAGGATGTCCTGTCCCATACGGTCTGGACGGGTGTCGCAAGCCCTGGGGCACACCTCACCATGGATGACGAAGGATTGGCGGAGATGACCCATCGGGCAAAAATACTCCGGGAGTCCACCGAGCGGGCGATCATCGGTCTTTTCGGTGGGAACATGTTTGAAATACCCCAGATGCTCTTCCGGATGGACAATTACTTGATGTTTCTCGGACTTTATCCAGACAAGGCGCTCCAGTTTTCTGAAAAGCTCTGCGCCTTGCACATGAAAAGCCTGGAAAAATGGCTGGGTGCTGTTGGACCTTATATCGATATCATTGTTTTCGGAGACGATCTCGGGGGGCAAACGGGTCCGTTGATATCTCCGCAAATGTACCGTCAGATGATCAAGCCCTTTCACCGGAAATTGTGGCATCGTGCCAAGGAGCTGGCCGATGTCAAGGTCATGCTCCACTGCTGTGGGGGTGTGCGGGAGCTGATGGATGACCTGATCGATGCAGGGCTAGATGCCATAAATCCAGTTCAGATCAATGCCATGGGCATGGACCCAGCCGAACTCAAAGCCCGATTCGGAAACAGGGTCACTCTTTGGGGTGGGGGGTGTGATACGCGGGATATTTTGCCCTATGGTAACCCCGATCAAGTGACAGCCCATGTGGAAGAGCTCGTGCGATTGCTCCGCCGTGGAGGCGGGTTTGTATTCCAGCAGGTGCACAATATCCTTGCGGATGTTCCTGCAGAAAACGTTGTTGCCATGTTTGATGCGGTCAACAGACTATGACAACCATTGATGGCGGCATTATTTTTCTGTATTTTGTTGTGGTCGTGGGCCTGGGATTCGCGTACAAAAAAAGGGCATCCAAGAGTCTCGATTCCTACTTTTTGGGGGGAAAGCGCATCCACTGGCTTTTGCTTTCCATGTCGGGCTCGGTGTCCAATTTCGATATAACCGGGACCATGTGGATTGTATCCATCCTGTTCGTTCTCGGGATGAAATCCATTTGGCATCACTGGATGTGGGGATTCCTGATGGGAGCCTTTTTCCTGGCATATATAGGGAAATGGGTCCGCCGGTCCAACGTGATGACAGCCGCCGAATGGATGAAAACCCGGTTTGGAGATGAAACACCCGGTCGGTTGGCGCGCACAGCCTATGCTTTGATGGCAATTTTTACCCTGGCCAGCTTTGTAGGCTACGCCTTCCAAGGGATCGGCAAGTTCGCTTCCGTTTATATCCCGCTGGAATCTCTGGCTGCACGTTTAGATATTCCCTGGATCCAAGCGTTGTTGACCGATCACAAAGCTGCCTTTTTGGCCGTGGTTATTATCGGCATCACTACCCTTTACGTCGTTCTCGGAGGCCTCTTCAGCGTTGTGGTCACCGATGTCATTCAAACTGTCGTCCTGACCCTGAGCAGCCTGATCATCGCCGGGATCGCCTGGTCTAAACTGACTCCGGATGCCCTCAGCCGTCTTCCCAAAGGGTTTGACTCTTTGGGGGTTCCATGGAGGCTTCCGGAATTTTCCGGCACAACCAATGCCCAGTTTGAATTCTTCGGGGCCATGGTGATCATCTGGGTGTTGAAAGGGCTGTTAATGAATGCTGGGGGTCCGGCGCAGATGTATGATTTCCAGCGATTTCTTGCCGCCCGCGACGACCGGGATGCAGCCAAAATCGGGGCGTCCTGGAGCGGTTTTCTCTTGGTGCGCTGGGCCATGGTGATGGGGATCGTATTGCTAGCCTTAACAGGGATAGCCGACGTCACGGATTCGGAAAGAGTGATGCCTCTTGTGTTGCGCGATTATCTCCCTCTGGGAGTAAGAGGCATTGTGATCGCCGGTTTGTTGGCCGCATTTATGTCCACCTTCAGTTCGACCGTCAACAGCGGGGCGTCTTTTATCGTCCGGGACATATGGCAACCCTACTTTCGCCCGCAAGCAACCGATAAACAAGCAGTCCGGTTCAGTTATTTGGCTACGGTTCTGCTGGTGGTGCTGGGATTGGTCATCGGTTTTCAGAGCGAATCCATTGCCGAGATTTGGAATTGGATGATGGTAATCCTGGGTGCCGGGGTAATCATTCCGAATGTCTTGCGCTGGTACTGGTGGCGAATGAACGGATGGGGGTATGCGCTGGGAACACTGGGTGGGATGTCCCTTGCTGCGATCGTTTTATTCTTCGATAAGTTGCCCGCCTATGTCGTTTTTCCTCTTATTGTGACGGCGTCCTTTCTGTTGAGCGTTCTTGGCTCTCTCCTTACATCACCGGTCGAGAAAGAGGTTCTTGTCTCTTTTTACCGGTCCGTGCGTCCGTTTGGTTTGTGGCGGCCGATCAAGGAAGTTGTCCACTTATCAGCCGAAGAAAGGGTTTCCAAGGCGGAAAATGTCTTACTGACCTGTTTGAACGTCCTGTTGGGGATGACGGCTATCGCTTCCCTCTATCTCTTCCCAATGTACCTTGTGGGACACTGGTATCGGTCCTCATTCCTCTGCCTGGGGATTGGACTTGTGGCTGTTTTTATCCTGAGGTTCACATGGTACCGGAATCTCCCACGGCCGGCCTGAAGATACCGCTATGATTTTTCCACAACACCGTTTACAGGGTGGCCATCACGAAAGATTTGTGCCTTTACAGTGGTTGTGTCATCCAATCGGATGGCATCCTGGTAAACAGGAGAATTCTCTGTGGGTTGGCTTCCATCCAGAGAGTAACGGATTTCTGCCTTCTCCAGGTTGCTGGATAACGAGACCAAAAGATCTTTGTGGAAGATATCGCTTCGTGCGCTGATTTTCGGCGAGCGGATGACCTCCGGTTTACCAGAGAATTCCAGGGCAAAAACAGAGACATAAGGATCAAGAATTTTTTCGGGAAGAGAGATAACTGCTGTCCCCGCTTGATAATCACAGCTCAGTTCCGCCTGAGGATCAGCCAGCGGGTAGATCTTTTGGGATTTGCTGACCAATCCGGGAATCAAGAGTTTCCCGTTTTGTGGCCATTCAAAAACATGGAGATACAGGGTGTTGTCCTTGGTCGTACTTCTTCCCCACTCCAAGTGTTCGAATTGGCTTGCCGTGGTGCCGTAGATACTCTCGCCGTTCACTCTCATCCATTCCCCCATAGCCTTGAGCCGGTCTATGCTTTCTTGAGGAAATATGCCTTCGGCTGTGGGGCCGACATTCAAAAGGAAGTTTCCTCCCTTACTGGCGATATCCACCAGCTTCTGGATCAGGTCTTTGTCGGATTTCCAGTTGTGGTCATTCTTGTTGTAACCCCAGTGGTCATTCATGGTCATGCAGGTTTCCCAGTCATACTCCAATCCGGTTGCCGGTATTTCCTGCTCGGGTGTGCCAAAATCTCCGGGAGCCGACTGGGGATCATAAGTTCCTGCCATCCCTGCACGTCCTTTTCCCACGCGGTTGTTGATGATGACATCCGGCGCGATCGACCGCACATAATCGTTCAGGTCAATGCCTAAGTCTGGTGTCCAGGTGTGCTCCCATTCCCCATCGAACCATATCACGCCGATTTTTCCATAGTTAGAAAGGAGTTCTTTGACCTGTCCTTTCATGTAATCTACATATTGGCCGAAGTCAGCACTCTCGGCCGGACGGGTTTCCCAGCTGCGCCTGGGCAGGTAGTCAGGATGATGCCAGTCCATGATCGAATGGTACCAGCACATTTTGATCCCCTGTTTGCGGCATTCATCGGCCAGCTCCCTCATGATATCCCGCTTGAAAGGAGTGGCCTCCATCACATCGTAGTCGGTTTTTTTGGAGTCGAAAAGACAAAAGCCGTCGTGATGTTTGCTGGTGATCACGATGTATTTCATCCCGGCATCCTTAGCCGCTCTGACCCAATCTTCCGGGTTGAATTTAACGGGGTTGAATCGGGGGGCAAACTTTTCATACTCTTTGACTGGAATCTGTGCAGTGGTAAGAATCCATTCGGCGTGCCGTGTTTCCCCCTTCCATTCTCCCGCCGGGATCGTATACAGGCCCCAGTGTATGAAAAGACCGAACCGGGCTTCTCGCCACCAGGCCATGCGGTTGTCCTTTTCCTGCGCCGTTTCTTTTTTTACAGGCTGTATTTCCACGGCTGATTCCGCAGATTTTTCTGATGATTTTTTGCAGGAGATCGTGCTTGCGAAAAGCATGATGCATATCCCGATCAATGCACAAAAAACGAAAAAAACTTTTTTTTTCATGTCCTACCCCTTCTCAAAAGTTTGTCTTCATGGTTCTCTTCCATATTGTGTGGGCATGATTATCGATGTGTTTCTTCTCCATCAGGCGAGTGCTCCGCTCTAGTTCGGATCTTTAATGCCGGCGCTGCGGACATATCTGATGTCTTTTTCCATTTGAGTTTACCCATACAATATGGAAGAGAACCGTTTTGCGTCACATTGTTTTTATTATCATCGTGAAAATGGAATGTCAAATTGCCTTTTCCAGGGGTAAGCATCTTTGTTTCCGTGATAAAGGGGGCTTTTGGGGATGCTTCATTTCCCGGGATGCGATTTCAATCGATTGTCAGAGTTTTAAGGGGCGGATATATATTGAGCCCCCCATACACGGGTTGATGATCGATGATGTTCCCGTAACGGTCGAGCATCGGAAAATGGCGCTGATATCCATACACCGACAGAAAATCTCTGACCGATAGCTCTTTGTACAAAACCCGGGTCAGATCAAAGGCTAGCAGGATATTGTCGAGCATATACCAAATGACCAGATCCTTCGAGCGCTGATGGGAGTGAGGCAGTCCTGTGATATTCAGGACTTGATGGTGCTCAAATGCCTTGTCGGATACAGATTGCATAAGGAGGCTCACTTCCAAGGCATATCCCCCAAAAGGCGAGAATTGCAGCCAGGAATCCAGAGGAGCACCCTGGTCGCCGTGGAGGAGGAAGGTGAACTGCCTGAGCCAACGGCAATGACTT
Organism: uncultured Eubacteriales bacterium; assembly: GCA_964410125.1. Lineage (GTDB taxonomy): Bacteria > Acidobacteriota > Aminicenantia > Aminicenantales > Aminicenantaceae. The sequence continues at coordinate 10,884 of CAYPGQ010000094.1, read as the reverse complement.
TTGTGAAGGAGGTGGCGGAAAATGCCCTCGAGGTGTTGAGTCACACGACCTCCCCGGTAGATGTATTCCCGCCACACATGTTCCAATCGCTCATTGAGTCTTTCTCCGAGAAAATGCAATTTGCTTTTTGGGGCATAAACCTGATCCTTTTTCTTGATTTTTAGCAAAAGAGATGCCAATTCATCCATCTCTTTCTTTTCGTTGTCCAGATCAAAGCGTTGATGGGTTGCAGCCAGGTCGATGATGGCTTGTGTGACATCGAGATAGGTCATGGGTTTGCTCTGTCCATTCACAATTTTGCCCTGGATTTCATACGGAAGAATGATTCTCGGACTCCCGCTCTTGATAAAGCTGACTCTTTTGATTTTTTTTATAGTCTGGTCAATCGCCAGATCCTTTGTCCTTTTTGCAAAAGACAGCACCCAGGGAGCGAACAAAAGAAAATAGTTGAGCCAATGATATTGGGTGTAATCATCGTCCACAAAGACAACCAATACTTTTTTCGGAGACAAACCAAGCTTCCTGATTTTCTGCTCGATGAGCTTTATGCTTTTTATAACATTTTCTGCTTTGCCAGGAACCTTGGTGTCGATGATGACTTTTTTCTCTCGACGGCTAACCAATCGATAACGATCCACATAAAAGATGTCGATGCTCCGTTTTTGGCTCCACCGGCATAAACTCGACGGCTTTTGATCACCCTCCTGGTAGCTCAGGAAAACCTCACAGAGGCCTTGTTTTTCAAACCTTTTCAGGGTATTGAGCAAGGACCCTCCTGTCCAGCGTGCTTGATCTCCCCTCCCCCACCAACTGACCATCACAAAAAAAACCTTCAGATCATTCTGTTCGATGGACTGTTTTACTAAAGGGAGAATGTCTTTTTTAAACTTGTGGTTTTTGTCCAAAAATAAGGAGTAATCCACGGCTACCAGAGGATTTTTCTTGGAGGTTCTCTTGATGAATCTTTCTCTGGAAAAGAGTTGAATTTCCCTCTGTTGGAGAAATTGTTCCAGTCGGGGCCTCTTTCCTTTCAAAGAATTCCTCCCGTTTTCAAAGAGAATTCAGGTTCGGTAAATGAGCCCACGGCTGCTTTGCAGTCCGTTCGGATGCTTAGCCTATTCCCTTTGCTGTTAAAATATATACTTTTAGGATGGGATTGTCAATGCCCTGTACTCGTTCAGATGATTAGTGACACTCACCTTGATGGATTCCCAAACAGGGTAGCTAGTCCCACTGAGTCCTTGAAATACTCATAACAAAATTATTAGCAGAAGTTCCTTATTACAATTGATATCATTCTCTCAGCCGCCTTTCCGTCGCCAAAAGGATTAATCCAGTTGACGTTTTGCTTATCCATATTTCTGTCCACGGCATCCAGGATCCTATCAGGATCAATTCCGGCTAATATGTTGATTCCGTCGATCAAGGTTTCAGGTCTCTCTGTAGTGTCCCTGAGGGTCACACAGGGGGTTTTGAGGATACAGGCTTCCTCCTGTACCCCTCCTGAATCTGTAAGGATAATCCTTGCTTCCTTTTCTAGCCGGAGAAATGTGTGAAATCCTACAGGCTCGATCACCCTGATTCTATCGGGAATATGCAGCAAAAGTTCCTTGATAACCTTTTTTGTCCTAGGATGGATCGGGAATATTATTTCAGATTCTTTATATTTTTGACTTACTTTTTCGATTCCTTTTAAAATCCCCGACAGCCTTATCCGGCTATCTACATTTTCCGCTCGGTGGCAAGTCAAAAGAAAATATTTCTTTTTGGATAATTCAAATCGCTCAAGAATATCCAGCCTGGCATCGACTTTCTGGATATGTTCATGTACAACATCGACTACGGTGTTTCCCGTTAAATACATGCATTTGTTAATGCCTTCTTTCTTCAAGTTTTGTAAAGCTGTCTGGGTTGGAACAAATAGATAGTCAGAAATATGATCTGTTATTATTCGATTTGTTTCCTCAAGTATACGCGGATCTTGGCAGCGTAAGCCGGCCTCATGGTGAGCAAGGGGAATACTAAGTTTTTGCGCCGCCAGTGCACCAGCGAGGACCGAACTGGTATCACCTTGCACAAACACCACATCTTGTTTTTCCTTCATCAGTACAGCTTGTATTCCTCTGATCATGACTCCAATCTGTCGTAAGTGTTCGGTCTCTCCCGCAGAAAGATTGTATTCCGGGGGATCTAGACCCAGTTCCTTGAAAAACAGTCCATCCATTTCAAAGTTAAAATGCTGTCCAGTGTGAAGAACAAAATATTCAATATTATTTTTTTTGCAGCACTTTATAACGGGGCTCATTTTGATGATTTCCGGTCTTGTTCCCAGAATTATTGCGATTCTCATCTTATAAAATTTTCCTGTAGGCCTTCAGCGTTTGCTGAGCCGCGGCTGTCCAGGTATACCGCTCAAATATATGCTGGCTGAGTTCCATGGATTTCGGTTTCTCATAGGCGTTCAGCACGGCCTTTTTTATGGAAATAACGCTGGAGGGATCACAATATTCGGCATAGTCTCTGAAATATTCCAGTGTTGAGCCTCTATCTGTAGTGACAATATTACATCCTGCCAGCCCGGCCTCCAAACTGGATAATCCTGGAGTTTCATACCAGCTGGGCAAAACATGCACCCGGGCCGCTGCAAAGGCTGATGTTAACTCATTGTGGCTCATCTGTCCTATGAAAATCACGTTCCGGCCGGACGCTTTGCGACATTGTTCATAATATTTTTTTTGTGTGGGATTGGGTCCCCCGATAATCACTAAAGTCACCGAAGTATTGCGCACAGCTTGTATCAGTCTCAATATATTCTTTCTGTCTTCGATCCGGCTGACACATAGCACGAATTTGTCTTTTTTCAATTCGTGCTGGCGATATTTTTGTATGAACTCCTCGTGAGATCCATTTCTAAACCGAGAGTCAACCGCATTTGGAACAATGACGTATTTTTTTTTGATTTCAAGGTCTGTCCTCAAGCACTCCATCTCCACTTCTGAGTTGGGCAAGAGAATATCTGCGCTGGCGACGATATAATTCTGCTGCGCTTTAAATCCAATCCTGGCTTTTGTATTTTCAGTCGAATTAAATTTTTTCTGGAGAAGTAAAGCTGCGATCTTTTTGAGCTTTAATTTTATTTCACTACTCCGTGACATTCGATGATATATTCTTTTAAAAGGATTATTCAGTCCTTTTCGGTAAAACTCGTCCATATTCCAGTAAATAGTGGACAGGGCCACGGGGATATTGAATTTGCGGGCGTTTTCACACTGAGAGAGGGTCTCTCTAACCCTGGTAAGGTTAAATAGGTGCACAACATCATAATGGTTTAAGTCCGGCTTAACTTCATTGTCGATATCAACTTCAACTTTCAAAGAGCGTAAAGCCTCCGCTGTTTTAAGCAGCTGGATAGTATCTCCACCAGGATTAGAAAGATAATCTTCACGGATGTTGAACAATACTCTTATCATTTGCGGCAACCTCGGGTCGTGAATAATCCTTGCTCAAAATAACATCTCGTTAAAATGATCTGGATCTATATTCCGATTATCTTGAATTTGGCTTAATAAATAAATAGCATTGGCGGCAAACATGCCGGACCAGGAAGTGTAAAGCCTTGATTTCCTTTTTATTCCCATAAAGTCCAATCTCCCAAAGCAAATCCCACCGGCTTCATTTTTGTTCGGACTTCCAGACTGCATTTTGTTGGTAAAATCGAGGGCTTTCAAGGCTGTTTTCTTATACCTGGAGTTTTGTGATATTAAATAAGCAAAGGCTAATATTCTGGCTGCTTGGGAGGTAGCATCCGTACGTTTGATTCTGATAATTTTTTGACTATCGACGGTTATAGTTCCGTGATAAATCCTTTTCACACGACTGTCGGACAATCTCAACCGCAAAAAGATGTTAGGGAGATGGTAATAATCATAAAAAGATCCATCTCTATTCTGTGTTTTTAAAAGCCAGTCAGCCGCCGCCAGAATTTGACTGCGGCATTCTGTATCATTAAAGTAAATGAAAGCACTGATTATCCCTTCGATGGCATAGCAGTGGGCGTGAGTAAATATAAAATCTTTCCCCTGGGCAGCCGGAAAGAAACCATCTTCATTCTGTATTTTTTTTGACCATGCCATCGTCTTACGAATGCTTTTTAAATATTCTTCATTTCGGGAGATCTTATAAGTTTTTATCAGGCCCCTAATATTTTTAATATGCAGACACCCCCTGTCTCCGGACCAGTATTTCAGCAACATGAAACTGTTAAAAACATTTTGGGTTCGATCAAAAACCGCTCTATACGATCCGTCATCATTCTGAGCCTGGCTAATCAACCAATCCGCAGCCATTACCGCAGATTGCAAATATTGTTTCTCCCCGGTGACCATATAAAGGTCCGCCAGCCCGTTAAGACAAACACCGGTATCAAAAGAATAGTATAAATGATGTGCCTTTCCATCCTCATTCACGTTCCATGGAATGGCCCCTCTCAAGTTCCCCTCTTTTGCCTGAAATCTTACCAGAAAATTTCCGGCTTTCTTAGCGGTGTTTAAGAATTTTTCCTCTTGTTTTATTTTATAGAGGTTTAGAAGGAATTTAATGGCGTAGCCCGTGATTTCACAATACAGAAACGAGTATTTTTTTTTGCCCGAATGGAAAGACTCATAAAAAGCATCGGCATTCCTGAAGACATGCAGGGAATGGATCCCGGAATCCAGGATCCAATTGGTGATCCTCTCGAGGGCATGGCTGAAATCTGATAACATTGATTTAAAATACTCCACCTCTTATATCAAAGTGATCGAGCATGGTCAATGCCTGCCTGTCCATCAGGGGAGGCATCTCGTTCCTCCTCAGCTTGCTCGACTACTACCTGACTGCTGTAAGAATGACGACGGATTTAGAGAAGTTTCTCCAGGATGGTGGGATTTTGATCGGATGGGAAAAATGGACTGTATGTTCTCTAATCGTGAATGATGGAACCCTTTTCTGTGAAAGACTGATGAAGATAACCTATTAGAACAAACCCATCTTCATCGGGGGGGAGTGTTATTTTTAGCCAGTCACCAATCTCCTCTTTCAATTCTAACATTGCACCAAGAGGCAATTTTTTGATGATTACTGCGCCATTTTTTGGCTTGATGCGGAGCACGGCATTCTGTTTTATCACCCTAACCTGATCGTATTCTGCTGAAGTGGCTTGGAGAGATTGGTCGAGTGTTTTGTCCAAAAAGAATATTGCCGGAGGGATAATCAGGGTCGTCCCCAGCGTCCAGTTTGCGAGTAAAAGACCTAAAAAAAGCCCTATGATTATCTTTTTCCGTTTTGTCGGCATTTGTGTCTCCCTTTTGTTTTGAACGATTTATTTTTTTCTTTTAAGCGGATTGAGGAAAAGCTTCACGGTTATTCCCGCCTGGAGGGAATTGAGTTTCATGTTATCTATCGTCCCTGACGTCGTTTCTTGGCTGGTCAGGTTAGCTAAAATCCGCTTTCCTGTCAGGTTAGCCGAGTAATACCGGACATCCATGTTTAAGGCGATATTCTCAATCAGGAAAACATCCAGGCCGGCACCGAAATGAAATCCAAACATGTGATCCACACTTTCCTGAATATTAAAACCCAGATTGTTCCAGGATTTGGCGATCTCCTCGTTCAGGCTGAATGTGTTCAGATGGTAATCCCCTCCTGCTACGAGGTAGGGAACGAACCGATTTTTTATCGGGTAACGGCCCTGGACACTGAGCATAAGGGAAAGACTGCTGAGCCGGCCAGAGTTTAATCCATTGGCCGTGCCGGCCACATCGCTCTGGAAATAAGGCACCCTGAGTTCGATCGCGAGATTTTTCATCACGCAGAATCCGAATGTTCCGCCAAAATTTATCCCTTTTCCGAAATTGGACTCGGAGGGCATGGTGTATCCGGCGCCACCTCCCACCCAGTAATATTCTCCAAAGCTCGTTTTTCGCAGAGTTGGGATTTCTTGGACTGGCTTGGGTTCAGGTTCTGCTTCTTCTTCGATAATCTCGGGCGCTGTCTCAGGAATTTTTTCTGGTTCTGGGGGAACGACGGTTTCAAAGATTTCATCCACAATGTTGTGGTGGATATAGCCGGAGAGGACAAGTCCTTCTTTGTTCGGAGCGAGGTTAACGCGATGCCAATTTCCGGTTTTAGCCATGTGTTTGAGCTCAACTCCAGATCGAACCTGGTGGATAATCGAACTCTTCGTAGTTGGCATCAGTCGGATGTTGGCCCGGGGAACCTTGATCGAAACCTTCGTCAAGACCTTGGGTAAATCCTCGGTTTCTGTTTCCTGCGTTTCTTCATCCGTGGCTGCCTCATCTGCTTGGGCTTCTTCCTGTTCCACCGTCTCGGCTATTTTTGGATTCTCTTCCTTTTGAGTCTCCGTTGCCTCGTCCAGAATTTCCGGTTCCTCTTCCGCATGTTCTTGTTGCACGACCTCTTCTGCATTTTCCTCAAATGCCTGTTCCTGTTGGGCCTGCTTTTCCTGTTTTTCTTTTTCCATCTCGTTCAGCAAATTTCTCAGTCCTTCCAACTCTTTTTTCAAATCCTGTGTTTCCTTTTCTTCGGGATCGAAATTTTTTGCTTCTGAAAGTTGTTCAGCTATTTCTTCCGAGTTTTCTGGCTCATCCGGAGGAATTTCCTTGATGATTTCAACCCTGTGGCTGTCGATAAAGCCGGTAACTTGGGAACCTCTCTTTTTGGAAAGATAGGAAATGTATAACCATTTGTTAGCTTTTTTTCCCGATTGGAACAGGGTCACGGTCGTTCCTCTGGGAATGGAATCGATGACGATGCTTTGTTGACTGGCCTCGAGAAAAATTTCTGCCTCATCAGCGATGACTTTGGCTTTTAGGATTTCCGCTGTTTCTTTGTGATACACGGCAGATAAAACAGAGGGAAACAAAAGAGCCAAAAAAGCTGCAATCAACAATACTTTTTTCATGGTTCCTCTCCTTATTATAGCTTAAGGTGTATTATGTTTCTGCATAATGGTCAATCGCCCCATCGGGTGATAATGGGGGGTGAAATTTTCTCACCCCCCAGAAACTTGATAATCCGCGAGAAGTGTGCTAAGCATTAGGATTCGAAAATCGGATGGAATTTCCCATGACTTCGCGAAACGTGCTCGTGGCCGGGACCCTTTCGGTGATCTTCTCGTCCGGAACGGTTATCTCAATGGTATCGCTGGCAATTATCGGACGGTTTGGGCTAAGGGATATTTATGCAGCCATGTTGTTGTTTCCTGATATCGTAATCGGATTTTTGTAATCTTTAAAAACCTCTATTGATTCAAATCGGGAAGAACGGCGAAGACGCGGGCAGGAGAGCCCGTCCCCTCCTTGATCAACATCGGGATAACGTATAGTATTGCTCCTGAGGCTGGTAGTTGATCCAAGTTGGCGATATTTTCGAGGGCGAGTTTATCGGCAGCAAAAAGAACTTGATGCACTTTAAAATCTTTGGATTTCCCATAATCTATGCTGGGCGTGTCGATGGCGATCCCCGTGATATTTTTGTTTGTTATTAAAAATTTGACCGATTCCACCGAAAATCCCGGGAAATTAAGCTCAGGAAGCGCTGCTTCTCCGGTTTTATCGGTACCAAGCACTTTTTTCTTATTCGGATAATATTTGGTGCCGATCCCTGTGTACATGATGATCCATGCCTTATCCGGGATTTTTCCGTGCTCCGCCTCCCAGGATGTAATATCTTCAACAGAAAGAGTATAATCCCTGTTATTTGCGCATTTTTTTGTGACATCGAGCTTGACTGCCGGTCCTATCCATTCCTCCAGAGGAATCTGGTCAATGGTCCGTCCATTTTGGGAAAAGTGTATCGGTGCATCAGCATGTGTTCCGCCGTGTTCAGAAGCGCTGAATTCATTCGAGGCATACCACCATCCCCCTTTTGAAACTTCCCAAGATACCTTTTCAAGGTGAAAAGATTTAGCAGTGGGCCAATAAATGGTATTTTCGTCATAGGGATAAGTCATATCCAGCAGCCTCCTGTTATTTTCTTGAGAGTTGAGGAATGTTGTGATCAATATGCAAGCCATCAGAATGACAAAGCAATTTTTAAAAGAGCCGATGTTTGATTTCATCCGAAAATCCTCCTGCAAATAAATCCCCCTATGGGTATTTTTTATGAATAATCCAGGCTAAATAAGCTATTCAGAATTTAGCGGGATTATGACTTTTTTAGAGCGGTTAAGCAGGCTTTGGCATCGTCGATTTCTGGTATCCCGGGATCGGCGTCTTTCCAAAGGTCGAGAAAATGCTCGAAGTACTCGATGGCCTTTTCCTTTTGGCCTTGTTGCTCAAAAATCTTTCCCAGGGTGTATAAGCTTTTGGCGTAAATTTCTCCATCCCCGATTCGTCCCAGGTGAAGAGACAGGATTTTTTCAAACTCTCCCTGTGCGCTGAACAGGTTCCCCGCCTTGTAATAAGCCTGGGCAAGGGCGAAAATAAAATAAGTCTGAATTCGGGGGAAATTATCCTCGGGTGCATACAAGGATTGTACGGCTTGACTCAACTTCTGGATGGATTCGGAAAAGTTTCCTCTTTCGAATGCGATCATGCCCAACAAGTGTTCGTGGTATCTGATGAGTTTTTTGTGCATCCATGTCGGGATCGATTTGTTTATTTCTTCTGCCACCCTTGAAGCTTCATCATAGGATTTCATCTGAGCGTAGGCTATGCCTTTAGCATACAAAGCCATGATTTGTCCCGATATATTTTCGGCTTTTTGAGCACCTTCTTCGACGACATTAAACTCTTCCAGAGCTAGCTGTGATTGGCCAGTCCTGAGATAGAGGATCGCCAATGGCTCATGGAGGACGGGTTTTTTCAGGAGTTTTTTCTCCGCTTCTTTAAATTTTCCCTGCAGCATATAAAGATTGGTCATGTCCAACCTGCGTTCGGTGCTTCCCTCTGGCATCTTTTGGTACTGGCTTTGCGCGTGTTCCAATTCGCCTTTCAACAGGGAAATATGGCCAGTGAGAATATCATAAGTGAGTTGGATGTTCGTATCGAGAGAGAGGCATTTTTCCAAGTTGGCTTGCGCCTGGTCAAAATTTCCTAGGTAAAGGAAGACATTGTATTGTTTAAGCATAAAAGCGATATTGTCAGGATTCCTGTCGAGATATCGTTCGATTACCTGGATGGCCTTGTCGTACAATCCCATGGCTTCATAAGTTTCAATGAGATTCCATGTGCCGAGGCGGTCGTCAGGGTCGTTTTTGATTTTTGTCTCATAGTATGAGATGGCTTTGCCAAACTCCTCCAGATCAAAATAGAGGATTCCCAAGTTTGTGTTGCCGATCGTATCATCGGGGTACAAATCCAATAATTTCTTGTAGGCCTCCATCGCTTTGTCATAGCTCTTTTCCCAGGATTTGTAGTAATCCGCTTCGATGGTGTAGCGTTCTCTTTCCGAGACCTTATCTCTGAGTTCGAAGGCTTTTGTGATGGCCTCCAGTTTTGCCGGCCTCCTGCCCAGGTTGTTAAAGGACATGGCTACGGATCTCCATGCCATGCCAAACTCGGGGTCGATTTCGAGGGCTTTTTGCATCGTGCCGATACTTCGCCAGTAATCTGTCTGAAGGTGATAGATTCTTGCTTCGCTGTAAAGCTTGTAAGCTTCTGGAGAACTGGTGGTGATCGTCTCAATCATGCTGTCTGTATCGGCTGTGATCTCCTCCTTGGTCAGTTCGAAATGTGCCTTTATTCTTCGGGTCAGTTCATCCACCATCGTGTAGAAACTTCTCTCACCGATCCCCTCGACGCTTTCCGAGCCGAAAAGCTCGCCGCTACGGCCGTCTTGAAGGGTTGTGTTGATCCGGAATGTATCTCCTGCCTTGGTAAAATTCCCTACAAGAATCCTGTCTGCACGTCCGCGGCTAGACACTTCCCTTAAAACCTCCGAAGAATAGGTTGTTGCTTCCAACTGGTTCAGCCTGTCGAGAATGTTGTACAGGACTTCCCCGCTTACCACTCGAATGAGCTTGGACTGGGAAAGGTCTGTGATCAGCAAATCCGCCAGAGCCGTTCGCCAGTGGTCCAGGTTTTCTTCTCCTGTGTTATTTTTAAAATACATGACCACGAGCGAAGGTTTGTCAGAGGGGAGAAGCATGACCTCTCTTTGAGGAAGAAGTTGCCAGACGACCACCGCTATTACGGATAAGGTAAGGACAGCCAACAGGGGTATCAGAGCTTTTTTTGGCTTGAAGCTTACGGTGATCTCCTTTTCGGTAATCGGTGTCCGTTTGGGTATGACTCTCTCTGTTGTAGGAAGACCCGCTTCCATCGCCTTCAGCTCTGCCAGAAGCTTGTCGATGCTCTGGAATCGTTCCTCTCGGTTTTTTTTGAGACATGTCAATATGATTTGGCTAAGATCTTCTGGAATTTGCGGGTTTAACTTGGCAGGATTTGGGGGTTTTTCGCTTTTGTGCTTCATGGCAACGCTGATCGGTGTTTCTCCCTCGAACGGGATCCTTCCGGTCAATATCTCGAACAGGATGATTCCCAATGAATAGATGTCCGAGCGTTGGTCGACTTCCCGGAATTCTGTCTGCTCCGGAGACATGTATTCCGGCGTGCCTATCATGACACCAGGCCGGGTAGTTCCCTTGGACTCAAGAGAGCGGGCAATCCCAAAATCCATGATCCTGGCATTCCCCTGTTTGTCGATCATGATGTTCTGAGGTTTGAGGTCGCGATGGACCACCCCCAATCTGTGGGCTTCGTTCAATCCCTCGCAGATCTGCTTGGCGATACTGACGGCCGTTCCCACGGATAACTGTTTGGTCATCCTTATCATGCTTTTAAGAGTTTCCCCCGGCACGTATTCCATGGTTATGTAATGTGT
>CAYPGQ010000093.1:0-16436 GCA_964410125.1 uncultured Eubacteriales bacterium | reverse complement strand
TCCCTTCGTGAGCGTGGGTGCCAATCCCCCGGCCAATGTCCATTTGTACAGAAGGCCCTTGATAGCCAACAGTCCAGCAGCGACCGATGACGATAAACACAAAAGATTTTTGCTCGAATCCACGGCCAATATCAGGAATCTATCTTTGAATATATACAACACAGGAACACGATAAATAAAGGAAAGTGAAAATGATGAATAAATTCCGGTTTCAAAAAAAACAGCGGAATCCCGGTCGGGAAAAAGGCTCGGGATTGATCATAGTCATCCTCGTGATGTCATTCCTCGTAACGGTAGGGATTGCCGTGATCACCGTGACCGGAATCGGTTCACGGGTGGCAGGGAATCTCCGTGCACAGCATCACGCCTTCAATGCGGCCGAAGCCGGGTTTGATGCCGCATGGTTCGCCATCGAGGATTTATTCCTAGTTGAAGCCTGGACGAGTTTTGATGGCCATTATTTGGTGGAACCGACCGGTATCGACCTCCCGTTGGATGTCAATTATTTCCGGAAATTGACGGACTTGGAATTGTTTGCTTTGCTGGATTCCAATGACGACGGGACACCCGACTACAGCAATATAATCTTCTTCAAGCAGGAGTTTATCCCTGCCCAAGGAGGAGGAACCGACCCCCGTTATACATATACAGCTTTTTTGATCGATGACGAACGCGGGGGCGGCGTTTCCGATCCCGGCGATGTGCTTCTTGTCTGTATCGGAACAGCCGGAACAGGACCGACGATGTCCACATCCCGGCTTGAAGTCGTTTTGGCAGTAGAACTCAATTGATAGATTGGAATAGATTTAGAAAAGGAAGAATGAAATAGAAAAAAGGAGGAGGGGAACAATGACAAAAAAAACAAAAATCAAATTACTAATCCTCCCTTTGGTCGTGATAATCACTTTCATTGCCACACATCTTTGGACTCAACAGCAGTGCAATGAATACACAGGGACATTCACCGAAGATTTCAGCACACTCACGTATAAGGATCATGAGTGGTGTTCTGTGCGGAATTGGACGCCGGCTCCAATCGCGTTGAACTATTTGGGAGCCAACTTCGAGGTCACAGAGCCTTCAGGCATGGGAGCGAGAATCTACGTATGCGATTCCGGTGATTTCGACGGGGATGGAATGCCGGATTTAATCGGGCTGGACATTACCACCGATCCGAACAACCGTTTGATCCTGATCCGGAATCATTATACGGATGTAAACGGGGATGGCCAGGATGATGACGGCGTTGTGTTTTTGATCGACGAAACAGAAGTGTATGAGCAGGGCAACCACCTCGATGTCGGCCCTGCCTCGATCACGGTCGGCGATTACAACGGCGATGGCCTGCTCGATTTTTTCTTCTACAAAAACCTGAGTGATGAATTCGGCTACACACAGTTTTTAGCCGCAATGTATATCAATGTCGGAAATGCTACTGACCCTGATTTTAACACTTATGATGTGTTGCCGAGCCTGGATTTCACCAGTAAATTCATGAGCGCAGGCATCTACGCCAACTGGGCGGCTGATCATTTGGCTTCTGTGGATATCGACGGGGACACGGATGTGGATCTTCTTGTCATCAGCCAGGATAAGATATTTCTTGTCAGAAACCCGGGTCTGGGGAATTTTGACCTGAGCAACTTCGCAATATCCGAGCTGGCTTACGATCAAGATACAGGTTTTACAAGCGGCAGAGGTGGGTCTTCGGTCGATGCTGCAGATTTCGATAAGGATGGCGACATCGATGTGATAGGCGCCACGGTGATGGACGTCGACCACCTTGTTTACTACGATAATGACGGGACCGGTAATTTCACATACAACGAAATACCCATTCCGGTTCCAGAATGTACCGGAACCGTTGCCACGGTTGTGGGAGATTTCAACAATGATGGGTGGACGGACATATTTGGGGGAAACGACCGCTGGAACGCGGGCAACGAAGCCCATATGTACTTTTGGAAAAACCTTGGATTGGTAGAAACCTCCCCAGGAGTTTTTGAGCCGGATTGGCAGTTCCGGTGTTTAAACGATTGCCTACCTATCCTGCCGGATCCCCATGACGTGGATATGAGCGCCGGGTTGGATTACGACATGGATGGCGACATCGACGTGGTGTTGGCTGATGCCAACCATTCGGGAGATTATTATTTGATCGTGAACGATTTGGCCGGTGTTTATGCCTTGAGCGGGGAGGCCCGTTCACTCGATGTGTCGGGCGGCCTTGATCAAAGCCAGTATGCTGTCACTCGGACCCGGATGACGCGGATTGAACAAAGAGTAGAGGGAGGTTCCAGTCAGGGCCTTTCGGTCGAGTTTTATGTCTCCAACAACGGCAGGGATTGGGAATTGTACACAACATTTTTAGAGAACGACATCAGCACCCAGAATGATCTCCCTTGGCACACGTTCAACCATTATGGAGCGCGCCTGTACTGGAAAGCCCTCCTTTCTGCCGAAGAAGACATCATGGTCGAATACGAGGATGCCTCGTTTGAAACTCCGGAAATCTATGAAGTGAGCTGGGAATTTGTGTATGTCGACAGAAGGGAGTACTCCCGGACGACAGTTGCCGTAACCACTGTCGATGATAGCGGCCAGTCCAAGAAGTTTGTTATTGGCGGCACATTTTATTTCCCCGGATGGCAGGGGCATTTGCGGGCATACAATGTAACCAACGCGACTCCTGCTTCCAATTCCGATACTGTTCTCCGCACTGTCACAACCTCCGATCTTTCCGATGCATCAGGAAGGGATGTCAATGTTGATGTTGCCGGAGTAACAATCGAATGGGATGCGGGCGAATTGCTGGATGCCCGAGCAGCTGGAACTCGAACGATTTATACAGCGGTTCCGGGTGTGTCCGGTCTTAACAGGACAGATTTTAACACTGTCAACGAACCCACACTTGGACCGATTCTCCAAGACGTGAATAACGATAATGCAGGCCTGATCGATTTTATCCGCGGAGAGGACCGATACTGGAAATTGGGAGACATAGATCATTCCCAACTTATCGTGGTCGGGCCTCCTGATGGAACTCCGGGATTGATGGGGGCCGGGTATGATACCTTTCTCACATCGAATCAAAACAGGCGGAAGGTTATTTATGTGGGTGCCAACGACGGAATGATTCACTGTTTTGATGCCCTCACTGGGGAAGAGCTTTGGGGTTTTATCCCGTACAATTTCCTTCCAAAATTAAAAAACATGTGGGCTGTGGACTCGGTAACCGGCGAAAGATTTTTTTCTCGAGATGTTTATGTGGACGGAAGCCCGGTTTCCGGGGATGTATATATCGATGCCGATGGCAACGGGATTAGAGAATGGCGAACCGTTCTGATTTGCGGCCAGGGACCGGGCTTTGGCAGCTCTATTTCTGGCGGGTTGAATTATTATTTTGCACTGGATATCACCGATCCGTACGATCCTCAGCCTCTCTGGGAATTTACCGATGTGACCATGGGAGAAACCTGGTCCATCCCCACTGTGGGAAAAATAGTGAATGATGGGGATGATTCATTCGTGGCCTTTGTCGGTTCGGGATACGATAATGACACCAATAACACGGTCGGGAATTATTTCTACGCTGTGGACATCGAAACCGGGACGAGTTTCTGGAGTTATGAGGCTGTCGATGTGGATACTTCGGGCAGTTTCCCCAATATCCCGAATACCATCCCCGGTTCTCCCTCTTCGATAGATGTGGATCAAGATGGATTCGCAGACCGGGTGTATTTTGCCGATCTGGACGGTAGGGTGTACCGTCTGGATACAAGCATTGAATTCGTGAGGATGAATCTAAATAACACGACCTGGAACAATGCTCTGGAAATTATCTACGAAGATGCGCTGAACTATCCGATCATCACCAAACCGGAAGCTTGGGTAAGTCCCTCCATGGCGGCTTCGGTCCCGCGTGTCTTTTTTGGAACCGGCGGAGATGATGCAGCTCCGGGTGATACGACCTACTCATTCGTAGTACTGTTGGATTCCAATAGTCCTGAGGTGGAATGGTTCATGGGTGATCCGGCACTAGTCGCCCTGGATCCTGCCCTCGATATGGGCGATCTGGATGCGGGTGCCAAAGTCTGGTCTGATCCTGTGGTAGCCAATTACATTGTGTATTTCAGCACGCTGACCTTGAGCATAGAGAGCGTGGATCCTTGTGTGAACCTCGAAGGAGCCGGGAAGCTGTATGGGCGGTTTATCCAGTCGCTGGCAGGAAGTGCTGTCGGAGGATCGGCTTTCCGTGGTGCATCGGGAACGCTTCAGAACCTGGACTTGGCATCCAAGACGAGGGCGGCTGTTACGCTGGGCGATACAACAAAAGTAAACGGAGACCGGAAAAGAGAAGTCTACATCCAGGAATACGATTCCACGGTCCAGAAACTGGAACAACCGATTGGTGCGGTGCTTACGGTTAAATCCTGGAGAGAGGTGTACAAAGTCATTCGCTAGTCAGGGTGTGCGAAAAAGGCCGAGATAAGCCTGGATAATGGGTTTTCCCCAGAGCATAGCGAAATAAGCGGCCGGAGCCAAAAAAGTCCCGAAAGGCAAGGAATACTGGAGGTCTTTTTTTTGGAAAAAGATAAATAGGACTCCGACGATAGCTCCCACAAAAGATGCCAGAATGAGGGTGAGAAAAGTCAGCTGCCAGCCTAAGTAAGCCCCGATCAGCAGCATCATCATCACGTCTCCCATGCCTAATCCCTCTTTTTTTCGAAAGAGATAATAGGCTCCGTATACAAAAAGCAAAAATCCTGCGCCCACAACCGCTCCAATTAACGCTTGGGTCAAGTTCAGGTCCGCGCGAAACGGAGCGTAAACCAGAGCGAGAACGATACCCGGCAAGGTGATCTCATCGGGAAGGATCTGGTGATAAAAATCGATAAATCCCAGCACGATCATTGCACTGGCGAAAAGACAGGAAACAAAGAAAAAAAAGCTCAGGGAGTGTTTCTGGTAAATGAGTAAAAAACTCAAGGGGGTTAAAATTTCGACAAGAAAGTAAGAAAAGGGTATTTTGGTTCCGCAGGTGCGGCATTTCCCCTGGAGGAGCAGATAGGAGAAAAAAGGAATGTTGTCATAAAATTTGATTTTCTTTTTGCATTGGGGACAGGAGGATGGAGGCTTCAGGAGGCTCATCCCGAGAGGGAGCCGGAAAATGACAACATTGAGAAAACTTCCCCAGGCAAGGCCAAAAAGCAGGATGATGATTATCTCTTCCACCATGTTGACGGAGACTCGACCTCCCCGGTTTCCGAGTTGTAGATGTATTCGTTTTCATCTAAATCTTTTGGAACAGAAGCCAATATCCCAGCGCTTCGAAGCTGATCCAGATTGCTTGGGAATTGTCCATATCTTTGCCTGTATTTTTCGATGGCATCCTTGAGCTGGGTTAGGTCCATCGCCGATTTTACCTTGTATAAGTGGTTGGATGCGATTTTTTTTATCCGCTCGTCATCTGTTGTCTGAAAGATCTCCAGCCAGTTTTGCAAGGATGTCTGATAATCACTATCTTTAAAGACTGCATCGGCATACAGCCTTTTGACGATCGGGGGAGCACCTTCAATTTCCATGGCTTTTTTATAATATTGGTGGGCTAGTTTGTAATCTTTGACCGTTGAGGCCGCGTAGTGCCCTGCCTGGTAAGGGAAGATCCACTGGTCAGGATTTTTTTCCAGGCCTCGATCGAGCACCTTGAATGCCAGATAAGGATTCCTCGCTTCATACACAGCAATGAGGGAACCCATCTCGTATGGGTCGAGATAACGAGGGTCGAGTTCGGCGATGATCGAAAAGATATGATCCAGATTGTCGTATCTTTCGGCTATCGTGTAGTCGCTGTAGTACTGGATAGCCCAAATATACACCAAATCTGCCAACAGGGAAGAATAGCCGAAAGTGGCATGCTTTAAATATTTTCCGGATGGGATGTAAATGATAGAAGCCCCCGGGACCTTCGATCGGGGGATTTTATTCGCGATTATTTTTAAACCCATAAAAAGAGCGCAGCTTAAGATCAGAAGGATGATAAGAAGGCTTTTCTTCATGTCTTTCAGATAAAATCCCTTCTGCGGAAAACTATTATGGCAAGAACCAGGATGAAGATGGTGTAGAATAAACCGTAGAGAGTGGAATAGAGGATAATTTTTGGAGGAATCGGGATGTGGTGGACGACTTCCGTTTTGAAATTGAAGTTTTCCAGATCGGGTAGGAAAGCGTAAAGAAAACGTGCCAGAGTCTTGACTCCGCCGTGGGGAATTTTATTTAAAAGCGTTTCCAGTCCCCAGGAAATATGCCCGATCAGGTAAAAAGACAAGGAAAAGAGTGTGCTCAGGATAGGGGTGGAGAAACAGGAAAACAGCATGGCGACAGCCGTGATAAGGCAGAGCTCTAAGAAGATAAACAGGATGGCGATGAAAAAAGATCCCCCGACCGGATAATTATGCAGAAGGAGGAGCACGAGAAAGATCAGAGCCATTAAAACCAGCATGACAAAAAGAGTCAGCAAAAGACCCAGATACTTCCCCAAAAGAAATTGATAGCGCTGGATGGGTTTTGAGAGAAGGGTGAAAATGGTCCTCCTGTCGATCTCTTTGTACACCAAGCCTGTTCCGATCATAATCGCCATCAGGACGCCGAACAGAGATAAGGAAGCCAGGCCCACATCCGTTATAATTTTTGTTCGATCTCCGACCGTTAGCAGTGCCAGTATCCTGGAAAAGATGATGCAGACGGCGGCAAAAAACAAAAGCAAGTAGAGGACGCGGTCCCGGATGGCTTCTTTGAACGTGTTGAGAGCGATCGCCCGGATTTTCATCTTTGCTTGACCGCTCCCATGAAAATATCTTCTAACGTTTCCGTTCTCGGAATGAGCGCGTGGATTTCCCCTTTTTTGGCTTGAACCAATTGGAGGACGCTGGAGATTTTTTCCTCCTCATAAACTTTGAGCAGGATCCTTCCGCCCTGGGCGGAATAGTGCTCTCCGAGGCCTGCGCAATCTTCAATCTGAATACCAGAAATTGTGATTTCGGTGACTGTAACCTTTTCTGATATTAGATCTTGCAGCGCCCCCTGATTGATGATTTGTCCTTCTACGAGTATGGCAACCCTGTCGCAGATCATCTCGATATCTTGGAGGATATGGGAGGAAAGGAACACGGTTTTTCCTTCCTCTTTGAGCCTGACAATAACATCTCGTATTTCTTTCCGTCCGAGAGGATCCAGTCCTCCCAATGGTTCATCTAAAAAAACAAGGGAAGGATCGTTGATCAGTGCTTGGGCCAGGCCGATCCGCTGGAGCATTCCGCGGGAGAATTTTCGGAGCTGGAGACCGGCCGCTTGTTTTAAACCGACCAAATGGAGTAAACGTTCGATTTGTGCCTGTTTGTCTTCTTTTTTTACCAGGGAGAGATCGCTGTAGAAGCTCAGGAATTCCGTCGCTGAAAGATGGTCGTAAAAATAGGGGTTTTCGGGAAGAAAACCGATTTTCTCCTTTGCGCGAACAGAAAGGTTGGATTGTCCGAAGATTTCGATGTCTCCTTTGTCCGGGAAGATAAGGCCGAGCACACATTTGAGGGTGGTAGTTTTCCCTGCTCCGTTTGGCCCGAGGTACCCAAAAATTTCTCCTCCATGGACCTCCAGGGAAATACCGTTGAGTATTTTTTTTCCTTTGGGGATGAATCCTGTTTTGAATGATTTGTGAAGGTCTTCGATTCGCAGTACAGTGTTCATTAAATCCCTTTTATTATAACGAATTGGAGTCATATTTCAAGAAAACATCTCCAAATACTTCTTTTCCTTATTGAATTCAGTTTATCGGTTGTGTTTGGGATTATTCCGGAAGCACGTGAACCAGAGAATCGGGATCGATGGTGATGTAGAAGTCGCTTCCCAAGTATAGCAGAGGGTGAATCCTTTGAGGATCGAGAATCCCCTTTTCGTTAAAACTGCTATCCTCTTCATGAATGGCCAGGACTTTCCCGACAAAAAGGTCATGGTCCCCGTAGGTGCGGATTTCTTCCAGTCGGCATTCAAAACAAACATAGGCATCATCGATGACAGGAGACTGGATGATTCGGGAGGGACCGAGTTTGATCGGAAATTTATCGGTTTTGACAAGGTCAAATCCCGATTTCCGCCCGTATTGGGCAGAGAGCATTGCTTGTTCTGATCGGATGAAATTGACGGTAAATTCCTTGGCCTCTTGGATCACGTGATGCGTGAACCGTTTTTTTGAAATAAGCACTCCGAAAAGTGGAGGATCGAAGGAAAGAGCTGAATGCCAAGCGCAGGACATGAAGTTGGTTCTCTCCTGTGTCTTGGCTCCGATGAGCACGACAGTGTACGGGTAGAAATATTGGAATTTGGCAAACTGTGTTTTGATTGTTTTTTGAGTCATCTATTCCAATCCTTCGATTTTCTGGGCATTCTTGAGCAGCCATTCTTGGGTGAATACATGTTCTCGACCCAAACCCGTATGTTTTTCCAGCTGATCTTTGATCGCTCCATCCGGAACAAGATAAAGGAGTTTTTCGTATTTAGAAATCAAATCCGATTCAGCAGGGATCAGGGTTTCCAGTGCTGATAGACGGTCTTCTCCTGGATAGACTGAGGGCATTGGGGATAGGGTGCGCTCAACACCGTCAGAATCTTTTTCGGCATTTTCGATCTGGATGACATCTCCCATATTGATCAATATCCCGCCGTTTTTATCCCAATTCTTCATGTGGTCTATTGCGTTTTTGAAAAGGCGTTGACTCAAGTCTTGATGCTCAGAGAAAAGGATGACGTATTTGAGGTAACGGTGCATCAGATCGTTTTCTGCTCGCATGATTGCATGAAGGAGCTGGACTTCTTCTTTTTGGGCGTTCTCAGGGTTGGATTGGTGGCACATGGCATCTTCGGCACGTTCTGCCCTCATGGCGTCCATCATGGCCACGAATTGATCAGAATGACGAACCTCATCATAAGAAATATTGAGCACCATGTTTTGGATTTTGGGGAAGGCTCCCTCTTCGAATTCTGCTGATTGATAGAGATTTGTCACTAAATTTTCGGTTTTTTTGTCCCTTTCCAAGTTGTCCATGACGCGTGGGTACCGGATAACCTCATCCGTTTTGAAAGATGGTGTTCCTCCCATCTGTTTGATTATAATCCCCAGTTGGAGTGAATGATACATTTCGTCTATCCCGATCTGGATAGTCTGGGCGCGCACATCTTGACGGCGTTTTAAAATGGGATCTTGATAAAAGAATTTTCCCTTCGGGAATGAGTAGGCATGAAACAGATATTCAAAACTTACGGCCCATTCATGTTCAAGAGCGATGTTTAAAAGCTTTATCGCATCTTCCGTTGATTTGATTTTTTTGATATTTTCCATGATTCCTCTTGATTTGAAGGGATATTATAATTTTTTTTCAAGGAAAATAAAAGGTTGTTAAATATCACCCTTGAAATCATCTCTGGGGGTGATTGACGGGAATCCTATCCTGTGTCAACATCACAGTGATATGAAACCATAACGACGCTATTTCATTCCTCATCCAAGGCTGCGTCGAGGTTTTGAAAAGGAAGAGGGGGAGGATTCCTCTCCCTTCTTCCCCCTCCTTGATCTTTTGTTTACCAGATGTACAATAAGTCATCCGTGTGGGGGCATTAATGCAGATCGGGTTCGAAATTTGTATCGATCGGGCGGCCCTCTTTTGTATATCGAAGAAGAAGATGAATATCCCTTTCTTCAAGAATGCATCTTTTTTTATCCTGTTGCTGCCATTTAATAAGGCGCATGATATTTTTGTCGATTTCGATACAGGTAATCCCGTTTGTGTAGCCGCAACACCCGTCGTTGAAATAACATGGAACCGGCCTATTGTTGGCCGGCTCAAAAGACTTTGGCATTTTTCCCGACCGGTGGATTAGGATTTTTTCTATCTCGGCTTTTTTTTCATGGATCTGTTGTTCTATGGATTTTTTTTCTTCTTGGGCAGCTTGCTCTGATGCTTTTTCAAGACGACGAATGTCTATCAGAAGGCGGTCGAAATGAGTCATCGACCCAAAGATGGCTCGGTGTGTGTGGCCGCAAATCAGCAGAACCTTATTTTTTTTTGCCCATTGGTAATAATTCAATTCCAGGTCATCACGGATCCGAAAGTTTTCAGCCGGACCGTCAACGCCGATATGCAGCAATATTTGTACTGTTTTCCAGATGAAATGTGCAGCCAATCGACTCAGCTTCCAGGCCTGATCTTCAAAGAACCGTCCTTGATGTCCATGGATCAGGAAAATATCCTCACCCAAACAGAGTCCCTCTTTATGTTCCACGTTCTCCAGTAGGTTGTCCTTCCAAGTTTGACTGTGCTTTTTGAATCTACGCAGCGTTACCTCTTTGTCGTGGTTTCCCCATATCCTTATTTTCTTTTTGTTCGGAGTCTCCTGGGCCATTTCGATTTCCTGCTGGATGGTTTTCCTGTAATGAGAAAGAATTTGCTTGTACTGGTTTTCCCAGAGTTCCTCATTGTCTCCCAGAACGATCAATGAATACCCCTCTTTTTTGTAGAAGGATAAGGCTGAGGTGTAAAGTTCTGTGTTTTTTTTGAAGTCATCGGCTGGGCTGGAATCGCCTTTATGGTGATCCGAGAAAAAAACAAAACGGTCTTTTTCAAAATCGATCGGGATTTTGTTTTCAGGTTTTCGGGCATTTTTGTAGATTCTGTTGAATTTTCTGCTCATTCTTTGGCGCGACATGTCGGGCCCTCTAATCTGAGTTTTTCAACCTGAATTATTTATAAAATATGCTGATGACATCATTCATACTCACAAAAGCCAATGTTCAAATTTCCTTTTAGCTGCAGGGTGGGGAAGGTTGGCCATCAGCATATTTTACCCTACGGGCGAGCCGATCTCACTGCATCAGCTGCGTGGGCCACTGCCTGGCCGCTGCAGCAATCTCGACTCGTGAATAAATCAGGACAAATCATAGCAAAAAAGGGGAGCATGTTCAAAATCCGCATTTTTCTTGTTTGCTTTTTATGAATAATCCAGGTTAAATAGTTTGAGGAATATAATCCCGAACAAAAAATTGATGGAAAAGATGGTTCCCCGTTTGAGAACAGACATAGATATTATTCCCACCTCTCACCAGGGAGAAAAAGTGTTCCTCGTCAAGGATTTGTTGGGCCTTATTGCCCAACCCGTTTTGCTGCGGGGGGTGGCACTGCAGGTCATCGGATTGATCGATGGAATGCGGAACATCCGGGATATTCAAGCAGAGTTGATGCGTCTTCAAGGAGGAATTTTTGTCAGATCTGAGGATGTTGAAGACATGATATCCCAACTCGACAAGGTTTTTCTGATAGATAGCCAAAACTATAGACAGGAAAAAAAGAGGATCGTAAAAGAATATATGCAATGCCAAACCCGCGAGGCTTGCCTTGCCGGGAAGGCCTATCCCGATAAAGCGGATGAGCTCACTCTCTATATCCAGTCTATACTTGACACCGAGAGTAGGCAGCCCGCTGTTCTCGAACGGAAACAAATATCAGCTGTTGTTGCTCCTCATATCGATCTCGATGTCGGGAAAAAGGTTTATGCTAAGGCATACCAGGTTGTGAAGGGGCTTTCTCCTGAAAAAGTGTTGCTTCTTGGAACAGGGCATAATCTTTCGGAATCCTATTTCTCCCTGACGACAAAAGATTTTATCACCCCCTTGGGCAGAGTCAAAACAGACAGGGATGAGGTTGAAAGATTGAAAGAAAAATGTTCCCCTGAGATTATTGCACCTCATGATATCGACCACAAAAACGAACATTCCCTTGAATTTCAAATCCTGTTTCTGCAACATATGTTCGGGGATGGTTTCCAATTGATGCCGGTCCTTTGTGGATCCCTCCACAAGGTCCTACATCGTTTTTCTAAGCCCGGGGAAATTCCAGGAATGTCCGATTTCATCTCCGGTCTCCGGCTTTTTTTGGGAGATAAAGAAGATTCTGCTCTTATCGTGGCGGGGGTCGATTTTTCTCACATAGGGCCAAAGTTCGGTCATCGCGAACCGGCTACTTCGTTGCTTCTTGAAGCACAAGAACACGATCGAGCTCTGCTGGATGCTATCTGCCGAGGCGACGTGACAACCTTCTGGTCTGAAGCTCAAAGAGAAAGCAACAAGTACAATGTATGCGGCTTTTCGACCCTAGCTCTGTTGCTCGAGCTTCTTTCCGGCAGAAAAGGTCATGTGTTGGGGTATGATTTCTGGATGGAAGAGGCGACCCAATCCGCGGTGAGCTTTGCCGCTCTGGCATTCCCTACCAAATAATTAACCTGAATAATCCAGGTTATAGTTGATTCAGAAAATATATTTTAAATTAGTGTTGGATTTAAATTTCTTCATCTTTGCGGTATAATTCAAATCCTTTTATTATTATCCGTAAGAAAAAGCACATGACAGATTTTGGCGGTTCTATCAAACAAACAGATGAATTTGAGGTTGCCATTTTGGGGATTCCGTTTGATGAGAAATCCAGCTATATGAAGGGCGTATCCAAAGGGCCTCAGGCGATCCGGGATGCTTCGACAGGGGAGGCCATCAACCAATGGACTGAGTCAGGCGTGAACCTCGAAGAAGAGGCAAACATCGTGGATCTGGGAGATTTAGATGTGTCCGGTTCTTTTTGGGATGTATTTGCGAAGACAGAAGAGCGGGTTCGGGAAATATTGGAAAAGGAAGCTGTGCCTATCGTTTTAGGGGGAGATCACTCCCTAACCTATCCGATCATAAAGGCGTTCGCACAAAAATACGATCCCCTGGATATTCTTCACTTCGATGCCCACCCCGACCTGTATAACGAGCTTTACGGGGATCGCTACTCTCACGGTTGTCCGTTTGCACGGATCATCGAAGAGGGTTATGTTGCCAATCTCGTCCAGGTAGGCATCCGTGCGGCAACCGGTCAGCACAGAGAGATGGCCATGAAATATGGGATCCGGATGATCGAAATGAAGGACATCAGCCATGCCATTGCTCTCGATTTTAACAATCCTTTATATATTTCCTTCGACATGGATGCCCTTGATCCCGCTTTTGCACCAGGCGTTTCCCATCATGAAGCGGGAGGGCTTTCCACCCGCCAAGTGATAAACATGATCCACGACTTGAAGGGGACTATCGTTGGTCTGGATGTCGTAGAGGTGAATCCGGACCGGGACACGGTCGGTATAACGGCTTCTGCTGCCGTGAAAATTATCATGGAAGTCATCGGCAAAATTGTGGCTTCTCGAAAGATGAAGATAGAGGAGGAATCATGAAAAGACTGGGTGTTGCTTTATTTTTGATCTGTTTGATGGCGTTAACAGCATGTTCCCAAACGCAAAACGTGTTTGATCGCTATTTCGTCGACAAAACCATGCGCATCGATTATTTCCATATCGGAGATGTACAAGAAGAGATGGTGACGCTCGACCAGGTATACGAGCAAGGGATTTGGGCGGGAAGCCTCCACAATCTCATAGATCCTTTTGACAATGGGCGTTATTACGCCAAGATATATGACCTCTCATCGGGAGAGTTGATCTTTTCCAAAGGATTCGACAGCTATTTTGGGGAGTATAAAACAACAAGCAAAGCCCTTGATGGCGTGAAAAGAACCTACCATGAAACCGTGCTTATTCCGTATCCTAAAAACAAGATCAAGCTCACCCTCGAGGTTCGGAACAGAAAAAACAAGCTTCAGCCGTTTTTCAGCCAAGAGATAGATCCTGCCAGCGTGGATGTGAAAAAAGATCCTCTGATTCAAGATGTGAAAGTATATGAAATGCGAAAAAACGGGCATCCTCACAACAAGGTGGATGTGGCCATCATTGCTGAAGGCTACACCCTACAGGAAGAAGAGAAACTCCATCAAGATTTAGAACGGTTTACCGAAGTTTTTTTTAGCCATGAGCCATATAAATCTTACGCAGACCGATTCAATGTCTACGGCATATTCAAACCTTCAGAGGAAAGCGGTTGCGATGAGCCACGCATGGGCGTGTTCAAAAACACAGCCATAGGCGCCACATTCAACTCCTTGGGATCCGAACGGTATCTTCTAACCGAAAACAACCGGGCGCTGCGGGATGCGGCGGCTCATGTTACCTATGATGCCTTGTATATAATGGTGAATCATAAACGATACGGAGGCGGAGGGATCTACAATTTGTACTGCACATTCACGGCAGATAATCAATGGCACAGGTATCTGTTTCTTCATGAGTTTGGTCATTCTTTCGCAGGCCTCGGCGATGAATATTACACCTCTTCTGTGGCCTACAACGAGTTTTATCCGAGAGGAATGGAACCCACCGAGCCGAATATCACGGCTCTTCTCGATCCTAATAACTTGAAGTGGAAAGAATATGTGTCTGAGGGAATAAGCGTCCCGACTCCCTGGGAAAAAGAGGACTTTGATACGATGGGCTTGGCGTACCAAAAAATACGCACAGAGACCAACGACAAAATCGCACAGATGAAACGCAACAATGCTCCTCGGGATGAAATCGCAAAGACAGAACAAGAATCGGAAAAGTTGTCCAGAGATCATGCGAATAAGGTGGATGCTTATCTGGATAAAAGCCGATTCAACGGAAAAGTCGGAGCTTTTGAAGGGGCGGGATACTCGGCGGAAAGCCTTTATCGCCCGATGCTGGACTGTTTGATGTTCACTAAGGGAGATAAACCTTTCTGTAAAGTGTGCGAAATGGCCGTCATCCGCATCATCCGTTTTTACTCTGAGTGAGATGATCTGCCTTGCCGTCGGCCGGATAATCTAGTTGAAAGGGTGAAAAAATGATCAGAAAATATTTACTTTCCTGTTTATTGATTTCCGGACTCCTGTTCGGGATGTGGGGTTCTGTTGTTTGGGCTGAAGAATCTTTGTTCACACGATCCGTGGCTGGATCTGGATTTGTTCAGGAGCTTTTTGCGTTTGTCGAACAGAATGAGAAGGCCATTATCGCAGAGTGGATCCGGCTGACGGAGATTCCAGCACCCTCTGGTTATGAGGAAAAAAGGGCCCAGTACATGAAGTGCCAGTTTGAATCTATGGGATTGGATAAGACCTATATCGATCAGGCAGGAAATGTGATCGGCATCTGGAAAGGAATGGATGGAGGAAAAAAAATTGTCCTTTCCGCCCATATGGACACCGTGTTCCAGGGCGTGAATGAAATTCATGTGAAAAGGGAAGGCAATGTGCTGAAAGCTCCAGGAATTGGTGATGATACAGCAAGTTTGATCAACATGCTTTGGTCCCTGCGAGCTTTTAAAGAGGCAGGATTCAAACCTGAAAATACCTATTATTTCCTGGCCACTGTAGAAGAAGAAACGGGTTTTGATGGGATGCGTGCCTTTATGGACTCGGTCGAACAGGATTTCACCTATGTCCTAGCTATGGACGGAGATTTGGGAAAGGTTAGCTATGGCGCTCTTGGGTTTGGCGGAGGATTGGTCACTTTCCGTGGACCGGGAGCCCATACCATGCAGAGTCGAGGTGTGCCCAATCCCAATGTTGCAGTCGCAAGGGCTATCGATCGAATTTGCCGGCTAGATCTGCCCGTTTTGCCTATCGAAAAATGGACAATCTTGAATGTGGGAAAAATCATGGGTGGAAAGGTGAGAAATGCCGTTTCACAAGAATCGTCATTTACGATCGATCTCCGATCTGGAGACCAGGAAGAAATTATTAGGATTCAAAAAAAGATCAGGGAGATATGCGAGGAGATTTCCTATGAAACAGGCGTGAAGTGGGAAATCCAGTTTGATGACCGGTCCAAGGCTTTTCAAATTCCTGGAGCCAGGGATTCGGCCCTGGTCCAAACCGTTGTTGACATCCTGGAATATCTTGAAGTTAAAGATATTGAAGTGGATCCGTTAGGTTCGACAGAAGCCAACGTGGGCATCGAAAGGGGAATTTTGAGTGTCAATTTGGGCCGGACCTATGGACGGTACAAACACAGTCTTCGGGAAGAGGCTGATATTGATGGATTGTTTTTAGCGATGAAACAGATCATGTTGCTGGTCTGTTGTTTGGAATGAGTTTATTCTTGCGGCGGGATTAGCCTTACGATTTTCTCCAACCACTGTTTATCGATTTCCGAGAAAGCATCGCGCTTCTGGCTATCCACATCAAGGACGGCCCAAGGCTGGTCATTTTTGCCCAAAAGGGGAATCACTATCTCTGAGTTAGAACGGTTGTCGCATGAGATATGTCCCGGAAATTCATGGACATCCGGCACCACGATTGTGGAATGGCGAAGAATTCCGGCCCAACAGACGCCGCTGTTTTTTCCGAGAACTTGACAAGCCAATGGGCCTTGGTAAGGGCCGACGATCAGTTCGCCTTTATCGAGGAGGTAGAATCCAGTCCAGAAGAAGTGAGGCATCTTGTGATGGAGGA
>CAYPGQ010000092.1:0-16576 GCA_964410125.1 uncultured Eubacteriales bacterium | reverse complement strand
AAGATTCAAATTCGTCCTTGAGGTTCACCAAAATGCCGGGATCATCCTCTACTATAAGGACTTTTTTCATCATCAGAGCTTACTCCCCTTTTGCTTCATGGGAAAGATGAGTGAAAATGTGCTTCCTTCTCCGACTTCGCTTTCCACTAAAACCCTTCCCCCGTGGGCATCCATCACATGCTTGACCAGGGTCAATCCAAGGCCTGTTCCTCCAAGATTTTTCCCGCCAAGATTTTTCCCCTGATAAAATTTATCGAAGATCTTATCCGTATCACCGGAGTCGATGCC
The DNA here is from genome assembly GCA_964410125.1 of uncultured Eubacteriales bacterium. Classification (GTDB taxonomy): domain Bacteria; phylum Acidobacteriota; class Aminicenantia; order Aminicenantales; family Aminicenantaceae. The sequence continues at coordinate 16,288 of CAYPGQ010000092.1, read as the reverse complement.
CATCCCTCTGTCTTTGACAATCACCCTGACATTTTCTGTATCTTTTCTGACTTCCACCAAAATTTCCTTTCTCTCCGTGGAAAATTTAACCGCATTTTCCAAAAGATTCCTGAAGGCCAAAGAAAATGCTTCCCTGTCCATTTCAATACGTGGGATGTCCTGAGAGATTTGAAGATGGATTTTAATCCCAGCATAAATTTTGTCCCTTTCAAAACTACCGATTTCTTCTTCGACTATGCGAATCACATCGGTTTCCTGGAAGAAATATTGCTTACGTCCCACATCGGCTCTTGAATAATCCAGTATGTTCCGCACCAGACTGCTCAGCTTATCGGCATCTCTGGATATGATCGAATAATACTCCTTCCTTTTATTGAAAGTATTGACTTTTCCTCGTTGAAGTCTCTCTATCGATGCTTTAATGGCTGTTATGGGAGTTTTAAACTCATGGGAAACAGAGGAGACAAAATCTGACTTGACTCTAAGAATTTCCATCTCTTGAGCCACTGTCCTGACCACGAGCACAGCCCCAAAGGTGAGGAGAAGGAGTATAGTCAAAATGGTCCAGAAATAGAAACTTTTTCTCAGGTCCATGACTTCTAAATCCCCCTTTTCTACCGAAAAGATGTCAACTCTCCAGGGAGGGAAGCTTTCCCCGAAGTAGGTTGTAACGGTGGGCTCTTTTGTAGAAGGATTTCCGTATTCTGATAGAATTCTTCCGGACAGAGCCGAAATAGATAAAGACACTTCCTGTGAAAATGGAAAGTCTTCCAATATCCTGTTCACTTCGTGATTGAGCAGATAGTCTTCATTGACCTTAATTCCTAATAGGCCGAACACACCTTCTGCCTCTTCATGGGGAAAAGCCGCAGTTATTACCAGGTAGTCTTTCTGATCTATGGTTCTGGAATAGCGATAGGGATTGGAGGTGGAGGCGACCTGAAGACTAAATCTTCTCTGGAGCTCAGGCAAGATAGAGCTTTTTATATTATTGACAATCTGCCACTGTTCTTTCATTTTATGATGGAGTTCTTTCAGTCCCTCAAATTCTTGACTGTAGTCTTCTCCTTTAAAATCTTCTAAATTATTAGACATACACTCTGAGATGTCTTTTTCAACCATTGAAGAATAGGTGTTGAATTGGTCAGCATCCAGATACCACTGCCTCTTGAGAAGATTCCTGTATAATTCGATGGCGCTTGCTAGAAATCTATCATTAGCTTCCTTGCTTCTGTAACACCTGACAATCTGAATCTTTGCTATAAGGTCCAAAGGTAATAATGAGGAAGATGTGCACTGAGAATATTCTTCGCAGACTCTAGAATAATTTTGGATGGCCTTGTCGTAATTTTCCAACTTTGTGTAACATCGGGCTATATTGTTGAGCATCTGTGCCTGAATATCTCTGCCTTCAGAACGGGAGAAAATTTGCTCGTACAGGACCGCCGCCCCGGAGAAATCCTTCTGGTTAAACTCCAATCTCTGGGCCCTTTCTAGTCTTTCGCTTTGCTCACTGTTCTGAATAGATAAGGACGTAGGCGCTCTATTCGGGGGAACGGGTAGAAAAAGAGGAAATGAGGGCTTCTCATCCTCATAGACCAGAAAAACAAGCTCTATAAGCTGGTCATCTTTAAATTGATTATTTAGGGATTCCTCTATAAAAGCATAATTTTTTTGGCCAAAGGATGGATATTGAGCAAAATTCTGCAGATTGATTTCAATCTCATTAAATGTAGAGTCTATCTGATTCTTCAAAAAGGCAGCCGCTCTTTTATATTCGTCTTCCATTTGCTGGGCCAATCTAAATCTTTCGTTCCTTATGGATCTAACGCCGAAAATGCTGAGTGCAATGGATGGGAGGAATATGGTCAGCAGGAAAATAACGATTAGCTTTTTTTGCCTTTTGACGGCAATCTTAAAATTGTCAAGCATACCTAATCCCGATAAGGCGCGATTATCCCAACGCTAGTTTACCATACTTGGTATGATTAAACGTTAAGGAAGTGTGGAAATTCTGTCAAGTGAGTGCAAAAAAAAGGGGACGGTTCTATTTATTAAAATAATAGCGGACGCCAATGCCGGTTGTCATCCTAAAAAGTGTTTTGGGAGTTAAATTCATGATAGGGCCAAGTTCAAAAAATATCTCAACCGGATCCTTTTCAAAAAGATAGCTGAGTCCTAAGGGGATCCTGATACCGACTTGGGTTTTATGCACAGTTTTGACTCTTCCCCCGATGCCATAATAGAGCACAAGGTCCCCTTTCTCGACACGGAATAGACGAAAATTGTGGAACAGATAATCGGCGTGGATATGGATAGCGCCTTCCCCTTCGAAGGACCAGGCGACAGCGACATCGAACGCATCTCGCCTTCCCACCCAGCTCTTGAAGCTGACACCGGTCGGCTCTCCCAGAATGACTCCCAGGCCAAAACCTCTATCCTGAGCTTTGGATGTGATCGGAAGAAGGGCAAAACCTAATAAAAATACGATAATGGATTTCTTCATGATGAGGGACCTCTCTCTTTTATATTCTACGCTATTTTCCTGGGAAAGGTTTAACTTTATATTCGGGATTATTGATAGCGCACACCCACGATTTTGATAACAGGTCTTAGTTTGTAGCTATCTTTTTTTCCCTGTTTGGTGATTTTTATGGATTCTTCGGCATCGAAATCCAATGTTATTTGTGTTTCGCCGCCCGCTTTGATGTAAAACTGAACAGGAATTTTTATCTCGCTGCTGGGGATCTTTAAATCATGATCAGCTTCGACAAATCCTCCCTGTCCGTCGTCCTCGAGAAAAACGATGCTTCCTTCGACCACGTTCATGTGGATCTGGTTGTAATGGCCTGCTTCCAAATCAGCAGTAACGATCGGCACAGGATTATCTTTCAACTCTAACAATTCGATATCCTGTTCCAGATTGTAGACTTCGATAAAATTATCCGGACTGGCCATGTGAACGATGATGTTGCTTATTGTTACCCAGACTTGGTCGGCATCGGCAACAGGTTTATCCTTCATTTTTATGATAAAAGAACCCAGGGTTGAAGCCGTTCCCCCAGAAGATCCCCCGCCTCCACCTGATCCAGTGCCTGAACTGCCGCTCGAACTCGAATCCGACTCTGCTGCAATAAAAGGTTCTGCTGCCTCAGATGTTGCGGGAGATTTGCAATGTACAGTGGCAAATAAAACCAAACAAACAAAAATACCAAAAAAAATGCTCCATTTTTTCATCGCTTCCTCTCCTATCAATGAAATCTTAAACAATTTCTTCCCTAAGAGCAATATGCTTTAAAGATTTTGTCGGAGATTGGCTGTCAAAATGAACTAATTTTCTTCTCAAATAATATTAAATCGTATGCTTTAGTCTATGGTCTTTTACTTTTTTGGAAGAAAGTTTTCCATTACCCAGTATTCCGGATAAGGCAAGGAAAATCCTTGAGAAGAAAAAACAATCTCATGACCATTTGGGTGCATTTGAGGTTCGTCCGGATCACACATTGACAAGCCTATTTCTTGCAGCTCTCCTCCGTTAACCGGCACGCGGCATAATGTTTCTTGTCCCAAAACATCCGTTTTCTTGAAAAAGAGAATATATTGACTGTCCGGAGTCCAAGCTAGGGCAATTGGAGCGCCTCCTTTTTGGTTGAACCGATAGAGTACGCGGGGTTCTCCTCCTTCTGTCGGGATGATCTTCAGCTCTCTCTCCTTTTCACGCCCGATGAATGCCAGCCATCTCCCATCTGGCGAAAGGGAAATATTTGCATAAGAGTGGGATGTCTGGTGAATATTTTTCATCTTTTCTGTTTCAAGATCGTAGTGACATATGAGGTCATTGGATTTGCCTTTTTCTCCTTGAATACAGAAGAAGGATTTTCCATCCAAGGCCCATTCGCTGAAACGATATTCTTCTTTTTTGGAGAGCTTTGGCAACAATACAGGTTTCACCTCACCCGTTTGAACATCGATCCTGTATATTCCAGTCAATCTGGATTCAGTGATCCCCGATACAAGAATAGCTCGTCCATCAGGAGACCAGCGTGGATAGAGGGCCTTCATGTTAAGAGAAAATGCTTTCTCTTTTCCTGATTCCAGAGAGCGAATATGCAGGGCTGATCTGTATTCGAATCTCCCAAATGGACCACGATAGTATGCCAGTTTTTTTCCGTCCGGAGAATAGGCTGGAAAATCATTGCTTCCTTCGGAAGGGAGGTCCATTTTTTCTGGTGGATTTTGAATCTTTCCGGTTTCTGGATTGAGTGAAGCTATATAGAGATCTTCCATATCCTTTGAGGACATAAAATAGAAGGAACCGTCTTTACCGAAACCCATAGCAGAACCTGCTACACCTCGTTTAACCAACATAGGATTTCCTTGTGTTTTCCCATCGGCAATTGAAACAATCCAGGCATCACGGGATCCCAACCGGCTGCTTCGAAAAAGAATCCATCGCCCATCCGGTGACCAGTCGAGGATTTCATCATTTGCCGGGTGCTCGATCAAAGGCATCTCTCTATTCTCCTCTATCGAATACACGTAAATATCCTTTTCAGGAACGTTCTCTCCTTGACGAATGGCATATGCAATATATCGGCCGTCTGGTGATATACAAGCACTGTCTCCCTCCAATTTTTTTTCTATTACATGTGCAGTATTGTCTTTTGTAGAAAGTACGGCAATCTGGCTCTTAATGCCGTCCATTGAAATCCCGATCAGAATATGTTCACCGTCGGGAAACCAATCCATGGGCCAGGCATATTCGTTATAGACTGTATGAGGTATCTTTTCTTCAATTCCTATGATTCTAAGTCCTACGAAGGACTCACCGTGCCACCAATCATAAACAATATTTTTTCCATCAGGTGACCAGGTGGAATAAAGGGCATACCCCTCCTCATTTTTTTGGTCGGTAAGACGCTGCTTCTTTCCTGTATTGAGATCTCGTATTGCCAGGTCTCCTGTCTCCCAATCAACAATCGAGGCGTACCGCCCGTCTGGAGAGACAGCACCCAACCATCCATCATAGAGAAGCTCCGGGCCGGATAATAATTGCCTGACCTTTAACTCTGTATCTCCTTTTAGGACTACGGATTGAGCTTTGGCAAGAACAGATAGCTTTTTGTTGGCCATTTTGACCGCTTCCGCTTGCTCGGAGTAGTTATCGACAACTTTCTGAAAGGCCGCCTGGGCCTGCTGCAGGCCCAGTTTTTCATAGCAAAAGCCTATGTGGAGCTGAGATTTGGCGGCATATTCTCTTTCGTTTGGGTATTTTTCGATGATCTCGTTGAACAGATCAATGGCCCCTTTCAAGTCGCCTTTGGTTTCCATGGTGTACTTGGCCTTTTCGAACAACACTTTATGGTCCGAGGAGTCTTGTAAACCAAAAGCCGCAAATACAAATGTAAAAAGAACAGCCGAAACAAAGATCTTTTTCATATTCATGATGCTACCTCCTGCCGGCGATTTTTTCTTCCGGCAGAAAGTTCTCCATCACCCAAATTTCTGGATTTTTCCAAGAAGCACCGTACGAAGAAAAAGCTACCCGTCTTCCGTCTGGATGAGCACTTAAATTGTCATAAAAAGCCATTCGCAATCCGAGATTTTGAGGTTCTCCTCCTGCTACCGGGATACGCCATAGGCTCTTTTGTAATCCTTGTTTTTTGAGAGAGAGAGAAAACAAGATAAATTTCCCATCTGCACTCCAAGTAAGGGCAGTGGGGTGACCTCCAACATGTTCAAATCTTAACAGCACTTTGGGCTCTCCTCCTTTTGTAGGGATGATCGTCAGGGCCCTCTTTTTCTCACGAGTCACAAAAGCCAACCACTGGCCGTCGGGGGAAAGGGATCCTGTCATCCCAAGACGATGGGTAAAACGATAGAGTTCTTTCTCCGTTCCATCATCGAAACTTCGAACGAATATTCGACAGAGATGTTTTTCCAAATCCTTATGCATGTAGAGAAAAGATTTGCCATCACGAGAACATGCGATAAATCTTGCGTGTTTTTCATCTCGTTCGTTACTCACCAAAATGGGAGTAAGCATTTCAGTTTGAACATCAAATTTATATATTCTCAATAGGTTATTCGCATAGGCATTGAGGAAAATGTTTCGTCCATCATGAGACCATTTTGGAGGAAGCACTACTCTAATCTCGAGAGGAAATTCACGTTCTTTTCCTGTTTCAAGAGAGAAAATGCAAAGCGAGTTGGCACCTCCCATGCGCATAGAATCTCTTCTGTAAGCCAAATATCTCCCATCAGGAGAATAGACGGGATATGAATTGCGTCCCTCGCCAGGTAAAGCCGCCTTCCTCGGTTGAGATGTGACTTCACCTGTTTCAGAATCCATTGTGAAGAAATAGACATCCTCCATCTGCTTTGAAGAACTATAGTAGAAGTCACCTTGTTTGGTGAATCCCAAGGGATCAATATTGCCTATCCCCTTCTTGATCATTTCGGGAAATCCCAGTGGATTTCCTTCTTTAACAGGAAGAATCCAAGCATCAACCGTTCCAGTGCGATCACTGGCAAATAGAACCCATTTTCCATCGGGAGACCATCCGAGAAAAAAATCCTCGGACGGATGTTCAACCAACGCTTTTTCATGACCATTTTCAACTGAAATTAGGAAAAGATCGCAGGTTAAAGAGTCTTTTTTTGAAGGCCTGGGATAGATAATATAGCTTCCATCTGGGGAAAATCCCATAGTCCCCAATGGTTTCCCGAGTATATTCCAATCCAGATTTTTAAGGATACGCACAGATTTATCTATCAAAGAGATCAGAATAATCTGTAAAGGAGTTCTTTCCCGATTTTTTGATAATGTTGCCAGAATGTATTTCCCATCAGACGACCAATCAAAAGGCTCAACCCAGAAATCCTCAGTTTTATATATTGAGTGGGAATCTGATCCGTCAATTCCAACAACACGCAAAGCGAGGCGACGGACTCCTCCATCCCAAACATAAACAACGTTCTTCCCATCTGGCGACCAGATGGGGGACATAGCATAACCCCTTGAGGGATCCCTGGATTCTCTTTTTGTCGGTCTTAAAATCTTGCCGGTTGCAACCTCTAAAATGGCAAGATCATCAGAAATATTCCAGTCAATGAATGCATGATACCGACCGTCAGGAGAAATCGCTCCTCCCCCGATATATACATCAAATTCAGCATCAGTCCAGATTCGGCGAATTTTGAACTCCGCATCAGCTTGTTCCACAAACGCATGGATTCTTCTGAGTGTAATGAGTTTTTCTCTAGCCATATAAACTGTTTCTTTTTGTTCAGGATAATTTTCTACAACTTTCTGGAAAGCTTCTTGAGCCTGCTCGGATTGAGTTTGACCCAGTTTTTCAAAGCAAAGGCCAATATAATACTGAGATTTTGCTGCATGCTTCCGTTCTTTGGGATATTTTTTAATGATCTCTTTGAAAAGGTCTATGGCACCCTTAAGATCTCCTTTGGTTTCCATGGTGAATTTAGCTTTTTCGAACAACACTTTATGGTCCGAGGGATTCTGTAAACCAAAGGCCACAAATACAAATGCAAACATGGCAACCAAAACCAATATTTTTCTTGAATTCATGATGCTACCTCCTGCCGGCAAATTTTTCATTTGCCAACAATGTAGCATTTTTGACTTCGTGTGTTGTCAAACAAACGTAAACAAATGTAAAAGAATGTCATCATCCCATAAACCGGTATCCCTCGCCATAAACCGAAAGAATATACTTGGGATGAGAGAGATCTTCTTCGATCTTTTTCCTTAGTTTCAGGATGTGATTGTCGATAGTCCGTGTGGTGGGAAACTTCTCATAACCCCAGATTTTATCCAGCAAAACATCTCTTGTCACCACCTCCCCACTGTGACCGATGAAATACTTCAGTATCTCGCATTCAAGGGATGTGATATCTCGTTCCTTTCCCTTTCTCCTGATTTTAAAGTGGGCAAAATCAATTTCCACATCTCCAAAAGCATAAATATTCGGGACTTTAGCCCCTTCTCTTTTTTCGCGCCGCAGGTGTGCTTTGATCCGGGCCAGAAGCTCCCGGACACTGAAAGGCTTGGTCAGGTAATCATCGGCTCCGATCTCCAAACCGACAACTTTGTCGATTTCCTCTCCTTTGGCAGTCAGCATGACAACAGGGACCCCGACATTCTTCTGCCGGAGTTCTCTGCACACATCCAGGCCATTCATTTTGGGAAGCATGATGTCCAATATAATGAGATCGGGGGACTCTTCCAGGGCTTTCCTCAGCCCTTCCTCTCCGTCAAACGCCCAGCTCACTTCGTAACCTTCATCATCCAGATTGAGTTTCAGTCCCTTGATGAGATCTTCTTCGTCCTCGATGATCAATATTTTTTCTTTCATTTTTTTATCCTTTGCTGGAGCTTGTTATGGGAAGAAGAATGGAAAAAATACTCCCTCGGCCCGGCTCGCTGTGGACCTCGATCCGACCTCCGTGAGCTTCGGTGATGTGTTTGACCAGTGTCAAACCCAGTCCACTCCCTTTTGCATCCGCCGCTTTCACATCTTTCGATCGGTAGAATTTTTCAAAAACTCTTGAAATTTCTTTGGATGAGATGCCGATTCCTTTGTCTTCAACCTGGAGGACAGCATGATTATTCTTTTTGAATAATCTAATGGATACCTCTTTGGTTGTTGGAGAAAACTTGATGGCATTGCTCAGAAGGTTTATCAAAACACTGGCTATTCCCTCTGCATCGAACATTATTTTGGGAAGATCATGGGCTATTTCTTCCTTGATTAAAAATCCCTTCTTTTCCAGGTGGTACCGATAGGATTCTAGCGTATCCCGTATCACTACGGCGAGGTTGCCTCTTTTAAAATCGAACTCCTTTTTCCCCATTTCTATCCGTGAGAAATCCAGCACATTATTGATAAGATGAGAAAGGCGCTCGCTCTCTTTGGTAATGATTTCATAGGCTTCTGTTTGCTCGGGCTTGGAAAGGTCTTTTTTTCGCTGGAGAGTCTCTCCATATAATCGAATCAAGGTGAGTGGGGTTTTCAATTCATGAGAGACATGGTGCACAAATTCTGTTTTGAGGCGTGTTGTTTCTGCTTCGCGGGAAATGTCCCGGGCAATGAGAATGGCGCCAAAAAGCATTAAAACCACAACAAAACCCAAGAGAACGCCATAGAACACATTATCCCGGCGTGTGGCACGCACCACATCATCCAAAGCTGGCTGGGTGACCACAAGTTTCCAGGGAAACGGAAATTGACGGAAAGAAAGGGAGCGCGTTTCCTCAGAGGTCAACTCTTCTGTTCCTGTCAAAACATTCAAACTTTTATCATCGATTATCCGAAGATGAAGTTTTGAGTTTTTTTCCAGATCTTTTAACAACTCTGGGAATACTTCGTTTTTTAACGAGTCGAGATCCCAGCAAAACCCGCCATAAAAAGTCCTTTTGTCCTGAAATTCTGGAAAAGCACTGTATGAAACGAGACAATAATTCTCGTTATCAGCTGTGAGAAAACGTCCTATTTGGGTATCTTCTTCGAAACGGTTCAGCGACTGTCTCTCGGTCATTTTTGGGATGGCTTCTCTCTTCAGAAAATCTGCAAACAGCAAAGTCTCTAAATACGGAGAATCCTTGGACCTAAGGTTTTTATAAGATTCAAGCATTTCCTGGAATTCGCCTTTCTTTAATTCCGCATCGAGGATTGCCTGGATCTCGTTTTCAAAAAATTCATAGACAGAAAGAGTGATGAGATATTCGCCATTTTGCAGGTTTTCAAACAATCGGAGCAATGTCCCTAGATCTGTTTCTTTGTTATTTAGATACTTCCCGATCTCGAACAATTGCAAATTTGCCGTTATTCCATAAGGATGTCCGGCTTTATTCAAGAGCCGGCCGTATTCCACCGAGAGTTCAGTGTAAATTTTATAAGCTTCATCGTAATTTTTTAAAGCCAAAAAGCACCGTCCCATTGCTTCTAGAGCGATAGCTTTTTGATTTTCTGAAGTGGCAACCGACAAACACCGGCTGTATCCCTCCAGGGCACGGGAATAATTCCTTTGAGCAAATTCAAGCGTTTCGGCTGTTTGAATAGTTTGAGAGAATTGACTATCGGTTAAATCTCTTTCCCATTCCACATTGGAAGTATCTATGTGTGCAGTTTGAGGAAGGCCTACTTTAAAATTTTCGTCCAGTAAAAAGGGTTTACATTTCATGTTTTCGAATGCTGCAGAAGCCTCAGACAAGTTCTTTTTGAGAGCCCCGGGCTGAATCCATTTCACGAAATTCTCTTTTTTCAGTGTCAATTCTTCAAAATGGAGGAGTTCATCCTCGATGGCTTTAAGGGCGGCTTCTCCAGAAATCCAGAGGTTCGACTCCAGGAGATTTTGGACGGCTTTTTGTTTTTCAGAAAATGTCTTAAAACTCAAATAGCCGACAACCAATGAGGGCAGCAAAATGGCTAGAAGAAAAAGAAGAACAATTTTCCTTCGAGCAAATATCCCTTGCGTGAATATTTTCATAACAGCTGTGGGCAATTGAATATGCCCAATCTTTGCTTAAATTATATAGAATCCCAACTATAAAATGTCAAAAAAATGTAAAATTTAAAAAAAAGAGAACAGTCCCCTATTTCCCCTATTTAATCTTCTTTTTCAATTCTTGCTTAAAGTCCGGGTGAACTTTTAGGCCGGCGGCTTCAGCCTTCTGGACATGTTCCCAGGCCTTCTGGTAATTCTCCTGGCGGTAGTAGATCACAGCCAGATTGTTATGGGCCTGGGCGTGGTTGGGATTTATATCTACCACCTTTTTGTAATGGACGAGCGCCTTGGGAAACACCTCCTTTTTCATATACAGGTTTCCGATGTTCAGATGGGCTTCCAAGTGGTTGGGTTCCAGTGAGATCGCCGCCTGGTATTCTGCCAAAGCCTCATCGAACCTTTCTTCCTTCTCCAGCAACAAACCCAGAATATTGTGAGGCTGAGGCAGTTCCGGGTCCAAAAAGATCGCTCTTTTTGCCTCTTTTTTGGCTTGATCCATCCTCCCTTTTATTAAATGGGCGTAGCCCAAGTTGGCATGCGCAACGGCATACTCCTGATCAATGGCCAACACCTCCTCGCACTCCTCTATAGCTTCTGCCAGCATGCCTTTTTTCAGGTAGGCGGAGGCGAGATTGGAATGCGCCATTAAATAATGGGGCCGGAGCCGAATCGCCTCCTTAAATTTAGCAATCGCCTCATCCACGTGTCCTTGCAATAAATAGACCCGCCCCAAATTATAATGGGCATGGGTGTACTCAGGATTCAATTGGAGTGATTTTTCAAACGCATCAACCGCTTGGTCTACCATGTTTTTATTCATGTAAATGGTCCCCAGATTGTTATATGCACCGGGCAGCTCGGGGTCGATAGCCAGCGCTGTCCTGGAGTAAGCTTCGGCCTCGTTATATTGCCCCTTAAAAATGAGCGCCGATCCCTTGGTCGAAAAAGCCTCTGCCAAACGAGGATATAATTCCAGCGCCTTTTCACATTCGGCTATCGCCTGATCAGCCAATCCCTGCTGGAGGTAGACGTAACCAAGATTAGAATACGCTTTGGCATAAAAGGAATTGAGTTCGATCGCTCTTTGATACTCCCGTATGGCCTCGTCGTATTCCTCCTTTTTCATGTAGGCAATCCCGAGGTTGTAGTGGACCTCAGGAAGATCGGGCTGAAGCTGGAGCATTTTCTCGTATTGTTCGATGGCTTTATCCAATTGCCCTTTCCTTCTGTATGCGATCCCCAAATGATGATAAGCGTCAGGTAGGTTTGGATTTATCTTCAAGGCCTGAAGGCACTCCGCCATCATGGCGTCATAATCTTTTTTTTCCAGATAAATCGAGGCCAACAGTATGTGAATTTCCACTTCCCCTCGATTTTGTTCTTTTCTCGAATTATAGATGCTGATAGCCTCATCCAATTTTTCATCAGACAAAGGGAATTGATAAGTATTAAAATTCCTGTTTTTGTTTAGCCGAATGATTTCTCGGGAAAATGCATCAAATTCAGGGCCTGGGTTTTGGCGGCTCATGATCGAACCGGATTGATCTAGGTCAAGCGCACCGAACAGATGTCCCAGCTCGTGAATGATCATCCTGTCCATGATCACGGGAGATTTCATTCTCCTTACCAAGACATACCCTTTCAGATAGGAGGCCACACCTCCCAGTCCGTATTCCATGCGGGGCTGGTCGGTGAATCCCAGAACAGCATCATACTCATCCAGTGCTATTCTTTTTCTTAAGTTGTTCAAAAGACCGATTATAGAGTTTTCGGAATTATCCGAACTCCAGGACTCAACAATCCCTATCTCAAATTGGATACCAAAGCTTTGTTCAAAAATGCGTGAGGCGTTCGCAACATGCCGTTTGATCTCCAACCGCCAGTCTCCAGTCTTCCTGAATTCCTCGTCCGCCACAACCTTGATGGTAACAACGCGGATTTGTCGATCTTGAGAAAAACTGATAAAAAAAGTTAGGAAAAGAAATATAGAGAAGAAAAGCATTCTGAAACAGAGTTTCCTTTTAGTAAGCATCTTCCCTGGATACGATGACATGAATCCCGATGCGTCTCTTTTTTTTGTCCAGTTCAAATATTATTCTGAAATCCCCGATCCTGAGTCTGTAAAATCCTCTCAACTTTCCAATCAACGGCTTCACATCCCTATGGAGGAGAGGATTATTCATTCCTTCAAGTTTTTCAAGATTTCGAAGAATTCTGTTCCTGTTTTTTTGCCCTAATCTTTCTAAATGCTTCAAGGCACGTTTAGAAAGTTCAACGCTCCAGTTTTTTTCTGGCATCTTTAATCTTTACCCCTCTCTCATTTTTGAACTCTTCGGAAGATGTCATCAAGGTCTCGTAAAGCCCTGGTATAGAAAGCAGTTCCAAAGTTTCTTTATGTCTTTCAATATACTCATCAATCAATTCAACGACGATTTCATTCAGTTTTTTATTCTCCATGCTGGATATGGCCTTGAGAATATTTCTTTTTTCTTCAGGAATACGTATGGTTGCTGTGTTCATTTTCTTTACCTCCAACAATAGATTAATAGATTAATCGCTTTTTGTCAACGGGAAATTTTCTTGTTCTGAATAACAATGGAATTAGTGGGAATAGATACTATTTTTTCACGAGGGCGTTGAGGTATTTCAAATCTTCTTTATCTATGTCGCGTTTGAGGGCGGTTTTGTTTTTTATCAGATCTTCCAAGCTTATAAAATAGATGGGGTATTTTTTCCCCTTTATCCTGATGCTCTCATCCACCTTGGCATCCCATGCCTCGTCAAAGGCCACATTGGTCAAGGAATTGTAAAGGACGATTTGATTGGGTGGAACGCCGTATTGGACCGTTGCCCCGATGATAAGAAGCCCTTCGGCTGATTTTAGACCGGGCATCTCGCCTGCCCAATAGTCATCCAGAGCGGCATACAATTTCTCAGCGTTGGCGGCGGTCGGTTCGTAGAAAAAATCGATGCCATTCGTAAGTCTGGCGTGGCCGTGATAAACAACGGCCTCTCCACCGACGACAATATAACGCACGTCTTGATCGGAGAGCGCCTGAATAAATTCCTGGACATCAGATGAAAAATAAGATGCTTTCATATTATTTCCTTTCTAACCTGGATTATTCACGGACCGATATGCGAGGCGCGGCGGGTGAAGCTGTAGAAATCTACCGCGAACCCGTCGCAACAAAGCAGATCGGTTCGCCTTTAGGGTAAAAAAAGCCGATGTATTGAGAAAATTGTTTTTCAGTAATATCAGGCTAACTTTCTGATATTGTTTTAGTAAGTAAGACATCGGCATTTTTTATGAATAAGTCAGGCTAGTAATCGCGGACGTCTGGGAGTTTTTTCCCATAATATTCCTGCTTGATTTTTTTAGCCATTTTTTGCCGTTCATCAACGGTCATTTTTAACTCTTGCCGGATTTCTCTAGCTTCTGCATCTTGGGTTTTTGTTCCTTTTTTCACAGCCATCTCCTTGTCGTCCTCAAATATTTTCAGACTCTATTATATATTGAAAATCCAAAAAAAATGCAACTGTGTTTCAATCATACTTCCCAGATTTTTATCGTAAACTCTTTGCTAATCCTTGAAAAATCTTGGTCATTGTGGAGTAAAAACAAATCATTCTCTATTGCTACCTGGGCAATCAAACAATCCATCGTGCTCTTTACGGTTACTCCCTTCTGCCTCAGTTTAAAGTACATTTTTGCTGCATCTGCATAGGATTCTTTCCCCCTTTTTAATTCATAAAACGTTTGTGTATCGAGATATTTATTCAAGGCATTGTAATCTCTCTCTGTTTTGGCTCCTTGAAGCACCTCCATATAAATGACATGATTGATCCCGAAAGGGATTCCTTTCTCCAGGATTTGAAGGAACATTTTTGTGCTTTTGTTTTCGATCCCCTTCAAATAATCGATCAACACGGATGTATCCACGAGAATCATTATGTCCTCATCTTTTTATGGTCATAATCTTCAGCAAATTCGATCTTTCCTCTGATTTGTTTCAAATCAAGTTTTTTTCTATTCCGTACAAATTCCTCCAAAGCTTTCTGTATAACCTCTCTCTTTGTTTTAATTTTAGAAAGCCTTAGGGCCTCATCGATCAATCGATCATCAATCACAACATTTGTGCGCATCTGAATACACCTCTTCATACACATTACTATATGTATTGCTTTCCTGTCAAATGGAATACTTGATTGGTAAGACAATAAGATCCGGGTTTTTCCTCTATAAAGATAACGTATTAGACTTTAAAAGTTTCCCACTCTTATTTGACTCGTTCCATCAGCTTTTTGTATCGTTCTTCCCCACGGACATTTTCGAGGATCTTGTAGTGTGAAACGGTTTTACCGATCATTTTGAAATAAATCCTAAATCATTACTTTGCCCTATCATTCAAAGACACGGTTTAGATCAAACCATGGTATTGCAGTGATTTTTTGGGAATTATTGATCTTCAGTGAGAAAGGCAACCTCAGGTATATCTCCATAGGACAATATATCCTTTTTGTATTGGGTGGCAATATGATTGAGTAAAGTTGTTTTCCCCGTTTGCCTTGGCCCGAATAGGAAGAAAGAACGCCGCTGAGAGATGGTCCCATTAAGCTCTTTTCCAAGATTTCTGTCTATCATTATTCCCATATTAGCCGAATATGGGTACTATATTAACAGTTTTTCTTAAAATAATTTCAGAACGTCAGATCTGTTCAGCCTTCCCCGATCTTTGTGAGGATCTTGTAATGCGAGATGGTTTTTCCGATCATTGGTAAAAAATACTCATGATGTCTTTTCTTTAAGCTGCCCAGTGACAAATTTATGCAAGATACTGGACATCAAAGTCTGATAAGGAAGCCCTTCTTGTAATGCCCTCTTTTGAATTTTGGTGAGATCTTTCTCTGAGATTCTTATATTAACTCTTTTGTCTTTCCGGAAAGTAGCTCTGGCATATTCCTGATATCGCTTGGCTTCCTTTCTAAAATCAGGAATTGACACCCATTCCTTCCGTTCAACAGAGTCAAGCAATTCTTTTTCTTCCTTACCTATTTTCATTTGATTTTTCTCCCAGATACTTTTTTGTCATCTTTCGACTGGGGATGATTGTCTTCAAGAAAATAATGTCTTCATCCTCAACAAAAGGAACCAAGAAAACATAATCATTGATATTCACAATGAATATCCGTTGATTTGGAAATTGGTTTTTTTTAGGATGTTCCATAATGTCCAACAATCCATCATGTTGAATACTAAAAATAACATCTTCAAAGGAAATCTCTCTTTCAGCTTTTAGCTTCTCATTTTTCTGAAGACTCCAGTCAAAGAACTTCATGTCACATAGATAGCATATTGTGTGCCTTTTGTCAACACTCTGGCCGGAGAATTTTCATTGTATTTTAAACTTTTTAAGCGCTGCTACGACAAATATTTACCTAATCTCGACGCAGCCTTATTTGTTTTTCAAAACCTCGAAGAACCGAGGTTCACCTCGAAGATTTTCCAGGATTTTGTAATGCGAGATGGTCTTGACAATTATCACTATTTTGTATGTTCCTGCAGCCATTTTAACAATGATGATCGGGCCTCCTCTGGCATGGCAGCATGGCCAGCTTCGAGCCATATGATTTTCTTGGGATCCTTTGCCAACTCAAACAGAGGACCAACCGATGTTTCCTTGATAAAATCTGTATCACGTATGCCGTTGATCATAAGAAGAGGTCGGGGGCTTATGCGGCCAATATAGTTGGCAGG
>CAYPGQ010000091.1:0-16632 GCA_964410125.1 uncultured Eubacteriales bacterium | reverse complement strand
GAGTCTGCCATCTATAAATCTGTGGATGCCGGCAAAACCTGGGAAAAAATCAATCGGGGCCTTCCCGGCGGTGACCTGGGACGTATCTCCATAGCCATTTCCTCCGCTAATCCTGAAATCATTTATGCGATTGTCGAGGCTCAGGGAGATCGAGGCGGTTTCTACAGAAGCACGAATAGAGGAGCTAATTGGGAAAGGAGAAATGGCTACACCGCGAGAGGAAATTATTATCAGGAGTTGGTTTGTGATCCCAAGGATCCTGAGAGGGTTTACTCCATGGATACTTTTCTCCAAGTCACCGATGATGGTGGGCTGAATTGGAGAGGCTTAGGAGATAGGAGCAAGCACTGGGATAGCCATGCCCTGTGGATCGATCCCTGCGATACCGATCATTATCTTAACGGGAATGACGGGGGTGTTTATGAGTCTTTCGATAGAGGGGCCACATGGAAGTTCATGACGAACCTTCCCGTCACCCAATTCTACAAAGTAGCGATCGATTACGCCGAGCCGTTTTACAATGTGTACGGAGGGACTCAGGACAATTACAGTTTGGGTGGTCCTTCACGCACGACAAGCGCCCACGGGATCGTCAGCGCGGATTGGTACACGACACAGGGAGGCGACGGTTTTGAGTCTCAGGTCGATCCAGAGGACCATAACATTATTTATGCTCAATCTCAACATGGAAACCTGATACGTTTTGATAAAAAAAGCGGAGAAACGACAGGCATCAAGCCCAAAGAACTAAAGGAAGAAAAAGCGTACCGGTGGAACTGGGATTCGCCTCTCCTGATAAGTCCACACTCCCATACCCGGTTATATTTTGCCGCAAACAAGGTTTTCCGCAGCGATGACAGGGGGAATACTTGGCAAGTGATCAGTGATGACCTGACGTGCCAGATCGATCGCAATAAACTCGAAGTCATGGGACGTGTCTGGCCGATGGATGCCGTGGCAAAAAATTCATCCACATCACAATATGGCAACATCGTAGCCTTGGATGAGTCTCCGGTACAAGAAGATATGTTGGTTGTGGGAACAGACGATGGATTGATCCAGGTCACCGAAGATGGTGGAAAAACCTGGCGAAAAATCGACAAATTCCCGGGAATACCGGAGATGACCTACGTGAACGAAGTCCTTACCTCCCAGCATGATAAAAACACGGTCTATGCGGCCTTCAATAACCACAAACAGGGGGATTTCAAACCCTATATCTTGAAAAGCACTGACACCGGCCAAACGTGGGTACCCATAGCATCAAATCTACCGGATCGAGGATCTGTGTATGCCCTGGCCGAGGACCATGTGAATAAAAACTTGATCTTTTGTGGGACAGAATTTGGCGTGTTTGTGTCCATTGATGGGGGAGGGAACTGGAAACAGATGAAAAGCGGCCTTCCCACCATCGCCGTGAGGGATATTGCCATCCAACGGAGAGAGAACGACCTTGTGTTAGGGACATTCGGCAGGGGATTTTACATTCTGGATGATTACACTCCTCTCCGTGACCTCGATTCGCAAACATTGAATAAAGAAGGGCACATTTTTCCCATCAAAGATGCGTGGATGTTCGTGGAATGGAGCCCGTTGGGTACCCTCGGAAGTCGCGAAAAAGGCTTTCAGGGAGAAATGTTCTATACAGCTAAAAATCCTCCTTTTGGAGCCACATTTAGCTATTACTTGAAGGAAAGCGTTCAGACTTTGAGAGATAAGCGAGAGAAGGACGAAAAAGAGGCCATAAAAAATAAAAAACCAGTCTATTATCCTTCTTTGGAGCAGATGCAGGCTGAGGCGGAAGAAGAAACGCCCTATCTCTTTTTTACTATTTTGGACGAGGACGGTCATTTGGTCCGTCAACTCAGGGCTCCTGCTGCCACAGGTCTTCACAGGATCACGTGGGATCTGAAATATCCTGCTGTCAATCCCACGAACCTAAGGGATGCTAGTCCGACATCCAGCGGCCCTTCCAGCACATTCGCGATGCCGGGGAACTATCAAGTTTTCCTTTCCAAAAATGTTAATGGAGAGGAAATCAAGTTGACCGATCCTGTGATGTTCACAGCCAAAGTGATCGGAAACACAACTCTCCCAGCAAAGGACCATGCCGCCCTTTTAGCTTTCCAAAAACAGGTGAGAGAATTGAATCGAGCAGTCAACGCCGCTTCCAGTGTGATCCGGGATGTAGGAAACAAAATCAGTCATTTTAGAGTTGCGTTGAAGAGCGTGACAACAGATACAACCGGACTTCTTGTTGAAATAAGGGTGCTGGAGACGAAGGTGAAAGAAATACAGCGCAAGATGTTCGGAGACAGAATGTTCAGCAGATTAGATATGGATGCAGAACCAGGTTTGTCTTCACGAATTAATAGCATCATCTATGATCAATGGCGTTCCTTTTCAGCTCCCACGCAATCCCAGAAGGATGCTTTCCAGATCGTAGCTGAAGAGTTCCCCCCGATATTGGAAGCGATCAAAATTATCGTCGAAGATGATATTAAAAAGATAGAAAAAAAGCTGGAAGAAATAGGGGCACCGTATACTCCCGGTCGCTTGCCGGTGTGGAAACGCAAGTAAAAAAGAGGAAAAAGCTTGACTTTCTCGAAGAGATAATAGAAAAGAAAAACAACTCGATCGGACAGCCTGGATTATTCACGAGCCAAGCTTGCTGCAGATGCGAGGCGTCGGTCCATGCTGCTGTACAAGTGTACCGCAAATGGATCGCAACGAAGCAGATGCAGTGAGATCGGCTCGCCCGAAGGGTAAAAAATGCCGATGAAAATAAAAAGATTCATCTTGAAAAGTTTTTTCAGCAATGTCAGGATAAGTTTCTGACATTGCTGAATTAAAAAAAGCATCGGCATTTTTTATGAATAGTTCAGGATAAAGGAGACGACATGAACATTTATATCATTATTATCCTATGTTACCTGGCTGTGTTGACCATCATGAATTTTTGGCGCTCAAGCCGTGTCAAGAGTAAAGACGATATGATGGTTGCAGGCCGTCAGATCTCCATGACCAAAATGGTGTTTACTCTCATCTGCACCTGGATCGGCAGCGGGACCTTTATTGCCGGGGCAGAATTGGCCGCAAAAGCGGGTTGGAGTGCTTTGTGGTTTCCTGTGGGTGCTTGGGTGGGTATTGTCATCATCTATTTTCTGGCCGCCAAGATTAGAACATTCGGCCAGTACACAGTCGGAGACATCTTGGAAGTCCGGTACGGCCCTGTGGCCAGAGTTTTTGGCGCCATTGCAATAATCATAAGTTTTACAGTCATTGTCAGCTATCAGTTCAAGGCCGGCGGATACATCTTGAATGCTATTTCGGATGGGGCCATCTCTGTGGAACAAGGAATGTTCATGTCCTTTGTTTTTGTGACCCTTTTCACAGCGATTGGGGGAATGATTGCCATTGCCAACACAGACCTTCCCAACGGTATCATTATCCTATCGTCAACAATCCTGGCTACGCCATTAACCATCATCGCGGCAGGCGGCTGGGATAAGATTAAAGCGATTCTTCCGGCATCTCACTTCCAGGTAATCAGTCAAGAATTCGGGGCCAATCCCTACTTGAAGATCCCGGCTATAGGCTTGTCCACCTTGCTGCTGCTTCTTGGTGTTCAAAGTATGTACCAGAAGTTTTACAGCGCACGCAACCCACGGGAAGCCAAGAAGGCGGCAGGTATTTGGGTGGTGGGAACCATCATCGTTGAAGGAGTTGCCATCGTGATAGCGGTTTTCGCAGCAGCTTATTTCTGGCAGGAACTACAGGCGGGGACCATGGAACATGCCTCTGTTATCATCATGGCAGCCAAGAGGATGATATGGCTTCCCATAGGTGTTTTGCTACTGGGAGCGGCTACGGCGGTTGTCATATCTACGGGAATGAATTATTTGTTATCGCCGACGACCACGATGCTTCATGATATTTATCTTCGGTTTCGGAGAAAGGACAAACCCGAGAGGAAAATGGTTTGGCCGCAGAGAATTTTAATCATTATAATGGGTTGCATTGCCGTATTCTTAGCATGGAAAATGACGTCTGTTCTTGAACAGGCCTTTTTTGCGTATACATTGTATGGCGTTGTCATCACGCCTGCTCTTTTGGCTGCTTTGCTATGGAAAAAAGTGACAAAGACGGCAGGAGTCGTCTCGATCATTTTGGGAACGATCGTGACCTTGGGACTGAAGCTGGCAGGTTCTTTTTGGCCTTCGATCATGAAACCCATCGGTAATCCCAACGCCGATCCATTTGGGATCCCGATCATTTATTGGGGATTGACAGCTTCTGTCTTAAGTTTGGTGATCCTTTCTTTTGTGACCAGACCTCCTTCCAAAGAGGTGATTGAAAGATTTTTCCCAGGGAAAAGCCAAGAAAGCTAGAGATCTAATATTTTCATGTCCCGGAGTCGCAGTGCTTACTGATGGCACATTCGTAACGACCACCTATGGCCACTGGACTAAAGGCGAGCCACCCTACGTCGTCAGTGTCCGTTTTACCTTAAAGGAAATCGATCAAATGTATTCTGACGAGATTCATTAAGGAGGAATCGATGCGCATCAATTATTTCCGTTTGATTACCAGTCTGATCATTTGCCAAATCGCAGGTTTTATCGGCTCGATCTTCACAACCCCGGCTATTCCAGGTTGGTATGCAATCCTCGAAAAGCCGACATTCAATCCGCCCAACTGGATTTTTTCGCCGGTCTGGATTTTTCTTTATTTGCTGATGGGGGTAATGCTGTATATTCTCTGGCAGAATTTGCCGAAAACCGAAGCTAAGATAGCTTTGGTGTTTTTTGCTATTCAGCTGGCTTTAAATGTTCTCTGGTCTGTGATATTTTTCGGATTCAAATTGCCGGTGGTGGCATTCATTGAGATTATTATCCTCTGGGTTTTTATCCTGTTAACCATAATAAAATCTTCAAGGGTATCCAAAGCCTCAGTCTATTTGCTTTTGCCGTACATCCTGTGGGTGAACTTTGCTGCTGTGCTCAATTTTTTTCTGTGGCGTTTGAATATTTAGACTTTACTTTTTATCGGCAAGATAGGCCTGTTTGAGTGTGTCGCCCCGGACTCCCTGTCTAAGAGATTCCAGAGCTAGAATCTCATCGGCCGGAACATTTCCCAGGCTGACATTGTTTCCGAATCGAATGATGAGCTCCTGTTGCTGGTTTTTTATTGGTGCTTCCCACACAAGATGATCGACATCCTCCACACCAGCGATGATGTTGTCAATTTCATTCTGTTTGATCTTTCCTGCCTGGTCGAAAATGCCGACCCCTTTTCCTGCCTCCCGAGCTTCGATGATCACCTTGAAAGCTCCACACTCCAGGTCTTCTCTGATCAACTGGTGCACAAGGTCGATCGGGAGAGTTTCTTTCGGGTCTTTTTTACCGACTTCTGTGATCACCTTGAAATCCATCTCCAGAGCCTGACGGATGATGTCTTTTCTTGTGGCGAGATCTATGGTGATTGTCCCGTCAGAAATTTCGATCGTCGAGAATCCCAACTCCTTGGCTCTCTCCAAGTATTTTTCATATGCGCCCTTCCACAGTGCAACCTCAAGGAAAGTTCCCCCAGGCATCACATCGATATCGGCAGTGGTAAGCAATTTAATCTTTTCCATCAAGAATTCTCTGTCATAAAAGGCAGAGGTGCCAAAGGTAAATTTGATGATATCTATGTATTCTCCAGAGGTCTGGACCAGGTCCTTTACCTGGTTCATTCCGATTCCCTTATCGATGACCATGGTTAAACCTGTTGTCCTTGGTTTAGGAGACCTTCCTCGTACGGGCATTTCTGTGACACCTTCCCATGCTTTTGTCATCTATCTCCTCCTGAATTTATTTAAATACATTTTTCCAACAATTTTTAGGGTTGGACAAAACCGAACTGATCTCTGTAACCGTCTGGTGGCTTGCCAGTTCTTTGACGGACCGCAATCGAGCATTCGCAAGATCCGTTTCATCCAATCCTAAAATCGTCAATTTATCATATAGTAGGGTGGTTTCTGCCACTTTTTGAGTGATATTGTCAAAAAGGATTTTTTCTGCCTTGCTTGTGTTTTTTACCGGATTCCATAGAGGCCTTTCGAATCCTTTTTCGACTCGCGGAAACAGGATGTGGATGGCCTGAGGATTTTTGATGAATTCTTTTTGTGCGCAAAATGAAGATAGATCTATAGCGATTTTTTTTTGCCATATGCTTTGCGGACCAGGGACATCTCCTTGGGGTAGAAACCGAGGAAAATCATACATCAAGGTGCCATACCGAACATTATCCACCACAGAGCCCATGTGCCAGATGATATTGTTCCCCTCTATCCGAAAATGGACGGTCTCTGTGGAGAAAAGCTTCAGGCCCTTTTCTAAACCACTGAGCAGATAAACGGTTTTGCCGCTTCCAGCTCCTCCTATGATGACGAATAACGTATCCATGTCCTCCTGATACAACGCACAGGCATGGAAGTTGTAGATGTTGTGTTTTTTTTCGAGCAAATAGAGTGCATACCGGTACAAAAAACCTTGATTTCCCCAAAGAGTGTGCCTTGGATCAGACGCCTCCTTTTGTAGACGGGAAAAAGGCCCTTTGAAAATCACTCCGTTATCATGGAATTTATACGTGAGATCCCCTTCTACATCCTCGACAGATATATATCCATCCAAACCTTTTTTATAAGAGATTTGTTCCACACGCCGAAAATCCGTCAATAGGGATTCAACTTCCACCCCAAAAGGCAAAAAAGGAAGAAGTTCTTCCTGGTTTGATCGAATTCCGATGGTGGCTTTGAGGATTTTAACTGCGGTTTGAAACATCCTTTTTCTCTTATAAAGTTTGCACCTTATGATACATGAATACCTATCAAATTGCGATGTGCAACATTTCGAATCCGGCCCGTTTTCATTTTTTTGCCACATGTATTGCAGAGATGCCGAGCATAAGCCGCCGATATTCAACTTGGGAGAACCCCGATTGACGGAGAATTTGGGCAAATTCATTGGGGGCATAAAACCGCGGTATGGTAAAGGAAAGATAACTGTAGCCTGCTTTGGACCCGGAAAAAATCCATCCCAAAGGTTTGACTATCCACTTCACATAAAAATGGAAAAACTTTCTTATCATTTTTGTTGAGGGCTGGCTGGTTTCGAGATTCACAAAATATCCTCCCGGTTTCAGGATTCTGCTGAATTCTTCCATATAGGATTCCAGGTGCTCTCTCCTCGTGTTAAGGTTTCGTGTGGCAAAAGCAATGGTCAATAGGTCGAAGGATTTGTCCGGGAAAGGAAGGGTGCCGGCCTCTGCAATGACCGGAAAGAGGTTGGAGGCGTTTCCCTTTTCCGTTACCTTTTTTAGCATCGGAAAGGAAAAGTCGACCGCGAAGATTTTGACCTCTTCACCCGAAAGAGCCAAGAGATTTTGAGCCATCTCTCCTGTCCCGCTGCAGACATCGAGCCACAGGATGCCACCCTTTTGAACGGCAATCCGGGCTGTCTTTTTTCTCCAGCGGATATCCAATCCCAGGGTTAAAACATGGTTTACCAATTCGTAGGTGTTGGCTACTTCTTTGTATATTTTCTGGACGCCTTTTCGGATTGTCAATTTGGCTTCTCAACCTCGTTTTCTTGAACGACGGATTATAAAGCATCAGAGGAATACTCTCAAGGTGTACATTCTGGTCGGGGGGAGGGGTTGATCGATGATTTTGCTTACGCGTATGGATGTTTTTTGATAAAATACGTGTCCGAATGCAGGGGATGAAAGGAGATGTCCAGTACAGTGAAGGTGTCAAGTATTTGTTTATCAATGGTGTACTTGTGCTGGATAACGGAAAATACAATAATAAGCTTCCGGCTAAGGTGATTCTGTTGAAAAAATCGCAATGATTATGGAGGAGAGATAAGATATGTCCGACAGAAAAAATAAAGTTTTGCCAATTGTATTCATCTTTTTTGTTTTAGGGAGCTCGCTGGCGGCATTTTCCCAAGGAAATCCTTATCTGTTGCCCCTTGAAATTCTTAAGAGAATTCAGAATGAGGTTTCGGGAGAAAGAGCCTGGGATATGGTTTCCAGGATCTCAAGGTTTCACCGGATTAGAGGGGCGGGAGAAGGCTCTGATTATGACCGGTGTGTGGAGTGGCTGGCTGCTGAGCTTAGAAAAATCGGTTTGCAGGAAGTCCAGATTAAAAGGTATGCTGCCGACGGATTCAAAAAATATTTCCTCTGGAATTCTCTAGTCGGATGGAAAGTTCAGGAGGCTGAGCTCTGGTTGGTCGAGCCAGAAAAAAAACTGATATCCCGGTTTTCCGACCAGGCCGTAAGTCTGATGCCCTATTCGCAGGGACGAGAAATAGAGACGGAAGTCATTTTTGTGGGGCAGGGCAAATCGGGTGCAGACTACAAAAACAAAGATGTTGTAGACAAAATTGTGTTTGCCCTGGGAGGAGGAGGGTCTCGCGTTCACAGGGAAGCTGTGTTGAACAGAGGAGCAGCAGGAATTGTTGTCGGACCTTCTGATAGAGTGGAAAGGCTCGAGTTCCCTGACCTCATCGAAGTCAACCGGCTTTCACCTACCGGAGAAGAAAGGGAAAAAACCGGATTTGGATTTTCCCTTTCACGGAGACAAGAACGGGAACTTTTATCTTATTTCAAACAGAAACTTCCGGTTCGGATGAGGGCAAAAGTCGATGCGACCTTGTTTGATGGAAGTATGCCGGTGCTTGAGGCAAAAATTGCCGGACAGGATTTCCCCAACCAAGAAATCATTATCATGGCACACCTCGATCACTACAAACCCGGGGCTAATGATAATGCTTCCGGTTCAGCCGGGATGGTTGAGATGGCAAGAAACATCCTGGCTATGATCGAAAGGGGAGACATGCCCCCTTTGCGCCGGACTATCCGCTTTCTCTGGGTGCCTGAAATGCACGGCACCATTGCCTACCTTGCAGATCATCAGGACTTGGGACGTAGTGGGATTGCCGGGCTGAACTTGGATATGATCGGAGAGGATTATGCCCTTTGTCAATCCAGTTTCAATCTAACGTGTGCCCCATACTCGGTCCCCGGATACATCAATGATGTTGTCTTGAATTTTTTGCCCTGGCTGGAGTCGCGCGGCTTTTTCGCCCCGACTGGAAGCCGACATCTTTTCCATAGGCGGATCATGCCTTATTCGGGTGGATCAGACCATGTCATGTTTAACGATTCGGCCTTTTCCATTCCCACACCTATGTTTGGCCATGGGGATGTTTTTCATCACACGAATTATGATATGCCTGACAAATGTGATCCCACGGAAATGAAAAGGATTACCAGCCTGGCATTGGCTTCCAGTTTGTTTATTGCCAATGCCGATGACCAAGATGCGTTGAATATTGCCAGAGAGGTGTTCAGCCGTGCGTGTTCCCGTATGACGGAACTGACCAACACCTCCATCCGGCTTATTCATCAGTTTGCAGCACATTCGGAAAAAAGGAACAGTTTGCCGGAAATTTACAGCAACGCCACCAGGTATCCTGTTGTGCACGCTCAGATAGAGAAGGCGAATCTCACTGAAATCAAGGAACTCTGCCAGGAAGATCGAACAAAACAGATGATCGATGAGATGGCCAAAGCCCTGGACAATCAAGCGCGAACAGAGTATGAAAAGATTAACTACTCTCATGGGCTTTACCTTCATCAATACGGAATTGACGAAAAAAAATTTCATCCCGACGAATTTTACCAAAGAGCCGCTGTCGTGATTCCTGAGCGCCATTTCAAAGGGCCGTTGGCAGGTTCAGTAATGAGCGAAAAGATAAGCGAGCAATACAGAGACTGGTTGGCTGAAAATGGGGCAAAAATCGGCAGCTATTCCGGCTCCAAGCAATACGAAATCATCAATTTGATGGATGGCAAACGCAATCTCCTTCGGATCAGAGATATCGTATCCTGTGAATTCGATGAAACAAGCATAGAATTTGTGTTTCGTTTTGTTCAGGAACTGGAAAGATTAGGACTGATATCCTTTAAAATTGGCCGCACTAAATAGATTCTTTTCTATTGAATTTATCCACACAAAAGGAAAGAGAAACAGCATCTAGGAATGCCGGCTGGTGAAAAGAGGGGAGTCTTTTTTGAACAAGTAATTCGCCAAAACCAGGATTCCTAAACCGACCAGAAACAGGAAAGGTGAGTTTATGCCGAACTTGTCAGAGAGAAAGCCTGAGATGAGCACGATGATAGATCCTGTAATCATCTGGATGTTGGCCACGATACTGAATGCCAAGACTTGATTTTTTTCTGGGACTTTTTTGCCGACAAAGGATTGGAAGGCAGGATATATCAAAAAAAGAAAAGCTCCAAAAAGAATAAGAACGCTTACAGCAATTCCCAATACCGAAACTGTTCCTAAAATAAAAAGGAAACCCGTCGACCCGATCAAGCTTGCTAAGGATAACCTCTCCTTACCGGCTCGTCTGCTCAAGTATCCAAAAAAGTAAGTTATAACGGTCCCGGTTCCTATCCATAACGCCAGATAAATGCCAGTTTTTCCGAGCGTGACTCCGAACTTGTGGTTGAAAAGCGATGGTGCGTAATAAACCGTTGTTCCCCAACAGGCCCCTCCAAAAATGAATCCGGGGATGTATGTTTTGATATCTTTCAAGGCATCTATCCACGAAGAGAAATCAGGTCGAACAGGGTTTTTTCCTCTTAGAGATATCTTCCGGACAGAAAAATAGCTTGCCAATCCGAGAAAAACGCTGACTCCGGCACAAACATACAGAGGCATTTTCCAACCGAAATTTTGTGCGAGATAGCCAGCTGATATAAAGGAGATAAAAACACCGAGGTTTCCCGATCCACTCTGGATGCCCATGGCGAAATCTAGACCTTGGTCGGGGTGTGCTTTGGATACGGTGGCTATTCCGATCGGATGGTAGAAACTGGTGAAGCCGCGCATCAAAAGGTAAAAGAAAAGCATCGAGACCATATTGGCAGAAAGGGTGATCAATAAGACGGACACAGAAATGCCAAGGGAACTGAGAAGAAGCAGGTATTTGTATTCGAATTTGTGGGCGTAATTGGCAATCACGATCTGAAAGAGAAACGTGGTCAACAAGCCGAGGTTGGATATGATACCGATGTGGGAGTAATTTTTGATGATGAACTGCTGGCTGAAAAGAAGCGGGAAAATCATCGGTACGATAACGGTGGAGGCATCGTTAAACGCATGAAACAGGGATGCGGAGAACAGGATTCTTTTTTTCATCGGCAATCCGATGTTGGATATATACCAAACCGAAAAGGTTGTCAATTTTAGGTTGTAGTTGGGCAAGAGTTGGATTAAAGTATGAAGTTCGGAAAATTTAGGATTTATTAGGAGAAAACATGAAACATAAATTTTCGAGAAGGGATTTTCTGAAAGCAGGAATGGGTGCAGGTGCTGCAGCCGTACTCGGTGAGGGAAAAATCGTCTTGGGCATGCCGCCGGTTACAGGAAAAAATATCGTGATAGCGAGCGGGAACGGGATGAGAACGGTCGAGAAGGCCATGGATTTACTCAAGAACAAAGCAGATCCGCTGGATGCTGTGATCGCCGGAGTCAATATTGTCGAAGAGGATCCCGATGATATGTCCGTGGGTTATGGGGGTCTTCCGAATGAAGACATGGAAGTTGAACTCGATGCGTCGGTGATGCACGGCCCGACTCACAATGCCGGAGCTGTTGCCGGGTTAAAACATATCAAAACGCCTTCCAAGGTTGCGAAACTCGTGATGGAGAGAACGGATCATGCTCTGCTTACTGGAGAGGGAGCCTTGAAATTCGCAAAGGCCCATGGTTTCAAAGAAGAGAACCTTCTCACAGATAAGGCTAGGGAAAGGTGGTTGAGATGGAAAGAAAGACTGTCCGATCGGGACGATTGGTTTCCTCCAAAAGAAGAACTTGATCAGGAACTCCAGGAAGTCTTGATCTACCATGGAACGATCAACTGTTGTGCTGTGGACGCCAGCGGCAATTTAGCTGGAGTGACAACGACGAGCGGATTGTCCTATAAAATTCCAGGAAGAGTCGGGGATTCCCCGATCATCGGTGCCGGTCTTTATGTCGACAACACGGTGGGAGCCGCCGGTTCTACCGGGAGAGGGGAGGCGAACATCCTGAATTGCGGAAGTTTTATGGTCGTGGAGTTTATGAGACGGGGTTCGTCTCCGGAAGAGGCCTGCCTCAAGACTCTTGAAAGAATCGCCGAAACGTCAAAGAGCCAATTCCATCTTCTGGATGATGAGGGCAAACCTCGGTTTGGCTTGAGCTTTTACGCGGTCAATAAAAAAGGAGAATACGGGTCTGCAAGAATGTGGAGCGGCGGCCGCTTTGCCATTCACGATGGGACTTCAAGCAGAAGAGAGGAGGCCGCTTATCTTTTCAAGCGAAAACAAAGAAAATAAGCTAGGAGAGTCCTCCTACCTCCAGTGTCCGCGTACCCATACGTACCGAGGGCCTTTCTTTTTCCAGTGTCCTTTGACCCAAGCCTTTCCAGGTCTGGTTTTTGTCCAGTGCCCGGATGCCCAAACGTAACGACCTCCTGACCATTTCCAGTGTCCCGATATCCAAACTTGATTCGGACCTGGCTTAACCGACCGGACTTCTTTTTTTAAAGGGGGTGGAGCAATCCTGGGATGGCCCACGACACATCCGGCCAAAAGGACAAAAACAAAACTTATAAGAACAATTGAGGCAATTTTTTTCATTTTGTCCTCCAATAATAGTTTGTAATAAAAACGATCTCACGCATAAGTTAGACAATCCTGAAGCAAAATGGTTTGATCACTGTTCCTCCAACACTATAGCCGAATATCCTGCTCCAATCAAACGCTTGGCTACTGCTCTGGCTGTATCTTGGCTTTTTGTCTTAATCCTCACACGATAATAAACCTGATTCACCGTTTTAAAACGGGTGATGTAGACATTTCTGAAATTTTTTTGCAGCTCTTTTTTTAATGACTTGGCATTATATTCCTGAATAAAAGAGCCCACCTGTACAGAAAATTTCTGCGAGGATCTTTTGGGGGAAATTTCTGTGAGAATTTCCAGTTTGACAGGTGCTGTTCCTGTGCCGATCATGTCAACGGCCTTAGCCGCAGCATAGGAAAGATCGATGATCCTTCCCTTGACAAAAGGACCGCGGTCGTTAATCCGTACCGTGACTGATCTTCCATTATTCAAGTTTGTAACCACCACATAGGTTCCGAATGGCAAACTCTTATGGGCGGCTGTCAAATCATGCATGTCATAGATCTCTTTGTTGGATGTGGTTTTCCCATGAAAATTCTGCCCATACCAGGATGCTACGCCTGTCTGGGTAGCCTCAGGAGGTGGGTATGTCACTTGGGCACAGGATATTAAAAATAAGGACATAACAGCAAAGATGAGGAATAATCTTAGGCCTGGAAAATTTGTCATTCCTTGCTAAATCCTACAAAAAATGAACCAAGTTTTTCTTCAAAAAAGAAAAGGCTTTTTCTGGGGTTGAACATACTGAAAAAAGATGGGCGTCATCGGCATCTATGGCTTTATGTTTGAGCAGGGCTTCAAAATCAAGGACCTCATCCCAGTATTCTTTTCCATACAAAAGAACGATTAGCTGGTCTTTGTGAATTTTTCCTGTTTGGATAAGAGTTAAAACCTCAAAAAGCTCATCCAAAGTTCCGAATCCTCCGGGTAAGGCCACGATAGCTTTGGCGCGATTGACCAGCCAGAATTTTCGCATAAAGAAATAATGAAAGATAAACGACAGCTCCGGGGATGTGTAGGCATTGGGAAACTGTTCTTCGGGAATAGAGATGTTCATCCCGATGGATTTGCCACCAGCTCGTGCCGCACCGCGATTTGCAGCTTCCATCAAACCAGGCCCGCCTCCGGTGCAGACGACGAAGTTTTTCCCTTTGGGCTTGAGTTTGATTGCCCATTTTGCCAATCGAAAAGCGATATCTTCTGTCTCCCAGTAGTATTTGCTCAATATAGATCCGGTCTCATCTGGTTTGGCTTTGGAGGAACCTAAAAAAAGCACTGTACTGTTGACTTTGTGTTCGCTCAATCTGGTAAGGGGTTCTATATACTCGCTCTGGATACGGATGGTCCGTGCTTCTTCTGAGTTCAGGAATTCCAGGTTTTTGTATGCCTTTTCCGGGTATTCGTCTATTCTCATATTTGCCTCGTTGATGTCATAGAGTCAAACCTTAAATCCTGTTAAAAACATCATGTTTATGAATAATTCAGGCTTAGGAAAAAGTATAAGGGAAATGAACAAGAATGTCCAAATTCAAGGTTTGACTCCATATTCTTGTTTTTTGTGTTTGAACTTTGACTCTACCTATTATATTATCCATAAGTCCCCGTAAATATACAGGGAATATAATAAAACCAATGAACAAAAAGGCTATAGTGAATAAAGAATATCCAGGACGCCTCATCATTATCGGGCAAGAGAAAAGGACGGAAAAGGTATTGCTTGTTTATGCCATAACAGGGCGGTCCGCCTCAAGCCAGGCCAGAAAAATGGAGCTAAAGGAAGATACGATTTGGGTGAAGCCCACAGACAAAGACCTTCTGAAAAAGGGAAACATAGACCTATTGTTATACCCGAGCGTTTTTTGCCTGCCTCATGGAATTGCCATCAGCAACGGGAAACAAACTGTAGACATCATGGCTTGCTTGGGCCAGAGTGAAAGCGCAGCAGAAATTCTTGCGTTTGCGTTAAAAAACTGGGATTACGAACCTGACGAACCAACCTTTACCCCAAGAATTAGCGGGTGCATTCTTTCTAACAAAAGCGCAGCGCTCAGTTTAATAAGGAAAGCGCCGGATGGCTCATCTCTGAGGAATATTTATGAATTTTCCGTTGTTCCTGGCAAAGGCAAAATAATCATGACTTATGAGGGAGAAAATAGAGATCCCTTGCCATCTTTCAAGGGAGAGCCTCAGGAAGTGGAAATAAAGGAATCCACTTCCCGAGAGGTGGCAGACAGGGTTTATGAATCACTTGCGCCCAAAGAGGGAGGCCAAGATTTTAGGGTGGCTGTGGCCTGTGTTTTCGAGATCGATATGTTATCCAATAAATTCGATACCCATATCATGAATAGAGCGGAAAGGATGTAATTTTCAAATGGAAAAATTTCATAAAACAACTCGCAAACAGTACCGGACCAAAGTAGAAGAGAAATTCCCTGACACTCTTCAGTGGGGGAATCTTCAATTTGAGAAAAAATTCTCGATGAGGTATGGCGAAAATCCTGGATATCCTGCAGCCTTCTACGAGGAGCCAGGAGCATCTGGTCCAAACATGGCATCACTAGAGGTTATTCAGGAAGGGACCAAAGGCCTGAGCTATATCAATATCGGAGATATGGATTTGGGGCTCAGGTTGGTGAAAAAGCTTTCTGGAATTTATCCTAATCGGCATATTTGCGTTTTGGTGAAACATGAAATGCCCAGTGGTGTGGCGATGGGGGAGGAGCCAGCAGATGTTTTTCAGAAAGCGTGGGGATGCGATCCCCTTTCGAATTTCGGCAGTGTGGATGTATTCAATCATCCGATCGATAAACCTTTGGCTGAAATAATGGTCGAAAAGGGCAGGAACGTGGAGGTGGTGTTTGCTCCCGATTTCACTACAGATGCCCTCGAAGTTTTAGCGACGAGGAAACCTTTACGTGTGGTGAAACTCACTGCGTCCATAGATGATCCCTCTCGGGATAACGGCCTGGAGTTCAAAAGAGTTGAGGGAGGCCTTTTGGTTCAAAAACGGTTTGATTCCAAGATCATATCACTGGAATCTGTGGAAGTTGTTTCCGAGAGAATCCCGTCACAAGAAGAGATCGAAGCTGCTATTTTTTGCTGGACTGTGGCGTGCTTCACCCGGTCTAATGCTATCGTGATTGGTTCTGCTTACCGGATACACGGAATAGGATCGGGACAGAGGAGCCGTATCGATGCCGCAGAGGATGCCATTAAATTTTCCAAGCGCGGATACGGTTCTGAAGAATGTGTTATGGCATCGGATGCTTTTATGCCTTTCACGGATGTCGTCGAGCTTGCTGCCAAAAGCGGAATCACGGCTATCATCTATCCTTTGGGCTCGATCAGAGACGAGCAAGTCCTTCAGAAAGCAAACGAATTGGGACTGGCCATGATCATCACAAAAAAACCAGGAGAAACAAACAGCGAAAGGTGTTTTTTGCACAGATGATTTTGTTTCCTGACAAGTTTTATGAATAGTTCAGGTTATTCGGCGGCTTGACTAATAAATTAAGAGGATTATAATAAAGTATTTTATAACTAAAAAATAATATTAATTTGTGGTGTCTATAAGCTCTGATTCAATGATGCCATAGGAGGAAGTTTTGAAAGAAGTCACAGTGGAAGAGTTGCTGGCCAAAGCAGAGCAACCTTCAAAAGATGCTTTGCGTCTTCATCCGTTTTATAGGGGAAAGATAGAAGTATTACCTAAGTGTCGCATAAGAGATTTTAACGATTTCGGCGTTTGGTATACGCCTGGAGTAGCATCCCCCTGCAAAAAAATTCATCGGGACAAAGAAAAAGCCTATGAAATGACCAACAAATGGAATTTTGTGGCTGTTGTA
>CAYPGQ010000090.1:0-16632 GCA_964410125.1 uncultured Eubacteriales bacterium | reverse complement strand
TTTGGAACAAGATTCCAGATCATCGAAGAGCTTGGCAAGGGCGGTATGGGCCGGGTTTACAAGGCCTTGGATAAAGAGATAAAGGAAAAAATCGCCCTAAAACTGATCAAATCTGAGATAAGTGCGGATGAAAAAACCATTGAACGCTTCCGGAACGAACTCAAACTCGCCCGACAGATCAGCCACAAAAATGTCTGCCGTATGTACGACCTCAACAAAGAAGATGGAGCCTACTACATCACGATGGAGTATGTGTCTGGAGAAGACTTAAAAAGCTTTATCAGAAGAGCCGGGATTTTGGGAGCGGGAAAAGCGATTTACATCGCCAAGCAGGTATGCGAAGGACTGACTGAAGCCCATCGTCTGGGAGTCATACACCGCGATCTCAAGCCCCAAAACATCATGATCGACAAGGACGGCAACGCCAAAATCTTGGACTTCGGCATAGCCCGGTCTTTAAAAACCAAAGGGATCACAGGCTCAGGCGTGATGATCGGCACCCCAGAATACATGTCACCCGAACAGGTGGAGGGAAAAGAGGTCGACCAGAGGGCAGATATCTATTCACTGGGAATCATCCTTTATGAGATGGTTACGGGCAAGGTTCCTTTTGAAGGCGACACACCCTTCACGATCGGAGTAAAACACAAAAGTGTGCCACCCATACCTCCCAAAGAAATAAATCCTCTGATACCGGATCATCTGAATCGCGTGATCCTCCGGTGCTTGGTGAAGGATAAAGAAAAAAGATACAGCAGCACTGAGGAACTGCGTACGGAACTCGAATCTGTAGCAAAAACCATCCCGGCAACAGAAAAACTGATACCACAAAAAAAACCCACCTCATCGGAAGAAATCACTGTCACGGTTAAAAAAACCTGGGCCTGGATTGCTCTGCCGATCCTTGTCATAATCACAGCAGCAGTGATGGCCTATATATTCCTTCAAAAAGAAGAGGAAGTGCTTCCTCCTGGAAGACGAGTGCTTGTGGTCTTGCCGTTTAAAAATTTGGGCCAGCCTGAAGACGAGTATTTTGCATCAGGTGCCTCAAACGAAATCCGGAGCCGCCTGTCTGATCTGCATGGGCTGGATGTCATATCCGGTGCCAGCTCCAACCTCTATAAAGACACACAAAAAACGATCAAGCAAATCCGGGAAGAATTAGGCGTCGATTATGTGCTCAGCGGGACAGTGCAGTGGAGCAAAGCTGAGGTTGAACAAGATCGCGTGCTTGTGATCGCAGAGTTGATCCGGACTCTCGATGATACCCCGGTTTGGACAAAAAGATACCAACGATCTATAGAACATATTCTCAAGATCCAGGCCGAGATTGCAGAGGACGTGACAAAAAAACTGGACATGAAATTGCTGCAACCTGAACGCGAAGCCTTGAGAGCAAAGCCCACAGAAAACCTCGAAGCTTATGATTATTATCTTCGGGCGGAAGATCATGCCCTCAAAGCATTGATACTCCTAAATGTTGATGAGTACAAAAAAGCAATAGAGCTGTACGAAAAAGCCGTAGAGCTCGATCCAGGCTTTGTTCAGGCCTTCATATCGCTATCTGAGGCCCAATCCTCGATATATCATTTTGGGTTTGATAGGACAAAGGAGAGAATTACCAAGGCAAAGGCTGCGGTTGACAAAGCACTCGCACTCCAGCCCGATTTAC
Source organism: uncultured Eubacteriales bacterium (assembly GCA_964410125.1). Classification (GTDB taxonomy): domain Bacteria; phylum Acidobacteriota; class Aminicenantia; order Aminicenantales; family Aminicenantaceae. The sequence goes on along the minus strand of CAYPGQ010000090.1, from coordinate 14,960 downwards.
CTGAAGCGCTGGAAGCGCTAGGCTGGTATTACTACAGAGGATTCCAGGACTATGATCGGGCTCTCGAAATCTTTGAAAACGTCCAAAAAGCCCGTCCGAACAATCCCCCTATTTTTCTGGGTTATATCCAGAGGCGACAGGGAAAATTGGAAAAATCAACAGAAACACTGGAAAAAGTCTTCAAACTCAATCCTCGCTCTTCAGATGCAGCAGCCAATATTGGAATGAACTATTTGAATCTGCGGAGATATGAAGAAGCTGTGCTTTGGTGCGACCGAGCTCTTTCCCTAAATCCAGAGAGTATTCCGGCAAAAGCGTGGAAAATATCATCTCTCCTGCTAGGAAAAGCGGCTTTTGCAGAAGCAAAAGCAGTTTTGAATACCATGCCACCCTCGCCATTAGCTGATTATGCGTGGTTCATGGTTCTATCCATCGAAAGAAATTATACAGAAGTGCTGGAGAAATTAAATTCTCTTCCCTACGAGTCTTATGAATCGCAAAATCTCTTTTTCGGCCGGGAGCTAAGCCTCGCATCCGTCTATAACGCGCAAGGCAGGCGTTCACAACAAAGGGCTCATGCGGATGCAGCCCGCGAACGGCTGGAGCAGCTCGTGCAAGAACATCCCGAAGACCCACGATACCACAGCTCTCTCGGTCTCGCTTATGCCTATTTAGACAGAAGGGAAGATGCTGTAAGAGAAGGCAAGCAGGCCGTCAATCTCTATCCCATTTCACAGGACGCGCTCGAAGGGCCAAAATATGTTTTGAATTTAGCCAGAATCTATGCCATTATCGGGGAATATGAGAATGCAATGGATAACCTCGAATATTTATTCTCCATCCCTACCGGCGATATTCTGTCTACAAAGCTTCTCGAGTCCGAAGCCACGTGGGATCCCCTAAGGGAAAATCCGAGATTTATGGCATTGATTGAAAAATATTCAACAGACAAACCAGAAGAATAAACCTTCCTATTTTTTATTTTGTCAAAAAAACTCTTGACATTTCATTTAGATTCATCCCATAATGAAGTATATATAAGTAAATTTATATATAAATAAGTCAAAACTAAATTGAAATGAGAACAATATGGTTGGGAAGCAAGGTAATTCAGCAGTATAATCTTAAGGATCTCCAGGAAAAGCTCCAAATCAGCCGGGTAACAGCCCTCAAACTGCTCGGATCAGGCAGGATCAAAGCCCAGAAAATCGGCCGGCAGTGGTGGGTCAACGAAGAAGACCTGATCGCTTTCCTCGAAGGGAAACAACAGACACCTTAATTTCGCATGAAATGGCAGTATAAAGCTGTATTTTTGATATTTCCCTTATATTAGGAGGTATGCGCGCATGGCTACTTACATCATTCTCAGCAATATCTCTCCTCAGGCTTTCAGCGATCCCTTTGAATTCAAAAAGATCGCCGAGAGGGTTGCGTCCAAAATCAAAAGCGAGTGCCCGGGTGTCGAATGGAAACAAAGCTACTCGACTATGGGCCGGTACGACATTATCGACATCGTCGAATCGGACGACCCCGAACAAATCGCCAAAGCCGCCATGATCATCCGTGCCTATGGGCACTCGACAACTGAGACTATGAGAGCATTCCCCTGGCAAGAATTCCTGGATATGATGTAGGTTGGCCACACACAGCAACCAAAAGCAAAAATCAACACAAATGTGAAAGACCGATAGACGGATATTACTCAAATTCGGAAGCATCTCTATTTCCGTGATAAATGGGGCTTTTGGGGATGGTTGAAGCGACCATTGAAGATTTAGCCATTACGATCCGTTCTTCGAGGGAATCTGACACATTCAGACGGTGATGTTGTATCGAGCACGATTTTGCTAATGTAATGGAGATGGGAGCAAGCACGGGAACAGAGGATAGGCTGTCAGAGATTGGGAGTGAGGGGGCGCAGTTCATCGCCGCCGAGAAGAGTGGTGAGGAATGGCGTTAAAAATCTTCACGGAAGCAAGACCATTCCTAAAAGCCTATTTAAAGCCTTTTGGTATCACGGAAATAAGGATGCTTACCTCAAATTCTGGGAAATTGCAATTGGGGGCTCAATCGGATAATATAATTCTTTGGTATTATTACATCGTTTTGGAAAAAAACTGTGCTTTCAGGAGGGAGAAAACATGAGTAAAAAAATTCTATCTGTCTTTTTTATTTTGGCATTACTTGGATGCTTCGCCTTTTCCCAAGAACCCTACAAGCTTCCGCCAAAAGAAGTGATCGATATCGTCGACACACCCCCACTGCCTCGAGCGAGCATGAATCCAACTGGAGATCTCATGCTTCTTTCCGAGTCCGAATCTATGCCTTCGATCGCATACATGTCCCAGCCGCTGCTCAGGCTTGCCGGAACGAGGATTACGCCGAGATACAACAGCCGGCAGCAGACATCTTTTACCATCGGATTGACCATCAAATCCATAAAAGATGGGAAAGAAACACGCATCGCTCTTCCCGAAGGGGCAAAACTGGGTTTTCCTCAATGGTCCCTGGACGGAAAATGGCTGGCCTTTTCCCTATTGAAAGATAAGGGATTCGAACTCTGGATTGCAAACGCCAACACAGGAAAGGCAAAGGCACTCACAGGGCCCAACCTCAATTCCACAGTGAATTCCGGATTCTCCTGGCTCCCGGGCAATAAAATCCTGGTTTATGCCATACCGGGAGACCGCAGTGACCCCCCGAAAATACCTGCGGTCCCCATTGGCCCCAACATCCAGGAGACAGAAGGACGGTTCGCCACAGTCCGGACCTACCAGGACCTTCTTCAGACTCCTTATGACGCGAAACTGTTTAAATTTTATGCCACTTCCCAGATCTATGAAATCGATATTATATCCGGAAAAAGCCGAAAAATCGGAGAACCCGGACTCTACCTCTATGCCGATGCTTCACCTGACGGACAACTGCTGTTGGTCTACCGAGTCAAAGAGCCTTACTCCTTCAGCGTTCCATACAACTCCTTTCCCCACAGTGAAGAAATATGGGACCGAGACGGAAATCTTGTCCATCTCTTCGCTGACCTTCCTTTAGAAGACGAAGTCCCGGTCGGAGGAGTTCCCACAGGACCGAGGTCACTGGAATGGAGGCCGCTTAAACCCGCCACACTCGTATGGGTCGAGGCCCTGGACGAAGGGGACCCTGAGAAACAGGTTCCTCACAGGGACAAGCTCATGACTCTTTCGACTCCCTTCACAGGCAGCCCCAAAGAAATCTTGAAGACCAAGGAACGCTATGGCGGTATCTCCTGGCTGCAGCAAGAAGGCCTGGCTTTTCTCTCGGAACGCGAATGGAAAAGAAGATGGAGAACCACTTATCTTGTAAATGTCGACGATCCGAACCAGGCTCCAAAAAAAATCATCGATATAAGTTCTCAAGATCGTTACAACGATCCGGGACGCCCTATATCCACAACCACGCTCAACGGAGAACGTGTCATACTCCAGGATAAGGAGTGGGTCTATCTCTCTGGAAGCGGTGCGTCCCCCAAAGGAGACATGCCCTTCCTCGACAAGATGAACATCAGGACACTTGAAAAAAAGAGGCTTTTCCAGTGCAGCGAGGAAAGCTACGAGTCCTTTGTGGACTTTGCCGGGAAATCCAGGAATCAAATCATCACCCGCTATGAATCTAAGACTGAGCCTCCCAATTATTACCTCTACAACCTGAAGAACAAAAAAAAGCAGGCTCTGACCAGCTTCAAGGATCCTGCTCCGCAAATAACAGGATTGAAGAAGCAGCTCATCAAGTACACCCGGGCGGATGGGGTCGACCTTTCCGGCACCCTGTACCTGCCTCCGGACTACAAAGAAGGAGAGAGGTTACCCTGTGTGGTCTGGGCCTATCCCCGCGAATACCAGGACCGGAGGGTTGCAGGGCAGATAAGAGGTTCGGCACACCGCTTCACTTTTTTCAGAGGAACATCCCAACTTTTTTTCGTAACACAAGGATATGCCCTCCTCGACGGTGCCCAGATGCCTGTTATCGGTGATCCAAAAACAATGAACGACACATTTGTCGAACAGATCGTCTCAAGCCTTCAAGCCGCAATAGACAAGCTGGATTCCATGGGAATTATCGATCCCAAGCGCGTCGGGGCAGGCGGACACAGTTACGGCGCCTTCATGACAGCTAACCTGCTTGCCCACTGCGACCTCCTGGCAGCCGGGGTCGCCCGGAGCGGCGCTTACAACAGGACGCTGACACCTTTCGGTTTCCAGAGCGAACGGAGAACCCTCTGGCAAGCTCCTGAGATCTATTTCAAAGTATCCCCTTTCATGCACGCCCACAAAATCAACGAACCCATCCTGCTGATTCATGGTGAAGCGGACAACAACTCCGGAACTTTTCCGATTCAATCCCGAAGGCTCTATCATGCCCTTAAAGGACATGGCGCCACTGCAAGGCTGGTCATGCTTCCCAATGAAAGCCACGGTTACAGAGCCCGAGCGTCCGTCCTTCACGTGCTCACAGAGATGTTCGAATGGTTCGACAAATACGTCAAAAATAAGAAATGAATATAGAATAAAGCATGATTAAGAAATTACATCCCGTCCTTGCCGCACTCTTGCTGTTGTTAATCCTGATTCCTCTAACGATTTCTGCCATATCCCAAGAAGAGGAGCAAACCAAAGAATGGATTATCACCGATTGGCTGCTTCTCGGACCTTTCCCCAATCCTCTTCCTGCCCTTCTGGAAGATTATAAAAAAGAACAGCTTATCGAGAACCTGATCAAATTCCACCAGGTCGATAAATCCAAACTGATACCCATATCCGGCAGTCCTCTACGATGGCACGACGGTTCTCTCTCCCGGTGGAGAAAAATTCGATCGGGAGAAAACGGCGTTAGTCTTATCGGAGACGAAACCCACCCCACTATCGCCTATTTTGGCACCTATCTGGATGTAAAACGATGGACGAGAGCAAGAGTCACCATACAGAGCCCACAAGCATTTCATCTTTGTGTCGACGGGAGAATCTGTACCACAAAATCAAATGCCAGCAGGAATGGCGATAGCAGCAGCACAGCCAACCGAAAAAAAGTCTCGACAGATCTGAGTTTGGAGACCGGAAAACATCTCCTCATCGTAAAATCCGTTTATAACCCCAGTTCGGATGAGGAATGGACATTAAAGGGAACAATCACAATCGATGAAAATTACACTTCTCCACACCCCGCCTTAATCCTATCCAACAAGCAAAATATGCGCCTGTACCATCTGCTGGATGTTCCCACTGTCACAGGGATATACATTTCTCCGGATGGCACATTGGCTGCTGTTTCTATTCGCAAAACTCTTCCTCCGAGCGATAATTCTGAAACCTGGGTTGAATTATATGATGTCTCAGAGAACCGCCTCCTCCAGACCTATCGGGGAGGGACATCACTCTCCAGGGTCAGCTGGGCACCAACGGGAAAAAAATTTTCTTACACAACACACAACAAGTCTGGAACAACTCTCTGGATGGTCGACCTAGAAAACGGAACTTCAACACCTCTCCTCAAAGATATCAAAGATTTTGGTAGTCACACCTGGGTGCCTGACGGAACCTGTATCATCTACTCCATCTCAAAAAAAGGAAAAGAAGACAGACCAGGGGTAAAACGCCTGAGAAATCTAGACGACCGAAAACCCTGGTCCCGGAATAAATTCTATCTGTACAAGATCAGCCTCGAAGATGGCGTCCGCCAGAGCCTGACAGCAGGCAAGTTCTCGACTTCACTCAACAGCATCAGTCCTGACGGAAAAAAACTTCTTTACACACGCTCATTAGTCGATGAAACACAAAGGCCTTTTCTGAAAACCGAACTCTACTATCTCGATCTAAGATCTTTTAGAAATGAACTGCTCTGGGAAGGGAGATGGTTCAATCAGGCTCAATGGAGTCCTGACGGCAGCAAAATCCTTATTTTAGGGGGCCCTTCCACATTCGATGATGCGGGTCAGAATCTTTCCGGTAATTTAATTCCCAATGAATATGATATCCAGGCCTATATGTTCGATCCTGAAACAAAACAGGTGGAGCCTATCTCAAAAGAATTCGATCCTTCGATCCAAGAAGCCATCTGGAGCCATACAGAAAATGCCATCTATTTCCTCACAACAGATCACTCTTTCCGCCGTTTGTACAGGTATGATATTGCAAAGAAAAAATTTCTCTTTATCCCCTGCGGTGTTGACATCATCGAACAGTTCGATCTATCCAAGGATAAACAAGTGGCAGCATTTACTGGGTCGAGTGCTTCCGTTCCTCCCAAAGCCTATATCTTAAACATAAAAAATAAAAAAACCCATCTGCTGCATGATCCTGCCGGGAAGGAATTTTCCGGCGTCACATTTGGGAAGGTCGAGCGTTGGACTTTCAAGAACCAGAAAGACCGTTTGATAGATGGGAGGATTTATTATCCTCCTGATTTTGATTCTAAAAAAAAGTATCCTTGTATCGTAAACTATTATGGGGGGACCGCACCGGTTACCAGAGAGTTTGGGGGACGCTATCCCAAAAATCTCTGGGCGGCACAGGGATATATCGTCTATGTGCTTCAACCCAGCGGAGCAATCGGGTATGGGCAGGATTTTTCTGCCCTTCACGTCAATGATTGGGGTATCATTGTCGCCGATGAAATCATCGATGGCGTCAAAAAGTTTTTAGCCGAACATCCATTTGTCGATTCCAAAAGATTGGGGTGCATAGGTGCATCCTATGGCGGATTTATCACCATGATCCTCCAGACGCGAACCAACATATTTTCTGCAGCGGTATCCCATGCAGGGATCAGTTCCATCTCCAGTTATTGGGGCGAAGGTTACTACGGATATGAGTACTCCGCATATGCAGCAGCCAACAGCTATCCATGGAGCCGCAAAGATATCTTCATCAATCAGAGTGCACTATTTAGCGCTGATAAAATCACCGCTCCCCTGCTCCTCCTTCATGGCTCTGAGGACACAAATGTCCCTCCAGGTGAGAGCACACAGCTTTTCACGGCCCTGAAGATTTTGGGAAGAGAAGTCGAGTATGTCCAAATCCTCGACCAAGACCATCACATCATGACCTATAACAAGAGAAAAATTTGGACAAGAACCATTATGGCCTGGTTTGACAGGTGGCTCAAGGATCAGCCAGAGTGGTGGTATTATCTTTATCCTAATAATTGAAATATTTTTCCCTGAATTATTTATAAAAATATTGACGTCTCCAAGCATAGTCGATTCGTGAATAAAACAGGGACTTTCAATCATATTAAAATAAGGATTAAGGAGAAAATGACAGATCCAAAATGTGCTTTATGTAAACCTAAATATTGTTATGAGGGATTAGCCGAGGGGGTAAGGCTTCCTGACTTCTGCCCGATGAAAAATTTTAAAGAGCTTATTCAAAACATCAAGCAGAAATATGACGCAGAAGAGATCAAAAGCTTTTTTGCTAATGCGGCATTGATCGAAAAAGAAGCCTATAATGAAAAAGCCGCAAGAGAAGAGGGGAAAATTATCCCTGTTAGACCTCGCGTCCGAGAAATCGCCGAATTCGCCAAAAAAATCGGAGCAAAAAAGATCGGGATGGCTTTCTGCAGCGGACTCGCTGACGAAGCATCGAGGGCCCAGGCCATCCTGGAAGGTCACGGCCTCGATGTCGTATCCGTGATCTGCTCTTGTGGTGGGACCGACAAAGAAGAAGTAGGCATTCCTGCCGAATACAAAATCCGGTCGCCCGAAAATTTCGAAGCAACTTGCAATCCCCTTCTCCAAGCCGAGCTTCTAAACCAGGCTGAAACAGCCTTCAATGTTTTGGTCGGCCTGTGCGTGGGACACGATATGCTGTTTACCAAACATTCCACAGCCCCTGTTACTACACTCATCGTAAAAGACCGGTTCAACGGCCACAATCCCATCATAAGCCTTTATACCCGCTACCACAAAAACATCATCTAGCCTGAATTATGGTGCTTCCGTCATCTACTGTTGGTGTATTGACTTTAACGCTCGTTCCTACTAAGACTTATATCATCTTTAAGCAACTACAATATAACAGCGAGGTCATATAGTGTATCGGAAGTCTTCAGTGATTAATCGTTCCTGCCCGAATCCTGAATGTGATTTTCCTGGCCAATCCAAAAAACAAAACATCATTAAGTATGGATATTTTAAGTTGAAAAAAGGAAGGTGTAGAAGATACACCATACTATCGTATCCACCACTCCCGTAATCTCTTTGATGAAGTCTGTATGATGAGTGTCGAGGGCGTTAGCAAGTCCGCCATTTCACGGATCAAACATCTTTCTTGGAACACTGTTTACCGGTGGCTTGAACGTGCATGTATTGCTGCCAAACGCTTTAACCGATACATGCTGAAAGGTTTCACACTCCGAGAACCACAGGCGGATGAAATCCGTACATTCATCAGAAATAAAAGCCAATCGGTTTGGATCATTACCCTGATCGAGGTATGGTCAAGGCTGTGGCCATCCTATATAGTTGGGAAACGAAATTACAAAAACATCTGTAGGCTCTTTCAAGATACCTTGGTTAAATCTGAAATGACTGCAGAGCCTTTGATTACTACCGATGGTTTTAAGCCCTATGCTGGGGTAATTAAGAGGTTGTTCGGTTGCAGTTGCATTTATGGGCAGGTTATTAAAACCCGCCGCAAGGACATGGTTATTCGTGTGGATCGAAAACTGGTGATCGGATCGCAACAAAGGCTATATGATGCCTTAGAAAGATCAAAAGACTCATCCACGCTGAACACATCATTTGTTGAACGGCATAACCTGACCATTCGTCGTGGGAGTGCATATCTTCATCGGTATACACCTTCCCATGCCAGGCGCACAGAATATCTAAAGGCTCATTTGGAGTTGTTGCAGTGCCACTATAATTTCTTCCGTGTGCATAGTGCGCTAAAGTATGGCAATGAGATATGGACGCCTGCTATGCAGGCAAGATTAACTTCAAGAAGGCTGACGTTCAGGCAAGTTTTTTTGGCGGCTACTGCGTTCTCCTTTTTTGTTTTTATTCTCTGCTTGAAGATAAGACAAAATGCGAAAATTCAGCTATTGGTGATATGTGTTAACAACAATTAATGACGGAAGCACCGCTTTAGTTAAAAAATCCCTTCGAGTTGACTGTTTTTTTTCGAATTCCTTCATAATTTTCTCCCATTAAGAACTTTCCAGTCAATAGACATTCACAAATTGACCGATATTCTCATTTCAATGTACATTCCCTATTTTAGTTATTCATTTATAACCATTCGTTGGATAAACTTAAAGATATAATCAAAGCTGGGTCTATCCATAGTTGATTGACTTATATATTTAAATTGGATTATTCCGTTTTTATCAATGATAAATATAGCTGGTACATTTTGCTCGGCTCGATTCAGATTCCATTCTGTTCTGAACAGTTCAAGTCCTATTGAGACTTTCCGGTCAGCATCAATTAATATAGGGAATGGTAATGGGGATTTGCCATCACTGTAATCAAATGTTTTTGGCCAGGCTTTCCGGGCTGTATGCATCCAATCTTTCATTCCCCCACTAAGTTTTTCAGGATTTTCTGGATACTTCCAATTCTCAATCTCACCTAGATTCCTCTGAAAATCCTTTACCCAATCTTTTACTTCCTCTCTGGTGAAGGGTAAAACCTGAATAATCTCAAGATTATATTTTTTTCTGATCTGTAGACGTTTTTCCAAATCGACAAGTTCTGCATACTGATAATGGCAATAACGGCACCATTGATCCATATATCGGCCTCTTGGGAATAACAATAAAATATTTTTTCCCTCAAACTGTGAAATAGATATCTCTTCTCCCTGATAAGATGGGAGTGTAAAATCTGGCATTGGATGTCCTAATTGTGCTGCTTGCTGGATTTTTGGTTGTTGTGTAGACAACCTACCGGAAATCAGGACAAAAATTAAAATATAAATTATTTGAAAATAGTTATTTTTTCTCATAATTAAATACCTCCTTTTTAATTATCGTTTTGATTCAAGTTCTTTTTCAATCTCTTGTAAGAAATAAATGCTCCAGACAATCCGCTCGGAATATGGTTCTAAAGAGGATTTTTCAATGTCAATTGCTTTTAAGAAATTCTTTTTTGCCAAACGGAGTTCCCCGACTGCGTTAGCCCTCATTCCAAGATAATAATGTGCATAGGAGGATTCCGGGAATTTATTGACATATTCCTTCGCAATTTCAACAGCCTTCTTCCTATCCCCCTCGTTATAATGCTTACTTGCAAGCCGAAAATAGGCCGATTCAGGAATATCGATCTCGAATCCATATTTCTTAGATTGCTTTTCATAAAATGAACGTATACCCTCAAATCCATCATTCATAATTTCATTAGGCATCATCCAATCTGAAAAAAGCGCCAAGAGGCTTTCATAGTAGGCCTTATATGGACCATAGTAGTGGCTTACCTCTGGAATCTCGATGAAGGTGAATGTTGTTTTTTCATCAGGGCTCTTCCTCATTTTTGGGACAAAACCGTCCCTTACCGAGCGCTCCATATCCCCGCTTTCGCGGGCACCGAGCGTTACGACCAGAGGTTTTGTCGACAGCTGTCCTTGTGAAAGAAAAGTGTCAGTCTTTTTTACATAGAAATCTCCATCCCACCAGAGACTTGGGCTTATAGCAAGGTAAGCAGAAAAAAGATGGTTATGTTCGAAATACGTATGAACAGTTAAGAGTCCTCCGAGCGACCATCCCGATAAAATACGAAAGGGCTCTGTTTTATAGTTAGAATCAATGAATAAGAACAGTTCAGTATTTAGAAATTCAAGAAATCTGTCTGCTTTGCCGCTCGTGGGAAACCTCATTCCGTGAGGCTGTTCCGGTGCATATGTAGGTGTGTAATCGCGGTTCCTGTCAACATTTACAATCCCCACGACAATCATTTGCGGGATGGGTTGAACATCGATGTACAACAGCTCTGACAAGAACTCCACCGCCGAAACTGCTTGCTGAAAGAAAAACTCCGCATCAAGAACATATAAAACCGGATATCTTTTTTCGGATAAGGCATAGTCTTTTGGCAGGTGGATAAGGATTGTTCGTTCTTCATCAAGCACACGCGAATGAAATTTCACTTTCTCATCACGGGCAATTTTTTCAACTTTACCCCGGGAAAACATAGCATCCATTTTTGGACAAAGCAAAAAAAGAATCATTACGGTAATGGCAAACGACTTAAAGACATTCTTATGCATTTTTTCTCTCCTTTTTATATAACGGTGTTATTCATTAAAAGTTTTATAACTAAAACGTTATATCTCCAGCTTAACCATCTTCATTAATCTGTCGAAATGTATGTTATATTCCAATTTATCCTCCTGGTCTGAAATATATCAGTATCCTAACTGCTCACCGACTAGAAAAACCTTGATCCGGTCCGGAAACATACTGGATTCGAGAATGACCAGTTGACTGCAAATCCGATGAGGAGGCATGCAGTAAGGTTCCTGGCAGAATCCTTTTTTAGAGCATGGAGTATCTATGTTGACCCTGATGGCATTCCGTGGAGCCACATAGTTTTTTATCCTGGCCGTGGCTTCCTCTACGGTTTTAACAACTTTGTTCATGCCTACCAGAAGGATCACTTTGCCTGGACCGAAAATCGTCGCGGCTACACGATTTCCAATTCCATCCATATTCACAATTTTTCCATCTAAAGTGATCGCATTGCTGCTCGAAACATAAATATCTGCCAACAAGCCCTCTCTTCTCATCTCCCATACTTCTTCTTTGCTTACGCCTTCTTTATATCTATCCAATAATCTGATGTTCCTCTTCCGCAACGCATCCACCAATCCGGATTCAATAATCGACTCCGACCCTCCGAGGCCGACCAGCACACCATCTGGAATCTCCAAGAGAATCGAGGCTACAGCCTGCTCAGTTTTCTCAAAATATGCCCCATCCATGTTCCTCTTCTTCAGGTTTTTCATTATCTCTCCGGCTTGGCTTCTGTAAATAGCCTTATTTTCACCCATAAAAACTTCCTCTCCTGGTCGAGCAGCGGAGATTTTGTTAGTCATGATAAACTCCCTTCATTTCTGACTTTTGTCAGACTCCTCTTTTTTTCACAGCGATGGCTTCAACCTCGACTTTGACATCTTTAGGTAGTCGTGCGACTTGAACGGCCGCGCGGGCTGGAAAGGGAGAGTTGAAGAATTCTTTGTAGACGGCGTTCATCCCGCCGTAATCTCCCATGTCTTGAAGATAAACATTGCATTTCACTACATTGTCGAGCGACGTTTCCGCAGCCTTAAAAACAGATTTAAGATTGTTGAGGACCAGGCGGGTCTGCTCTTCGACACTCCCTGAATTCAACTCGCCGGTCTTCGGATCGAGAGCAATCTGGCCTGATGCAAATACGAATCCGTTGGCTTCAATAGCTTGCGAGAAAGGACCGATCCCTTGAGGGGCCGTTTCTGTTTTGATCTCTTTTTTCATTTCAATTCTCCTTTGATATTTTATTCAACATCGATCACATTTTTTTTACACATCGAATCTATCAAACTTGTCTCCTTCAAGAACTCACAAGAATAATCTCCCGGAGGCGACCATAAACACCCTGCATCCAACTCTCACATTTATCACTCCCGCTTTCTCTTCCGATTCTAACAATAATAATGAGGGTCTTCCCAATTCGTAACCTTATTCAACCTGCACATCGATTTTTTCCGTGCCAAAATACCGGTATTTCACGAGGTAAGCAGCTAAGCACCCATTGGCGCTTCCTGTAGCCGGATCTTCAGGAACTCCTAAATAATGCGCGAAAAACCTCACATGAAGATCGTTTTTCTCCTTTAATGTCTCTTTAGTAAAGACAAGAATCGTTTTTGCCTGTGTCGTTTCTATGAACTCATAGAATTTCTTCAGGTTAACACTTGCTTTTTCAACAGCAGCTAAGGTCTTCACTGGAACGACAAAACAAAAAAATCCGGTAGAGACTTCACAAATGGGATAAGATTCTTCCATGTCATCAATAGTCAGTCCCAAAGTTTCAGCCATTATGTCTGCTCCACACTGATTGCCAAAGACCGGAGGATTCTGCTTCATCCACAAAGTGTGCACTTGATCGCCTTCGAAGTTTAAAGTGACAGGAATTTGGCCGATTTCAAGATTTAGCTTTATCTCTCTCACTGCATCTTTTATGATCTCTTTTTGAATCACGTAAGCTGTTCCCAATGTGGGATGCCCGGCAAAAGGCAGTTCGGTTTGAGGTGTGAAGATCCGGACATCGTATCCTTCATTCCGCTTCTCATCTGTCAATACAAATGTCGTTTCTGAATAGTTCATTTCTTTTTCCTCCATAAGTCCCTCAAAAATGTGTTAGTGAGTTTTTCCTTTGGATTGTTTTTTGCGTCCTTCTTAAATCCATTTGTCATATTACCCATCTCGTTCAATCTCATGAGCTAAGATGTTGTTCCTCTTTCCATCATTTTTACAGGTTACCGCCGTTGATATAATTCAAGACTCATTCAAATTCTGAATTTTCCTTAATAGCGACTAGCTATATCTTCTGGTCTTCTGTTTTTATGTTCTGTTGCTAGCTCCTACTGCTCAATTAGTCCTTTATTGACAATGTAATAAGAATCCCATAGCATGTAAAATACATTATTAGAATAAATTAATACCTAGGAGGTATTTGTGATGGAGACGAGATTATTGAAATACTTCTCAGTCCTGGCAGAAGAACTGCATTTCGGAAAAGCAGCAAAAAAGCTTCATATCTCTCAACCTCCTTTGAGTCGCCAAATTAAAGGTCTGGAAGAGGAGCTGGGTGTCAGGCTTTTTAATCGAACGAAAAGAAACGTCCAGTTAACGGAGTATGGAAAATATCTAAAGCATGAATCGTACAAACTTTTCAACCAATTAAATGTAATGAAAAATCATCTGCAATTAATGAAATACGGCGCGGTTGGTCAGATTAAAATAGGATACGTTGGAGACTTTATGCATTCCATATTTCCAGATATCTTATTCGAGCTTAAGCATGAATATCCTAAAATTGATACGGTATTGCTGGAATCAGATACTGAGAGTCAAATTGACGCATTAAGAATCGGTTTAATAGATGTAGGATTTGTCCGGACTCCCATTGAAGTCAAAGACATCATTGTTAATCCTATTTTCACAGAGACATTTTCATTGATTCTTTCAAAATCACATCCTTTGTCTTCCAGAAAAAAAATACCTTTGAAAGAACTGGCCGACGAGCCGTATATTGGTTTTTCCCCGAAATGTCCCCCTCCACTGAGTAAAAGTGTAATGAGCATTTGTAATAGAGCAGGATTCTCCCCTAAAGTTATCCATAAAGCCCTTCAAATAAACTCCATAGTGAAATTGGTTGAAAATAATATCGGTTATTCAATCATTCCAATTGGGCCAAAGGCTGTATTCAAGGAGAATGTGAAGTTCTTTGAACTTAAAAATTATCCTGAAAGAGCTGAAATGTCACTTGCATACAATCCAAAGCTACTTGATGAAATGTCAAAAAAAATTGTTGATCTAGTCTTAAATCATGATTATCGATAATAATGATTCCATTTTTATCCAGGATAGAGATTTGACGGTTTCATGCATCGAGGAATCTGCCCCCTGATTAGGTCCAATCAAGGAGAAGAGCAAGCCAAGTGGGTATTTGTGTCTAGAATCTCTTGAATTCGTAGCATCTGATGAGCCACAGATCTAACTCCTCTGGGAGTTCTATGGAAATCTAGTTGGCTATGACATTGTCTATTGCCTCATGATACCGGACTCCAAGAAAGATTTACTCCATTTGTAATACATGGTGGGATGGATGCCTTCCTTCCAGCAGAGATCCGTGATCTGCTCTTGTGGTGGGACCGACAAAGAAGAAGTAGGGATTCCTGCCGAATACAAAATCCGGTCGCCCGAAAATTTCGAAGCAACTTGCAATC
>CAYPGQ010000089.1:0-16953 GCA_964410125.1 uncultured Eubacteriales bacterium | reverse complement strand
TTCCCTCGGCGGTTGTGCCCCATGAATTCAACATCCTTCTCAATTCGTCTCATCCGGATATAAGACATGTGGCGATTGCGGATGTTGTGGCTTTCGATTTCAAGATTCATTATATGGCTTGATTAGCGGGGGATTGAGAAAAGAGTTGAGGATCATTCGTCTTTAGTACTGCTGTGAAAAAGGTGGAATATGCATCATATTTGGGGATACAAAAAGGATCGGATGACTGGTATGAATTTTTTGATTTGGCAGCTGCATGCAGGAGGGAAATCCCTGATGAAATTCTGGATGATGAAGAACTGTTGAAAAATCTTCCAATTATTTTCAGAACCATTAGAGGAAAAAAGGTCTCAAAAAAGCTTTTGGAAGAACTTATAGAGATGATCAGAAGGGGATAATTGAATATTACGCTTGACATATTACGTTAGGCGTAATATCATGCGCTATATGCTATATGATCAAATCATTTGCCTGCCGAGATACTGAAAAGCTATTCAAGGATGAACAAGTTCGTCGTTTTCAGTCGTTTGAGCGGCAGGCGAGAAAAAGGCTTATGGTTCTTCATGCTGCTCCAAGTCTCAAAGCGTTAATGCTTAATCCGGGTAATAAATTTCATGCTTTAAAGGGCGATCGAAAAGGACAATATGCCATTAGCATAAACAATCAGTGGAGAGTTTGTTTTGAGTGGCATGAAGGCAATGCATACAATGTGCAAATAATCGATTATCATTGAGGTGATATGATGAGTAGGAAAAAACTGCTTGATCCTATTAAGCCAGGTGAAATCCTGCTTGAGGATTTTATGGAGCCCTTAAGCATCAGTATAAATCAGCTTTCAAGAGATCTTGCTGTTCCTCCGAACAGAATAAGTGAGATTGTGAATGGCAAACGAGCCATAACAGCTGATACCGCTCTTAGATTACAGCGGTATTTTAAGGTTGAAGCGCAATTTTGGCTTAATTTGCAGTCTGAATATGACTTAAGAATCATGAAACGAAAAATCTGGGATGACATTCAACGACGAATTATTCCCTTACAAAATCCTTGATAAAAGCATAATGTAGGATTGTGGGAGAGGAGGCGGTGGAAGTGAAGGCAAAAAAGAACATAAACATTCGAAAAAGTGATCGTTCTCCCTTATAAAAAATTCCTCGAGGCTTTGTGGAACAGAAAATATACCTAGAGGTTTTGCATTTCTATCGAGCTGGCCTACTTCCATGCAAGTTGGACTGTTTTTTGTTATTATGACCTGAGAATACAATGGCTAAAGTCTTGATCAACAATGCGGTTAAGAAATACCTGCTCAGTCAGCCTTTGAACTTCAGAGAGAGGATCAGGGAGAAGTTTGAATTTCTCGAGACAGGGATCTGGGAAGGAAAGCTTCGGACGAAAAAGTTGAAGAATATCTCGTCGAAATGCGTTTTCGAAGCCCCTGTCGATAAAGCTAACAGGCTCCTGTTTACTCTCGGAAAACATGGAGGAGCATCGGGGAAAAACCTCATTATTTATGTCTGGGGCATCGTCTCCCACGATGAGATCTCCAAAAAAAGCCGGAACATCATTCCTGAAAATGCGCCTTTTCTTGAATTTCATGATTTTGATGAGATGATCCTAGAAGACATCGATCTGGAAGAGCTGGAGCCATTCTGCTTCACACAGGAGCAGATCACAGAAAAAACCGGAGAGGAATCGGGCAGCCAGAGGTGGTTTGCCGTCGACGAGCCTGAATGGCAAAGGATCAGGAATTACACAAAGGATGAGTTTGAGTTTCCCCTGTATCTCACTCCCGAGCAAAGAGAAGTCCTTGAATCCCCTCCTCCCATTCTTGTCTCTGGCACGGCAGGCAGCGGGAAGACCTCGCTGTCTGTGTATTATCTGTTGAAGGGCGAATTGAACAGGAGGAAAAAGGTCTTTATCACCTACAATCCCTCACTCAAGAGCTTTGCCGAGAGACTCTGCAGGGGGCTGCTGAATGAGGCCGGGGAAAGGCGGGAATTTTTAGTCCCCGACTTTCATGTGTTCAAGCAGTTCATCCTGGATGTTGCGCACCGCTTCGGCAAGACCTTTTTGCCTGAAAAGGAAGTGGATTTCAATCGTTTCAGCAAGATATTTGCCTCCCATCCCCTGCACCAGAAATTTGATTCGGCCCTGGTATGGGAAGAGATTCGCTCCATCATCAAAGGTGCCATTCCCCAGGTTAACCTATCTGTCCTCGAGAATGCCCATCAGGCGATCGGGAAGAAAAATATTGATCCGGGTCTTATCAAGCAGCTTCAACAGCAGTTCATTCTCTTTTCCAAGCTGGAGTCCTTGAAGGTCGTCGATAATTTTGTGGAAAAATATTTAAAGACAGATATCCTTTCGTTTTCCATGCATATGGATCGGTATCTGATAGACGTGACATCTCAGGAAAGAGTCCTCTCCATTCTGGATAAAACTCTTCACATGCTGAAAAAGCAAAAAGAAATCGTCCATAAAAAATACCTGTCCTTCCTCGAGTATGAACTCCTGGGGAAGAAGAAGGCACCGAACTTCCGATTCAACCGGAAGGAAATCTACCACATTTTTGAATGGTACCAGGACAGGCTCGAAAAGAACGGCCTGTGGGATGAGCTCGACCTGACACGGGAGGTTCTCAGGATCTTTTCAGAGAGAGATCTCCAGGATTACACCTATGATATGCTTGCCTGTGATGAAGTCCAGGATTTGACGGACATACAGATCGGCCTCCTGTTTGAATTGGTCAACAATCCGATGAATGTCTTTTTTGCGGGGGACACAAAACAGGTGATCAATCCCAGCGGGTTCAGGTGGGAGGAAATCAAGAGGCATTTCTACGAGAGAGGGCTGGAGGTTCCGGAGCTGCGTTTCCTGACCCTGAATTTCCGCAGCTCGGGGAGCATAGTCGAACTTTCCAATATCCTTCTCGAGTTAAAAGGCAAATATCTGGGGATCAAAGCGGAAGAAGCCCCTGAAGACTGGAAGTATAAAGGCAGGCCGGTAAGCGTCATCTCGGGAATCGAGGAGCCGGACATGCTGGAAATTCTACGTGCGGCAGGAGCCCGGAGGACAATCCTGGTGCGGACGGAAAGAGAAAAAAAAAGGCTCCGAAGGCTTCTGGAGACAGAGTTAGTGTTCACCATTGCCGAGGCCAAAGGTCTGGAATTCGACACTGTGGTCCTCTGGAAATTTTGCGAAGATGAGCTTGTCAAGGATGTCTGGAAAATCATCCTCGATCTGAGCAAAAGGTCTATCC
The DNA here is from genome assembly GCA_964410125.1 of uncultured Eubacteriales bacterium. Lineage (GTDB taxonomy): Bacteria > Acidobacteriota > Aminicenantia > Aminicenantales > Aminicenantaceae. The sequence continues at coordinate 13,697 of CAYPGQ010000089.1, read as the reverse complement.
ACGAGGCAAAGATCCGGCATGAAATCAACCTTTTGTATGTGGGAATCACACGATCGCAGAACGATTTGATTGTCTATGATGGAAAAAACCCCTCCCTGGTTTGGGAGAACCCGCAGTTCAGGAACTATGTCTACACCACCGACGACCGGAGCTTTATCAACGGCATCTGGAATGTCCTTACTACACCTGAAGAATGGATCGAACAGGGAGACTATTTTTTTGAGAAGGAATTTTATCGAGCAGCGATGGAGTGCTACAAAAACGGGGGAGAGACCGAGCTTTTCCACAAAGCCTCTGCTCATGTCTTCGAGAAGGCAGGGAAATATCTGGAGGCTGCCCGCAGTTTTGAAAAAATCGGGGAGAATGAGAGGGCTGCCCGCAATTATGAAAAGGCCGGTGATTTTCAAAAAGCTCTTTCTTTATGGGAAAAGCTGAGAAATGAGGAGGGAGCGTTTCGCTGCCAGGTTGAACTCTATAAGAGGCAAGGAGAGCATCAAAAAGCCGGGAATCTTTACCTGGAAAAGGGAATGTATAAGGAAGCTGTCCCGTGTTTCAGAAAATCCGGAGAATTTGCCAAACTCGCTGAGATCTACCTGCACCATCTGAACAACCTCAGGGAAGCGGCGGTCTGTCTGGAACAGGCCCATGATTACGAGAAGGCTGCCGGGCTTTTCTCCAGTCTGAAGTCTTTCGAGAAAGCAGCCGAGCTCTACTGGAAGGGCGAGAACTACTCCAAAGCCGAGGCCTTATGGAGGAAGACAAGGAATAACCGAAGGCTGATAGAGCTGTACCGGAAAACCGGTCAGAATGAAAAACTGCTCTCCATCTACGAGAAACAGAAAGACTTTGAAAAGATAAAGAAGTGTCTGCGGGCCTTTGAAGATAAATCCCGCCTCGCACGGGATGCCGAAAAGCTTTTCGGCCAAAGAAAATATTTCCTGGCGCTGACTCGCTTCTCTGCCCTGGAAGACCACAAAAGGACAGCGGAGTGTCACCTTCGCCTGAAAAACTACGAGGAGGCCATCAGGCATTTCAGGTCTGCCGGGGATTTTTATTCTGCGGGCAAGGCCTGTGAAAAAAATAAAGAATTCAAAAGAGCGGTCAGGAATTATCTGGATTCAGAGAAAGACAGAGAAAATGGTTTTCCTCTTGCCAAGAAAGCAGTGTGGAGGATACCCGATGACCGCTGGATTTATCAGTTGGGCAAGGATCTTTTCGACAGGAAAAGATACCACGAAGCGTCTGTGCCATTTTCCGTATTCAGCAATGCCTATCCAGAGGTGGGGATCTGTTATGCGATGATGGGAGAGGAGGAGAAAGCCTTCCGGGCCTGGGCAAAGTGCGATATTTTTGGAGATTATGAAAGGCTTGCCGATAAGTGCATCTACTCGAATGCTGTAGGAGCTGCGGCAAAATTCTTTCTGAAGCACCAGGACCAGGTCTTATCCGAAGTCAGATGGACAGCCAGCCAGAATTTTGAAAACAGTAGTATGATTAACCTCTTCGACATGTATTTTTCTAAGGATCCGCATCCGGACGAGATGCGCTCCTGGGGAGATTTTTTATGCGATCTCGACACGCGAGGCGTAATCTGGGAAAAAATCCTGCATTACCTGGAAAAGAGCGGTGGCTATAATTCCCTCCTCGATTACTTCAGGATGCTGAAGCTTTTGGAAGAGAAGCGATTTCGGACGGCCAAAGCAAGATTCAAATCGGATGTCCCGAAGTTGGCGAGGTCGGAAGAATGGGAAGCATTGGCCTTCAGATACCATTTTCTCGAAAGAGCCGACGATTTTAACCGGACTCTTCCGAGGATAAAAATAACGGTCCACAATTATCTCCTCTTCCTGGTTGGCGAGGATGCGTTTTACAGGAAAGGCGTGGCCTGGTGCTCGAAAAACAATCTTCTGGAGGAGGCTGCTGAATTTTTTCCCATGATGGGGAGCTATGAAAGGACGGCAGATATATTTGAGAAGATCGGGAAGCTGAGCAAGGCAGGTGATTATTATTTTTATGCCCGCCAATTCGATAAGGCCGCTGATCTTTACAGCCGGGTGAAAAGATTCGCCGTAGCTGGCGATGCCCTCTATAAGATGGGAGACTACGGTGCTGCCCTCGAAATGTACCAAAAACAGAGCCCTCCCAACAGGAAGAAGATTGCCAGGACGCTGGAAATATCGGGAGAGCTGGAAAAAGCACTCAACATGTGGGAGGAGCTGAAAGACAGGAAGTCTGCTGCAAGATGTCGGGCGAAAATGGAGAAAGCAAAACAGAGGGAAATCCAATTTAGCTCTTCCGATTGATGTAAACAGAATCCTTAGAATTTTCACGCAGGACCATAAGGAGGTTTTCCGGGGTGAGGTTGATCTCGTCTGTTTTTGACCACTGTGAAGCCCCTATGGTGCGATTTATTTTATCTGGGACTATTAGTACGACTTTTTTCATCAATCCCTCCTTCCTTATATTCACTAGCATATAACAGATGTTAAGAACTGTTCAATCGCATTGATTTATGAAGCTTCGCGGGAGTTTCTATCTCTAGATGAGAAGAATAACGTTTAATCTGCGTTTATTAAATGGGATAAGAAAGTTTAGTGGAATAAAAATGATGACTTTTGGAGAATTCATCAAGAATATGAGAATAGAAAAAAGAATGACTTTGAGAGAATTTTGCAGGGCTGCAAAATTCGATCCGAGCAATTGGAGCAGACGAAAAGCAAGGTTGTCCTTCAAGGGATTGCAGAAATGCTAAATGTTGAAAAAGGATCAGAAGAATACATTACGCTCTTTGATCTTGCAGCTATAGGTCACATTCCCACTGGTCTTTTGTCTGATGAACAAGTTTTAGATAAATTACCTGTATTTTTCCGAACAATTCGGGGAGAGAAACCTAGCCGAAAAGAACTGGAAGAACTTATAAGGATTATGAGAGAAGAGTAATTGCCAAAGCCAAGAAAGGATCGGATTTTTCTTGAACCACCGAGATTAAAATGGGAATTTGCAGGTCGTTTGTTGGTCCTAAAGGAAAAACTTCTTGAAGAGATTCGGAAGCATCAGAAGAAAATATATGAATTTAGGGCCATAGTTGAAGAAGGAGAAGAGGAACTCCTTGAGGCAATATCAAGATTGAGATGTGATAGATTCAAGGTATCTGGGATTGTTGTTCAGAAGAGAATCAGAAAAGAAAAAATAAGTTCCAAAGCATTCTCATTTTTTTGGCGGCTTTGTGGCTTCATTCTGGCGGCTTTGGCGTCTATATGGCGTCTTAAGAATATACTTTGTCCCTTTGCCTGTTTTACCTAATTGTTCCAATATTCCTTTTTCCACTAAATAATTTAAATCTCTTGAGGCAGTTCTTTCAGAAGTTTCACAAACTTTCTGATATATATTATTAGTAATTTCAGCCTTATCTTTAATATACATCACTGCCCTTATCTGTCTCTCATTAAGCCCCATCTTTCTCAGAGCTTCTTCAGTGAATTTATCTTTATAAAAGACAACTTTCATTACCCCATATTCTTCAAAAAAATCGGGTTCAGGGAGTTCCTGTTCCAAGCACTTCTCCACAATTTTTATCGTGCCTCTTCCCCAGCTTTCGATGAAACCTGCAAGATAAAAAACCTTTGCCAATAGAGGATTTCTGGGTTTTGAGACATGGTCTGTCTTCAGCTTTTCTACCGGAACTTCAGGAGGCAGCTTTCCCTCATTCATAATAGAAAGCTTGTCCTGGAAAACTCTTATCTGGACAGAAGATGTTCCTGCATAATTCCTGTGGATCAAGGCATTGATAATTGCTTCTCTTAATGCTTCGTAGGGATACTCCAGAATCTCTCTTCTATGTATTTCTTCATATGTTATATGGCTTACCAGATATTTTGACCTTAACACTTCAAGGGTATTTTCGACTTGCTCGAACAAATTTCCCTCTACAATGTCATTAGTTATGATTTCTGTATCGGTTAAAAATTTTCCTATTTTAACCTGGGATTGTAAATAAAATTTTTGGGGCCTTGTGCCGAAAAGTAAAAGAGCCGCTTTTTTTATCTGGCTGCCTTTTAGAAGATCTAATTTTGTAAGTACTGATTCTATATTTTTCTCGTCTTTTACAGATGGTAATCTATCAATGGCGTAAGAACTAAATTTTCCTACGGTCTTGGGATTTATATCTTCCAAGTTTGCCTCATCTTCGACCAGATCATCCCATGTTATGCCTGACTTTTTCAGAATAAAATCGGAAAGTTCACTGCCTTCTAATGCCAAGGTTGTACTTCCACTTCTGACATAATATCTTCCATCATAGGAAATGGGTACAGAAGAAGGGCTTATGCCAATACGCATAATCTCCTTGTTTTTATCTTTTTCAAGCTTGATGGAAGGAATAATCCCTAATTTATTTCTTATTCTGTTGGGGATATCTTCTAATAGTTTTGATGAATTTTTTAAGCCTATTGGTTTTCCTTTGTCATCTAATCCAATCACCAATTCACCACCATCACCATTCGCAAAAGCGGAAATAATTTTGAGATGTTCATTCCTCCAACCGGATTTGAATTCAATAAATTGACTTTCTTTCTTGCTTGTCATGTCAAAATCTCTTCTCGCATCTGATTTTGCAGGCACCATCCCAAAGCCAGGATTCCAGGGTTTTGGCGTCGAGTTTCTTTAAAGAAGTTCATTTTAGTTGCGCCCGATCTATGTATAAGCAAAAAAATTAAGGCTTTATTTGATTAAATATTACACTTTGGGGGAGCGCTGGTCAATGACCTTTAAGGGATGAAGTTGGCGTGATTTTTCGGTTGAAACTCACAAAACAGAAAAGTCATCATCCTCCGGCTCTTCATCCCTAGCCCTAAAATCATCCTTCTCCTGAATAATCAAATGCCCTTCAGCCTCTGCTTTTCTCAATATTTCCATTTCCGAAATTTCATAGTTATTAACAGTGCTCAGGTACACCCACTGTGTTGCACGGGCAATCCCCACAAAAAGAATCCGTTGACGAGCGACTCCTCGAACCCAGGGAAATGAGCCTTCGGTAAGCCGGGGCAAAAGCACACTGTCAAAAGTCAGCCTTTTGCCAGCCCATGGAGCAATCTGTTGGTTGGAACGATTATTCCCACTCTTTCATTCATTATCTGCCGCTGTTTCACGATTTCTGTGAGGCGGTCTGTCTCGTCTTCGAAGGAGGGAGCAATATAACACAGGGGGCGCTCCCGGACTTTCTGCTCTGTATGGGTTTGGGCGATGTATTCTTTGCGCAGTTCTTCATGGAATATAAAGTGAGAGGCGAGGTTTGGACTCGATGCAAAGATCACTGCCTTCGAACTCTGTCGGAATGCTGAGTTTCTCCCTTGCATAGGTTCCGTCTGGAGGAAAAGGAAGGGTTACCCTGGATGGGATTAGAGTATTGAGGACTCCTTCTGAAGTGATGAGTGAAATGCCATCGTGGAGGACAGGCTCGATGAGAGGCCGTTCGGTGAGGGCTTTGATGACGGCATTCCAGGCTGCCCCCCTTGCCACAGAGAGTTGAATATCCAAGTGGTCATCAAAGTATCCGACCGAGCCTTTTTGGAAGAATTTTTCAACTGCGGCTCTTACTTGAGGGATGAGAGAGCTTCCACCGACCATCAGGCAGAAGCCGATCTCATAGGGTTCCATCTCTGCTCTGTCGAGAGCGTCTTCGAGAGGGGCAAAGATGGATTGTGTCAGGCGGTACTCTGACTCTTTGGCAAAGAGGAGGTCTCTGTCGAGAAATGGAGAAAGGAGGTCGTCGAATTTGGCGGCTGAGAGGGAAGGCTGGCTTAGATTGAACTCGGATTTTCCGAGCTTGCAAGTGAGGGGAGGTTGTTTCACGATGATTTCAGACTTGTCGGTTTGGTCGTATCGGCCGAATTTTATGAGTCGCTCGGCCTCTTTGCAGAGGGCGATTTTTAAGGCTTCTGCTTTTCCTAGGAGTTGGGGTTCGAGCCCTCTTTTTTTCTGTGCCCAAGTCAGGTCAAAGGGAGAGAGGTCGTTGGCTTCGAGTAGGTGAGGGATGAGGTGTTCATGGACTATGGCCGCATCGATATCCCCTCCGCCTAGGCGATGGTAGCGGGATACGGAGATTTGGCTCATCGTGATGTTGTTGGATGATTTGTCGGCTTCGATTTCGACGATAGAGACGTCGCATGTTCCTCCGCCAAAGTCGAATATGACGCAGGTGGTTTTGTCGCCGAGTTTTACGACTTTCTCCAGGCCGTGTGTTTGGATGTAATCTATGAGGGCAGCTGTGGGCTCATCGAGGAGGTCTTCGTCTTTTATGGGAAGTGCTGCTTGCTGGCAGGCCAGGAGTGTGTCGCGGCGCTGGTTCAGCTGGAATGATGCGGGGACAGTGACAACGAAATGATCGTAATCTGTGTCGGCTATTTTTTGTGCGCTTTCTTTTAGAAAGGCGAGGATGTGGCCTGCGATTTTGGAGGAGTGGTTGAAAAGGGTGGGTGCCCGGTAGTAGGTCTTGCGGATGCCCATCTCGTTTTTGGTCTCGTAGAATAGGTTTTTCTCGTGCTGGAGATTTGATTCTTGGGAAAAGGCGCGGAGGCGTTTGGCTCCTTCTCCTATCCAGACTTTTTTATCCGGATGGATGGCAACTACCGAGGGGACAAGCGGGCTTGTGAATAGGCCTTCTCGTGTGGGTTGGTCGATCTCTATTGTTCTGCATGTTGGGGGGGTGTTGGGTGTTAGGGTCACTTCTGCGACTGTTGAATTTGTTGTGCCGAGGTCGATCCCGAGAACCCGGATGTCTTTTGTTATTTTGGCGTTGCGTTGAGAGAGAAGGTTTTCTATGAAGTTCATTTTGATGCCCCCAAAAATATTAGGGTGTAATTTGACTCTAGTTTTCAAAAAAAGTCAAATCGTGGATTGTAGGCAAAACTGTGGCGGTACTGCCGTCAATCGCCTTTGGGGACGAAATCAGGGTGATTTTTTTCTGGCCATGGAGGGAAGCTTATAATTATCAGCAAGATATAGCCGGAGTAGACCTGCAGGAATCAGTAACGATTGCTGTGAAAATACTGAATCTAAGCTGAAAAATGAGAATCACAGACATTTCCTGCGTCTATACAATTGAACTTGCAGAAATGAAAGTCAGAGATGCTATTAAAATAATTGAACAGGACGGCTGGTTCATGGCATACTCAAACAGGCCGGTCTAAAGAATGGAGGGCAAAAAAGTGTTTAAATATCTAGTAATAATAGAGAAGGCCAATGGCAACTATTCTGCATACAGTCCAGACTTACCTGGGTGTGTAGCAACTGGTATAACCATAGAAAAAGCGCTAGGCCGGATGAAAGAAGCAATCCAATTCCATATCGAGGGATTAAAAACGGAGGGATTGGCTATTCCTGAGCCGTCATCAAGAGTAAAATATGTAGAAATATCAATATAATAGAAATGCTGAGGCCCGAATATCTTCCCGTTCTTGTAAAAATTCTTCCGCAGTATAAGCACTATATTTGTATGAATTATTCACAAGCCATCTAGCGATTTTTTCTCTTTCAAAGGGGGGAAATTGATCTTCAACTAACTTGGTTACATTATAAAAACCAATTGTTGGTTCAATATCCAAAATGTACGTGTGATCAGATTCTCTAAGCCTTATATCTGTATTTACTAGGTCTTTAATGTTATCGAGTCGCAAAACATTTCTCCCTACTATCGAGGTATTTCCTCCAGTAATTCCCTAGGTGCTCGAATCCAGCTCCCACTCCAACAGACGAGATCCTTGTTGAAGTCATTTAGTGCTTTAGTTTCGAAAATTCCTGCTTCTGGATCAGAAAAATCGAACTCCCACGATTCTTTTTTCCCGTCCATTCCGAGATAAACCACTACAAAGTCGTCGTCTTCACATTCAGAAAGCCCATATTGTCCATTGCCAGCCTTGTCGCAGAAGATCAAAAAGTTGTTCCCCCAGGGATCCTTGATGGGAAGAGTCTTCATGTAGAACGGACAAACTGTCTGATAAATTTTGCTGTTTTCATCAAAGCTGCCGTTCTGTTCAGGATAATGGTATCCATCTGTTATGAAATCGATTAAGGCTGTGGCAATTTTGAGTACATGTTCAATTGCTGTCTTTTGCTTTTCAGCCTGGATTTGGAATTCTGCTTTGCCGGATTGCAGTCCGTGACTTGTTGAAATTAAAAGGATCGAAATGATTGCCGCTAATGCAATTTTTGTTTTCATTTAACTTCTCCCTATAATGTATTTTTCTCAGCTTACAACATGCATGAAGGGCTATTCAATCGCCTTTGGAGATGATTTAGGAGGTGAATTGGGTTTCTCAAGCGCCTTTAATCGATAGAATCTCCACATCCTCTGGTGAAAATGTGTAGCGATCATGGTAGCTGGATTTGTCGGTGAGGACCAGGATTATGTTTTCTGGAGTGAGGTCAATCTCGTCTGTTTTTGACCAACGTGATGCACCTACGGTGCGATTGATTTTGTCTGGGAGCAAAAGAGTGACTTTTTTCATTGTGCCTCCTACTATCGCATATGAAAAAAAGGATCAGTTGACTTTAGCTAGAAATATTGGTTCATCCAAATATTAAGGCAATAAATAGCAAAGTATTGTTTTATTTATTCTTGCTATCTGCTTTTTTCCTAATGTCGTAATTGCCATAAACCTGCTGAACGATACTGTTACCAAGGTTTCTTATGGCATTTTCTACAGAGACAGTAAACTCACTTTTTCCTGAGCTGAGCAAGTCAATTCCTTCGTCCCCCATTCCAGTGCCAGTAGCTTGTACTGATGTAAATTGAATGAGTTTTGGATCAAAAAATGCCAAGCTTGCGGTAATCTGGGTATTTCCGGCAGCATCGTTACTCAAAAATCCTTCTTGAACATTCAGACCAACATTGGCTTCTGTGATTCTTGCTGTTGCAACAAAATCGAAAGACCGATCTTTTATCATCTGCTCTGTTGGATAAGATTCAGTCAATTCCACATACTTGAATACGCGTGACAAAGCTCTGTAAATGATCGAGCTTACTGATACCCCAATGTCAAAGGAATATTTGTTTGCCCAATCTGCTTGATCAGAGACTTTGAGTTGCTTAACTTCTGGCGGAATGTATAGGCCGACATTGAAATCCAGCTGGTTGGCAATATTTGCTGTTACATCGAGATTCGGTCGCATAGTCACGCTGTGGGAACATGCCATAACAAACATTAGGGAAAGAAAGAAGATGCCAAGATAAGTTTTTTTCATTTTGTAACCTCCCGTTTTTTAATTATTTCACTAAATTTAATCTTCCTATGCCGAATTTATTGTCTTCGCCTAAGGGTCCCAAGTCGATTGCGAGTGCTTCGAGTGTGGCTTTGATTTGGTCTAATGTCTGGGGCGTCATGCTTTTGAGGAGAGCAAAGGCCCCTGCAACATGAGGGCAAGCTGCAGAAGTGCCATAGAATGGGTCACCGTACGAAATTGTGGACACTCCAGAGGGGGCGCTCATATCTGGTTTTATTCGCCCATCCGCTGTTGGTCCTTGTGAACTATAAGAATGATAGGAGTCGTCAGCCCAATCAGTTGCTCCTACTGTTATTGCACAGGGAGAATCTGCTGGTGAAGTAAGACTTCCTGAAGGAATATTATATTCTATCGGTCCTTTGTGGGAACTTACAAATAGATCAAATTTGACATTATTAAAAGCACTAATTTTTTTAATGGCAATTCCCCATCTAGCCGGTATATCACTATACCACCCATAGATTATTTCAACTGGTGATTGCAATCCGGTCTGCCAGTTTGATGATTTATCAACATAAATCCAATTTGATCCCACTTTCCAGTACAAATGCAGATCATAATCTTGATTTGATCCCGAAAAAGATGTTCCATTCCACGTTCCCCAATCATTCCATTTTAGGAGTGTGTCTACTAAAGTATATGCCGGTAAATCAAAATACAATATTTCATCTGACCCTGAGAAGTTATGCCATCCATCTTTATCGGGATCATGAAAGATTCCCGCCCAGTGATCTTCGGCTTCATTCCCAGCAGAAACGACCCAAATAATCCCATTATTAGCCGCCTTTTTAACTGTATCGCATGCATCTCCTGTCCCGTTGCATGGTCCCCAAAAGCTTCCGGTAGAATTAGAAATAATTTCAATTCCTTGACTTATAATCCAATCAATTGCGGTTAACATTTCAACAGATGTTTCGAAATTAACTAGCCATAATTCAGCATTTGGTGCCATGTCATAAACAATTTCAGCACATGCAGTCCCGTGTACTTCATTGGCGCTAATATCTCCATCAGATCTGAAAGAATGAGTATTAACTGAAGAAGGAAGTTCACTGCCTAATAAATTTTCAAAGCCTTCAAATCCAAGGTCCAGAACACATACTTTTGCCCCATCTGATCTATAATGTAAAAAAGAATGCCAATCATCTGCCTTAGTCTTGGCAACACCTTCGCTAATAATATGTGGCTTCGGTTTGATAGGTAGGCGTATAAATTTTGTATGCTGAGTTTTTGCTAAATGCGAAAGTGACTCTATCGGGAGTTTGTTTTGGACCAATTGTCTATATGTCGTTTCAACTCTTCCGCCTAGTGCTTCAATTTGAATGCTTAAGATATTGACGCTTGTTTCGAAGTCCTCTTCTGTGACTATATCCATCACATCACTTTTTTTCAGTGGCATATTTCTTCTAAATGGTCTTGCTTCAGCTACAACCCTGACCAAATCTCCTTCCATATCGATTCCTCGCAGTTCAGCAAACTTCCTGGCTTTTTCACTTCCTTGATTGACGTACGTTTTCATCAGTTGGTATAAAACATATTCCATTTTGGGGTGGCCTTCTCTTGGGCCATCATCTAAAGGAGGTAGATCTACAATTTCTGGAGGATTCATCCATAAGGATGTGTTACTTGGAAGAAAGGCAATTGTTATGGTTAATATAAAAAAACCCATCCAGAAAATTCGATTAATTTTGAATATTTTTTTCATTTTATTTCTCCCTGGAATTCCTTAAAAGAGATACTTAAATCCAATACCGATTGTGAATGTGTTTAAATTGAGCTCATTAAGGTTTCCTGAATTCTCTGTGTTGATGACTTGATTTTTGAATGTCCATGTTCCTTTGGTGTTCGAGATGAGATACCGTACATCTCCGTTTAATGCGATATTTTTATGCACAAGAATGTCGATTCCGGCCCCAAAATGATACTCAATCGAATTTTCTACTGTTTCTATAATGTCATAACCCAAATTATTCCACTGAGTTGTCACTCCGTTGTTTATTGTGAAGTTATTCATTGAGTATCCAGCACCTCCTCTTATGTATGGAATAATTTTGCTCGACACTGGAAAACGAGCTTGAAGACTCAATTGGATAGGAATTACGGAAAGTTTGCCTTGGCTTAGACCAGTAGGATTCCTCTCGATGTTGCTTTTATATGCCAGTCCTCCCAGTTCTACTGCGATATTTTTTGTAATTCCCAGGTGGAAATTTAAGCCAAATGCTAATCCACTTCCGTAATCTCCCTCAGAAGGCATCGCATAGCTGGCGAATATACCAATCCCGGATCTTGGTTTTACGGTTATTTCTTTCGGAGCTTTAGTTTTGGACGGCGTTTTTGGGGAAATTTTGGGTGTTTTTTCCACTTCAGCAGTTTCCGGCTTTTTTTCTTTAGTTTTGCTTTCTTTCATTAACTTTGGGATGGTTTTTTCCTCAACTGCTTCTTCTTGTTCTGTTTCGACAGTTTTTGGCGGCTCTAACAGCTCAACTTTGGATGCTTCTATGAAACCCGTCACGACACTTCCCATTCTTTTTGATTTGTAGTACACGTTATACCAATCTCTGCTTATACGTGTTGCTTCGCCTGATCCATATATATCGAGAATTGTCCCTTTTCCCAATGTTTCGATTAGATAGCTGCTTTTGCTTGAGTCAAGATAAACGTTAGCCTTTTCTGCAATAATCTTGATTTGTTTCGCTTGAGAGAATGAATAGGAGAATAGAACCAGGAAGACAATGAGAAACGTTAATATTTTTTTGTTCATTTTGGTCCCCTTTATATTGGATTGAATTTTGCTTTTAAGCGAAGTTCCCATCTAACCTCCCTTTAGGTTATTTTCAGTGCTTTCGCTGCATTTAGAGATGAATCATAATTGAACTATAAGGATTGTGTAAATCGCCTTTATGGGTGATTTAAGGGGGGAGATTCCATCATCAGCTACGATGAGGAATATTAATGAGATTACTTAAAATACTACTAAATATACTCCATCTAACATGGGGGGCGGCCCAAGATAACAACTACAATATGATCTCAATTTTTGATATCATCTTTTTTGCAAGGAGGCTAGATTGAAAAAATATCAAGTGTTCATACCCGAATGGTTGGATGATTATATAAAGCACGCGGCCGAATATTATGATCTGAGTATTTCTGAAATACTAAGACTCGAATTGTGTTTTGGTGCGTTGTGCGCAGTGACTTCTTTATATTCAGAATACAAACCTGAAATTTCCGTGAATGATTTCATGGAAAATCTCAGGCAGCATCAAAAAGGTAAATTAGAGAGAGAAGATCTTTTAAGGCTATGTTCCAAAGTTTATTTTGAGACCAGAAAAGCTATTGAATACCGATACAAAAAGGAAGAAAGCGGGAAGAAATAAAGCTGGCAAAAAGGGGGATATAGTATGAGTGAGAAAAGATTCAGGCAATACATTTTTCATGGACTATCAAGAGACGGCAAATCTAGTGAAAAAATATAAAAGAAATAATTAGCATTTGCTGATTTGTGACAATGAACAATACCTCCCTCACTCCGCCCGATCCTTTTCGTGGCAAGGGTAAAATCATGAAGGATCACATCGATCTGTAGGATTTCGATTTCAAGATTCATTATATGGCTTGATTAGCGGGGGATTGAGAAAAAAAAAGCATTCTCATTTTTTTGGCGGTTTTGTGGCTTCATTATGGATTGATAGAACGTACTTTAGTAAATATGGGAACCACGTGTGCTTTCAAAGAATTCTTTAATTCTTTTAAGACAGTTTCTAAATTTGGTAAAGGAGATACTAATCTGCCAAGCTCTCTCTCCCAATAGGGGGACAATATCTCTGATAAATTGCTTGGGAATATCTGATTGATAGCCCTAAAATCCACGCCCTTTATTTTTAACTTCTCTTTGATAATTTTTTCCACTACATTAAAATCTATCCATAAATTTAATAGTTTCCATAAGTCAAAATAGTCCCTGCATTTTTTCCTTTCAATCACAGTTCTGATTTTAGAGCAAAAAATCTCCTCAACTGATTCCACTTTAATTTTAAAATCCTGATAATCGGAATAAATTTTATTAATAGTTCTGAAATTAGGCTTTGCAACCAAATCATTTTTTGTAATGTCCACTTTTACCCAATTTTTTCCTATGATTGCGCCATATTGAATCTTTAATTGCATATACTCTGGATTTGAGAATTTGCTCTTTAGTTTTAGCTCAATTTCAGATTTTTTTTCAATTAATCTGAATATTCCTTCAACATTTTGAATCACTGATGAGAAATCAGTTTCTATCAGACTAAAATCTAGATCCTCTGAAAGACGCCAGATTTCAGGAAAATATATTTTCGATAAAGCTGTTCCCCCCTTAAGAACAAGATTTTTTATCTTAGAAAATCCAAAGAGCAGCCATCCGAGAACATAATCCT
>CAYPGQ010000088.1:0-17513 GCA_964410125.1 uncultured Eubacteriales bacterium | reverse complement strand
TGTACCTCTTTCCTTTTTCCCTCTTGTTTGTTCCGCATTTTGCAGAAGTCTTTAAGTCTTTTATTTAAGGCTTTTATTTGTATCGTCGAATAATTTTCTAACAGACGGAAAAAGATTCATGTCCGTATGAGGTAGAAAAAGCGAACCTGTGAACTCATTCATGTATGCCGGTTCCGTATTCAGTTCGATATAGGTCATGCTGTCGGCAATTTCATCGGCAAGTTCTTTATTTTTTTCGCAAAGGAGAATCAGATAGGCGCCGAAAAGCGAGCTGTTGCCGACATAGTGGAATCTGGCGCGATCCAAATCGGGAAGGAGACCTATCCTTATTGCATTCTCTATGTTCAGGTACCGTCCGAACCCTCCAGATATAAAGAGGGCGTCGATGTCCTCGAACCGAAGACCGACATTTTTCAGGATTAGAGAACATGCGGCGAAAACAGCACCTTTGGTTCGTATGAGGTTTGCTATATCCCTCTCCGTGATGACGATGTCTTTTCCCCAAAAGCTATTTTTCGCTTCTTCAATGAGAAAGGCGGGGCCGTTTTCATTACGGCAGATCCTTTCTTTGGGTGCGCTTTCTCTGAATTTTCCATAGCGGTCGATGTATCCGTTGACATACAGCTCAGCAATAAGATCCACCATACCCGAGCCGCAAAGTCCTTTGGGTTTGACTCCGTTGATGACATTATAGATGATGTCGCCGGTCGCAGTAATTTCGATCTTTTCTATGGCTCCTGCCGTGGCCGTCATCCCGCATTTAATGCCCCCTCCTTCGAATGCGGGACCGGCGGAACAGGCACAAGTCATGAGCCAATCTTTGTTTCCGACTACTATTTCACCATTGGTTCCTGCGTCGATGAAGAGAGAGGTCGTTTTTGCGTCCTTAAGCATTGGGGTGCAGAGAACTCCGGCGGTTATGTCTCCTCCCACATAGCTGCCGACAGACGGAGAACAATACACGCTTGCCTCCGGATGCATGCGAAGTCCCAGGTCTCTTGCCTGAAAGAGGGGAACTCGATTGAAGGTAGGTACATAAGGCTCCTCCCGGATGTAGTCGGGTTCGAGCGCCATTAGGAGATGGATCATGGTCGTGTTGCCGGAAAAAGTCGCGTAGTGAATATTTTCGTGAGGAATTCCGGCCTTTTGTATTGTTTTATCGATGAGTCTGTTTATGGTGAGGGCGATTAGACCGCGTAGCTCCTCGAGATGGCCCGGTTTTTGGGCATAATTTATCCGTGATATGATATCCTCACCGCATTTGATTTGTTGGTTGAGACTCGATGCCGTATCTACTATACAGCCGTCGCTCATGTCGACGAGATAAATGGCTACGGTGGTTGTGCCGATATCACAGGCAATTCCATAGATGCTTTTCTTTTTAGAGGCAGGTGTTATGTCCACAATTATTGGTTGGGAAGGAAAGTCGAGATAAATGGCGAGCACGCAGCCGCCTTCATCTCGAACGGTCTCGGCAACTTTTGTCATAAACGAATAAGTAAAGCGGGGGTTTGTCTTGCCTGTGACCCTGCAAAATTCTCTTTCCAGCCTTTTGAGATCGCTGTAGTTATCTTCGAGAGTAGGGAGGGGGAGAGTGAGTGTCACGGATCTAAGGACAGGATCATGCTTCAAAATGCCGGAGATGTTTTCCTCCTGTGTGAAAAACTTCGAACCGACATCGCTCTGGATCATGAACTCTTGGAATTGGGGTAGTTGAACGGTAAGGTTATCATTGACTTCAGTCTGACAGGCTAGGGCATAGCCTTCCGATATTAGGTGGTTCGAAAGAGCTGCCGATGACTTAGCCGTATAAGAACCGTCGAGGATCTGGACGACGCAGTCGCCGCATGTCCCCTGACCGCCGCAGGAGGCTTTGATGGGAAGGTGCTCTTTTTTTGCAGCTTCCAAGATTTTCGTTCCGGCGGGGACATCCACCGATACGTTGAAAGGCATAAAAAGAATTTTGTATGTTTTTTCCTTGTTTTTTTCTAGTGTAAGCATGTCCAAATCTCTATGAATGTTATCTTAATTGAAGGCCTAAGCAACCATGCGATTAAATGTATGCAATTTGTTTTTCTAAAAAATTAACAGGCAATTTTTCATTCAATTGCAGAATAAATTGCTTGTGCCTTTTCATGTCAATTCGACGTTTTTGATGAATGACGGGATGTCGGATGCCTCCTGGCAGCCCACGATTACTTCCCATCCCGGCAGATTTTCTTCGAGATCGCCGCTTATCTGTGCGACGAAACCGGGGATCACGATTTTTCGTGTTTTGATCTGCTCTTCGAGCTTGATTTCTTTGATGAATTTTGCGATTTTATCTCCAACAAACTTTCCTGCAGCCCAGGCAGTCAACACCGACTGGCCTTCTGTATCTGCAATCACCAGGTGTGCTGAGATCCCGGAGTTTTCGATCTCGCCGGAAACCATAAAATATGTAAGAGAAAAATTGGTCGTGACAAACACGGGCGATTCGGGTGTAGGTTCACCGATGGGGTAGACCTTGGCATCCACCTGGATAGGCTTTTGCGGATCGGTGTAGATGTTTTGGCGGAGAGTGAACAAGGTGTATAGAAGGGCTTTGTCGTATTCGGGCAATACTATGATCGATCCGTATTTGCAGGCCTGCACGGATGCCTTGGACAGGAGTTCATATTTGTCCTTCGCATCGATATAGGCAAAAAGAGGGTACCCGAACGGCTTGAAGCTCTTTTTTATAGCACTCCTCCTCATGATCGTATTGTTCTGGAGTGATGCTCCGATATTTTCGGACTCTATGTTCATTATCAGGTTGTTCATTCCGGCAGCCTTGGCTGCCGTGGTTTGCTCTTCCAATTCTTCGAAGGACCGCCCCGTCAGGATGAGGTTGGCGTCATGGGTTTTCACCAATCCGAGAATGCTTTCGGAAGGGGTTTGCCTAAACAGTACGGCTGGTCGGCTGTCTTTGACGATATCCAGGGCTTCTTTCAGCACCTCTTCCTGAGAACAATCAAGGATGATTCCCTTGTTCGAATTATCTTTTGCGGCCCTTATAGTGGCCAGAAACGATTCCTTGTCATCCGAGTCGAAGGAGATAAAAAAAAGATCCGTCCTCAATTCTTCACCAACGCGCTCGACAGTGAGATTGGATATCTCGGTGATTTTTTCGAGGTTGGCTTGCGTTCCATCGGAAGTTTTCAGCTCGATGGCTATTCCGGTTTGGTGAAAGAAGGTCTTTTCATGCCGGAAAAGGACTGTTTCTCCGCCCACTTCCAGGGCATTGGATCCCCCGATCTTGACGAGCCGGATCGGAGGCTCACTGGCTGCGCCAAGGGTCGCTTTTGCCTCTTCTGAGGCATGAGGACATTCGCTCAGCTCGGCCTTTTTTTGGGCTAATTTCATGGCAAAAGCCATGCAGGTGGGCACGCCGCACTCGCCGCAGTTTGTTTTGGGTAAGAGTTTGAATATATCCAGTCCGGATAAGGCCATGGTCAGTCTCCCTTCTTTGAATCGAACATCTCGGCTATCTTTTCTTTGACGATAGCGACAGCCTTAGGGTGATACATAATCAAAAGCTCCGCTCCAGCTATTAGGAGGCCCATGGCTGTGGCCGCCTCCCAATAAATGCCTCTTTCGGCCAGGTTCCCCCATTCGGGAAAGACTTCTTCCGGAGTACGGGATTCCTTGATCCGGAAGGTCTCGTAACCGGGATTGATCAGCATCGGAAAAGCCAGCATTTTATCTCCGGCCAGGCCGTCGTTACGAATTCTTTCCATGATGGAGTATGTGTATTCGAAACCGTAACCTAAAGTGCCGGTGAGAGGGTCCATCACTATTTTTTCCTGCGGAAAGTTCATGTCGGCAAGCAGGATGTTCAATTGCTTGGCTAGATTGACGTCGATGGGGGTTTGAGCCACTATTGTATGGTTATAGGCAATACACGCTGCTGCAACAGTCTTGTAATTATCCGTCTCGACATAATTTATCAGACAATTCTCGCCCGCAGTGACTTCACATACTTTTTTCATAACTTCATTGTTTTTCTCGAAATGGCTGTGTCCGGTGACAATTAGAGGAACGCCGACGTTTTCCAGAACCTGTTTGATGACTTCAGCCGCTTCTTCGGCGGATTTATTTCCTTTTTCGGGATGTGTCCCTTCAAGGCGTATGCTGATGAGTTCGGCACCGAAATCATCGACGCATCTTTTAGCCATCTCTCCCGGTTTATCGATCACATCCTCATAGTATTCGAGCAGCGGTTTCGGATATTTGCCTGGGACGGAGTCAAAAACTTCCATGGCCACGGCGGGCTTATTGGGATGCTCGCCTTCGAATAGATGAAAAGGGAGTGCCGTGCTTCCGCCTATGGAGACGGTGAGTGCACGAGTGCCGCCTTGTTCCGAGGTCGCCCCCAGCGTGACCTGTGTCGTTTTTCCTACATTTGTTTCTTTCGGAATCTCAAAAGCCATTTTTTCCTCGTTTAAAGTAGTTTTTTCATAAATCGATCTATTTCAAGATAGATAGGCGATTCTTCCGGAATGTTCCATACGGGCTCTCCAGTTTGATCTGCCTTTCTTAACTGCTCATCCTCTGGGATTGTGGCCAGAAGGGACAAACCTTCTTCTGAAATGATCTGCTGCAATGCCTCAGGAACCGGATCCCTGACCTTGTTCAGGAGGAGGTGTCTCCCGCCGACACGTGTGTTCAATTCCTCTAGCAGCCTGTTGATTCTTCCTGCTCCCCGTACACCTCTGGCAGATGGATCTGAGACGATTAATAGGAAATCTATATTCTGTGTCGTTCGACGGCTGAGATGTTCCATTCCTGCTTCGTTGTCGATGATGACGTACTGGTAGTTGTCACTCAGAGTTTTTAAAATATCGCGCAGAAGGTTGTTTGCGTAACAATAGCATCCTGGTCCTTCCGGCCGGCCCATGGCAATCAAATCAAAATCAGGAGTTTCCACCAGGCTGGTGTGAATCTTGTACTCGAGAAATGCATGCTTGGTCATGCCTCCTGGAATCTGATTGACGGATTTCCTCATTTCTTCTCTGATCCCCCCTAAGGTCTCGTCGACAGATATACCAAGAAGGTCGTTCAGGTTGACATTGGAATCTGCATCAACGGCCAGGATGGATTGAGTCTTGTTATCTTTGATCCAACGGATTATAAGAGCGGACAGCGTGGATTTTCCTGTCCCGCCTTTTCCGGATATGGCGATTGTTCGCATTTTAGTCTAAAAAAGAGCCGGCATGGATAAAGCCGGATGATTTTTTTTCGTTATGTATTCGAGGACCTTTTCCTCTGTTTCCGCTACGGTTTCATCGGCGATCATATCTATAAGATTTTCAATGCCTTCTTTTTTGCCGATCTCGTTCAGTATAGATCCAATTTGTTCCTTGAGCCCCTTATCCATCCAAACGATGCGTTTCGCTCCTCCCTCGGCTGATATGAATTTTTTACTGCCGATGTATTGTCTGCTGTGTCCGATAAATCCGGGAGTTTGAAGACCCCCACCTACTGTCCCGGCCAGGGTAGAGAATTTCATGCCGCTGGGAGTCATGCCTGTATAATCCCTGTAGACGATCATGATACCGTTTGTCGAGGGGAGAATGCCGCTGATACATTCAAAACACCCGCAGGAAGTCATCGGAAAATCGATGATGCTGTAGGCGTTGAATGCTTCCAGTGATTTGTGCGATTGGTTGAAGACGAAGGCGTTGATGTCCTCCCATTGTCCCTTTTCCGCATCGATTACTTTTCCTTTTTTCACGGGCTGGTTGGGACCGGTGGGGTTTATTTGATAGGCAGCCTTGCCGTCGAGCCAATTGTAGGCGCCACAGAGGCCTGAGCGCTCTGGCGTGATGATACAGACATGATTGGGGGCAAAAGACTGGCACAGCGTGCATGAATAAAACGTATCGACAGACTCGTCCGTCATGTCTGCCAGCCGGGCATCGCGCTGCTGGTAAACCTCCCTGGCCAGGGTCCTAAGCTCTACGACATCCTTTTCCTGAGTAAATATTTTGATTTGTACCTTGTCGGCGATTTTTCCAAACTCCCCGTGAAGTTTTGCGTGGATGATCGAGCCGAAATGAGCGAATTTAAATCCTTTTTCCTTGGCTTCCTTACCGATCCGCACCCAGTTGATGTCCCTCTGGCCCATATGGAAGATACCATTGGCGCAGTTTATGAAATCATGGATTTGCCTCTCTAGGATGGGTTCGAAATCTTCCTGCATCTCTCTGCCGGCCACTTCCACCAGTATTCCAAGGGGAATGTGTGCTGCTTCTTCGATATCATCTATTTCCGGGCCTGTGACTTCGATCTTACCGTCCTCGACTGCGTCCAGTTCCTTTGTGGTTAAAAATTCGAAACCTGCCTGGGTCTGACCGGCCATCTCCACGTACATATCATCCTTACGTATCCTTTCCCCCTGGAAAGCGGGGCCATAAGGTACAGGGACGGGGACTTTGGTAATGGAGATTTTTAGTCCTCTTACTTCAATCGCTTTGGCCACGATTTTGTCGTGGGGGACAGGGGAGACGACGTGTTCGTAGGTGCATATACCCGTTGGCAAGATCTGGCCGATATCTGTGTCCGAAATGGTAGGGAACCCGAAATTGATCGCACCGGCGGCTTGAGCGTGTTTTTCATCATCCACTGGACCGAGAGCAAGGACAAAGGCAAAGATCCTGTTTTTATTGTAATGGAGAACTCTCTGAAAATCCCCTGGTTGTGAGGCTCCAAATGAGAGCGCGGCACGGGTGGCGAAGCCGAGGGAGTGAACGGTGGCGGTTACGTCATCGCCAAAGGGGACCAGCCGGGTTTCCCAGCCCAATTGGATCCCTTCTTCTCTAAGCTGTTGGGCCATGGATTTCCCGTCCGTAGCTGCGGACATAAAAACGTAGAGATTTTTTTCCTGGAGTTCTCTGGCCAATTGAACGGCGATTTCGTTAGTGGGACAGTAGCCCACACAGGCAGCGAAGCCAGGCGCTGTGCCGTCGACAAACTCAATACCCCTTTCCCGCATGATGATGTCGTTGGCTGCACCCAGCCATAGGTGTTCCTCATCGGGATTCGATTCCGTAAAATAAGGGATAGGATTGTGTGTGTATTTGATGGATTCGATTATCTCATCGGCAAAGAGTGTAGCCATGCCTGCATCCAGGGTATGGCCCAAATAAGGCACCCACAGGTTGTCTTCCGGAACCGGGGGAAGGAGCCTCTTCGCTTCTTCCAACAGTTCCTTGAGTCCACCAAGGTTTTCGATCTTCATGCCCAGGATTCCATGAGATATGGGAAGATAGTATCCCGTATTAGGGAACTCTACTTTAGTATCCGGTCCTTTCGATTTTAAAGCTTCGGTGAGTTCTTTTTCGGCTCGAGCCGCCAGTTTGTGGGCTCCTTGAATTGCCTTTGTTGCTATTATCTTCGACATTCCGTTACCCTTTCAATTTTATGACCCGTTATCCAACCAGTTCGATCCCTGTTGTCGATACGGGATTTTCCATCAAATCTCTAGCTCTCTCCTCATCTCCATATCAAAAAGAACGCGTTCTTTTTCTCTGTCGATTCCCAGATTTTTCCTCTTGGAATCGATGTGGTCAATCATCATAGCGGCCATTTTGCTGGAGTCTTTCTCCACGCCCCACATACCGCCGTAAATTTTTTCGAATTCCCTGAAGATGTGTTCTGTAAATATGTCGCTTCCGGTAATGGGAAGGCCTACGCCGAACACGGTGAAAACACCCGAAGCGACAAAATAGTGCCCAATGGATATGGCTTTCTCGCTCATCCATTCAGGGGCGGCACCGGCCACAGGCAGGTCGCTGATATCTTCTCCCAATCCTCCGACCTTCACCATCTCCGAAAGGGCGATAAGAATCCGGCTGTTGTCGACGCAAGAACCCGAATGAAGGACCGGAGGCATTCCGACCGCCCCACAAACCTCAGCCAGTCCTTTCCCTGCATATTTTATGGCAGATTCAGGTATGAGCAGTCCGGCTTTGGCGCAGGCGATGGCCGAGCATCCGGTCTGGACAACCAGGATGTCGTTGGCGATGAGTTCTTCAACCAGCCTTACATGGCCTTGGTCGTGAACCACTTTTGGATTGCAGCAGCCGACGACACCCGCTACACCCCGGATCCTGCCGTTGATGATATTATCATTGAGGGGAGTATAAGAACTCCTAAACGAACCTCCCAGCATGTAATTGATAGCCTCGTGACTGAATCCGGCGATGAGGTCCATTTTTTCCTTGGGGATATCCACTTTTCCTCTGTTGGGAAAGTTGAGGATGGCTTCTCTGACGATTTTTTTTGCCGTCTCCATGGGGTGTTTCTCTTCCATCCCATAGTATTTAGTGCCGCTGATCTTTCCTTTCGACGAGGTCGTGATAAGCTCAGTATGGAAATATTTGCTGACTTCCGGAAGGGAGGGCATAATGCATTGAACATCAACGATCATGGCTTCTACGGCGCCCGTGCTGATAGCCAGTTCTTGCTGAAGGACGTTTCCTGCGATCGGCAAGCCGTGTCGAAGGAGTATTTCATTGGCCGTACAGCAGATGCCGGCCATGTTGATTCCTTGGGCACCTTTGGATTTGGCCAATTCGATCAACTCCTTGTCCCTGGCTGCTTCGACAAGCATCTCCGAGAGCACGGGTTCATGGCCGTGAACGATGATATTTACTTCAGTTTCGGAGAGAACGCCGAGGTTCACTTTTCCTCGAAGCGGGGAGGGAGTGCCGAAAAGAACGTCCTGAAGCTCTGTCGCAATCATCGAGCCTCCCCATCCGTCGGCCAATGCCGTACGGGATGCGTGAAACATGATGTTGCGGTGGTCGTGATCAACACCCATGTGGGTGCGGTGCATCATCTCAACGATTTCGCGGTCGATACCTCTAGGAGATACTCCCAAGTTGTGCCATAGGTCTTGCCGGGTTTTTGGTGCGAGCTGGATGAAATCGATCTCGCCCTCCTGCCTTCCAAAATTAGCCAGAGCCTTTAGAGCTACTTCTTTGGCGAGGTCTTCGGTTTTTTTATTTTTAAAATCCACACCAAGAACTTGGGCCACCTTGCGCAACTTGTTTTTGTCCTTGATTTTATAGCCTGAATCCGGTGATTCTGCGGCCAACAGGAGTGTTTTAGCCACGTCGCGTCCGTGATCCGAGTGGGCGGCAGCGCCAGCTGCAACCATACGGCCGAAATTCCTGGCAACGATTACTTCGGCTGTAGCCCCGCAGACGCCGGTCCGGGGCTCTTTGCCCTTGGGATTGATCCGGCAAGGCCCCATGTAGCAGTTCTTGCAGCAGAGCCCTTGTTCTCCGAAGCCGCAGCGGGCTTTTTGTTGTGCTGAACGGTCCCAAATGGTTTCTATGCCTTTTTCGGCTGTGCTGTCGAGCATACTGTTGACTGAGTTATCGATACTCTTTTTATCCATAGCTTTCTCTTTCAAATGTAGAATTATACACAGAATGAGTTAAAAATCTCATCCTTTGGATCTGGATATTTCTCTCCCATATTCCCGTAAGACATTAGCTTCTCAGAATTTTACTGACTTCAAAAAGCTGTCCGAAGATATTGTCGGCAAAGTTCACCGACAAAGAGCCTGTCCCGCAACTCGGAGTGACTAGACATCTGTCCCAAATCAGGTTTTTCTCGATGCCTTTTTTGGACAGGTTGTCCACACCGGCTTTCAGTTTTTCAACCAGAGATTCCGGTGTTTCAGATTCGATTTTTTCCGAAGTAGGGACGATTCCCCAGGCCAGGATACCGCCTTTTTCTAAAAATCCCCTGACCTGGTCGGGGTAGTAAGCAATGGTGTCGGCATATTCATAAGCATCGAAACTTATGATGTCGACTCCTGCATCGATGAGGATAGTCCATTCGGTGTTGCCGCAGCAGTGAGTTCCGGCAAAGGCATCTGCTTTATGTATCTTTTGTACGATTTCATTCAGATACTGGACGACGTCTTGTCGATGAAGACTGACATATGTCGAAGAACCAAACCCAGAGAGTATGGGCTCGTCGATGAAGCAAATCTGTTCGCATCCGAGAAATTTGAATTTGTCCAGCATCCAGAGAGCTTTCATTTCTGTTCCTTTGACTATGATATCCCGGAACATTTCATTGTAATAAATAGCACGCTTGTTTTCATCGACACGGCCGAGGCCGACGGTGATCGGTCCTGTTACATGGCTCTTGAACATTTTCATATCCGGAAGTTCCTTTTCTTTCAGTCTCTTTTCCATTTCGTATATGCCACGGCTGTATTCCGGGCTGATTTTGAAATACTCGAGATTCCCGGCCATGTAGTTTTCGTAAAATTTTTCAAAGTCGGAAGTGACATCAGCATCTGTTTTGAAATACATACGCTTTTTTTCTTCGTCCAAGGCGACGGCCGGGAAACCTTCGCTGTACTGGATTTCCATTCCTTCACGGAAATCCGTGTTGGGTAGCTGCGGCCAAATGGGAATGTAAGGGATGGTGTCCAATACGATATCGCAGGCGACAGCAGGGTCGTCATGCGGCATGCTGCCGATTGCCGTCGACATACATTCAGGATTAAATTCCATCTTCTACCTCCATTCGGGATTTTACAATTCTAAAATAGCTGATGAGATTCTTAGTATATAGGAAATTTCTATTATTTTTTGTACAATTCTGCTATTTTTTGAATTATGAATGGGGCTTGGACAACAAACTTCATCAAGATCTCTGTTCCGTCTCTTTTTTATTGAGAAGGGTTTTTACAAGAGTCACTGTTGATTCCGCTTCTTGACCATATCCGTCAGCACCGATCTCATCAGCAAAGGATTGGGTGATGGGAGCTCCCCCGATAATTATTTTAATGTCTTTCTTTAAATGAGCGGATTTGATCGTATCTATGACATCTCTCATGTAAATCATCGTTGTAGTGAGAAGCGCTGACATCCCCAGTATATCTGGATTCTCTTTTTGGACGGTTTCGAGAAAGGTTTCCTTGGGAACATCGATGCCGAGGTCAATGATATCATAACCTTCCCTTTCCAAAGCGATAATCACAACCATTTTCCCAATGTCATGAAGATCCCCTTTGACCGTGCCCAGGACAATTTTCCCAAATAAGTGTTCTTCAACTTCGCTCATGTATGGTTTGATGACAGCCATCGCCGATTTCATGGCTCTCGACGCAATCAGAACTTCTGGGATGAATATTTCATTCTTTTTGAATTTTTTCCCGACAGCTTCCATTCCTTTAATAAGCCCGGAGTTCAGTATGCGTTCAGGAGCAATATTCATGGAAAGGGCTTTCCTCAACAGTTCTTTGACTGAGGTAGAATCCCCGAGTTCCAAGTTTTTTGATATCTCAGTGAGTATCTCCATTTTCACAGCCTGCCAGGGCAATTTACGAAGATCTGTCCTGATATTTTCTTCATTCTTGAATAATCTAGCATTTTGTCACACAGTTCGTCTAGCATTTTGGGAGTATTATTTGTAAAATTATGCTAGAATAAAACATATAAAGATAAAAAAATCATGCGGTTTCAGAGAATCGTGCCCGAGCCAAAGTTCAGAATGCTTTCAAGTAAATACACGGCTGAAACAGGATTGCCCCTCATTCTAATAAATGCGAACGGAGAATTAATAAACAGAGGTAAAAAATGCACGCTTTGTGAACAAACTCTGTCTGGCATTAATATTGTTTTGATGAATAATTGTCGAATGAGGATGTTGAAAGCGGTTGAAGAGGCTTATCGGTGGGGAGAAGGATACATCACGAACTGCCCCCTTGGGCTGATAATGTTTGCCGTGCCTATTGTTCTTAATGAAAAACTTTTAGGTGGATTTCTCAGCGGATTTGCCATTTTTCCGGAAATGAGACAGGATTTTGTTGAGGAAATAACTCAAAACCTCGAAGGCTTCGGTGAAATCTTAGATGAGTCAAAGCTCCAGGATTTGAAAATTAATATTTTTTCGCTCAAGGAAGTGAGAGACAACGTTTCTTATCTTCTCGCGCTTACCAGGCAATTCCAAATTAATGACTTCAGTTTCCTCGAAGATAGAAAAGCCAAATACATCCAACAGTACAAAATCGCGAATTTCCTGGATGACATTAAAAAAAACAGACCTGACGTCGCGAGAAAAATTCTGAACAAACAGGAAGAAATTATCCAGAAAGTCAAACTCGGTGATAAAACAGGAGCCAGAGAGATCCTCAACGAGTTCCTGGGAACGATCTTTTTTGAGAGTGGCATGAATTTTGAGATCATCAAAGTCCGAATCATCGAGTTGGTTGTCATCATCTCAAGAACAGCTATAGAGGCAGGAGTGGATGCAAAAGACTTGATGGGATTGAACTACTCCAATTTTACAGAACTTAATAAGGCAACAGATTTGGATGAACTGCTTTTCAAATTGAATGATATCCTGACCAATTTTATTAACAGGCTCTCTGCTATTAAGGAAAAAAAGAAAAAGATCAAGATCAGAAAAATAATCGAATATATCGATCAGAATTTTACCCGAAAGCTGACATCTGAAGAGATCAGCAGGTTCAGTGGTTTGAGCACGAGCAGGTGTCTTCACCTCTTCAAAGAGGAAACAGGAATGTCACTTTCTGAATATGTCAAAAAGCTCAGAGTCGAGTACGGAAAATATCTGATTTTAAATACCAATATCAGCCTTGCAGATTGCGCAATCGAGGCAGGTTTTTTTGACCAGAGTCATTTTACAAAAACGTTCAAACAGGTGGAGAAAATTCCACCATCCCAATTTCGACGCAAATACAAAAAGTGGGGCTGGCAAGTCATTGATAAAGATTAACCTGGATTATTCACCCTCAGGATCTTTCTTACGTTGAAAAATTCTTCTCTTCAGTCTTGAGAATGTTTTGGAGGAGCTGATTGGCGAAAGCTTTTCCCACAGCCCATAATCCATCCAGATTGAAGTGTTGATCGGCTGACCTGTCAAAGAGAAAGATCATTCGGGCGGGAAACTCATCATCGGCGAGCCAGAGAATCAACCTTACAGGGAGGCGGGGGAAGAAAAAAAAATCAAATGCACAATCGCCTCCATTAACTATCTTGCCTCCATAGGAGAGGGATATGGAGGTAAAGCCATCCTGATTACTACCAAAGACTTCTTCCAGCTTTTGGGTCGGCATCTTGTGGGGCCCACGAAAAAACAGCGGTCCTGAAGGGAATTGCGTCTCGGCCGTCCACTTTCCGATCAGAGGAAGGTCTTTTGCTCCGATGAGATAGTTGACGGCTGCAAGCTGTAGATAGAAGTCTGCAGTCTGATCCGGAAATGACTCGGCAAGCTTTACGCTTCTGTTGGCCGGCGAAATGTCGTAGTCACTGTTAAGGATTCGTAAACGATAACTTTGTGTCTCAGGATTGTACTCAGACAGACTTCGTCGTTCGGTGTCGATGACATCAAGTCCTCGAAGCATGTTCCAGAGGTCTTTACTGATCATTGAAATTCGAAACTACTCCGCTGCTCCGCATCGTTCCAACAATCGGTGCATCCGATTTCCAGCAGCGTGTATTCTGTCCTAGACCTTTCATCGTTTCAATATCATATATCTTTCCCTTTCCGATTGCAAAGGAACAAAAGATCCCGTTATCCTTGTGGCTTTTGAGAAGAGTGTTGAAAAATTGGAATGAAACAGTTAAGATTTTTCATCGCATTCACTTCGTAGTAAAGTGAAAAGTACGGAGAACAACTCTTTAAGCGTTTTTTGAGAGGTCAAAAATGAAAGGATTAAAAAGAAATCTGATTGGAATCCTGGTCCTTTGCGTTCCTATTCTGCTGATAGGGGCAGAATTAGAAGTGAAGGTCATCAAGAACGCGGCCGATCTGCCAGAGCAATTCAACACCTTGTGGAGAGAAGGGGATATCCTTGTCTCGGACGGCAAGAACCTGGTCCTTTTCGGGGGAACAGAAAGGGTTTTGAGCTCCTATTATAAATACCCTATTGAACACACCCTGGGCTCTGTTCTGGGCTATGTGCCTAAAGGGAAAGGGCTCAAGAGCAATCTGGTCATCGGTTCGCCGTATATCAGACTTAAAAATAAAAGCCGATATCTTGATTATTCTTCTTTTAGAACCATTCCTCAGAAAGACGAAGACGGATCCCTTCTCTTCCTTGCTGTTGCGCAGTACAGAGGGGAAAAAGGCGAAAAAGCGGAAGTGAAAACGCTGTATCACCTGAATCCCGAGTCAGGAAAAATTGATATCACGTCTACCCTAAAAAATACGGGAACGGTGACGCTGGAAGACTTTCACTATTCCCTCTATTGCAGTTCGGGTCAAGTCTATTCCTTCAGTCCTTTTAAAGGATCGAATTTAAGCGGGTCATCCGGTTCTTCGGCAGCGAGATCCAGGCTTCCTTTCTGGGTTTACCCAAAGAGGGGGCATTATTTGGGATGGATAAACCTGAATCCCACCCGATCTTCATCTCAATCTATTTCCCGGGAATCCGTTTCCATGAATCTCGACCCCGGAAAAAGTTTTGAGGTCCGGTACGTTCTTCTGGTCGATGTCGAAGCCGAAGACCTACTTAAAAAAATTTATAAGATACTTGGCGTGCAGACAGCCAAAGTAAAAATCGACACGGCTGATTTTCACGGAGAACTCATGGAAATCGTGATTCAGGATATGTCCTCGCGAGTCTTCTTCAGCTCCTTCTTCGAAAAGCCACAGCCTCTCGCGGTGCTGCTTCCTCAGGGGCACTATTCCATCAGAGCCAATTTCTTTCCGGCCATCGTTGAGGATTTCCTATCTGTTGATTTGGAAAAAGAAAATACCTGCCTCCTCCAAAACCCGCCTAAAGGAAAGGTCAAGGTTTCCATCAGAAACAAAGCCGGAGCTTTTGTCCCCGGGAAAACGACTTTTATCGGCCTCGACCCTACACGGACTCCATATTTCAGGCCCGAAAACCCGTTAGAGACAAATAATAGTCATGAATATTTCAAGAATTCTTGCTATCCGCAGGCAGAAGGTCTCGAGGTCGATCTTCCTGTCGGAACGTATATGATCTCTGCATCCAGGGGGCCTGAATATACTCTGGATCAGAAAGTTATTGAAGTCTCAGAGAACAGCGAGCAAGAGCTCATTTTTTTTATTAACAAAGTTGTGGATACAAAAAATCTCATATCTGTAGATCCCCATATGCATACCCTTAATTCAGATGGATCTATGACGGTTGCCGAAAGAATACGGTCTGTCGTCGCCGAAGGGGTGGATGTGGCCGTTTCCGCGGATCACAATTACCTCAGCGACTATCCGTCTGTGCTCAAAAAACTCGGTCTGGGTGAATATATAGCCACCTTCATCGGGCAGGAAGTCACCCCCCTCGATGTCAATCGGGTAGACATGCCAGAGATCAACCGGTTTCCTCTCAGGATAAGAGAAGGCGAGCCGGGTAACGGCGCCATCGACGTCCGATTCTATGAAAACAACACGCCCATTTTTGGCGAAAGCCGCAGAAAGGATCCCAGAGCTCTGATCCAGGTCAATCACCCGAGACGGAGGGGGTATGGTTATTTTTCCTATTATCAGCTCGATCCAGAAACCGCCGCGACCGCCCTCAAAGGTTTTAATACGTCCTTTGATCTTCTGGAAGTGATGAACGGACCGTTCTTTTCTCACGATAAAAGCAAAAACTCTGTGGTCATTGCGGATTGGCTTCATCTTCTGAAAAGAGGTTATTACTTTCCGATTACGGGATCTTCAGATTCGCACGGAATCGATCGTGCGGAACCGGGTTATTCGAGGACATATGTTTATTACAAAGGAGAAAAAGGGAAGAAGCTGGATACAAGCGCCATAATTCAGGCGATGAAGAGAGGCCAATCCTTTGTCAGCACAGGCCCTATAATCGAGTTTACGGTAAACAAAACATCTGTTCCGGGCAGCACTATCATCGTTGAAGAAAAAAAGATTGATGTTGGGATCAAAGTCCAGAGTGCCCCCTGGGTCTCGGTGGATAAAGTTAGAGTTATCGTCAACGGTGAAAGAAAAATGATATTCCCTGTAAAAGCTCCGAGGAAACAGATCTTAAAATTTCAAGATAGGATAAGTCTGAATCTCGAATGTGATTCTTATATCGTTATAGAGGTCCTCGGCAACAAAACTTTATTTCCTGTAGTACAAAAAAGATTAAAAAAAGACGGTTACAGAAGTGGCCCTCACCCTTACGCCTTAACCAATCCTATCTTTGTAGATGTAGATGGAAACGGCAAGTTCGACTCTCCTCTGCCAAAAATCAAGTTTATTTTCTGAGGGCCTATGTCAAATCTATTAACCTGAACTATTTATAAACCTGATTTTTTTATCGGGATTTAATGCTATATGCATTGAAATCAGGGACATGTGCCGATTTTCCGAAATCGGTAACGTGTCCCTTGATTTTAAGCCTTCCCAACCCAGAGTTCAGGTAACAATGTTCTTATTCTCTGCTGACAGGGATGCGTCTTACATTGACTACAGATTTGATATATCTGCAAAAATATCTACAGACTCAGCATATTCCCTGAAGATTCTTTCGACTTCTCCGTAAAGTGATACTATTTTACCTTTAATCCAAAGGAGGCAGATCGAAGCCCATTCGCTGGGCATCGTCCTTCATTATGCTCCTCAGAGCTTTAAGCGAGTCGTCCGTAAGCGGTTCCACTGTGTAGGAATTCATAATTTTTTCGACTTCCATGCACGCCCTATCCCAGGAGCTCTTTTTTCCATGACTTTTCCAGACGTCATATGTATCACGGTCAATCACCGAACCGGCCTGATCCATTTCTTCACGAAACCACCGAAGCGTCTCTTCCGAAGCCAAAAAATGTTGACCATCGTAAATATCCCCGTACAGATCGCCACCCAGTCGATCTTCCCGGGCTTCGATACCCCTGACCATTCGGAGAGCCATGCCGCAGATCTCGTTATCCAGAACGAGTTTTTCCAGACTCTGACAGCTCTCGAAATTCAGCATACCCGGACCGGCGATAACGTTCGCACCCGAAAGAGCCGAAGTGAGCGCTCCCATTCCTGTTTCCAATCCCGCCTGTCCGTCCACGATTTTGGCGTCGGAAAGTCCCTGGTAGGCATGGGTGGGAAGCCCCAGATGTTTCCCGATTTGAACATAAGCAGCATTGATCATCATCGTCTCCATAGCTCCCATGGGTGTTGTCCCTTTCCGCATATCGAATGCCGCAGGAGAACCCCCAAAGATAATTGGAGATCCCGGATGGGCCAATTGGTGAATGACAACACCACTGAGGTTTTCGGCCGTCAATTGCAATACTGCGCCGGCCAGTGTTACCGGAGCGGTGGCGCCGGTCAGAGGCATGGATATCAGTTCGGCCGGAATCCCGGCTTTGGATGCATCGATGAGATCCTGACAGGTCAAGTTGCTCCATTTCAAAGGGGGTGAGGGACAGCAGTCAAAAATGGCCAGAGGCTTCTCTTTAAGAGCTTCTTCACTTCCCCGGATTGCCACCAGCATATCTTTCATGATCGCAAAACTTTCCAAAGCAAACGTGCCCGTT
>CAYPGQ010000087.1:0-17875 GCA_964410125.1 uncultured Eubacteriales bacterium | reverse complement strand
TCAAATATTATCTTTTTGTTTGTTTGATTTCTCCTGGGATTGTGTATTTTAATCCTCAGTGTGTTAAATTATTTAGAGCTTCTATAGATTTTGCAGTAAAATAGGAGTGCTTAGCAATGAAGGAGGTTTAATTCATGAGAAAAAAGAGAGAAATCTTAAAAGATGGGACAAGAGTTTTGATTAGAGATCTGCATTATGAGGATCTCGATAAATTGATGAAATTTTATCGTTCTCTTCCTGTGGAGGATAGAGTATACCTTAAGGTGGATGTCACAAAAAGGAAGGTAGTCGAGCAACGGATAAAATTAATCGAGGAAGGGACTTTTTTTCGTATTTTAGCTTTGTATGATGACGAAATAGTCGGAGATGGGATGTTCGAGATTTCCAAAGAAGAATGGCGCAAGCATCAAGGGGAACTCCGGGTTATTGTTGCCAGGCCTTTTCAGCGAAAGGGACTCGGCATGCTCATGTTCAGGGAACTCCATTCTCTAGCCATGAAAAAGGATGTCGACAAGATCGTCGTTAAAATGATGAAGCCTCAGAAAGGTGCTATAAATATTTGCAAAAAACTTGGATTCCATATGGAAACCGTCATCCCGAATTATGTTTGGGATCAAGCGGATGAACCTCAGGATTTGGTAATCATGACATGCAAACCAAAAGACTTGTGGAGAGAACTGGAGCATTCCTATAGTGACTCGGACTGGCAACGCTGCAGATAATGAAAAAGATACTGGGGCTTCCTTTCGTTTTTATGCTCTTTTTCCTCGTCATTGTTCCTTCTTTTTCTTTTGCTGCAAAAAAAAGGGGTCCGATCATCCTTGGAATAGGCGGAGGATATTCTTTTTTTATCGATTCTGGATTAAGAACTTACGAAGTATACCATCCCAAATTGATATACCTCAGTGAGCAACTGAACATGAGGAATAATTTCAATTTCCATGTCCAATACTTCCCATGGCGCGGATTCGGATTTCAGCTGGAATTCGATCACCAGAAGGTCGGCTACAATTCCGATTTGAAGTGGTACGGGCACCTCGCTCCTGATGGAGAAATCATTGAGATTAATCACATTGAAGAACCATACAAGGAAACTTGGAGTTTTTCCTCTATCACGGCATCCATCATGTATGCCCTGACTCTTCGATACGATGAAAAAATACGATCGTATATTTCTGCCGGAATCGGGTACTATTTTACGAATGGTAATGAAGAGCGGTTTTATTACAAATCTCGGCTTGGATCCGAAAAAAGCGGCAACCTGGTGAAGCTCGGCCTGGGTGTTAAGTACAAGATCACTCCCAAAATCGGCATTAACTTCAGAGGGGTCGGCGCGACAGTCTGGCGGAGGGAATATGGTTTTAGCGAAATATTGTATAGGGGTCCCGAACAGTTCGATTATCTGATATATGCGGAGACTGGAAAAATTATCCGTATAGAAAGATTGCTCATCAATTCCTTTACGTATATGGGAATCATCCTTAGCCTGGAATATACCTTTTAACCTGAGTTATTCATAAACATGATATTTTTAACAGAATTTAATGCTATATGCATTGAAATCAGGGACATGTACCGATTTTCCGAAATCGGTAACGTGTCCCTTTATTCCTTTGTCATCACTGGTGGAATCATCTACATGGTCTCGAGGATGATCGTCCTGTATATCAAGAGCATCGACACCGGATCCCCCTATTAGTCTCTTCTCAGAACAACAACAATCCTTATTTTTTTTGCAGCTCATCTTTTGAGATGATAGCAATCCAAAAAAAATCACCTTAAAAATCCTCTTTAGGGGGGATTGCTCAAATTTCACATAGGTTTTACATTATGGATGTGACGGCACCGTACTATAGCTCTTTTTTGGGCCAAAAGTTTCAGCTGCAATATCAGATATAAGGCAAGTGAAGTAGAAAAGAATGAGAACCCAGGAAAAGAAAAAAGAACAGTTCATAGACAAAGTCAAAGAACTGACGCGGAAAATCGAGGAGTTGGAGAAATTCAAGGAGAAGTGCGAGGAGGAAAAAGAGGAGTACCAGTACAGTCAAGCCAATCTGCATGCTTTGATAGAAAACGCCAAAAATTCCATTTGGTCAGTAGATAGGGCTTATCGGATTCTCACCATTAATTCCTATTTTAAGAGAGAATTTGCCGCCGCTTTCGGAATCGATCTCAAAGAGGGAATGAAAATAACCGATTGTGTACCTCCCGAGATGAGCAAAATTTGGATCAGGCGTTATGAACGGGCTTTTAAAGGGGAAAATTTCACTGTGGAAGATGAGTTCCAGGTGGGGGATAGATGTATAAACACAGAGATATCTTTCAATCCCATCCGGCAAAACAAACAGATAACCGGTGTCTCTGTTTTTGCCCGTGATGTCACGGAACGCAAGCAAGCAGAGGAAGCTCTCCGAGAGAGTGAAGAGCGGTTCAAAATCCTCTTTCAATCTGCTCCTGATGCGTATTACTTGAGCGATTTAAAGGGGAAATTTATCGACGGCAACAAGATGGCTGAAAAATTGACCGGCTATAAAAGAGAGGAACTCATCGGAAAAAGTTTTTTAAAGTTAAGGCTGTTACCTCCCTCACAAATCCCAAAAGCAGCCAAACTTCTGGTGAAAAACGCAAAGGGAATTTCCACTGGACCCGATGAGTTTAGAATCCATCGGAAAGATGGCACCAAGGTCATGGTGGGTATCAGCACGCATCCTGTGAAAATCAAGGATCAGACTCTGGTTTTAGGAATTGCGAGAGATATCACAGAACGCAAACGTGCCGAGGAAGCCATAAAAGAGAGCGAAGAGAAATTCCGTATGCTGGCAGAAAAATCGCCGAATATGATCTTTATCAACAAAAAGGGCCGTATCGTGTATGCCAATCAGAAATGCGAAGAGGTTATGGGATACGAAAGGGAAGAATTTTACTCTCCTGACTTTGATTTTTTTACTATGATTGAACCTGATTTTATAGGCATCATCAAGTCAAGCTTTCAAAAGCATACAAAAGGAGAAGATGTGTCTCCCTATGAATATTCTCTGATAACAAAAACAGGAAAGAAGATCGATGCCATTGTTACGACTAAGGTTATCAGCTTTGGAGGCGAAAGCGCCATCCTCGGAATCATCACGGATATTACCGAACGCAAACAGGCAGAAGAGGCGTTGAGAAAGTCAGAGGAGAAATACCGCCACTTGGTAGAAAACACGAACGAGGTTCTGTACGCTTTGGATGAAAATGGCATAATCACCTATATCAGTCCTGTTGCCAAAACACTAAGCGGTTATAATCCATCGGAGATCATGGGCAGAAATTTTGTGCAGTTTGTTTTCAAAGAAGATGTGGAGTATGCCTTGGAGCAGTTTAAAAAGATTATTAGTGGAGGACCTGATCCGATCGAGTGTCGGATTGTAACCAAATCAGGCGACCTCAAATGGATCCGATCATCCGGACGGCCCATCTATTTGAATGATCGGTTTTTGGGAGTTCAGGGTGTTATGTCGGACATCACTGATCAAAAACGTGCTGAGGATGAGATCAAGGCATCCCTAAGAGAAAAAGAGGCGATGATGCGGGAGATCCATCATCGGGTGAAAAACAATTTGCAGATCGTCTCCAGTTTGCTTAGATTACAATCGAGATCTATTAAAAGCAAAACAATGAAGGATACATTTGAAATCGCTCAGAACAGGATCAAGTCCATGGCCCTCATCCACGAAGTGTTGTATCTCTCTGAAAATTTGGATAAGATCAATTTTTCAGATTACATCAAAAGGATCACCAATCATCTTTTTGCCATGTTTAGCAGGAAGGCAAAAAAGATCCAATTGGAACTGGATGTGGGTGAGTTTTATCTGGACATCGATAAAGCCATCCCGTGTGGATTGATAATCAATGAGCTTGTCTCGAATGCCTTCAAACATGCCTTTCCCGATGGCAATTCGGGGAAAATTCAGGTCCATCTGGATAACAAACTGGATAAGTACACCATTGTGGTTAAGGATACTGGTGCTGGATTTCCCGATGATGTGGATCTGGAAAACACCGAAACTTTGGGATTGCAGCTCGTGAATGATTTGGTGAAGCAGATCGACGGATCTTACAAGATGCAAATCGACGGCGGCACAATCTTCAAAATAACTTTTTAATCCGGGAATTTTCCTTTAACTCATTCCTCATTTTTAGTATATTTGTTTTTAGATTATAGCTCTCCTAAGCAAATATTATGAAGTTCCAGGCCTTATCCTTAAGAACAAAATTAATCCTCAGTTTTCTAGGCGTTATTGTTTTAGGGGCGATCCTTACGATGATCTTTGGCTCCCGGTTGGTCAAAAACACCATCATCGATGAGGCACAGGAAAAAGTGAAGTACGATCTTTCCTCTGCTTGTATGGTATTTAACGAGAAGCTTAGCGATGTAAAGGATATAGTCAGTTTAAATGCAACAAGGGAAGGAGTCCAAGATAACATAAAACATGGTGAGCTAGATATTCTCTTAAACAAACTATCCCGAATGAGAAAGAAATACAGATTAGATATATTGACCCTGACTGACCCAAGAGGAAGAGTAATCGTAAGAAGTAAAAATCCTGAGATAAAGGGAGATGATCAGTCCGAGGATGAAATCATGAAAAAGGCTCTGGGCGGAGGAGATTTTGCCTCCCCACAAATTATCTCCCGTGAAGAGCTTCTTAAGGAGGGGAGGGAACTTGCAGATCGCGCATACATGGAATTTGTTCCCACTCCTATGGCATCGCCCAGACCTGAAGACAAAGAAGTCAATGGCATGATGTTGAAGGCGGCTTCTTCCGTGGAGGACGACAAGGGAAACCTTCTTGGCGTGCTCTACGGGGGGAACCTGATCAACAGGGACTACACGATTGTCGACAGAGTAAAAGAGCTTGTGTACAAGGATCTGAAATATAAAGGTCGGGAAATCGGGACAGCCACGATTTTTCAGCATGATCTGCGGATATCCACAAATGTGAGAAACGAGAGTGGGCAGAGAGCCATCGGAACACGTGTATCCAAAGAAGTCAATAGGGCTGTTCTAGAGAGGGGAGAGGCATGGATCGACAGGGCTTTTGTGGTCAACGACTGGTATATCACGGCCTATGAACCGATAAGAAACATAGATGAAAAGATCATCGGGATCCTTTATGTGGGGATGTTGGAAAGGCCTTATATCGATACCACAAACAGGGTCATCATGGCGTTTGCCATCATTGCAATTCTTTGTGTTATCCTGCTCTTTGTTATCCTCGTTTTTTCTACGACACGGATTATAAAGCCCCTGCAGAAAATGGTGCTGGCCACCCAAAAAATTGCAAAGGGAGATTTTACGCATAAGCTCCAAGTAAAATCGAAGGATGAGATCGGGGCCCTGGCCAAGTCTTTTGATCAGATGACGGAAGAGCTGGGGATGGCGAACCAAAAACTTATCGAATGGGGAAAGACGCTGGAAAAAAAGGTGGAAGAAAGGACGAAAGAAATAAGAGAGATGCAAACCCATCTGATCCAACATGAAAAACTGGCCTCTCTTGGAAAATTGGCTGCCGGTATCGCTCATGAGATCAATAATCCCCTGGGGGGGATTCTTTTATACAGTCATCTGATTCTGGAGGATATGAAAAAAGAGGACCCTCTTTACGATAATCTTTGGAAGATCGTCAAAGAGACTACACGCTGTAAGGATATTGTGAAGGGTCTTCTCCAATTTGCCAGGCCGAAAGAGCCTGAAGCGATTCAAATCGATATTAACGCCACCCTTGATGATGCCCTTTCGCTTTTGGAGTCCCAGGCTGTTTTTCAAAACTTAACCATAAAAAAACAATTATCCGGCGATCTTCCCCATGTAGTGGCAGATAGATCTCAGCTCCAGCAGGTCTTTATAAACATCATTATGAATGCCGCAGATGCCATGAGTAAAAAAGGGACTCTTTTTCTTAAAACTTTCATGGGTGATGACAAACAGTTCATAAAAATTTCAATCACTGACACAGGACATGGGATAAAAAAAGAGGATAAATCAAGACTTTTTGAACCCTTTTTTACCACCAAAGAGGTAGGGGCGGGAACAGGATTGGGCCTTGCCATATGTTACAGCATCATCCAAAAGCACGGTGGGACCATCGAAGTGGAAAGCGAAGTAGGTAAGGGTTCGACATTCACTGTGAACCTTCCTGTGAGGAAAGATATCGAGAATGAGTAAAAAAGCGAATATTTTAATCATCGATGATGACGAAACCATCTTGGATTCCTGCAGTCAGGTTCTCCAAAAAGATGGATATGACATTAAAACAGCCAAAGATGGAGATAAAGGTTTAAAAGCTTTTAAGAAGGAACTCTTCCACGTGGTCATCTTAGATATCAGGTTGCCTGGAATAGGGGGAATGGAAATTTTAGCTAAAATTAAGGGAGAAAATCCAGAAACGCCGGTTATCATTATCACTGGATACGGCAGCATCGGGTCTGCGGTCGAAGCCATAAGACAAGGAGCTTTTGAATATCTCACCAAGCCATTTACTCCGGAGGAACTAAGGGCCAGCATTAGGAAAGCTTTGGAGAGCAGAAAAGTATACTTTGAAGGTATCTACCTAAGGGAGGAATTGGAAAGGATAACAGAATTAGATATGGTTGTGGGCAAAAGTGCCATTATGAATAATGTGATGGATATTGTTAGGCGCGTTAGCCCTTCAGAAAGCACGGTTCTTATCACCGGGGAAAGTGGGACAGGGAAGGAACTTATAGCCAGAGAAATTCACAACCTTAGTTTTCGGAGGGATGCGCCTTTTGTGGTGGTCGATTGTGGGGCTCTGGTGGAGACTTTGTTTGAAAGCGAGCTTTTTGGCCATGTCAAAGGGTCTTTTACAGGAGCTAATGTCACCAAGCACGGGCGGTTCGAGGTGGCGAATGGAGGGACAATTTTCCTGGACGAAATAAGCAATATCAGTCTCAACATCCAGGCAAAGCTGTTGAGGATTATTCAAGAGAGAGAAGTGACGCGTATAGGAAGTTCAAAATCCATAAAAGTCGATGTGCGTATTCTTGCCGCCACTAATGAAGACTTGGCACAGTGCATTCATCAAGGAAAATTCAGGGAAGATCTTTTCTATCGTTTGAGTGTTGTCCCGATTCATCTTCCTCCGTTAAGAGAGAGGATGGGGGATATCCCTTCTCTTGTTGACCATTTCCTGATTAAGTATAACAAAAGAGCCAAAAAACAGATCAGCAGCATAAATCGTGATGTGTTTAAAACTTTAATGAAGTACGATTGGCCCGGCAATATCCGAGAACTGGAAAACACGATCGAGAGAGCAGTCGTGTTATCAAAAAACGATGAGATAGAGCCTGAGGATCTTGTATATCATGGGATAAGTTCTGGCTCATCATTTTTAACTCCGATGGGTGGGAAGTACAGAAGTCTGGAGGAAATCGAAAAAGAGTACATCAGGGCTGTGCTGCGGGCCCATCAATGGAATAAAAGCCATACAGCGAACATCTTGGGAATTGACCGTAAAACCCTTCTTGCTAAGATCAAGAAATACAAAATCAATTAAAGTTTCGGACATACAGACTATTTTTTGGTCGAACTTGCTATGTCAAAATTGGGCACCATGTGAGGAAAAATTCCCCAGGTCTTGTTTTTCTTGGGCCCATTCTTTTTTTGATTCTTCTCTGAACTCTCCCTTATCTTGTTGATTTTCTTTGCCAAATCCAAACAGGCATGTAATTTGCATTCAATAACGTCTCATTGAGGCGTTTATCTTTAAATAACAAACGCTAATCCCAAGGGAGAAGAGGAAAAAAATGAGAATAGTAAAATTTCAAAAAGAAAGATTAATTCCTTTTTTAGAAGTCATTTCTGAAGGAGCCGATCTATGGGCTCCAGTCAAGAAATACAGCGACAAACATGTGTTCAAAGAAATTAAGGATTTCTCCCAAATAGATCTTGATTACACGCGAACAATTCTTCCCCCAAAAAAAATCATGCTGCCCCCGTCTTTCAACATGTTCAAGGCGAACAAGGAAGGCTATCAAGAAGATTTTTCTCATGTGTCCAAGAGAATTCTTTTTGGCGTTCATGCATGCGATATTCATGGGCTGTTGATAATGGACCGATTTTACAGCTACGTCTATGATGATCCTTATTATTCTAAAGCACGCGAGAACACCCTGATTCTCGGGCACTCCTGCTGGCCCGATGAGAACTGTCTGTGCAAATCAACCAACACCCATATTGTGGAGGAAGGCTACGATCTTTTTTTCACCGCTCTTGAGGACATTTATCTCGTCTGGATTGGTTCCAGCCGAGGAGATGATCTCATCCGGTTGAGACCTGAGCTTTTTGACGAAAATATAACCGACAAGGATATCCAGAACTTTATCCATTGGCGGGAGGAAAGGGATAAGGCTTTCCAGACAGAGATCGATTTCACCGCCATGCCCGATCTTGTAGAGCTGAAATACAACGATCCCTTGTGGGAAATACTAGGGGATGCTTGTTTGGCCTGTGGTTCCTGCACAAATGTTTGTCCCACATGTAACTGTTATAATGTTCTGGACAAACCCGTATTGGGTGAAGATTCTTCTGAGATTCAGCGCTGCTGGGATGCGTGTACACTGGAGAATTATTCAGAAGTAGCAGGGGGCGAAAACTTCCGCAGGAAAAGATCGAACAGACTGAAACTCTGGTACACTCATAAACTTCAAGCCTACATATCCAAATATGGAAAACCAGCCTGTGTGGGTTGCGGCCGCTGTATTGTCACTTGTCCTGTCGATATAAATGTGAAAACAGTGGCCAAAACTCTTGACGGAGAAGATGTGGATTCTTTCTGGAATCGATTCCACCAAGAGGTGAGAAAATGAATATTGAAAAAAATGAATCAAATACAAACAATCCTTTTCTTCCAGAACCGGCAAGAATTGTCCGGATGTATCCTCTCACAGATGATGTCAGGTTTTTTCAAATTCGCATTGCAGAGATGGAGAAGGCTCTCTCTTTTAAATATCTTGTAGGACAGTTTGCCATGGTTTCTGTTATGGGTGCTGGTGAAGCGCCATTCTCGATTTCATCCACACCGTCGCGTCCTGGCCTCCTCGAATTCTGTATCAGAAAAACGGGGACAGTCACCAATGCGTTGTTTACATTAAAAGAGAACGATCTTGTTGGACTCCGTGGCCCTTATGGAAATGGGTTCCCAGTGGAAAAAATGAAGGACAAGGATATTCTTATCGTTATGGGTGGCTTAGGGGCGGCTCCACTTCGTTCTGTCCTTCTTTATTGTCTCGACAATAGAGACCAATTCAGAAGAGTTATTTTACTCCACGGTGCAAAAAGACCAGAAGAAATGATTTTCCGAGAAGAATTTTTTGCACTTAACCAGAGAGACGATTTGGAATGCTACCTAGCTGTGGATGAAGACGATACGGGCAAATGGAAAAAAAATATTGGTGTGGTCACCACATTGTTTCCAATGATCAAGGATCTTGATCCCAAAAACACTTACTCACTGGTTTGTGGCCCTCCCATCATGTACAAATTTGTCCTCAAAGAACTTGTCGGATTGAATATTCCTAAGGACCAGATTTTGATGACTCTGGAAAGACGGATGAAGTGTGGGGTGGGCAAGTGTGGACACTGTGCCATAGATTATA
This sequence comes from uncultured Eubacteriales bacterium, assembly GCA_964410125.1. GTDB lineage: Bacteria > Acidobacteriota > Aminicenantia > Aminicenantales > Aminicenantaceae. The sequence continues at coordinate 8,218 of CAYPGQ010000087.1, read as the reverse complement.
TTTACACCTGCCTCGATGGCCCAGTATTTACCTATTGGGATGTTATCCATATGAGGGAACTCATTTAGGGGGAAGTGATGAGCAATGAAAAATTGAAAATCGGAATATATGAACTTACCGGCTGTGCCGGAGATGCTCTTATGATCCTGGATTGTGAAAAAGAACTCGTAGATATTTTTAATGCGGTAGACATTCAATCCTTTCTCATGGCTAAAAGTGACAATATCGATGGAGAACTGGATATTGCTCTGGTTGAAGGATCGGTCACGACCGAAAAAGAGATAGAAGAGCTAAAAGATATCAGAAAAAGGGCAAAGTCAGTCGTTGCCATCGGCCTCTGTGCCACTGTGGGAGGCATTCAAGCCCGTTTTCTTGATGCAAAAGAATGGGAGGTAAACTATAAAAAAGTCTACGGCGATGTCGATATGACCCATACCAAACCCGTCCAATCCAAACCCATCGATACCTACATCGACGTTGACTATTATCTGCCGGGATGTCCTATAGGAAAGGAGCAATTCTTACACTTTTTCACACGATTTCTTAAGGGCAATCCCCCCGAGAAATCCCAGAATCCTGTGTGTGTCACTTGTAAATTCAACGAGAACGACTGCCTCCTCAAAAAGGGAATCCTTTGTTTAGGCCCCGTCACAACCGATGGGTGCGGTTCCATATGCATTAACCACAATCTTCCTTGTGTTGGATGCTGGGGTCCCTTAGATGTCGCTAACCGGACAGCAGAATTCTATCTCCTTGAAGAAAAAGGATACGATGTCGAAGAAATCAGGAATAAGATGGCCAACTATTCGGGTACAAAAGCGGCGGAATTCTTTAAGAAATTAGGAGAGGAGAAACGATGAAAAAAATAACCATAGAACATCTGGCTCGTGTCGAGGGTAACGGAGGCGTGACAGCCACTATCGATGGAAAAGTTGTCACTGATGTGAAATTCAATATATTCGAAGGACCCCGCCTTATCGAGAGATTGACCGTGGGAAGAACCCCAGAAGAAGATGTGAGTATGTCCCCCCGGATTTGTGCCATCTGTTCTATTTCCCACAAGAATGCTGTCCTCCGGGCTATGGAAAATGCCCTTTCCGTCACCGTTCCTCAAAAGGTTTATCTGGCAAGAGAACTCATGCATATGGGGGAGATGATAGAAAGCCATTCCCTGCATATCTACTATTTGGCATTGCCTGATTATGTGGGTTTTCCTAATGCCATTGCTATGGCCTCCAAATTCGCCTTCGAGGTTAAAATTGCCCTGGAGATGAAGGAATTCGCCAATCATATCATGAAAGTCCTGAGCGGACGTTATATTCATGGCGAAAATCCGGTTATCGGTGGTTTTGGAAAATTGCCCACTAAAGAAAAGCTCCTTTGGATAAAAAATCGAGCCATCCAGTTTATGCCGTTTGTTCATAAAACGGTGAGTCTCTTTTGCGAGCTGAACTATCCTGATTGTCCCGAAGAGGATACTCTTTATGCTTGTTGTGAAACAGGAGACAATGCGTATGGTTTTTGGGGGGATGCGATTTTGCTTTCGACAGGAGAAAAAATATTCCGGGATGACTATAAAAAACTTACAAACGAGTTTGTCGTTTCCCACTCCTATGCCAAACGGAGCCGATACAATGGAGAACCATACTCTGTGGGAGCTTTGGCCCGTGTGAATAATCTTGGGGAAAGGCTGGAAGGTGAAGCAGGAAAATCTTACAAAAAATATTTCAATGAGCGCTGGAAGAAGAATCCTCTTTTCCACAATGCGGCTCAAGCCCTAGAAATCCTTTACTGTTTCGAAAAAATCCCCCAATTGATCGATGAAATGTTCCAAATTCCTGAAGATCCCGCCTTGGTAAAATACACCGCAAAAGAGGGAAAAGGCACCGGGTTAGTAGAAGCCCCGCGCGGATTGCTCATACATCATCACGAAATCAGGGATGGCCTTGTTGATCATGTGGATATCATTACTCCCACAGCCCAGAACGCGGAAGACATCGAAAGATATTGTCAAATTGCTGCCCAAAAACTTCTTGATGAAGGTAAGGAGGATAAAATCAGGGATAGGATGGACATTGTGGTTAGAGCTTTTGATCCCTGCATCAGCTGTTCTGCTCATCTGGCCCGAGTGGAAAATGCGCCAAAAGATAGTTGGGAAGGAAAACTTGAAGACATCAAATCCCAAGGAGTGCCATTTTTTGTGGGAGTGGGAAATCCGAATCGTTCGGACGATGGCTTAGGTATCCATATCGCTAGGAAGTTGCGAGAAAAGGGAGTCAAAAATGTATGGTTGGAAACGGAGCTAAGAGGAAAAGAACTGCCGATTGGACATCTCAGTGATTACCCTATAGTTTTCCTGGATGCCATCGATATCCAAGAAAAGCCGGGAAAAATCACGATTATTCCTTTTGAATACATGTTCAGGCAAGCTTCTCTGAGCCACAAATTGGCCCCTTTTTGCCAAGCTTTTAAGAGCGATAAGCAGGCTAAAAACACCTACATTCTCGGCATTCAGCCAGAATCTTTGATAGAAGGAGAAAAAATTTCCAAACCTGTTCGGAACGCCATGAGTAAAATTCTATCCCAGTTTCTGAATTAAAAGCTGCGGATCGGAACAATTGCCGCGAAAAGATCAAGGTTTGGGGAATAATTCCTCATCTGGGCGAAATCCCAGAAAAGAAGAATGAATGACAGCCTAGGGATGTCTTGTAATTCAATTAGATTCAATAGTTTATAATTTTCTTAACTTTCTATGGGAGTCCGGGTGTGTTGGCACATTCCTTGCAGTTTATTTGTCCGGATGTGACAAATGGCAAACCAAGAAAAGAGAATCCTGATCATCGATCCGGATAGAAAAGAGAGGAAAGATTTAGCCGCTTTTCTTAGGGGTGAGAACTATTATGTTGAGAGCGGAAAAGGGATTCCTGATGCGATAAAAATGCTATCGGAAGAGTGTTTCCATTGTCTGGTAATGGATGTCGATCTGCCAGAAATGAAAGGTTACGAAGCTATACCCATATTGAAAAGTATCGATCCCGCTATAAAAGTCATTATGACGACAAAAAAAAACACAAAAAGACTTGAAGCAAAGGTGCGCGAGCAAGATGTATTTTATTACTTTATCAGGTCTTTTGGAAAAGATGAATTAAAAATGGCAATTAACAATGCCTTAATCAAATAAAGGAGAAACAAAATGGAAAAAGCAAAAATTTTAGTTATCGATGATGATCCTGATTTCGTGGACGCAATAACGCCAATTTTGCAGTCTGCTCAATTCAGTGTAATCAATGCTGCCAATCCTGCACAAGGAAAGGAAAAAATCCTCGGTGAAAAACCAGATCTTATTCTGCTCGATATCATGATGGACAGTCTGTTTGACGGATTCTCCCTGTGTCACAATATCAAGACGGCCAAAGAATTCAAAGATGTTAAAGACACCCCGATTATTTTTGTCTCAGCTGTGAAAGAAATGACCGGCTCCAGGTTCCAGTTTCAAGGTGAGGATCAAGGACTGATCGGACCCGACGATTATATCGACAAACCTGTAAAACCTGATGATCTGATTGCCCGTATTGAAAAACTCTTGAAAAAATAAGGTATTCCTGACATTGTCTGATGGATGTAAATCTTATTCGATAATCAAATGACTGAGCCAAAGCCGGTAGTCCTCGTGATCGATGATGAAGAGTTCATAAGGGATTCTTGCAGCCAGTTACTGGCAAAGGATGGATTCCGACCAGAAACTGCTGAAAATGGGACTATAGGCATAGAAAAGATTCAAAATGTCAATCCGGATCTTGTCCTTATCGACTTAAAAATGCCTGGCTATAGCGGTTTTGACGTCCTTGATAGAATTCAGGAATATAATCCGAATATCATTTCTATTGTTATCACGGGTTATGCCACAGTCGAATACGCTGTGGAAGCAATGAAAAAGGGGGCCTTTGATTTCCTTCCAAAGCCTTTTTCACCGGATCAGCTGCGCATAATCATCAGGAGAGGTTTAGAGAGAAGGCGGCTCATTCTGGAAACGGAGTCCCTACGCAGAGAAAAGAAACTCATGGAAGAAAATTTTATAACAATGGTTACCCACCAATTAAGAAGCCCATTGGGGACCATTGCGCAATATTTTGAGGTGATACTGGGTGGGATGGTAGGGAAAGTGGAACCAAAACAGGAAGAAATGCTCTCCAAAGCGCGAGATCGCTTAGAAAGACTTATGGAATTGATTAATGATTGGCTGGATTTGGCCCGAATGAATAGGGGGCAAATCGTCGATCGGTTCAAAGCTTTCTCGCTGAAAAAAGTCTTGAAGAATATTGTGGAATTCATGCAGCCCAGTGCCCAAAGGGAAAACGTCAGTCTTGAGCTAATCCCTTATTCTGGAAATGATTCGGTAGAGGGTGATGATGAAACACTCACGCAAGTTTTTTCCAACCTCATTTCCAACGCTATCAAATACAATAGACCGAATGGTCGGATAAAGGTGTCCATGGAGGAAAAAGAGGAATCGTTAGTCGTGGATGTGAAGGATACAGGAATTGGCATTCAAGAGGAAAATTTGCCTTACGTTTTCGATCAATTTTTCAGGGTGAAAAGAGATGGAGAGAAGAAATCCAAAGGCACTGGGCTGGGATTGTCTATTGCCAAGAAGATCGTCGATGCTCACGGAGGGACGATTCATGTCATGAGTGAACTGGGGAAGGGAAGCACCTTCACGGTTTTTCTGCCGATGGCGAGGCCGGCATCCGATAAAGATTAGAAAAGAGCGTTTCGTTGATAGATCATTCTGAACTTACTCCCGAGCAGAAAAATGTTGTGACAATACCTGCCCAGGAAAACAATCTTGTTCTTGGAACTCCAGGATCAGGAAAGACACAAGTGCTCCTTCAGCGAGTCGCTTATCTCGTCCAATCCTGTGGAATATCGATCAAAAATATTCGCATTTTTGTGGTTACCGATGTCATGGAGAAATTCATCCGGTGGGAGTTCGAGAGTATGGGCTATCCAGAGGAGACTGTGACCGCCTTTGACTATTGGTGTCGGTTTTTTTATTTGAACCATATATCCCAAGACCTGCCTAGAATCTACATCAATGGGCGTGTTGACGAAAAGAAGACCCGTTATTCAGTTTTGGACATCCTCAAGAATAATAAAAATCTCCAGAAAAATATGAAGTTTGTCTTGGTGGATGACGGACAGGATATGTCCATCGAAGCATTCGAAATCCTATCATTGGCTGCGCAACACATCACTGTTTTTTCCGATCCTCACCAAAATTTATCCGAAGAGACACCCTCGGAGTCGTTCGTTCGGGACATGCTGAAGCTAAACAGGAGAAACTTTTTGTTAAGAAGAGATTTTAGGTGTCCTCATCCTGTGGCGCAACTTGCCTCCCTCTTTATCGACGAGGACAAGTTTCGGCAAGCTTATAGCTCAGAAGTGCGGTCGGAACAGAGCATGTCAGAAGATCCCTTGTGCTGCATCGCGCAGTCTGAAGAACATGAATTGAATCACCTGTCTGAAGTTGTCCGGCAGAGACAAGCCATGAACGAGAAAGTAGGAATTTTTGTTCCGACTAACAGCTTTGTCCATAGAGTGGCAAAAGTCCTGAAAGAGCATGGGATCGAGACGGAAAAAGCCATTCCCATGGATGCACAGAATGTGATCCATAAGTCTTATGATTTTGGAAACGATCTTCCTAAGATCACAACTTATCCTATGGCCAAAGGCCTGACCTTCGACAGTGTGTTGATGCCACGGTTGACAGAGAATGCCTTCTCTAAGATTCCTCCATTTTTAAGACATCGGCACTTCTTTATGGGAATCACGAGAGCATCCAAATGGGTTTATATGAGCACGGTAAAGGGAAAGGAATGCAAGGAAATTCATATATTGAAGTCTGCTGAAACAGATGGGCATTTAACGATTTTTCATTGAACCGTATTTGAATGAAATAAAAAATAAAAGAAACCTCAGAGAAGTCCACCAAAGAAAATTCATGAAAACTCTCAGATAATATCAGCCAAAGCTATCAATTTGTTCAACTCTGTTTTGACGTAGTGATCTGTGCCCCATACACGAATAGTGTATCTGCCATCGGCCTCTGTCCCGCATGTGATGATTTTTGGCCCCATAATCAGGCAATCTTTTGTCTCTTTTCCATGACTCTCCAGGATCTTGAATTTCGATGATTTTTGACCTGGTGAAATGATGGTCAATCCACCTTTTTTTTCCCCGCAAGCTGAGGCATAGGTCGCAAAAATTCTGCCATCAAAATTGACACAAACACTTAAAAGCTTTTTGTTTATGGGGGAAGGGCAACTGTGAAAGTCTAGGTCGTCTAAATCCAATATTGCCATGTTTACATGATCCGTTTCGTTTTTCCCTGTGCGGGGTGTATTTTCTGTCACCACTAGAATTTTTCTGCTTTGGTAGGGTTTGATTTGCGAAATCTTTCCCCCTAAACCTGTGATGACAGTCACCACAGAATTCCTGATATCCCAGATCCTGAGAGTCCCTTCTTGGGTTGCTGAATAAATCCTCCCAAAATAATCAGAAGCAAGAGCAAGAACAGGTTGGTTATGTCCTTGTAAAACTTGGATAGAACAGTTGGCAAAATCCCAAACGCGGATTGAGCCATCTTTATGACCTGTCAAAACGGCATCTTTTGAAAAAGCTGAGGAGACAAGGGCAGGAGAATCCGTTCTTGTGAATTTCAATTTTTCATCTTTTTCAAAATTAATAACGACACATTCTCCAGTGTGATTGACTGAAAAAATCTTTCGACCGAGAAGAGTTATTCCTCTGCTTTTTCCTCCATTTGTGTAAAATATGCGATTATCAAGGAATGTGAGGATGAAAATTTTGCCTTCTTCTCCCAAGCCTGCGATTTGATCCTGGGCGTAGAATCGAATCTGTTTTGTTTTCAGATCATCCGCGTCGATGATGCCTATGAGATTCGGCTCTTTTTCTAAATCATTATTCAAATCCATCCTGAATATTCTTTCCCTATGGATCAGCGGTTCCGGTTGGACCTTTTCCAGCTTACTTGAAGTTAAGGTGAAAAATTCCTGTTGGCAGGATAGTTTGCCAGACCTGGTTTTCAGCGGACGTGTCTCTCTCTTAAAGTCTCCGATTCTGATCAATTCACCCCACGATCCGATCCTTTCCTTCCTAAATAACTCTTGGATCTCTTTGCTATTAAGTCGGCATGAAATAGAATTATCAAGGTCGTATAATATCGCTTTCCCTTCCCTGTAAATAAAGGTATCTTCGAGGGCGGGTTCTTCAAGGAAGGACAAATGGGTTTTCACGCTTTCCAACGCGATTTCTCTTTTTTCAAGGTTAAATCTTCTTGTAGAAAAAGTTGCCCGGAAGTTCACTTCCACATCTAGTTTGCCCCGGAAGTAAAACAAATCAATAATCCTTTGAAAATAGTATTTATCGCGGCAGCCATCTAGAATGATCAGTTTTTTGTCCTTATTTTCCTCAAGGAACCGGGAAAAGAATTCTTCAGGATTGTCTTCCTCTTCCGTGAGCGGATAATCATGATAATAGATTGGATCGATATGGTTTTTAAGCCATTTTATTCCCAAGATTCGGTTGAGTATTTTCTGGTCTTTTTTTCGGTCTCTCATCAAATACAAAATTTCATTTGGATTGATATCTCCGAATCCATTCATCAGGGATTGACAGAAGTATGTTTTTCCCGTGCCTGAATCTCCGTTCACTCCGATGATAGCTTTACCCTTTTTTCGTATTAAAAAATGAACGGTTTCAGAGAGCTCGTAAAGACCTTTCTGCGCTGGTTTTAGCCCGAGAATATTCACAGCCCCAACGTGATACAGATAGAGAGAATGAATGAATTCGGGCATGTTTATTTTTTTTAGAGCATTCACGCTTTCTTCAAAAACCTTTTTATTTTTAACCTGCAGCAGTTTCAACAAAGATATGATAATGTCTGCACTCACACCGCCGAAATTGTCCTTTTGGGATTTTCCTATCTCGCCTAGTGTCCAGGCAAGAGGCGTTTGTAATTCTGGTGAGGGATGTTCCGCATATTTTATCATTTTGGGCAGGGCTGGGAGAGACTCCAAGCCTATTTTTCCGAGGGCCATGATGGCTTCTTTTTTTTGCTCGTCAAGAAGAAAAAAGCAGCTCTCTTTTTGACTGGTGAAAAACTCCCCTTCGTCAGGCACTTCTAAGACTTTTATCA
>CAYPGQ010000086.1:0-18037 GCA_964410125.1 uncultured Eubacteriales bacterium | reverse complement strand
AGGTTTTTCCGCCGTCGCGAGAAACAAAAGAACGGCCGGAATAGACGTACACGACTAAGTCGTTGTTGGGGTCGACTGTGATCTTGCTGTAGTAGAAAGGCCGGAAGTTGACACGGTCATAAGTTTGCCAGTCTGACATCCGCCGCCAGGTTTCACCTTTGTCATCCGAGCGGAAGACACCGCTGTTTTTGCTCTCGACCACAGTATAAACCACATTGGGATTGGTACGGCAGACATCGATCCCCCAGCGGCCGTATTCGCCGCTGGGCAGTCCTTGGTGGATTTTCCGCCAGGTTTCGCCGGCATCCGTTGTTTTGAACAGGGCGCTGCCAGGACCGCCGCTCCGGAAATGGTAGGGCTTGCGGAGGTGGTCCCATACCCCGGCATACAGGATCCGGGGATTGGAGGGGTCCATAGCCATGTCCGAAATGCCTGTGTTCGGATTCACATACAGGACTTTTTCCCAGGTTTTGCCTCCGTCAGTGGTCTTGAACACACCGCGTTCTACGTTGGCTCCCCAGAGATGGCCCAGGGCCCCGATGTAAACGATGTCCGGATTTGTCGGATGAATCAGGATTTGGGCGATGTGCTGGGTTTTTTCCAGCCCCATGTTTTTCCAGTTTTTGCCCCCATCCTCGGATTTGTACACGCCGTCTCCGATGCCCACGCTGTTGCGGGAAGTCCCCTCTCCGGTCCCTACCCAAACGATGTCCGGGTGGCTCTGGGAGACAGCCACGGCGCCGACAGCCACGGTGTTTTCTTGGTCAAAAACCGGATCCCAGGTCACGCCGCTGTTTTCGGATTTGAAGACACCGCTGGGTCCCACGGCGGCATAGATGATCGCTGGATTGCTCTCTACGACCGCAAAATCCACAGTGCGGCCGCCCATGATGGCAGGTCCGATGGCCCGCATCTTCAAGGTTTTTGTGATTTCGGCATAGTCTTGCGCCGGCTGGGATTTGCCTTGGGCCCAAGCCTGTCCTGTTAACGACAAAATTCCTATAAAAAAAATAGCCAGGAATACACGCATAAATTTAGGTGTAATCATAATCCCTCCTCTTAAAACAAAGATGTGTGATGTCATCCATCATGAACAGCTTTTTTATATATCACATGGAAATATTCCGGTCAATGGAATGTCCTCAATTCAACCTATTTGTTAAGAATTCGTATGACACTTTGAAAGAAGAAGGGATGAAAGTGCTAACGTGTTCGGACGGTGTTGGAAGCATCCTTATTTGTTTTGTTCTGGTTTTTGTTGTTTCTTGTGATGGCGCCCTATCAGATAAGGCCAAAGAGATCGATATGTTTGTGCACCTTTGTCATGACTATAAGATTTTTGATGGCACAGTTCTTGTCCCTGAACATGGAAACGTTATATATAAAAAGTCTTATGGCCAGGCTAATAAAGAGTGGGATGTTCCGAATGGATTGGGATTTCAGTTCCTCTTGGATAAGAATAGGGACATGGGACTGGCTGTTTTGGAATTCAACGCTGAAGAATACTCCAGTTCGCCTTGGGTCTACGAAAGCCTTGCAGAAGCTTACGTTATGACAGGAGATAAAGAAAAGGCAATCGAGAATCTTAAAAGACTATTAGAGATTGATCCGAATAATGTTTATGCCAGCAAAAAACTTGAGGAACGCATTAAGAAAAAATAATACTTATAATCTCATGATTTTTAGCCATGCTGCGGACCTCTTCCAGGGTAACGTCGATTTCGGCCGGACTGTTGCAGTGGAGTGGCCATTATATTTTGATCAAATAGGACTTTATGAATTTTTCGATCGCTTTGACCACCTCGTTCTTCAGTTTTGGCGGACTCTGTGCGATCCAAACCGTGAAGTTGTAGAGTTCTTGATTGTCCACTTTGATCCACTTTTTATTTAAAAATAGAAATACCATCAGAGTGGTCATTGCTACTCTTTTATTCCCGTTCTGAAAGGGATGGTTTTTTATCATAAGGTAGAAAAGAATGCTCGCTTTCGATAAGAGTGAAGGATAGAGAGATTTTTTTGCGAAAGTCTGGTCTTTTTGGGGAACGACTCTGTTTGAACTACTCGTATCGGAGGGAGTGAACCGGATCTGTCCGGGCTGCTTTATATGCCTGAAAACTGACCGTCAACAGGGCTATGAAGTACGCCATGGCTCCTGCCATCAGGAAGATCCATGCAGAAATGCTGGTTCTGTAAGCATAGTTTTTGAGCATTTTATCCATCAGGAAAAAGGCAATCGGCCAGGCGATCACGTTGGCCAGGGTAAGCAGCATCACAAATTCTCTGGAGATGAGCGAGACGATGCCAGAGATCGAAGCTCCCAGGACTTTCCGGATGCCGATCTCCTTGGTGCGCTGTTCTGCCGTGAATGCAGCCAGGCCGAATATGCCGAGACAAGAAATGAATATCGCGAGGATCGAGAAATATTTGAAAATTGTCCCGGTCCTCTGGTCGGTCCTGTAGAGCTGCTCGAAAGCCTCATCCAGGAAAAGAAAATCGAAGGGATAGTTGGGCGCGAAATTTTTCCACGTTTTCTCCAAGTCATCCAAGGTCTGGGATATGTTTTCCGGCCCTATTCTGAGGAAGACATAGCTGGGTCCCCAATTCTGTTGAGCTAAGGTAAGAACCAGAGGCTCGATCTCGTTGTGAAGAGGGCGGGAATGGAAATTTTTCACGACGCCGATGATTTGGCCCTCGTGCTGCCAGATTGAAAAAAGCTTGCCCACAGGGTCCTCGAATCCCATTAATTTTGCTGCTTCCTCATTGACGATGTAATTTTGAATGTCGGTCGGATAATCGCGAGAAAAATCTCTGCCCTGTGCCATTTCCATCTCGAAGGTCTCGATGTAGTCATGGTCGCACGCGATAAACTTTATGACCTCATACTGTTCCGGTCCTTTCCCTTCCCAATAGACCGGATTGATATTTCCCACTTGTGTGGGTTTGCTGTTGCCTGATGTTACATGGGTGATGGAGTGATGGTTCAATGCTTCGTTTTTAAATGATTTGTAACTCTCCCGCAATGCTGTATTCATCGGAAGAGAAATGACGTGTTGGCGGTTAAAACCCAGTTCTTTATTCCGGATAAAATTGAGTTGTTTGGCCGTGACGATCGTTCCGATGATCAGAACAATGGCGATAGTAAACTGGGTGATGACGAGGACTTTTCGGAGCAATGGTTTTGATGAACGGGCAAAATGTGATCCTTTTATGACATTAACAGGACGGAAAGAAGATAAAAAAAGAGCCGGATAGCTCCCTGATACCATCCCGGTAAACAGGGTGATACCTATCAATCCCAGGAGTATAGTCAGGTTGCTGCCGAGGTCCAGCCTCATGCTTTTTTGGGCAAGATTGTTGAATCCTGGCAGAAGGAAATAGACCAACCCTATGGCTATAAACAGGGAGACAAATGATAGAAGGAGAGATTCTCCGTAAAATTGATTGATAACATGTTGGCGACGGGCTCCGACCACCTTGCGAATGCCCACTTCTTTGGCCCTTGTGCTGCCGCGTGCTGTGGATAAATTCATGAAATTGATGCAGGCGATCAAAAGAATAAATAAGGCGATTGTCGAAAAGATGTAAATGTAAATGATATTACCTCCGCCTTCCAGCGAATATAGGTGCATCCGTGAGAGTGGATTGATACCTGTTGTCACGGTTTTGTTTGTTCTTTTATCGTATTCCATGGTGATGTCCGCAATTTTCTCCCGCAGTGCATCGGGTGAGGAGTTTTTCTGCAAAAGTATAAAGGTGCTGGATTCGAGCGCCCAGCTGTTGAGTTTTTCCTCTCCGAAAAGTTTTACAGGAGCAAGGATGTCGAAGGTTAAGGTGGAATTCGCTGGAACATTTTTTATGATACCGGTAACAGCAAGTTTTGTTCTGTTGTTAACTGTGAGCGTTTTTCCCAGAGAGTCTTCACTCCCGAAATATTTTGTGGCCGTTCTTTCTGTAATGACAACAGATTCCTGCGTAGGAAAGGGTGTTTCTTGGCTGCCTATCACCCGGGGAAATGTGAAAATATCAAAAAAGTCAGGGTCCACAAAGGCCGTCTCTTCGTTAAAGCTTTTATCTTCATAAGTAAAAAGCAGGTCGTTGTTGCGGTATCTCGTGGCCATTAGGATTTCGGGATACTCCCGTTTCAATATCGGTGCTAAGGCCCAGGGACTGGAAGTCGTCCATTGGCCTTCAAGGTTGAGGGCTGTTCTGTAGATTTCTTTATAATTTTTGTGGAATTTGTTGAAGCTTAATTCGTTCTGCACCCAGAGGAGGATCAGGACACAGCAGGCGATGCCGACGGCAAGACCTGTGATGTTGATAAAAGAATAACCTTTGTGTTTTTTGATTACCCGGAATGCGATTTTCAGATAGTTTTTTATCATGGTGACACTCCAATAAATATAAGATTTGAAAAAGGGAGGAAGGGATATCAGGACCTGGTGCAAGGCCCAGCATTTGGCCTTTAAATTTCCCCGCTGTGAACAGATGTCTTTATAATCCTCCTCGACATCCCCTGTCAGGGAAAGGGCATCATCAGGATCGGCAATGTGTTGGAGAAGCCAAGTGGCCAATCTGGGAGTTCCTATTTTTTGTTTTTTCATCGGAACGCGGCCTATTTGATGATCTCCTCAGTGATGTTCTTCCATAAGGATTTTTGGTGCAAATATGTGTTTTGAAGGGTTCTTTTTCCCTTTTCGGTCAGGGTGTAATAATATTTCCGGCGGCCGCCTCTTTTTTGGGTTGGCTCCCCAGGTGTTTTGAAGACCAATCCTTTTTTGACGAGTTGTGCCAGCATAAAGTAGAGGCCCCCATAAGAAAGCGCCTTGCCCGTTTTTTGTGAAACCGATTTTTTTATGGTGACGCCATACGCATTGTCTTTGAGTTCCCAGATGGAAAGCAAATAAACCTCTTCCCACCGGCTCAATAAATCCAAGTCCTTCATTTTTTCGACCTCTCCATTTATATATACTGCATTCTTGTAGAAATGGTTACACATTTAAAAAAAAGAGTTGGGGACGTCCCATAAGGTACCACCCTATTCTATTTTAAATAGTCTTCTTCACAACAGAAGATGTTTTTTTTGTTATTGCCCCTACTTAGAATGTGGTAGTAACCATTATCCGTTAATTTTCTTGATATTCTTGGCATGAATTTTTTTCCTACTATTATGGACGAAAGTAATGAATCAAATTTGTCATTTCAAGAATATAAGTCTTGTGAAGTGGCCTTTCAGGTTATAGGGTGATACCTAATGGGATGTCCCTATAAAATAAGAAATGTGGCCGACGATTATAACGATTGTGCTGCCGACCAATGTGTAAAGCGGCCAGGCTATGGTCAATTCATTCACAATAAAAACCAAAGCTATCAACCCGGCAAAAAATCCGATGACTGCATCGAAACGTCGGAGTTTTTTTGAGAGGATTCCCAATAGAAAGGCGCCAAGCAAACCGCCGTATGTGTAGGAGGCGATCCCGAGACCGAGCTCCACCACAGCCGGACGTTCTCCTGATGACTGAAGCTGCAAAAAGGCAAACACGAATGCCGAACCTGTGATGATGATTCCCCAGCCGATGGTGATCATCCGGGAAATCCACAGGTCCTTCTCGGGAGAGTTGGCCTTGCCCCATAATGGCTTATAGATATCCAAAGTTGTGGAGGATGCCAGGGAGTTGATCGAAGAAGACAGTGTGCTCATGGCGGCAGCCAGGATGGCGGCTATGATCAGACCCGACAATCCGGTCGGGAGTTCTTCCACGATAAATTTTGCGAAGATTTCATCCGTGGTGGCCAATCCCAACTGTCCGGGTGTTTGTCCGCTGTAAAATCCAAACAGGAGAAGTCCGATGAACAGGAACAGGGCAAATTGAAAGAAGATCACGATCCCGCTTCCTATTAGGGCCTTTTGGCTTGACCGGAGGCTTCGGGTCGTCAGCAACCTCTGGACGATAAGCTGATCCGTCCCATGGGAAGCGATGGAAAACACGGCGCCGCCAAAAAGCGCCACAAAAAATGTGTAGGGTTGGGCGATAAAGTCTCTGAAATGCATGCCCAATCCTAGGTCCAGAAGTTTTAATTTTTCGGTCCCTTGAGTCATGTGAACAACACCTCCCCAACCGTCGGGCAGACGGGAGAGGATGATCCCTACGGCCAAGAAAGCTCCTCCGATGTAAATGCCCATCTGGATGACATCCATCCACACCACAGCCTTGATTCCCCCCAAAAAAGTATACACGAGAGTCACAACGGAAATGATGAATATGGAAATCAGATAGATGTTGAGGTCAGACGTGTTGATTCCTGCCAATCGGAGTATGATGGCAATAGGTATGGCTGAGGCAAAAAGACGAACCCCATCGGCTAGCAATCTTGTCACCATAAAAGTCGTGCTGGTGATGTTGCGCATGCTGTCGCCGAATCTGTTCCCGAGAAATTGGTAAGCGGTGGATAATTTTCCCTGAAAATATTTGGGCAGGAAAACAAGACTGACCACAGTTCTCCCGATGATGTAGCCGAAAGTGATCTGGAGAAATGTCAGATTCCCCCCATAAGCCACGGCCGGGATCGAGATAAAGGTCAGCGTGCTGGTCTCTGTGGCCACGACCGAAAAAAGAACCGCCCACCATGGGATTTTATGGCCGCCGAGGAAATAATCCGCAGTGGAACGCTGTCGGCCGGAAATCATAATCCCGAACACGATGACACCACCCAGATAAAGGAAAACGACCAAATAATCTAGCGTGGCAAATCCCATTTTTTTGTCCTATACAATCCTTTTTTGTGATACCGCAGAGCGGGATTGTGTTTTTCCAGATACTCTTCAAGCCCGACGGTTTCGGAAATGGAGAGAGCCTCGTCCCAACCGAGGAACACATCGTTTCTCAAAACCTCCAGGATACGTATGATAGACAGTTCCACTTCGCTGGTTTGCCCGGCCTGCTTAGCAACAAAATCCATGGCATCATAAAGCACAGCGTTGGCCTGGTCATAGGTAATCGCATCTGTCCTTCCGTATTTTTGGGCCCACTCATCTTGAGACACGGCGTCATTCACGTGATTCATGATCAGGTAGGTCGCCCGGCCGATGAGCTTCAGGTTGCTGGGGTTGACGTTGGTCATGGTGTTTCCCACAACCCTTCCCATCCTAGCCATCACTGCGGTCGAGTGGGCATTGAGGAGGATTTTGAGAAGAGTTTGTCTGATTACGTTCAGGGGGTCGTCGGATTTTTCCAGGACGATGGGGATGACCACATCTTCTTCGAATTCTTGGGGATCTTTATCACCGATAAGTATCAAGGCCAGACTGGCCCTTTTTTCTTTGAATAGGGAAACGAATCGCGATAGATCAGAATCAGAACTGGCCAGCTCATCTATTTCCTCATCCATGCACACCAGGACGCCCATGTCTCCTTCTTGAGGTCCTCTGTAATGGATATTGTTTGCAGAGAAAGAAAGATCATAGCACTTTTTTTGATTGTTTCCGGCTTGGGACAGGCTTCTCATGGCCGCTTTTTTTAGATAATCGTCATCGATCTGGTCCATAAAATGTGGTTTATAAAAAGCTTCCTCCAGTCCGCGAAAATCTCGCCCTAAAAAATTATGCCATGCTTGTCTCCGATGCTTACCGTGTGTCCATACCTGAAACCAGCAGTTCCTCTGCTTTTCCTGGATCGTATCTAACGGATACAGATGGAAGGTCGGGCTTCTTTCAGCACAGTCGATGAACACAGTGATCAAAGCCCTTTTTGCAAAATAGGTGGCGTATCTATTGTTGCGATAGGTCTCTGACTCTAATTGTGTGAAACCGCTTATGTCCCTGATAGAAGATTTCAAAACTTTCAAAATATTGCCGAACGACCGCAATCGATCTTCCAGACGAAAATTTTTAGGAAAACCGGCCTCTTTTAATTCTTCGGCGGATAAAAATCTCTTTAACACGCCGTGAATTCCTGCCTCCAGGATGATGCCCATCAGGAATGTCTCCGAAGTTGCGGCCTGCATCCGGGTAGATCCGGCGATCGCCTGCGGCCCTGTCGTCAGGTTGATCTTGGTTATGGCGGAATTTCCCAGCACCGACCGGCTCCTCTCATAGGATTTGATCACATCATCCGGATTGTTGTAGATAAAATACAGGTGCTGTTTTGCCTCTGCAACATTTTCCTCTGACAGGTTTCCATACTGTTCCAGTGCTGCCAAAACGACTCCGATAACAGAAGATGTTTCCCCGCCTTCTGTGATGCCAAACACCACGTCGCCTTTCTCTATGCCCCGATCGAGCAGCTGCAATTTCCCCACAAGCTGCAAGTCTTCTAAACCTTCCAACGCACTGATCAAGGCCCGGTCTCCTCCGGTCATCTCTCCGATAAGGCGGTCTTCGATATCTTCTGGGATCGACGTTTCTAGTCTTTGCCAAAGCTTGTTTCTCTTGATCCTTGTCCAAAAAGGCCGCCAGATCGCGCTTTCCATCTGTTTGGCCAGCCGGCCAGTGGACCCGCAACCGTAAACGAAAATCTTCTTTTTTTCTTTAATGGCTTTACTTACCGCATGAGCAGCCTGCCAGAGCATGATTGGGTTTTCTGCCATCTTCTGGAATTTTTCCGCAATATCCTCATCGACCGACAAAATCTGTCTTAGTCCCTTTTCTACATCATCTTTGAGGACAAAACTCAAATTCCACGTTTTGGGGTGCCGTTGTTCTGTTAGAAGAGTGTGAAGCTGGAATGGTTTTTTGTTCCGGACATAATCCACGGATTGAGGGGATGGCGTTATTTTCAAAAGCGATAAGATGTCTTTTTTTTCCATTATCTTTTGGGGGACGTCCCATAAGGTGCCACCCCATCCTGATTATTGCTCAATCAAAGTTTATAGGGTGGTACCTTATGGGATGTCCCCAAACTTTTTTCTGAGGCGATGCTGGACGGCATCACTTTCCAGTTCCCGGAGGGCATCATTGGCTATCCAAAGTGCTGCTTTGGAATCCATTTGTTTGATCTCTTTGGCAAGTTTGATAGTGGCCCTGTTCAAATCGGGATTCTTTTTCCCTATATTCCTCAGGGCCCAATTGACGGCTTTTTTCACGAAGTTACGCTCGTCGGTGGCCCCGTCTTTAATAACTGGGAACAAGTTTATAAATTTTTTGTCCTCTACCTTTTTATCATGGATTGCCAGCGAAGCGATCAATGCAAAAGCCGCTCTCTTGACAAATTCTTCCTCCCGATTAGCCCAATCATGGATTTTTTCCACTACCAGGGGAGATCTGTCGAATAAATTCATGCACACCTGATCGCACACATCCCAGGAGTCGAAATCCTTGACCCAGTCCTCCATCTGCTTTTCTGTCAGCTTCTCAGGCTCCCCGACCATCCCTGCGACAATCCTTGCATCGGGAATCCCTGTCTCCCACAGTTCAAGCGCGAGCACATGGTTCTTTCCCGAATCTTTGGCGATCTTTCGCATCTCCGGAACTGACACTCCCAGTCTTCCTTCCCCAACGATAGCATAGCGTGCCATGCCTTCCAGCTGCTCCGGCCTGGCCTTGGCCTTTAATTTTTTTATTACCTCTTCCGCAGAAGCCATTTTTTATCTCCCCCTAAAACAGTTTTCGTGCTTCCATATAGAACCGCTTTTCCCAAGCTTCGCCCATCGAGAATGTTTTGCGGGGGGTGGCCCCATCCAGGATAACGGTCTTGAAAAGATCATGTTTATTCATAGCCAGAAGATAAAATCCCATACTGCCCGCTTTTTTCCCTAGTTGGATGATGGTATCAGATCCATGGATATAGTCGATCTCTTTTGCCCCTCCCTCTTCCAGGAATACATCACAAAAATTCTGGAGGGTGCCCACCGGAAGATTGGAATCGGGATTTGTGATTTCCACAACACCGAATCCCGAAGGTGTGATCACACCGATTTTGTGTGGACTGCCGTGTTGGGCATCGACAGCTGCCATCATCTCATCGGCGCTCGACATTGGAACGAACAGGCTTCGTCCCGGGTAGAAGGCCTTCATCTCTTCCAGCACATCTCTCCCGCTTGCCAGCTCGAACAAGGCTCTGTGGATAGGCTCAAAATTAAGAGCTTCATCGTGCAGGTTTACCAGCTCCACGAGAGCATACCGCAACGGTGAGTCTAAAATGGCTGTTTTATCTTGAGTTTTTTCCTTTGTCTTTTCCCAGATGCTTTTAGCTGTGGCAAGAGAATGATTCCCGTCTCCCATGGCGAATAACAAAACAGGCGTTTGGGGGTTTAGATCGTACTTTTTTTCAAAAGCTTCCGGTGCCGACAAAACCTGGAGGCTCTGGATGATCCTGTCTTCGATCTCGGATTCATTCACTCTATAGCCGGCAAGATGCCCTGAATCCATCATCAGCTCGATATCATAAAGCCTTTCCAGCCGGTCCTTGTTTTGTGTCAGCGGCCCGATGACCGTGTTTTCCGGGTCATCGATCAGGACCATGATATGTGGGACTTCCAATGGTGCTCCCTCCCGAATTTTAACACGGGGCGGGATCCGGTCGAGGATCGTGCCCTCTGTAGCCCTGACAAGGCTGGATGATCCTTTGTGAAAGTCGTACTGATCAAGGTCAATGCACACCATCAAACCTTTACGGATCTGCTGGCCGGTTTGCCGTTCCACATAGACAAATCCTTGTTTTTGTTCCAACAGACCTTCTTGCAGGTAGAGGTTCATGTGATATCGTATGCTTGCGATCCTGGAATCCGGATCCTTTTCGCCCAGATAAACTTCTGGATAGATGAGGTTCAATGTCGACGGAGCATCATTGACGATGTCGCTGACTTTCTGCCAGTATTCTGGCTCGGATGTGAACTGGTCGCAGGCGATGACAGCCCATTTGCTGAGATCTGTGCCGGCTTTGGGGAGCAAAATATCCGGTATGCCGATAGCGATTGATTCATAGGTTTTCATTATTATTCCTTTCCTGAATTATTCATAAAATATGTTTTGGAAAGTTTGAATGTACCAAACGCTACCCGAGCAGTCAATAACGGAAAAATCCTCGAGATACCTAAATTTACTTTTCGAGATTTGTCTTGAAGAATTCCATCGGGTCCATACAAAATTTATTCAGCTCATCCTTAGTCATGCTGGCATAGCTGGCCCGTCCGTCATCGGCCATGCTTTTCCGTATCTCGAAATGGAGATGATTCGGCGTGCCGAAATTAGCCCGTTTGAGTTCGTCTTCGTTGAAAAGACGCGCCAGGGATGTTTGTTCGTCCACCCATTCACCGACATCCACTTGAATATCTTCGACATGAGTGTAAACTGAGAATTGAAGACGGCCATCTGGCTGCTGGTGTTTGACGACTACTGTTTTGTGCGGAAAATCATGAAAGATCAGTTGGACCTGGCCGCGGCTTACGGCGTAGATGGTTTCGTTGAAAGATCCTTCGAGGTCGACACCGGCGTGTAAGTGCCCAGGCTTGTAACTCTTTCTATATTCTCCATAGAGGCCGACGAGCCGGCTCTTGATCGAAGAGAAACTTTTCCTGTTGGAATCGCCGAAAGGGGAGTAAAATTCTTGCTTAGCGTTTCCTTTTCCATCGATGATAAATAATGCGAAACAACCCAAGAAAAAATAAATAAAGGCTTGATGCCGATTTTTTTTAAATGAGGAACTTTTGTTGGTCATTCCGTTTTCTTTTGCAGCTGAATTAGCTAGGATAAACTTATCACAGAAAAATGGAGTCAATCAATCTAAAAAAATCAATATCAATAGAGATAGCACGGACCTTTTAATTTTGTTCCCTTATAGGATTGCCCTTCAATCTTGATAAGGCATTTTGTGATGTTTCCTGTCTGATCTCGGATGAATCGGAGTTTATAGATTTTATCATAAGGAGATTCAGGTCTCCACTCGAATTCAAGGGGATTGTCATTGGCTGGAAAAAGGGGAATCTCGGGGATATCTCCATACTGTCCGAATAAGTGTTTGTCTTTTGTAAAAAAGGATATCAGGAGATTTTTTCCATTTATGATAAATCTATAATATCCAAAAATCTCGTGATAGATTTCGATTTTTCTGGCATCATTTAGTTCTTCAGGTGACGGGATCTTTTTTTTGATTTTTTGAGGTTCTTTAGGGCTTTTTTCAAATTCATGCCTTTTTTTCCATTCCTCAATATTTTTTTTCAATTCGGCAACCTGTGAAATCCAATCCGTGCCGGGAGGATAGGATTCATGTATTTCGTTGCCACACTCAGTTTTTTGTATCAGCCAGAGTCTATCGACAATTTTGAGATTAAAGGCATAGGGGCTGGAAAAACCTGACTCGACAGAATAAGGATATCGAGCACGAACGTGGCCAGTTCTAGGATGAATCTTGACCGTTGCATTCTTTCCGTCGATAACAAGCTCTAGGAATCGTGGCCTGTATTCGAAAAATTTCCAAAGAGTATCCCAAAGCTTCCATCCTTCCAGAAAATAAAACATTAGACCCAGTTCATAAGAATAATACAGGGCAGCTTGATCATTTTTTCGATCGAAAAGGAAACCGAAGTCGTGAAGAGTTCCTTTGACCGCCGCCTCATATTTGCATATAAAGAAGGTGTTGATGGTGCATTTAATCTTCGAGGCTGAATCGATGTAGGGATTTTTTTGAACTTGCAGCCATTCTTTATACTGCTTATCTGGAAAGATGGCTTGCCCAGCCAAGTTTTTCTGCTTTTCATCTGAAGGATTGATGTTTTGTTGTGAAGATGAAGATAAGGGGCAAATCAGCAGAAACGTCATTAAGAAACATACAAATCGAAACATGGCGGTTTTTTGTTCCCACCAAATTTTATGACATGAATGCCCGGAAATGTCAACTTCAAGAAATCCCTAGAATAGTCTGTTCTTGATTTTTCCCTTTTTTTGCCGTATTCATTCATTAGATGCAACTAAAGGAGTCATGATGTTAAAGATAATTCCCAAAAAGCTATATCGCTGTATGCTTTTTATGATTGGAGCCTTCCTTATTATTTTTTTGTGTTTGACATGCAATGAGTCCCTCCCCGAAGGTGAGCAAGGCGCGATTCAAGAAGAGGAGGTACATCCGGCAGGCAAGGTGATCGAAGGGTTCCACCTTATGTCTTATTACGCCGGGACCATTTCCACTTCGACGGAGTTTGTCAGTTACGGATGCAAAAAACTCGCATTGAGCGCAACTATGTCCGATGAAGAACTGGCCGTTCTTTTGCCCCATGCCGAACAAAAGGCCGAAGAGTACGGGATCCCCATTTATGTCGAAAAAGATTTGCTTGTGACCCCGCTCTTCAGCCCTACTATCGCCCTGGGAAAGACGGTAATCCTGTTTGCCTACAACCAGGATGTGCTGGATGAATACTTTGCCATCAAAGCTTTCCGGGAAAAAGCCGTCGAAGTGGGACGATTGAGGGACGTGGAGGAGGAACTGGCTTGGCGGTTCGGACGTTTATTGAGCTACACCGATGATGCGATCGAGCGGCTCCTTAGTGAGGAAAAATAAATACCTGTCAGGCCGAATCCGTCCGTTTTTTGTGAATCAAAACCAATCTTCCTTTTGTCACGGGTTTTGTTTGGCCTTCCATCCATATTTCGAGATTTTCCCCGATCTTTTCGACGGTTCCAGAGGAAATGATTATTTGTTTTTTGTTCGGAATGTCGGAAAAAATTTGGACTTCCCGGCCGATGACGAGGGAATGCTTCCTGTAAAAATCCAGGAGCTTTTTGTATTGTCCATCGAGCAAAAGATCATAATTTTTATCCAAAAATTCGAGCAGCTGTTTCAATATCTTTTTCCGTGTGACGGTAGAAGTTGAAGGGAGAAATTCCCTTAGAGAGCCGACTTTTGGAAGGAATACATCGGGAGTTATGTGTGGTGTTTTTTCAACATTCAATCCGATACCCAGAATGACACTGCAAACCCTGTCTTGGACAGTGTGGGTATGAACCAAAAAACCAGCGACTTTTGCCCCTTGGATCTTGACATCGTTGACCCACTTGATCTTGGCGCATCCCTCGAGGCCCTCTGTGGCATCGATAGTCTGGACGATGGAAACTGCTGATAAAACAGGGAGCCCTGTATGATAATGATCTATTTTTTTGCCTGGGGAAAGGTATATGGAAAGATGAATATTTCCTTCCTGAGCTGTCCATGGACGTCCCCGCTGCCCGTGGAGATGGCGCCCTGATCCGGCAATGCACAGGGTCCCGTCAGGCAAATCAAAGTTGCCCTGACTCGATTCCACGAGGAGATCAAAATGGGAAGAGGGAGCACTTTTAACAAAAAAGGCATATTGCCAGCGCCCTGGGACCCGGCTCGTGCTCCTGTAAACGGGTTTGTCACCGTACAGTCTGTGTATCAATGGCTCGAGGTTCTGATCGATTGCTGAATAATCCTCCGGCTTCCATTCACGGTGGATTGTGAACGCATCCTCTGCGCCTTTTTTGTTATCCGTAAAGACAATCATATTCGCTGGGTATTCTATCGTTTGTTGGTCAGCACATTTCCAGGTTTTTTCCACGTCAGCTTCCCCCCGTCGACGACAAAGACACCGTTTACCAAGACATAAGAAATGCCTTCGGCATACTGATGAGGTTTGAAAAAAGTTGCCTTGTCTTTGATCGTTTCCGGATCGAAAACAACGACATCCGCATGCAATCCTTCCCGGATCATCCCACGGTCGCGAAGACCGAGTATTTGTGCCGGCAGCGAAGTGGATGCCCGGACAGCATTTTCAAGGGATATGGCCTTTCTTTCCAGGGCATAATGCCGGATTTTTCTCGGGAATGTCCCGTAGAATCGGGCATGCACAGGTCCATCACCGGGAAGGGCGATGCTGGCATCCGATGAGGTGGCGGTCCAGGGTTGGGCCGAAAAGGCCTCGATATCGATCTCGGACATGGAAAAAGCCCGGATTCTCGCTCCTCCCGGCCTATCGGCGTATCCCTCGAGCTGCAGCTTGATGACCATCTCCACATCCGATACCCCGTGTTCTTTGGCAATCTGGTCGAGGTTTTGTCCGATGTAAGACTTATCCGGATAATCCATGATGATGATGTTTTTGGCCTCACCTCTCCAATTCAGGTTATGTTTGATATCCCCATACAAATCTTTGGTTTTTTCCGGATTATCCAGTACCTTCCTTAGCTCCTCTTGAAAGTTTCTGCCGAGAGCCCATCGAGGAATCAAAACCACGCTGCCATCGCTCCCCGAACTGTTGTAGGGATAACAATCCGCCCAGATATCCACACCCTGCGCCCGCGCTTCATCGATCAGCCGTATGATGGCCCGGCTCCCGCCCCAGAAGTCGGCCCCTCTCGCCTTGATGTGGGAGGCCAACACGGTGGCTCCGGTCCTTTTTCCCACATTGATCAATTCGACAATGTTTCCCAGCATGTTGGGAGGGCCGGGTTCATCCTGGCTGGGGACATACCACATGGGTGTCAGGCCTGCGGCCCGCTCGTGGGCCATGTAGACGCCACCGTAAGGAGTAATTTCTTCCACCAAAGCCACCACCTCATCCTCAGTACTCCAGATGCTCGGTACGTACTCCAGACCAGTAGACATGCCGAAGGCGCCATCCTCCATTGCCTTTTGTACGAGCTCCTTCATCTGCAAAATTTCTTCCGGATTGGCCGGCCTTTGGAAATCCTTCCCCATTACCTGACGGCGGACAGCGTTGTGTCCGATAAAAAGTGCGACGTTCGGCCCGGTTCCTTTTGCAGACAGAGTGTCCCGTTGTTTTTGGATGTAAGGTGGCCCCCCTCCGCACATGTTGGAAACCAAGGTAGTCACACCCTGGCTGACGAAGTTTGGCGCAAAAAATCTCTTCTCGTCATTGTCCACCCAAGATGTCTCATCCTCCACCCTGTCATAGGCATGGCAGTGAATATCGATGAATCCAGGAGAGAGTATTTTTCCGGTAATGTCGATGACTTTTTCCGCCGCAAATTTTCCATGCAATCGGCCGACAGCAACGATTTGGCCTTCCTTTATGCCCACATCTGCGTAAAAGCAGGGATTACCGGTTCCATCCAATACCCGGCCGTTTGTAAAAAGGATGTCAAATGTCTCTTCGGCATCGTGTGAAAGAAAAGTAGTGGCTGCGATGGAAATAACAAAGATCAGAAACACACCAAACAAAAATCTTGTATTTTTCATCTTTCACTCCACATATTCTTAAAGTATACATTACATTAAATATCATCCTTTTTTCAATAAAGGTGATTTGGACATGTTCCTGATTTCATGATGGCAGAAACCGGGATGGTTGCCCCTGGATAATTCAGGGGTATTGCTTTTGGTGCGAATTTTTATTATCTTATAGTTAACCGTTATAATATTTTTATAAGCAAATCCGTCAGCCATAAAATTTATTACCCATGGAGTAAAAAAATGGCGGTGAAGGCAAAAATTAGAGAATATAGGCCGGAAGATTTGGAACAAGTGCTCGAGCTGGTCAAGGAGCTCGAATCCGAAATGGCAGAAAAGTTTCCAAACATCACGATCAAAGCAAGCGAAGCGGATTACAAAAAAAGATACCTGCAGCCCGGTAACAAATACAAAACATTTGTAGCTGAAATGGAAGGCAAAATCGTGGGGTACCTGATGGGCTATCCCTCTGTCGGTGCGCCTGAAGTGGATCGCATGTACGATGATATCCCCGTAACCTCTGGCCAGGTTCCTCCGGAGTTTTATCTCCAGATCACGATAGTGTCCAAACCTTTCCGGAACCAGGGAATATCCATGATGCTTCACAAAAAGATCGTGGAGTATGCCCGAGAACAGGGACACAAAGAGGTATATACCTGTATTGCCAAGTGGAACGAACCGGAAATCGGTGTTATCAAATCTCTCAAATTCGAGATTAAAGACTTGGGCTACAGATACCGGCTTTCTTTAAAGCTGTAATTCCTTTTCCCTTAAAATATTTTCTTCCCGATGGACGTATATCTAATGGAATATAAATTCTGAGGAGAAAAAAATGATCCAACTTGTCGAAAAAAATGATGTTTCCCCGATCTGTCCCCACTGCAATACTCCGATCACTGCGCTTGCTTTTCATGAGCTTCGCGCTTTTTTAGGCAGACGTTATATTTATTTTTGCCCCAAGTGCCATAAAGTTTTGGGGATCTCCCACAGGAAAGGCTTCTGGATGGGGTAAGTTTCACGATTTTATACAGAAGGTTTATCTAGATTGAAAAAAATCACCAAAAAGGCCGATGTGTCGTACAGACCGTGAATCAGAATGGGAACCCAGAGATTCCGGCCGCATCCCAGATAAAAGAGAGCATACAGCAGCCCGACAATCCCAAGGAGTATGACACCTGAAATGCCTTGGTAGGTGTGACCGACGCCAAACAGGATGGAATTGATAAAACAGGCGAAAATCCAACCCCCATTCCTATTTCCCAAAACACGAGCGAGGGTATTCATCAGATAGCCACGGAAGATCAATTCCTCTCCAAAGGCGGCCAAAGTCCAGACAGCGAGGAGGCTGAAAATTAGTGCTGGAACATTTTCGCGCAACCCATCGAATGGGCTCTTGTCCACAGGTTGTCCGGTGAGGCGAGTGACAAGGGGCATGGTGACGATGACCACGAAATAAACGGTAATCAGGCCCCCGACGGCCAGAAGGATGGTTTTGAGCCAACTTCTAGGTCTTTTTAATCCGAATTCGCGCCAGTTGCTTCGGCGAAGCCACAAGACCAGGCGGATGAGAACCAGTGCCAGAAGGATGCTCAAGAGAGTCAGCAGATCACTCTGGATTTTGTTCCCCCACCACAGCAATAATCCTGAAACAAAAAATATGAACACCAGTACGGCTAATTCTTTCCGGGGATTTTTGAATTCGATCATCGGTAATTCATCTACATTATTCCATGAAATAATGCAAGTTCCACAGGGCTCTGACAGGAAGCATCTCTATTACCGTGATACCAAAAGGTTTTATATCGGTTTTTAGGAATGGTTTTGCTCCCGTGAAGATTTTTGTCGTGCTCAATACATCCTCGCCGACAATATGGGGATATTCCCATATTGTTACCCTCAAA
>CAYPGQ010000085.1:0-18223 GCA_964410125.1 uncultured Eubacteriales bacterium | reverse complement strand
GGTCGCTTCAACCATCCCCAAAAGCCCAATTTATCACGGAAATAAGGATGCTTACGAATGCGGGATAGATTGACAAGCACCGTTTTTTGAATTATGATTTGATTGATGTTTATTATTGATTGTTTTTAAGGAGGGGGATATGAATTTTAATAAGAAATGGATCGGAATTTTTCTTATTCTTTGCTTCAGTGCTTGTTCCATCAAGCTTATGCCTTCTAAGGATCCATGGTACGCTAAACATTACATCATCATGCAGCAGTTTGAATGGGATACTTATAAGGGTTTCTCACCGGAAGGAAAAACACAATTCCAAGAACTCTTTTGGAAAGTCAGAGATCCAAAAGCACAGGCAACATTTGCGAGCCGATTGGATATTGTAATCAAAAGTTTCAAAACGGAAAGTCGTCACATGCCTTGGAATACCGATAGAGGGAGAACCTTTCTCCTCAACGGCAATCCTGCTGAAGTTCGCTATACTGAGGGGGATGCGGATTTGGGAGGTATTGTCGTAGTCCCTACGGGGGGAGAGGGAGGCGGTGTCCTGGGCGGAGTCAACGTCGAGCGATCTAATAGAGATATAGGCGCAAGACAGCTAGAACTCTGGGTTTATCCTTACATGAGCTATAGAATCACTTACCAGTTCAAATTTTCACAACCCAGACAATGGAAATTTATTCCTAAATTATCTGAAAGTTCCTTTCGAGAAGAGCTGGAACTCTACAACCGACAGGTGACCTACGGAATCATCGATATGAAAAAATACCGGGAACAATTGGAGGAGTTGAAAAAAATTAAATAATGAAATTCCCGAGGAAAAGAGCTGTTGGTCTCAGCTTATCCCTGTTGGCTTTCTTTTTTGTTTCAAATCAGAATCCCATTTCATCACAAGAGAGAAACAGCAAAACCACTTTACAGCATCAGGTAACTGTCAATCTCAAGCTCATTCAGGTCTATGTGACCGATAAAAAAGGAAATCCTGCTGTGGATATAAAAAAAGAGGATTTTCTCATCCGGGACAATGGCGAAAAAAAACAGATCACAGAATTCGAAAAACACATCCTTAACCTGTCTTCCTCTGAGACGGAGGCTCCCCAGGCAACCAGAGAAAGTAAGCCCCCTATGTCTCAAGATTTGATGAGCCGTAAATTTTTTCTTCTTTTTGATTTTGCCTACAACAATCCTAAAGGTATTAAAAAAGCAAAAAAAGCCGCTTTACACTTTATCGATACTCAAACTCAGCCCTCCGATGAAGTGGGTGTGCTTTCATACTCCGCTATCAAAAACTTGACTCTCCATGAATATTTGACACGGGATCATAATGAAGTCCGCAAAGTTGTGGAAGCATTCGGCACAAAATATAGGGCAGGAAGAGCGGAAAATTTTGAGGATGAATATTGGTATCAAGCCACAGGCGATAATCCCCTCGATCCCAGCAAAAGAGGAAAAATAACATTCAAAGAGGGGGCACAAGTCGAGGACAGACCGGTGACTGGAAATACTCCGGATTTTGATAAATTCAACACACAAGAGGATAGCAACGTTCATGCCATCCATTTTGTCCAAAATATCAAAAATTTTTCAGAAGCCATGAAGTACATTCCCGGTTATAAACACATTATTCTTTTTTCCTCTGGAATTCCTTATTCCCTGATGTATGGAATTCATCATCCCAATGAAACCTGGAATGTGACACAGGGGCGAGACACGATAAACCAGCAGCGATGGGATTTTGGAAGCAGCTTGATACGACAGCACTGGGAAGATATGCTCAAAGTGCTTGCCGCCTCCAACAGCACTATCTTCACCTTGGATACCGAGGATTTGGCAGCAACGGTTGGAATACAATCGAGATTATCGGGAGGTTTTACTCTTCAGAACATGGCAAACTCAACGGGAGGAAAATACTTCGGCGATATCAATAGTTACAAAAAGCACTTAGGAAAGATTCAAGACCTGACCGGATGCTTTTATATCCTTGGATACTATATCGATGAAAAATGGGACGGGAAGTACCATAAAATAAAAGTCAAAATCAACCGGCCCGGATTCGAGGTTCACGCCCAGAAAGGATACTTCAATCCAAAGCCCTTCAGCAAGTATTCCAAGTTCGAAAAGATGCTCCATCTTGTTGACCTGGCTCTAAACAATAGATCCCTCTTCCAGGATCCCCTTCGTTTTCCTCTGGTTTCGCTACCGCTTTCCATAAAGGGAGACACATATGTTTCTCTGTTCTCGCTGATGCCCATGGAAAATCTTCATGAATTTACAGGAAAAAATGTCGAAATCATCAGTATCATTTTCGATGAAGAAAACAGCATCGTCAAGATCGGAAGAAATAAGAAGGATTTTTCACAATTGCCCGAAGGAAACATGTATTATACGAATTTGACATCTCTTCATCCTGGAAAGTATAAATGCCGGCTTGTCATCAGAAATCCGGAAACAGGACGGGGTGCTGTGGCTTCATCCTCTGTTTTTGTCCCCAAAGGACAAGATAATGGCATTAAACTCTATCCCCCACTACTTCTTAAGCCAGAAAAGGACGCCTATTATTTGAAGAGACCATCTGCCGTTTATGCTTATGATTTAAAGCAGTATTTTCCGCTCGTCGGACAATTGGAACATGGCACGACCAGCGTGTTGGCAGCGGTCAGATGCTCATTTTCAGGACTCAAGCCACCGGATATTCAACTCTCGGCAAATCTAATTCAAAGTTCTTCAGATACCGGAAGAGCTATTCCTGCAAATATCACTATTCTCAATAGGTACCATGATATCGACACCGAAATATTTTTGCTAGCGATTCAAACAGAAGGGCTGGAATCCGGAGAATATTTTCTATATCTGTTTGCAGTAGATAGCCTGACTCAATCACGGTCTGGTACGAACACAACTTTTAAAGTTAAATAAAGAGAGATCCTCATAACAAAAAATCGGCACAACCAAAAGTATTTTGTGACTGTTCCTAAGTAGCCGGTTTTTTGATTTAAGTCCAGGATTGTTGTATTATAAAATTGAGGGTTTTGGAAAAATGAAAAAACCTGCTTATCTGTTATTTTTTCTTTTCTATTCCCTTCTTCTCGTTTCGTGCGCTTCGTATAACTTGCAAAAGAATCTAGATCCTGAATCCAGGGAGTTTATTTCCAAGGTGAGATATCTCATCACTCAAAAAGAGCGGAAAGTGTTTCTCAATCTCCCGGCTTCTGAACAGAAAGCTTTCATCGAAGAATTCTGGAAAAGCAGGGACCCTGATCCAGATACAGATGAGAACGAATACAAGGAGGAATATTTCAAACGTATCGAGGAAGCCAATCATCTTTTTAAAGAGGGATCTCCAGGGTGGCTCCAGGACAGAGGGAGAGTCTATATACTTTTAGGAGCTCCTTGGGAAAGACAAACCTTTCCCAGAGGTGTCAATTTCTATGATAAACCCCAGGAAATATGGTATTACGGGTGGTTTGTTATCAGGTTTATGGACTATGACTGGAGCGGCGAATACAGGCTCGTCCCCGACAGCTCCTGGCAGATCGCAGAGCTCAATAAGGCACAGATGGTTTTGCAGCCAAAAGGTTCGGATAAAAATTACCCATTTGAATTCGATTTAAAAGTAAAAAAGGTTGCAGAAAATGAAGTGGCTGTTATGATAGATATCCCTTACAAGAATATCTGGTTCGAAGAAAAAGAAGGGCAGCTCAAAGCCTCGTTGAAATTGACCATGGAAATATTCGACTCATCCGAAAAAAAGACATGGGAGCATAAGAAAAATTATCCGATAGACTTAACAGAAGAAGAACTAGAGGCGATAATTGTCAAAGACTTCTCAATAGAAATTCGAGCTGAGCTTGCGCCTGGAAAATACACCTTTTCTGCGGAGCTTATAAATCTGGCTGACGGGAACCGAGCCTGGAAAAAAGGAAAATTTTCTATTTAACTGGCGTTTATATTTATCTTTTCTTTTTCCCTTTTTTACGGAAACTTTCCAACTCACACAAAATCCAGGAATCAGGATCGAAGATAACATCAGAAGGCCTTTCCTGGAAATCGAACTCAAAAAAATTATTTTTCTGATCCACCCATACGACTTTCTTGACAGTCCCAGAAGGGAGGATAAATTCCAGTTCGACAGGCATCTTAAAAAGGAGAAACTCTTCCTGAATCTGATTAATGACAACTCTCACTCTGTTTTGAGCTGAACAGCCCCATCCGAACTGATAGGTAGGATAACCAGCCTCATAAATCCATTGGCTAAAAAACCATCCCAATTCTGCCCCGTATATTTGTTCGCACACCCCTTGAAAATCTTCTGTATAGGCATTGGAATAGGCATAAAGCCGGGCATATTCTTTGAGGATATGCCAGAAGTTATTCTCTCCGACTACAAATCTCAACATATGAAGCACCCAGGCTGCTTTTTCATACTCGATCACACAAAACAGATGCCCCAACGGAGGATCATAAATCGGATGGTCCTCTCCTGTATGATAGGTGAAATATATGTTTTTAAAATCAGCCATTCTTGATTTGAGGCCATCAAAACCATATAGGTTTTCTACCCACAGGGCATCTGAATAAGTGGCAAAACCCTCGTTCAGCCAAATGTCCGCCCAGTCAGTCAAGGTCACCAAGTCTCCCCACCATTGATGGGCCAGTTCGTGGGCGATAATATAGTCATACCTATGAGTTCCGGTAACAAGCCTGGAAGAATAAGATGTACAGGTTTGATGCTCCATGGACGCGTTACCTGGAATTTCCGCCATTCCATATTTCTCTTCTAAAAACGGATATTCGCCGAAGACATCAGCGTAGAATTCAATCATAGGAACGGTAATGGAAAAATCTTCTTGAGCCTGAATGAAATGCTCCGGATAGGCATAGTATAAAACCTCCATAGTCTCTGCGCCTGAGGTGTAATAATCAGAAAACGTTTCGTAATTAGTAGCTGCGACAGAAACAAGATATGTAGAAATGGGATAGTTTTCCTGCCAGATATAGGTTTTGGTTTTATCTGGGTTGGATATGACATCGATCAGGTTACCATTCGAGGCAACGATCATGCTGTCAGCCACTGTGAAGTGCATCTCAACCGTTGCTTTATCTGAAGGGATGTCGTAACAGGGAAACCACTCTCGAGCACCGATGGGTTCATCCAAGCTCCAGATTATCGGATCTTCTTGATGGTAAGAAAAATTGAGCCCTGATTGAGGGAAGCCATTATATGAGATGATCGCCGTGAATTCATCTTCAGGATTTAAGGTTCGAACCGGATAAATATCAAGGAGATCATCCTGATGAGTGAAAACGAGAGGAATTTGGTCCTGAGTGACTCGAGTCACGTTCATGGTGTTGGCCAAATGAAGAGTAATTTTATTTATGGTGGTGAGGCATTGTATTTCAATAGCGGTTTTTCCTTCGATATGTTGGGAATCAAAATCGAATTTCCATTCAAACTTATAATGAAGGACATCAAAATCATGGTCCTGATCGTCAAGGAGAAAAACTCGAAAATCAGATTTTGTTCCTGATTCATGATAGGGGATTTCTTGTGCAAACAGAGGATTGATCAAAAAGATGAGAAGTAGAAGGAGATAGATTCGGGTCCTTTTCATTCGCTCCTTATTATACAAACATCATCCCTTCCTTATCAACGGTTGGATGCAGAATAAACTATTCTTTTTTCCCTGGAGCCATTGAAAGGATTTTTTGGACTAGGGCTTTATCATCCGGAAGTTGACCAACCTTGGGAAGCCTCGTCAAAAGAATGGCCCAGTTTTCATCCATCGAAAAAACTTTTTTAAACAGAGGGAGGCTTTTTTCGACATTACCCGATGCTGCGAGGGTCACAGCTGGCCAGAAGATCATTTCCGCATTATTGGGATACATATCCATAGCTTTTGTGTAGGCCTTCATGGCCTCTTCAATTTTGTTTTCTGTCAGGTATTCATCTCCAAGGTTCATGTGATTGTAGGCTTTGTTGAGTCTGAGGAGCCGTTTGAGTTCCTGAACGGGGGTGGGGTGATCTTCGATTCTTAGGTCAAAAAGCCTATCCTTCCACCAGATGCCTGAACTTTCGCCTTTGACAACGATGAGGGCTGCGGATTGTTTTCCTCTGATATCGCCCCCTTCCGCTTCAGCAGCCTCGAGAGCGGCAATCAGTCTATCGGCAAGCTCGCCTTTCGTTTTTAGAAAAGCGTTAGCCATGGCGTCCCAAACCGTATTTTTGAGCATCATATTTGCCTGGCAGGTGAATCCATCTCCGATATAATGTCCGGCTTCGGGAATGCATTTTTTGCCTGTATGAGCGACTGCTAGGCCTTGCGCATCCACCATGGCAACCTGACGGACATCTTGGTTTTTATCGGCAGCGACAAGAGCTTTAATGGCATCTTCAGGGCTTTTCCCAGCCTTCAAAAGCGCCAAGCCTAAGGGGCCATAAGAAACTTCGACAAATGACTGAGTCGCGATGGCTCCGATGCCGGATTCCACCCAAGGCACGATAGGCCCGACTGAAAACCAATGAGACTGGACCGCCACACCCAGTTGCCCTGTTTCCCTGTCATAAGCGACGATGGAATAGGTGCTGACCGGACGGATCTTTCCATCAGCCAAAACAAAGGCGGCAATACACAACACAAAAAGAAGCAATGCGGCGAATTTTTTCATGGTTCCCTCCGTTTTTAGTGTGTTTAACCATAGAATTGGCATGGTGGATAATATAACACAAAGTTTAAAATCACAACTCCCATTCCCTTGTTAATTTTAGTGGTTCTCTTCCATATTGTGTGGGTAAGCTCTAATGGAAAAAGACATCAGGTATACCTGAAGGTCGTGAACATTTAAGGAAAAATAAATCCTCCAAGATCGTCTCTGCGCTGAAGAAATTCGCCGGATTTCCGGCCATTCTAGAACTTAAGGAAATCATGGAGGGGGTATAAATGACAGACAAACTAGCCAAAAGGGACAAGAAATTTCTTGATGCAATAGAGGCTGGCGCACGTATTGTCGAGAAAGGTTTTGGAAAAGTACTATGGGAAATCGGATCGGAAAATATCGTGAATACAGGACAGCGATTGGACTATAAGAGGATCTGGGTTTTTCACTGCGCATCGGACCTTATAGCGAGAAGTGAGTGGTTTTCTTTGATGACAGAAAATCTCACTATTCATGATCCACAATTCCATCAGGAGAAGGATTATTATGTGGTGATAATTCCATTTCGGAAATTCAAGAGCTATGTAGGAAAAGGGGATATGAAGGTGCAAGAAGCCATAGATATTTTCAAATCTGTTCCAAGGATTGTCTTTGAATCTGGCAATAAAAATGGATCAGTCAAATTGCAAATCGGTGGTAAATGGAAGGAAGTTATTTTCACCGGGGACAATATTTGTGGAGTCATGATTGCTTCAGAAGAATCGACATTGGATGATATCCGATCCCTGGATAAAAAATTGAGAGGAAGGCCAAGGGAATCGAAATTAAATCATATCCAGAAAATTGATGATAGAGAGGAACCTGTTTTCATTTTGTGTTTCTCAAATCTTCAAGGAAGAGCATTTGTTGAGAGCGCGATGAAGAGAGAGGGGACACGCCTTCAATATCCTGAAGTCTATCAGCTAGATCCTCGCGCTCAGGAGCTCTTTGAATCGATACGCTGGAGAGGGAAAGATATAATCACTCATCTTGATATTCCAAGGATCAGTCGTGTTGTGGGATGGAAATGGCCTGTAAAAAATCGTCAGCGTTTGAGGGAGCGAAAGGAAAGTTGCCAAAGATTAATTGATATCCTGTATAAAGAGGGATTTATTGCAAAACCTTGGATAACAGGAAAAGGGGAAAAAACCCAGTGGCATTTCTATGTCAGAGTTGTAAAAGGTCCGGGAATTAATAAGGAAATGACCGTTCGGGAATAAGGAAATGACCGTTACATTACCTCTGGGCCTTCTTAGGTCTTCTCTTCTATAGAAGAAGAGGAGAGAAAAGAAAAATGAGAAAGATAGGAAGGTGCCTGAAACAGGCACGTCCTGAAACAGGACATAAGAATAAAACACTTAAAAACAAACTGAAGAAAAAATGAAAAAGAGGATTAATAAGGAAATGACCGTAATTCTGCCCCTGGGCCTTCTTAGGTAGAAAAATGAAGAGACTATCAATTCGCGATGGTGAAAGCACGAGGGAATTCCTTCAACATTTGAAGGAAACAATTAATGACCCAGAATGGGCTGAAGAGAGGCGCAGAGAAAGGTTTATCGAGGATTGGAGAAAAGGCAAATCAGGAAAAGAGCAAGTCAGGCAGATCGGTAGAAAATCCACACCCGGCGCAGTGTTTCATTCACCGGAGGAGAAATAAAATGCCAAAAGGAGTTTATGTGAGAACGGCAGATTATAGGGAAAGGCACAAGGAGACAATGAATAGGCCGGAGACAAAAAGGAATATCAGCGATGGCGCAAAGCGGAGATGGGCCAAAGAGAAAGTGAAGGATGAGGAGTCAAAGGCCAAAGAGATCCCTCAGCCCACAAAAGAAATTCTCCCAATTCGCCCGGACACTCTAGGTTTTCATATGAATGACACCAAGGAATTCTTGATTGGATTTTCGATCGAGGGCATTACCCCAGAAATAATATTCGATTTCGAGCGGAATTCGATCAAGATAGAGATCCCGGATGTTTTCAGCATTTCCTCAGGCAATCAGGACCGGGAAGCAATGAAACAATTGGCTGGAATTTTGAATAGGGATTATAGCCCAGAGAAGAGGCAGCGCCTAGATGTGGCCCGGCGATTGAAATTCGTGATGAAAGGAAATCGGAAGGCAGCAATAGAGAAATTTTTCAGCAATAAAATAGAGGGCCATGATGGGCAATAATGATGACTCGTGGTTTGTCAGAATGAGTGATTTGAGAAATGAGATAGAGGAAAACGTCTTTCCAGTGGTTGAGGATGTTCTGAAAAGAATAGTAGAGGAAGAGAGAAAATTCATCGTTGAGTATGTGGATGGAAAGATAAGGGACATGATCGATATCAACAAACTCGCTGCCATGATTACGAAGATGGACGATAGAATAAAATTATTGGAGATGGAGAAAAGTGAAACGAAAAAAATGGAGGAATAAGATGGCAGATGATTTAGATCTAGAAAGACTGAGAAGGGAAAGGAAGGAACGGAAAGCCAAGGGCATCATAAGGCCAATCGATCCCATCAATGGTGGAGCTCAGGTCCATGGTTTCAATATAAGGCCAGAGGATGAACTCAGGGAGGCAGGCGTTTGGTTATATAACGCGCGAACCAAGAGGCATTATATAAGACCTAGTGGCTCATCAGGAATGAGGGATCTCGCTGAGATCCGGCGTCTTGATATCAAACAAAATGGTGAGATAACAACTATTGTTTTGGAAGAGAACTGAATTCTGAATGAGTTGAAAGAAAGATAAGTTTTTAGAGGGGGGATGATAAATCCATCAGTAGAGATATATATGCATACATATACAGTATAGGCGTATAGAGAGAGGGGGGGATTCAGAATCACTGGTGATTTGCTGGTAACCCATTAGTCAATTACTGGTGATAGGATTTTGATGGGAAATTATTAGCCAACGGAGAGGCGTAATGGTTATCAGGGGTCGACTGGGTTGCGTAATAGACAACAGGGGTCATAGGGGAGCCGTAATGGTTATCAGAGGTCAACAGGGTTGCGTAACGATCTCCAGAGGTCAACTGAGGTGGTGAGAGGATTTTAATGGGCCATCATGAGCCAACAGGGCACATCGTGTCCTTTCGAAAGGGAAACGTACTTAATTCGCCCATGTGGGCTATAGATGGCCAGGGATTCATGATGCATGTGGATGCGATAAGAAAGATCCTCTTTTCAGCCCTGAAATAGGGTCATATCGGGTCCTGTTATTATTTCAAGCGCGAGATCCGGGCCCGAGATCTTCTAAGATCTTAAATGTTCCAGGGTAGGATCTTCCAGCATTGTTATTCTTTAGCTTATTTTAATATTAACAAGATCCTCCTCGATATATGGCAGGGGATATGCCAGGGCCAGCTCTGCCTGGGTATAGGGTAGGAATAGGGCCAGGGAGATCGTCCTACCATCAGCCTCTCATAGCCTGCATTCTAGGGGAAATCCTGGGGGATCGGACCGGGATCTAATCCCTGGGAGAATTCCCGGCGAGATCGGACCGGAAAATTTGTTGGCAAGAGATGCAAAAAAGTTTTTCGCCATAAAATTTTTTCTCTGGGGCGTACGACTAAATAAAGCGATAACTCGTCTCGAATTATGTTCTAATTAAATCCAATGCCGGGCACATTACGGCACATGATCTCATGCAACGTATAAATCGTACACATCGTTGCACATCATGCAAATATCCCGGTCATTTAGGCCAACGATGGACCATAAAATCGAGCTAAGTATCACATCCAAAGAATAACTTAGCGGGATTTTGGAGGTCCGAAAGAAGGGGTGAAAAATTGAGCATTTGACATCGTTCGATGAAAAATGTAAATTTCCTTCTTAGCCGATATCGGCAAAGGGAGGTTTATCATGTCGTTTCCACAACAAAGTTCTAAAATTTTCAATAGGGCCAATGTATTACAAACAGACCCAAACCAATTAGGCGTATATGGTTTGTATAGAGAGGGGACATGGATATATATTGGTCAGGGTGATATAAGAGATCGCCTTCTTGCCCATTTAAACGGAGACAATCCATGTATCACTAGAGAACGGCCAACACACTGGGTTGGTGAGGTGACTTCTGATATGGATGCCAGAGAAAGACAGCTCATTCTAGAATATAATCCTGTGTGCAATCAAAGAGTAGGGTGATCGGAACACTTACAAATAGCGCCATTTCTCAGCAAATCAATTCAGCAAGGAGGAGGTCATCATGACTCAGCAAGACGAAAGACAGGTGATTTATAAAGCATTAGAGGCTTATGGGAAAAATTATGATGCAGAATACTATTGCGTTATTCTCACACCGGATGAAGGCCAAAAGATCACAATTCCTGTCTCAGGCCGAATATTTATTGCCAAAAGAGGAGAGGTAGGCGAGATCATAGATCGCTTGGTGGAGAAAGAGGTTCTCTCTCTGCCCACAGAAAGATAATAGATCACTCACATTATATCAATCATTTTTAAGGGAGGAATGAATAATGGAAATTAAACCATTTTTAAAAGAGGCAATCTTAAGACAATTAAATGAAAAATATCCATCTGAAGAGATTTCGTCAGCTGATAAACTTTTACCAGAACATACAAATAGAGAAGAAATAATCGGACATATTACACATTGTATAAATAACGGATGGGTAACAGCAAGTCCGATTAAAGAAGAAGAGATGCCGTCTCATGTAGATTATAATTTCATTAAATTAACACTAAAGGGTAAAAAATATTTTGATGCTAATTTTTGACGGTAATTAGCACATCTCTCCCATCCTGTAGGGACAAAAAACGCTTGACAAACTTCGAAAATTATGCAGAAATAAAAGTATCTTAAATAGCTTTTGATCAAGAAGTTGATTCCTTTCGACTAAGATCGAGAAAGGCTCTTCGAGGAACACGAGAAACACGGGGCCACTAGAATGGCCACCCTCCCCAGCAAAGGCGAGGGAGTTCGCTGTGATAAACTCGAAGAAATATCACCCACCCATATAACATCCACCATATAGCTCTATTCCTATAGCTTAGAATATTTGAATTTAAAGGAGATATTATGTCAAAAGAAATTAAACAAATGACCGAAGAGGAACGCGAAAAAAGAGAGATCCAAGAATACGGAAAACCCATCAAAGACTTGACCAAAGAGGAGCGCGATGCGCTCAAAAAGGAATACATGTCAAGACGATACAAGGGAGCGCTCTGCGATTGGACAGGAGGAAGTATTCAATTTTTCCAGTGCCATACGCTAGAGGAGGCTGTGGAGAAGGCGAAGGAAATTCTCAATGGGCCTTCGTATTCCAGCGTTCCGATAGTGGACACTTCCTTTCAGGACTATGAGAAGATCATCGTCGTCGTAGAGAAACAACCACTCACTTGGAACACCGTAGTGCTGAAGGGCAAGGAAGAGATCAATAAAAACTCCCTCTATCCATGGGGGCTTGATTCTCTTGAAAGAGATCTCAAAGATAGGAAAGAGGAAGCTCAAAAATAGCACCTTGAACGGCACGGGGTTGCGCCCGTGCCGTGCCTTCCCATCAAAACCGATCCCCTCATCTATAACGCATTCTGCACCTCTCTCAGGTCGGATCTAGAGGGCTTAGTGTATTCCCTAGGCGTAGAAATACGCACCATGGGCCTGTCATAAGGCCAAATTATAGTTGTTATAGCTCCAACACGACGCAGAGATTTTCAGTCTCTTGTCAAAAATGGGGTTATATAGGGAAATTCAGGAAAAATCTCTCGCCCGTGTGACCTAGTTTGTGTCTTTCTATTGCTATTCTAAAACGATTGTCTCAGGCTCACTAGCTTCTCCTAATAAATACTGAGTTTTCAGGATTGCCCACGAAGGATAAGAATAATGATATTCGTCTTCCTGAAATTTAATTCCTTCTTTAAATACCTCATCAATCTTCTTTTCTACTTCTTGTTTGTTCTCAAGTTTTAAGTAATGGCGTTCTCCATCTTGGAAGATGATACATAATTCCAAATTCTTCATAATGTCCCTCCTTTTGCCTAAATTAATAAATCTACAGCCCTCTGCTTCCTCTCTTTACCCCCATGAGAATTTCCTTCCCCTTCATTCATCTACCTTTGGCTTTTCCAAAAGATGAGGATACTTGGTCGAAAAGTGCTTTTTCAAAATTATGCTATAAAAGCTTCTTAATTTCCTTGAGCATTTTTTCTTGATTATATGGCTTAGAGAGAGAAGCAATTTTTTCTTTTTTACTGATAATTTTTTCTTCCTTTTCCTTGATAAGAGAAGATAAAAATATAATAGGAATATTTTTAGTTATTATGTCCTTCTTCAAAATATTAGCAACTTTCCCTCCGTCTAAACCGGGCATAACGATATCAAGTACAATAAGGTCAGGACTCGTTTTTGCTGCAATTTTTAAAGCTTGTCTACCGTTAAAAGCTGAAATAACAGAATATCCAGCTGCTGACAGGCTCCTTCGAAGTATTTCGATAGATATTGGATCATCGTCCACAATTAAAATTTGTTTTTCAGGCAAAATATTTCTCCTTTATTAAAGAAAATATTAAACTCTAACCCGTATTCTATATGCGACATTTTTTATGTTCTGTAATTCTGCGAAGAAAGTCAACTTTTTCCCAGCTTTTATCTGTATTTAATCTGTTATATCTGGATGAGGCGATCATTCCTGAAGAAGGTCATTTATTTATCGAAGAGCCGGGACTCCCTGGCTCCACACCCCTCAAATTCTATGTTTATTTTTTTAACCGACCTTCATGAAAAATTATTTTTTAGGCATGAGGTGTAGTTTGGGTTTACAATTTGGGATTGTAAAGCATGTCCCACACCTTTTGCATTCACTGTAAACCGTAAAGGTGCCATCCGGGTTTTCTTCGGCGTAATCTGGAAAGTTGTGCAATCCCACTGCCACCGATATCAAGATTATGCCTGTCCTTGAATACTAAATGTCTACTCCAGAGACTATTCTTCATCAATTACGTCTTCCCTTATTGTTGTCTTGCCAGTAACGTATTTAATATCCCATTCTAAACGCTTTTTCATGACAGGCCATTGGAAAGAAATATCACATTCGGATAATAGTTCCCATTCTGAGTCCAGATACTCAGTAAAGATACTCGCACGCTTTAACCTTTCTTTAATTGAAAATTCATTATAAATTTGATTACGAACTTGTGTATTTAGAATCGGTGTGTCTACTATCATAGCGTCCACGTATGGAAAGCGCGTTATAAGGCACTTGACATAGTAGGCACCGATAGTTGTGATTCGATAGAATGAACTACTGTCGGATTTCTGTTCCATTGATTTATTTGAGTTTTTAGGTTTGCTAGTTGAGGATTCCAAGAGGTTTCGAAATAGGAGACGATCTATTGACCATGCGATTTGGTGTGGTTGATAACCCAAAGCTTGAAGGCGTGAATAAATTTGTGAAATATGTACAAAACCATCCAAATTGGAGTCTTGCGTCCATAGAAGCATTTGCGCGAGCAATATCGATGCAAGAAAATGCTCCTTGCCATCAGGGGAAGATATATCAAAAAGATTAAAAATTACGGATGCTCGGGGATAATATAACTGGTGATCTACGTATGTAACAGCGCGGAGGAACTCGTGTAGAGGCACTAAGTAGTCACCTGTTTCTCTATATATTGTAAGAATTTTCTCTGTATCGACATGCCCACTTCCTATAAAAATTTTTAATAATTCTAATGCGAGTCTGATATTTCCTCCACACACGTTTTCTAGGAATTCAATAAGATATTTGTTATTAGTAAATGAGTAATTGAGTATGCTTAGATAATCAGCAAGAGTATTTGTCTTGATTGAGATTTTACTATCCAACACCATCCCCCTCTTGAGTAGATCTATTCCAAATTTAAATCGTTTCGATATTACCTCGTCT
Organism: uncultured Eubacteriales bacterium; assembly: GCA_964410125.1. Lineage (GTDB taxonomy): Bacteria > Acidobacteriota > Aminicenantia > Aminicenantales > Aminicenantaceae. The sequence continues at coordinate 3,662 of CAYPGQ010000085.1, read as the reverse complement.
ACTCTTGGTGGGGATATGGTAAAAGCTCGAGGGTGATAAGCGCTCAGAGTGCCCGTTGCCTTGGACTTATTAAAGGTCTCGGGACGGATTGAGATGAATATTGTTACAGGCCAGTTGTCAGCCATGGTTTGCCCGGTCAAGAATGCAGCTTCCTGAAATTGCTCAGGGCGTTGATCTACATTGTCGAGAAAAATTACAACTTGTTTATTCTGACCTTTCACGATGTGGTTGAGAGAATTAAGGATGTATTCGTCCACATTAAGTATCTTTTTCCTCAGGTATTCTCTTTTGTGCTTTTTGAAAGTATCCGGATCGCTGTCCTTTAAATCTCCATATATACCTTTCTCAAATTTCTCTATATCTCGGTGAAAGATTGCATGGACAAAATTTCGCTCTTCAATGTCAATTCCATATTTCTCATGAAGTTGACTTTTAATTTCATCTACTATGAATAATTGAATATCTTTTTCAATCGTGGGTTTTGAGCCAAAATCTACGTAAATTACGACCGATTTTTTGAAGATCTCTTTGGCTTCAACTTCACAGAGATTTCGAATAAACATTGTTTTTCCAACTCCCACGTCTCCTATTAGAAGAATTGGACGACGGGTTAAACTCTCAGCGACAAGTGCGGGGTTCAGTCCTTTTTTCGTGGTTGCTGGTTCAGTGCTAGGTCTTTTGCTTTCATTAAGAGAGATCGAAGAATAACGAGAACGCAATATTCCCTTGCTGATTAATGCATACTGAGATAATGCACCACTGCTACAGTAACATTGTTTTATGAAATCTGATTCCGCACCAGCTTTAGGTGTTTGTATGATATCCTCTATGAATAAATCAGATAATATTTGTAGGTCTGTCTGAAGAGGGTTTCGTGACTTGAAGCCAGGATAATTTGGTATCCTCGCAGAAAGTTTTTCTGGGACAGGAGCAATGGTAATATCTTGAAGTTCGGATGAAAGTCTCCGATTCAGGATGCCAGGTTTTGAAATACATTGCCAAGCGCAAAGGAATTGTTCTTTAAGCATTTGTAATGAGTCGAAAACCAGAGCTTTCCCTTGTTCAGGTGGTCGGCCATCAATTCGGCTACCCAAAAATGCAACGATTTGATGACCGTTACAGACGATCCCATATGGAGAGCCTCGAGATTGACAGTACTTTAATGCTTGGTCAATTGCCTCATACACTGAAGGAGAGTGCTTTTTAAAGTACTGAATATTATATATTTGCTTTTGTGAACCGCTCGGTAATTCGAAGTAAACACCTTCCCTCTTTGCTTCAACAATTAGAAGACATTCAGGACAATTTAATGAATAATCAGTATAAGTTGCATTCAGACGATCCTCTGCAGTACAGTCTTGTCTGTCCCAGCCCAAACATTCAAAAAGTAGTCTGTCAATTAGATGTAATCTTGTAGTGGCTTCATTACGTTTACTCTCAGGAATCTTTTCTTGAAAATACAAATTAAGAGAATCAAGGTTTTCTTGTGCTTGTTCAAAAGAAGAGGCCATAATTGATTCCCTATTGTGTTTTTATTTAATAGTATTCCAATGTAGAATGGGTGTCAAGAAAGAATAATCGCAGAGGCCCATGGAGGCCAGCCCTCAGCCAGCCTAAGATTAAAAATTTTCACTAGATAAGCAATCAATCGGGGAATCAATACCTTCACCCCAGGAAATGACGCTCTCACAGAGCCATGTTGCGTCGATCTCAATCCTACTAACCCCATAGGGTTACTCGCCTTCTCGACGTAACCTGTAAAGCGCCTCTAATGAAAAACGCAGAAAGCTATCAGTAAAACTTTAATATTATAGTGGAGAGCTCGGAGCTATGAAGAAAAAAATATTTAAATTCAGTTGGCCCGAAGGATTAAATTTGCAGATCCTAGAAGGCGTTTTGTCGGAAGAGGATTTCATCAAGGTCGTTGTGGCCTTTATGAATAAACCGCGAGCCGAGCGAAGAATTGTCCTGCCATCGTTGAGATGTTGCCGAAAGGTTTGGGCCCACAATATTTGGTCTAGAATTAAAGCAGGAGAAATGACATGGGAAAGGTATAAAAAAAGTTTGAGGAAGGAATTCGGATCGATGGCATTTGTCGGCATCAAAAAAGATCGAATTATCAAGCTTTATCGGCAACGAAAAAAGGAAATTGAGAATGAAAAATCATGAATGTAGTTGCCATAAATTTTGTTTTTACTCAACGTTTTTTGGCCTTCGGAGGCAGAGTGATTATAACTCCGGTCACTTTGCCTCCTTCCAAAAGCCTTTTCGATCTTCGATTTTATATATTGGAGAGTCAGGTTGATCTTCCTGATTCTCCTCGCAAAAAAGATGTTGCTCGAGCAGCATTTTGAGAGATAGATAAAGGATAGAAAAATGGAAATTTTTAGAGAAATATTGGATGTTGGAAAATTAAGTATTCTCCACGAAGGTAAAACCAAGGATGGTAACACAATGACCGTCCTTTCCAAGTTTGCTGATACAAAGAAAAACTCCAATGGCCGTACCTATCCCGCGAGGATTTTGAAACGAGAAGTGGAACGTGTCCAAAAGCAAATAGAGGCAGGAGGGTTTTGGGGCACAGCAGAGCATCCAAAAACAGGAAATCAGACAGTCACTGGCGCCTCTCATATAATTCAGAAAATGTGGTTCGACGAGAAGGCTGGAGAGGCATGGGCATCGCTGAAAATTATTCCTACTGCTAAAGGTAAGGATGTTATGACGCTCATAAAGCAGGGTGCCCAATTAGGCTTGAGCACAAGAGGGACCGGGAGCGTTTCAAAAGATGGAACCATACAGGATGACTATAAAATGTTGGGATGCGATATCGTAGGATCTCCTTCAAGTCAAGGAGCACGATTCAATCAATCGAACATTTTTGAAAGTGTTGATTTTGAGGAAAGAGAGGAAAATAAAATGACAAAAAAAACAGATAATGAAATAGTTATAGAGGCCGTTAATGCCGTTCATGATGGCAAATTTGACACCATTGAAGAGGCTCTCCGCAGAGCTGGAGCAGGCGATCTCGCCGATGAATATGAAGCCTCAAAATATCACATTGACCCCAAAGATGTCGCTGCCGAGGCACTCCAAGCGGGGATCGATCCAGCGACTTATGCAAAGATGCTCAACGCGAATCTCAAAGAGCAGCAAGAAGTGAAAAGAACAGGATGGTCCCGGAAAGAGAGGCAGAACATTCTTCAGGAAGCACAGCAAGCAGGTTGCGATATTGCAACCCATGAGGCTCGACAGAAGATCCTGGATGAGTACGTCGTGGTTGAACACAAAGATGAGGATACCTTGTTTGAAGAAGAGGTAGTTGCACGACATAAAATGCTTACCGAAACAGGCGATGACAGCACTTTGGAAGATGTCAGAAAGGTCTTGAAAAGAGGCAGAGAAAAAAAAGAGGCTGAGGAATTGAAACAAGCGCGGATTCAGTCAATGATTCGTGAATCACTTTTGGCTGGCCCTGCAAAGAAATTTTAAATAAGGAGAATAAAAATGGCAACATCATTCAACAAAGTTTACACAGTTACCGTCAAATACAGCAAAGATGACGTGGCAGCGATAACCGATTCTGAGCTCAACGCGGGCATTTTGAGAAACTGCTTATTCCGGCCAATTCGGCCACCGATTCCGATTCAATCCGGCCACCTTTC
>CAYPGQ010000084.1:0-18501 GCA_964410125.1 uncultured Eubacteriales bacterium | reverse complement strand
CATGTCCCCAATTTCTCATGCGAAAAAAGAGAGGTTGAGCCGACTAAATAACTAGCCTGGATAATTTTGAATTATCCAGGCTACCTTGAGTTATTCATGCGCGAGCAAAAATCAATGGACACGTGCCAAAAATTCAGGGGACACGTTACCGATTTTAAAACAAATCAGTACATGTCCCCAATTTCTGGCAATATGTCCTTGATTTCAATGCATATAGCATTTATTCATATTAAAAAAAAATGTTTATGAATAATTCAGACTAGAAATTTTTTTTTATTTATGGAAGAATGATTTGAAAATGAGTAAATCAAGAATAAACTTCATATTATGGATAGCCGTTTTTTTGGTTATTTCTTCCCCCTTAGCAGGAGAAAAAATCAGCCTCAAAATCAGCTATAACACCGCTTCGGTAAGTAAGGGAGACATGAATACATGGATCGATTCTTACAACACCTTCTGGAAAGACTGGCAAGCAGTCAATAATGGCCAATTGAATGGCCAGATCGATCCTCTTAACTATGGGTCAAAGTACGAGGTGGAACTGCGGATTCCTATTATTTTGGGACTGGCACTCAACCTGAGTGGAAGCCATTTCAATAATGCAAGTGAGGGAGCTTTTGATTTTGTTCATGAAACACAGAACCAATTCGAAACTGATTCCATCAAGAATGATATTAAAGGTTACCCGATAAAAATCGGATTTAGCTATTCCCAATCCCTTCCTTTCTTGGAAAACCTTTACATTTTTGCTGGTGTTGGAAGACATATTACTTTTCTCAAATACAGATATTTTCAAGATTATACATTGAGAATAGGAGAATATTCCTACAGCTTAAAAAATGATTATACCTATAATTCTGAAGCATTGGGTGTGTATGCCTCTCTCGGATTAGAGTATGACTTGATTAAACACATTGCCATTGTGATCGAGGCAGAAAAAGTATGGTCCAAGGCTGATGGCTTCAAAGGACCATATGAAAGTGTACTTATAGATCCCTTTGAAGGCACCCAAACAAAACAAGGAAAAGCTTCCCTGTATTTCTATGAAAATAAGCAATGGTGGAGCGATACATATTATTCCTCCCTTTCAGGCCATAATAAGAGGCCTGAAAACCCTGAAGATGAAGATTATCCTGTGGGGGCAGTGGACATAAAGAACCTCCGTCAGGGAGAATTTGATCTAAGCAGTTTGTCCTTTAAAATCGGAATCCGGTTTAAGTTCTAAGAGATTCAACCAACATGTCAAAGATATTGGTCACCTACATCAGCTGGACGGGGAATACAAAAAAAGTCGCAGACGCCATCTTTGAAGTCCTGGGGGGAGACAAAACAATCAAGACTATGGACGAGGCGCAAATTCTTGATGAATACGATCTCATATTCATAGGCTTCCCTGTCCACGCCCACAGTGTCCCTTTTAAAACAGAGGAACTGATAAAACGCATTCCTCCTGGAAAAAAAATCGCCCTGTTCTCCACGCACGGATCTCTCACTGGAAGCCGACTTGCCCGGCAAGCATTGGAACATGCTTCCATCCTTGCACCCAGTTCCAAGATACTGGGAACATTCACATGCCGAGGTAAAGTTTCTCTACAGGCCTTGGAAGTGTTGAGCAAATCTCCCGAACACAAGGCTTGGGCAGAGATGGCGGCTTCAGCCCAGACTCATCCAGATGAACATGACCTGGAGGATGCCCGATCGTTTGCCAAATGGATCATGACTTTGAGCCTCCAGGACTGATTTAGCTTTTCTTGAGTTTTGCGATTATCTGATCTGCCGCAGTGTAGGGATCTACCTCCCGCCGGTAAATTCTAGCGATAAAATCTTCGAACTCAAAGTCGCGGATATTGTCGGATACGGCCCTATATAACTTATTACTTATGATGTCTTTCAACATCCAGGAAATCAATCTCTTCTTCCGAGAGGCATGCAATTCATGATCCCTGGCTGACAGAACCCTTTCGATTTCTTCATAAAGAGCCTGAATCCCTTTCCCATCGGTGGCTACAGTTTTTTTCACAGGAGGAATCGACTTATCCTTCAATCCCAATTCCAGCATTGCCCGTACCTGTTTTTCTGTTTTATCTGCCTCCGGTGAATCTGCTTTATTGAGAACAAAAATATCAGCGATCTCCATCAGGCCTGCTTTAAAGGCCTGGATCTCATCTCCGGCACCGGGGATCAGGACAACAAGAATAATGTCAGCGAATTTAACCACTTCCACCTCATCCTGTCCCACACCCACTGTCTCCACAAGAACGATGTCTTTACCAGCGGCTTCCAGGATGGCTATGGCTTCGCCCGAGGCTTTTGTTAAACCCCCAAGATGACCCCTGGTTGCCATGCTCCGTATGAATATCCCAGGGTCCGTGCTGTGTCTCATCATTCTGATTCGGTCTCCGAGGACAGCCCCTCCGCTGAAAGGACTGGAAGGATCCACAGCTATGATCCCCAGTTCCTTGTTGTCTTTTCTCACATACTCGATCAACTTGTCGACCAATGTGCTTTTTCCCGATCCAGGTGAGCCTGTAATGCCGATAATGGTGGATTTTCCTGTGTGGGGGAACAGTTCCTTTAACAGGTTTTGGGCCTCGCGGCTGTCATTTTCGACCATGGAAATCCCCCTAGCAATAGCCATGGGTATCCCATCGAGGATCTGTTGTGCTAATTTCATTTAGCCTGAATTATTTACGCTAATATTCTGATAAGACCTTCTGGGCTATGATCCACCTCTGGACTTCCGAGGTCCCTTCTCCGATGGTTGCCAATTTTGAATCCCTGTAGAATTTTTCAACAGGATAATCCTTTGTAAATCCATATCCTCCATGAATTTGAACGGCCATCGAGGAGGATTTCACCGCTAATTCGCTGGCAAAGAGTTTTGCCATGGCAGACTCTTTCGGGATCTTTTTCCCTTGATCCTCAAGAAAGGCGGCCCGATAGGTAAGGAGTCGCGCCGCATCCAATTCTGTAAAGCCATCGGCAAGCATCCACTGGATGGCTTGAAAATCGGCGATGGGTTGGTCAAATTGAACTCTTTCTTTGGCGAATTTCAAAGCCGATTCTAAGGCCCCTGCAGCAATACCCAAGGAGAACCCGGCAATGCTCACACGGCCTCCATCCAAAACAGCCATAGCCTGCCGGTATCCTTTTCCCTCCTCGCCTATTATATTCTCGGCAGGTACCTTGACATCCTCGAAAATAAGCTCAGACGTGTCAGCCGATCTTATTCCCAGTTTGTCTTCTTTTTTACCCACTTGAAACCCTTCCATCCCCTTTTCCAGGATAAATGCCGATATCCCTTTCCTTTTATTCTCGGGATCAGTGATCGCAATGACCACATGGATTTCTGCCAAAGATCCGTTGGTGATAAAGAGTTTGGATCCGTTGAGAATCCAATGATTTCCCTCTTTTACAGCCTTAGTCTTCAAGGCGGCTGCATCCGATCCAGCCCCTGCTTCGGTCAGTCCCCAAGCTCCCAATGTCTCTCCGGTAGCCAATCTGGTTAAATATTTTCTTTTTTGTTCTTCAGAGGCAAAAAGATTGAGATGATTGGAACAGAGGGAATTGTGCGCGGCGACGACCAAACCAACCGAAGGATCGACCTTGGAGATTTCTTCAAGGATGATAACATAATCGCAATTCGTGTAGTCCACACCCGAATACTCAGTCGGAATGACAATTCCCAACAGGCCCATCTCACCCAATTTTTGAGTCAGAATTTCCGGCCATTTTCCCATCTTATCGCTTTCTTTGATCAGGGGTTGTATTTCTTTTTCAGCAAACTTTCTAATGGAATCCTTCAATATCTCTTGCTCTTCTGTCAGCAAAAAATCCATACTATCTCCTTATTTCTTAATTCCATAATTTTCCTCTTCATATTACTTTCACAATTGACATTTATCAAGAAAAAATTGACTTAGCCGGACAAATCATCTACTTTAAAATTATAATGGTAGGATTTCTGAGGATCATTTCATATGCGCTGTTTGCCTATATTGTTTACAAATCCATCCGCTTCTACCAAAAACTCAGCCAAAAAAGCAATTCTCCTCCTAAATCCAAACAGATCTCAGGGCTAATGGTGAAAGACACCATATGTAACACCTATCTTCCTCAGGAAGACGCTATAAAAGAAATAATTGAAGGAAAAGAATATTTTTTCTGCTCTAAGGAGTGCCGCCAAAAATTCCTAGAATCTAAAAAATAGCTAAGGGGACAGGCTCCAGGCGTCAATAGTCTCTGTATCTACCAGATTAAACTGCTCATGCTCATGATTAGGTGGGATAATACAAGATTCGCCTTCCTTTAATACAATGGTTTTCTCTTCTTCCTCTGTTTTTGTGATGATCTTTTGTTCGCCTTTGAGGACAGTGGTAACTTGTTCATAGGAATGGGCATGAGGCGGCACGTGAGATCCTTTTTTGTATTCGAATTTTGCCATCAACAAATCTTTACCGCATGCAAGGGTATATCGAACGACTCCTTCGAATACTTCCACAACAAGCTGGTCTTTTTTTTCAATTTTGATCATTCCGCCTCCTCTTAGGGCTTGTTACAATCCAGGTACACTCATTCGGCTTGTGCCGTATATTTAGTCAGATGAGACTGCCAATGTGAGCAATCAGATTATGCGAAAATCTAATAACTCTCCTTTGTAGTCCTCCCACTCTGTTTGAACATTCTCGACCTGTGACAATGGAGGCCCTTCCCTTAATCTCCTCTCCAGGCTCTGGATTTTTCCCTTCTCCCCTTCGACCAAAGCTTCGACGCGGCCATCAGGCAAGTTTCTCACCCAACCCGAAAGCCCCATCGATGAGGCCCATCTCCGTGTGTGATCCCTGTAGAAAACACCTTGCACCCTTCCCGATATCCAAAATCGTGCTCTTGCGTTCATCTAAAATCCTATATATTTATAACACACTCCTCCACATTACAGTCAAGCCCTGTTATAAGCATGTATGTATCTCTCTTTCCGTGATGTTAAAAGGCTTTATGTCGGCTTTTAGGAATGGTTTTGCTCCCGTGAAGATTTTATACGCCATTTATCACGGAAAGAGAGATGCTTCCTATAAACATTATGGAGTCGAACCTTGATTCAGGACATTTTAAGTTGATTAACCTGGATTATTCACGAGCCGAAACCCTCCACCCCACCCTAGACCCTCCACCCCACCCTAGTATTAAAGGATGCAAGGAAGTGGCCCATGATGCCGATCCAGCCAACCCTAACATTAAGGTTTATATATACTCGAAAGAATGGTACTCTTGAAAATGTTTTGTTGTTATTTGAAGCAATGTCAGGCTAAATTCCTAACATTGCTGAAATAAAAAAACATCGACGTTATTTATGAATAGTTTAGGCTAAAAGTCTATGTTAATATTGGTGTCTGAGAAAATGTTCAATGTCAAGGTTTGACCCCAATTGAACTCAAAAAAAATTCTTCTTTCTGTAGCAGGATATGATCCAACCTCGGGTGCAGGGATAGTCCTAGATTTAAGAGTCTTTCAGAAATATGGGTATTATGGGATGGGGATTCTCACTTCTTTGACATCTCAGAATACACAAACCGTAAAAAAAGTTCATTGCCCTACTTCTCGATTCGTCTCTGATCAATATAGGCATCTGAGCGCCGATGTGAAATTTTCAGGCATCAAAGTGGGGATGATCGGCTGTGCAGAAAATATCAGCGTAATCGCAAAAATCTTAACAGATAATCCCAAAATTCCCATCGTCATCGATCCGGTTTTTAAATCGAGCGGGGGGAAATGGCTGTACGATAAAAAATCAATACCGGCATACATGGCCAAGATCAGGGCGAAAGCTTCTCTGCTCACACCGAATTTGGCAGAAGCTGAACGGATTTCAGGAATAAAAGTGAGGAATGTGGCAGAGATGCGTACATCAGCCGAAAAAATTTATGCTCTGACCTCAATCCCCTGTCTGATAAAGGGAGGGCACCTTCGTGATCAGAATGTAGATATTCTTTTCGATGGAAAGACTTATGTCCGTTTCAAAAACAAAAAATTAAAAAAGACTGTCCATGGCACAGGATGTTTCCTCTCCTCATCGATCCTGTGTCATCTGGCCAACGGATCGCCTCTGGATCAGGCTGCTTCTCTGGCTATAAAAGCTACACGTGAAGCCATAAAAAAGGCAGCGCCGATCGGCAAAGGCCAGCTGATTATTGGAGACCTCCCATAAAGTACTACCCTATCCTCTAGATGTTTTGGTTCTCTTCCATTTTGTATGGGTAAGCTCTAATGGAAAAAAACATCAGGTATGTCCCCTATTCCTGAATCTTAGGTCAGGCTGATTTTTTTTCCGGTTTCTTTTACTTTGACTAAAAGCCTCTGGAGAAACACGGGGCCGATGATTTGATTTATTGCAATTATCGCCAGGACCAGGGCCATAAATTCACTCCCCCAATCCGGGAAATTGTCCTGTATGACAATCGCCATGCCAAGGGCTACTCCTGCCTGAGATAGGAATCCGGCCCAACCCAAGACTTGAACTTCCTTTCCTTCTCCCGTCAGCCGGGCTCCAATGAATGTTCCCGAAAACTTCAAAAGGCCTCTCAAACCGACACAAACAAGGGCCAGAAGCCAAGTATGTCTCAAGGCACTCAGATTGAGGGAAGCCCCTGATATGGCAAAAAAGATCACGTAGATGGGCACCGAACTTCTTTCGATTGCAGAAATCAGAAGTTTCCCTTGAGATGAAAAATTTTCGGCAAAAAAACCCGCAACAAGGCATATCAAAAGGGGATGATATCCATAATTATGTGAAATTTGATAGGAAAAAAAGGCCACAGCCAGGATAAAAATGACCACGTCTTTTTTAATAAATTTGAGATAGAGGATAATCCCGCTGCCGATTAAAATTCCGATCAGGATAGAGCCTCCAACCTCGCTCAAAATATGAAACAGAAATCTGAAGTCAAAATTAAGGGAAGGAGCGGTCACAGATTTTGAAAATGACAGGGAAAAAGAGAAAAGAACGATGACAATAAAATCTTTAACTACTGCTGATCCTAATATCAAGTCGGTAAATTTTCCTTCTGATCTGATTTCCGTCATAACCGCAATGGTCGTTGCCGGAGATGTCGGAGCCATCAGAGTGCCAAGAAGAAGTGAAAAAGCGAAGAGCTGGAGAAGGTTCATTCCTCCAAAAAATGAGATAAAGTATTGTGCTATCAGGCCAAGAATTAAGAATCCGACAAGAACCATAAGCATCTGAAAAAAAACGATGGAGGTAATGGTTTTCAACTGCCTTCGGAGCCTATCTATTTTCATTTCCCCGCCAGCTGTTAGAGCTATGAGGCTCAAGGCCAGGCCATCAAAAAGCTGCAAATCATTCACATCCGATTCACTGACAAAGTTGAGGATATAGGGCCCACACAAGATTCCTGCGATGATAAATCCAGTTATTTGAGGAAGATTCAAACGTTTGAGATTGTTCCCGACAAGGTAAGCAAAGACAAGAATGAAGCCAAGAGCAAGAGATGTGCCCTGATCCAAATTGGCAAAAGGCAGAAGAGCGGAGTTTTTCAGAAGAAGCATCAGCAAAAAAACGATACCAAGCGGAATCATTTTTTCTCCTCTGAATCCAGTTGGAAAACAGAAAATTTTAATCCCCATGGACTGACAAACTCTGTGAAAAGAATCCCGAAAAGGGCAATAGTAAGGAAAATATCCGTCAATGGAAGAGGATAGGCCAATTTTATGCTAACAGCCAGGGCAACACCTATTCCGCCAGAGGAAAGGAAGCATAGGCCGAACCGCGCCGGGAGATAGAGAGGAAAATCTAAAACCACCTTGAAAATCGGAAGGGGCAAAACGTAAGTTAGTATCCTGAGAGCAACCATCAAAACAACCAGAAGGGCAACTGTGTAATCTAAACTCACATCCCAGAGTGCCCCGATCAAAATAAGGAAGATGATGTACAATGGTTTTTCGGTGGAAAGAAGCAGCGGATAAAGCTTCTCGTGAATTTTTGTCAGATTGGAAAATGTAATTCCCAGCACCATGCTTAGATAGAGAGGGGGAAGGTTAAAGTAAAAGGCTGCGCCTGAGACAAAAAAGACCAACCCTAACAGATAAACAAGCATCTGCTCCTCGGAGGTTTTCTTTTTGGTCAAGAAATGAAACAGAAACCCGAGGGGAATCGGAAACAAAGTGGAAAACAGGAGGACACTTCCTCCCCTTAAAAATACTTCTGATTCAAAAAAAGGAAAGTGCCAGAAAGATAAAAGCAACGCCAGGCCGACGATCCCCCAAAATCCGCTCACACTGGTCAAAAACCGGGCTAAATAATAGTAACTCCCACGCTCTGGAATGATCCTCGAGGCTATGCTCAGCAATGTCGGAGAATTCAAACTCAGCAACAATCCCAAAGCCGCTGCCATCCCATAGAGCAAGTAAACTTGTTCTGCGGGATAAAAGAGCTTTAGAACAAGAGAAAAAACAAATCCACCCGATAGAAACACAAACAAAAACTGCAAAAGGGAGAGGCTGATATATTTGCCTGGGAAACGCTTGAGGTACTTGGTTTCTAATTGGAATCCGAACAAAAACCCCACCCAACCAAGCCCCAGGCCGACCAGGGGGGTAAACCCTGTAAGGATGGAAGAGCTGAGGATATCCAATCCACTGCGTCCTAAAGAAAGCCCTAAAAAGATGTAGATGAATCCGGAATAGAAAAAATAACTCACGGGAGAGATAGATGTTCTTTTTGTGATAAATTTGGCCCCAAGAAAAGCAATCAGAATAAGAAGACCGAATGCATAAATCGCTTGCATGTATATTTAAAATTCAGGTTTAAGGCCTTCCACTCTATCCAAAGAAAAGGTAAAAACTATTCCTGTCCCGGGTTGGTTCAAATCCCCCAGGATCTTTTGGAGAACCCTGATGACCTCCTCTTCTTTTTCATCCCGAATCACAGAAAAAACCGTTTTGTTATGGGATTTTGCCCCGGCAAACATAAATCTCAATCCTGCAAAAATCGGGACTTCCTCAGAAAGGATGTGGCCCATGCCCACGCTGTCCACCACTGTAGCCCCTGAAACACCGATCTCCACATAACCCTCTAGGACCTCTTCCAGTTTTTCGACTTTGTTCAAGAAGAGCACCAGAAGTTTCATACAATCTTCCCTTCTTCTTCCTCGAGGAGAACACAGATATCGCCTGGATCCTCTATTTTTTTGATTTGTTCGACGAAATTCGTCTGCTTCACAAGTCGACACACATGGGCAAGGATCTTTAACTGAGCACCCGGATTATTTTTGCTCCCGAGTAGCAATATAAGAACGTAGGTCGGCATCTGATCAACTGCCTCGAAGTCGATTCCCTTTTTAAAAACGGCAAGCGCCAAGAATGGTTCTTTGACCTCATCGAGCAACGCATGGGGAATGGCGATGCCTTTCTCCAAACCTGTGCTCCCCAGGCTTTCCCTTTTCAACAATTCATCCAGGACGAGCTCGTCATCGGAGATCAGATCTCTCTTTTTAGCGGCGACGACAAATTCCTCGAGTACCTGCCGTTTATCTCCAGGTCTAAGGCTAAGAAAAATATGGTCTTCCTTTAAAAGGCCGCAAATTTTCATGTTATTCCCCTATTCATTTGAATTATATCATTTTACGAGCTTATATACACCTTAATGTTGGGGTGGGGCGGGTCGGCTCGACTCGTGAATAACCCAGGTTATTTTTTGTTTGGTGGTTTTAGATAAAGCGTTGCCGACGCATTTTTTTCCACCTCATCTCGGGAAAAAATCATCGGATGGTATTCTCCTCCGATCCATAAGGGGGCTTGATTATCATAAAAACGGCTCATGAAGTGTCCGCTCTGTCCCGAAGAAAGCACACAAACGGATTTGTCCCAATCGGATAAATCGATGATCTGGCGATAGCTCGCAGACCAACTGGTTTTATGTGGAGTCAAATAATTCACTTTGACAGTGAAGGCATTTCCATTGGAAGGGCGAGAGCCCAGATTAAAAAAGCGGAAAAGAAAAAGACGGCCCAAAGGATGTTGGTACTGGATAGCATTCATCTTGCTCCAGTCCCAATTTTCGGGAGAACCGTACAACCAGTCCAGTCGGTTATAAGCCCTGAGAAGGGCGCTTTTGATCACATCTTCCCTCTTTTCAATCTCGGGAGTCTCCTTATTATCGAACCAAAAAGAGTCCGGTTCAGAGAGGATTCGGAGGGCACCGGCTATTTTCCTCCTGAAAAAAAAGTCGAAGCTGCGAAAATCTTCCTTGAGTTCATCTTGAAAAATTTCTTCTGGGAAAAAGTTCATGAATGTGGCGTATAAAGCTGGAGCATTCCCCGAATCCATCTGCAAATCCCAGTTTTGGAGGATGTCGAGAGCTTGCTTCAGCTTTCCTTGGGCTCCGGCTATTTGCCGGATGAACGGATAAAAGAGTTCTCCTTTTTGGGAATAGATATCTCCTTGGAGAGACTGGAGAGAGGATACGGAGTGCTTTTCTGTTTGCAGAAGAAGTCCCTTTATTCTATTCGCTCTAAACGGCGCATCCCAGCCAAAACTCACGTAAAACGGATAATCTTCTGGCAGAATATTTTGGTTTGCCGTGACGATCAATCCTGCCTCAGGATTGTATAGATTGGGTTTTTGATCCTCCTCAAGATATCCCTGCCATTCCCCTCCTTCCCTCCAACTGGGAAAAGGAAAAAGTGCTGCTTCTTCGGTACGAAGCGGAATCTTGCCGCCCAAATAATAGCCTATGTTATTGTTCTTGTCGGCGTATCCAAAATTCTGTGACGGGGAATCGAACAGGCTCAATGCTGCCGTAAAATCATCCCAGCTTTGCGCTTTATTGAGGAGATAACCGGCTTTGAAAACTCTGTCCCCTTGATGAATGGTCCATTTGAGAGATATGGGATTTTGGCTCTCGACAATGTGAGGAGAAATGACGGGGCCACGAGTCGTCCACATAACCTCCAGCTTTTCCGGCTCCTTTTTTCCTTTGACCCGGATGACCTCTTCCTTCCTCATCAAAGGTACCCATTCATCCTGTTCCCAGTACATGTCCTGTGTTTCGTTGAATTTTTCGACGTACAGATCCTGCGAGTCAACCGTGGAATTCGTCAATCCCCAAGCAATGGCATCGTTATGCCCGATGATCACCCAAGGAAAGCCGGGAATTGTAACGCCAATGACGTTAAGGGATGGGCAGTGAAGATGCATTTCGTACCATACAGGCGGCAGGTTGATTTCGAGATGAGGGTCATTCGCCAAAAGTGGTTTCCCAGAGATCGTCCGATCGCCGGAAAGAATCCAATTGTTGCTCTGTTGGGGATAGACCAATTCCAAAAGCCTGGATAGGGATATCTTTTCTGTTTCAAATGAAGGAGGCTTTACTTCTTCTTCAAGAACCTGAAGGGCCCTCTCCTGGCCCATTCTATAAATCAGATTCGAACGAACCACTTCGCTCGGGAAATCCGCGCATAAAAGCATGGCCATGACCTGTTTTATAATCAGGGAATCAATCGGACTCCATGGCTCTGGCCGATAGCGCAATACAGAAAATTCGGGGGGCCATTTCCATTTCCGGGAATTGAGCCAGGCATTGATGCCTTGGCTGTAGGCGGTCAACATATCCTTAACTTCTGGGGGAAGCTGTTCATAGTCCTTTAATGCGGCTTCTTTAAGGCCCATCACTCTCACGTATATGTCTCTTTCTAAGAGAGCTTCTCCGAACAATTCAGAAAGCCTCCCGTAACCTGTTCTCCGGGTGAGGTCCATCTGCCACATGCGTTCATTCGCATGGATGTAACCGCATGCAAAGAAAAGATCTTTTTCCGTGTCGGCATAAATATGGGGAACTCCCCAAGTGTCGGTTAGGATTTTCACTTCCTCTTTTAGCCCTTGAACAGATACGTTTCCTTTGTATTTAGGTTTGGAAAAGAAGAAATAACTGGGAAAAAACAACAAGAATCCCAGGATGATCAACAGGATGACCAGAACAAATTTTTTTAAAAAAGATTTCATGAAGTTGAGGAATCCTTGCGGGATTTTCCTTCGATCCTAAGTATTTCATCGGCCTGGGTTAGTATGTCTCCGGAAAATTCGACGCCTTGTTTCGCGGCAGCGTTCAAGTTGAGGTGGAGTTTAACTTCTTTCATGTACTGGATAGGTATGCCAGCCGGACTTTCCCCGTTTTTAACACGGATGGCGACCTGCCCAGCTCTATGGCCCATCTCAAAAAAATCCCATCCCATGGCTGCACAGGCTCCGAGGTTCGTGGAAAACAAAGCTCCTCCGAACAGGGGAACCGCATTCTCATCGGCCATACGGCTGACTGCTTCGAACGATGCATTGATGGTGTTATCGGAAATCTGATATATGACATCGATTTTTTTGTTCATCAATACCTGGGAAGCTAACAGAACCTCGCTTTTGTTGTTGACAGCAACGGCAATAATCTCAAACCCCAGTTCCTTCGCTCCCTCTCTGGCCAAGTCCAGATAGTATTTGGAATTCAACTCCGAGGGAGTCCAGAGGGTTCCGACTCTTTTCGTTCCGGGAAGGATCTGCTTGATAAAAGCCAGGCTTTCTTTAATGGGTCCTCTGGAAGAAATGCCGGTGACATTGGGCAGGTGATCATCCACAGACCTCCCAGCCCCGGCCAGGAAGGGATTGGCAATGGAAGAGAACACGATCGGAATCTCCGAAGAAGCGTGGAGGGCTGCCTGCAGACAGGGAGTGGAAAGGGGAACGATCAAATCCACATGCGACGACACAAATTCCTGAGCGATGCGCTGGAGTTCGGGAATGCTCCCCATCCCGTTGCGAATCACCATCCGAATATTCACGCCATCCAGAAACTCCGCTTCTTCCAGTGCGCTAAGGAAACCTTTCCGGACAGAATTCAAGGTGGGGGCGTCATCGACTTGAAACAAGCCGATGGTGAAGAGATCTTTGTTCTCCTTTTGGCAGGCTGGGGATAGGAAAAGAATGGCAACAAGAAAAATCCAATATTTTCTCATTTAATAATCCAGGCTAAATATCATAATCAAAAAACCCACAAGGAGCAAATTTTTTTTGGTATAATAAATGGGCATAATTCAGAAAATGACACATTATTATATCGGAACGGCGGGATGGAGCTACAAGGATTGGGAAGGGATCGTCTATCCCACAAAAAAAGGGGCCGACTTTCATGCCCTTATCTTTCTGGCAAAATACATCAACATTGTCGAAATAAACAGCACCTACTACAGGCCACCCGCCATCCGGATGGCCTGGTCCTGGATAAAGCGAGTGGACGGTTATCCTGACTTTATGTTCACCGTCAAACTTCATCAGGTTTTCACACACCAACGAAAAGGATTTTCACAAAAGGATGTAAACGAATTTAAAGCAGGTATCGAGCCCTTAAAAGCCCATAACCGGCTTGCTGCTATTCTCATCCAATTTCCCTGGTCATTTGCCCGGAATACTCTCCATGTTGACTATTTGACCAACCTCTTCAATCTATTCGAGGATTTTCCCCTGGCTTTGGAAATTCGACATGGAAGCTGGGACAACACAGAATTATATGAAATTTTAACCGAACACAATGTGAGTTTCTGTAACATCGACCAGCCCCTTTTTGGAAACTCCATCAAACCCAGTGCCGTCTGCACCAATCCTGAGCTTTCCTATGTCAGGCTTCACGGACGAAACTACAAGAGCTGGTTCAACGAAAAAGCGGGGCGGGACGAACGGTACAACTACCTTTATTCCCATGATGAGCTGGAAGATTGGATCGAAAAAATCAAAAACTTAGGGAAAAAGAGCAAAAAGGTGGTTGTCATCACGAATAACCACTACCGCGGGCAAGCCTTGGCCAATGCCCTCCAGATCAAAAACATGATCACACAAGAAAAACTTGACATTCCTTTTGATCTGCTCAAGCAGTATCCATCCCTGAAAGAAATCATCAAAAAAATAAAATCAGGACAGATGGATCTTTTTGAAGAAAACTAATCTTCAAATCGATCGACAGAGACAAACTCCGAAATCTTTTTCCTCTCTGGCCTCTTTTTTTCCGCGGCCGTTTGATTGTCAGAAAGAACAGGGCTGATCTGTTCTGCATGTTTTCCCACGATAATAAGGGTTATCACCTGATACTCCTCCGGAATGCCGAGTATCTCTTTCGTCTTTTTGGAGCCGTAACCCGCGATGGGGTGGGCCACTAGCCCTAACTCTGTGGCTCTTAATATCAAAAAACCTGCTGCCAAACCACAATCGAACTGGTGATATATTCTGTTTCTGATTATGCAGTCATCTTCTTTTTTGCTGAAAACGGCGATGATCATCGAAGCTGCATGGGCCCATACATTCCCCGAGGACAGGGCTTCTTGCATTCTCTCGAGCATTTCAGGGCTACGGACAAATACAAATCGCCAGGGTTGGTTGTTGAAACAAGAGGGAGCCAACTGGGCGCTTCGGGCCAAATCCTCGATCAAGTCATCAGGAATTCTCACTGAAATAAGAGACCGATACGCTCTTCTTTCCTTAATGGCTTGAGTGACATACATTATCTTCTCCTTTGGATGAAATTGCTTCTTTCCTTGTGCCCGTTAGTTTTTGATATCGATTCCCCCAAGAATTGCCGTTGCCTTCACATACAGAGTCATTTGGATTGTGCTGGATGGGTCGGGCCTGTGTTTATCATCCACCCCCCCTAAAATAGCACTGCTGTCAACGACAACTTTCCACTCACGCGGGACAAAAAGATCGATCCCCCCCATAATGGCTGTCAGCTCGACGGTGGCCTGGTTATCTTTCAATTTTGTCTTGGTGAGGTCCAGCTCTAACCCCCCCATAATAGCGGTCGCTTTTCCTCCACGGAATTTATCCGATTCGAAACGCCGCTTCAGACCGGAGAAAATGACAAAGGCTCCGAGATCGTCTTCTTTTATTTCTGGTGTATTTTCACCAAAACCCTTGGGTCTTGGTTTAAAAATGATCCACAATCCAGCTGCAATGATCAGCAAAGGCCAGAAATAAGCCCAAACTTTTCCACCTAAAACATCCCAATTATTCAACTGGAAAAATGCCCCGATCGCAATCAGGAACAAAGCTCCCCCTGCGTTTCGAAAACCGCTGGTCAGCAGATGGGACAAACCAATCAAAATCAGGATCATCGGCCAGTAGGTAGAAATAAAATCCCCGAAATCCAGCTTGCCCAAGTTCGCAAGTAGGAAAATGACACCGGCAGCAATGATCAACAATCCTGAAAAAATCCTTCCTTGATAATCTCGTAATTGATTCATGTTATCCCTCCACTAGAAATTTTATAGATTTTCTAAGACATTTCCAACTAATTTTTTTTGATTCTCTTTCATTTTGTGTGGGTAACCTCCAATGAAAAAAGACATCAGGTATGTCCGTAGTGCCATTGAGGATCTAGCCTTCACGAGCCGTTCTTGGTGGGTAACACTATGGGGATATCCCCATAGTGTCGGCGATGTTGTATTGAACACGACTTTGCTAAAGGATTTGGGTTGTGGACAAGCACGGGAACAGAGGCTGGAGTGTGAGGGAATGGCGTTAAAGATCCGAACTAGAACGGAGGACATACCTGATGGAAGAGAACCGTTGAAGCTAAGGTTTGGTGGCGAAGGAGCAGTCGAAGATTTTTGGGCGGCCGTTGCCGTCGCTCCGCACCTCTCCTCTCAGGTAGCAGGCAGGCGGCGTGCCCATCGTAATACATCTTCTCTCTCCCACACCTTCCAAAAGGCCGGTCTCATCCTCAAAAAGATAAAAATACTTCTCCCCGCTGTTGACCCTTTTCCTCCTGGCATCCACAACACGTACCAGAAGCTCCACCACCTGGCCCGCACAGTCCTTTAGATCCTTTATCCGGATAGGAGGCCGTTTTCCCACAACGAGGGAGAGGGAATCTCCTTCCGGGAAAAAACCGAGCGACTCGACCACCATCCGTTGTTTTTGCCTCCGGCCTAAATCAGAGATATCCCCCACATTCTCTATCCCCTGGAAGTATCCCAGGATCTGCTTGGTCCTCTTGGGCTCGAGGGAATCGAAAACTCCGGCCTTGATCAAGGCAAAAAGCTCTGTTCTCGTCAACGATACCCGGGCGAGAAAATTCTCTATCGAAAGATAGGGCTCGTATTCTCGCTCTTCGATGATCTTGTCCGCGGTCTTCATGGCCAATCCTTTGATGGACAGCAGGCCCACACGGATGCCCTTTCCCTCCACCTCGAACTGGTAAAGGCTCCGGTTCACATCCGGCCCCAGAATCTGGAGCCCCTTTCTTTTGGCTTCCTCCACATATTCCACCAGGTGGTAGTAGCCACCCCCGGCATTGAGCACCGACGTGAGATACACCACCGGATGATGCACTTTCAGGTAAACGGCCTGGTAGGCCATGTGGGCATAGGAAGCGCTGTGGGCCTTGTTGAAGGAATAGGAGGAGAAAGCCTCCATAACTTTCCAGAGTTTTTCGATCTCGCTTTCTGTGTAGCCCCTCTCGCCTGACTCCTGGAAAAACCTCTTTTTGAGCACCCTGTCTTCCTTCCGTTTCTTCAAGTTCCTCCGCAAAAGGTCACCCTCCTCAGGTGCCATCCCGGCCACCCGCTCGGCAACCTGCATCACCTGCTCTTCATACAGGAAAAGTCCACCTGTCTCGGGCAGGATCTTCGCCAGGAAAGAATCATGCCTCACCGGCCTGCCTTCCCGCTGGCGGAGAAGGTTCTCCTTCATCCCGCTTTCTGTCGGACCGGGCCGGATAAGGGCCAGTGCCTGTGTCAGCTCATAGACATTTTCCGGCCTCATCCGCCGCAAAAGGTTCATCATGGCCGGGCTTTCCACCTGGAAACACCCGATGGTCTGGGCCTTCTGGAGGACACCGTAGGTTTTGGCATCTTTGGAAGGGATTTTTTTTATGTTGCACTTTTTTTTGGTCTCGGAGATGGCGGCCAGCCCTCTGACCGAAAGGAGGTCCAGTTTTATGAGCTTGAGATCCTCCACCGCATCCCGGTCATACTGGGCCATCGTGTACCCTTTGGCCGATTTCTCCAGCAGCAGATACCTCTCCATGGGTGCCGGCGTGAGGATGATTCCTCCCACATGGAGGGAATTTTCACTGTAGACAGAGGTCAATTGCGAAGCCGCCTGCCATATCTCTCTATATTCGGGAAGGGGCCTTTCCTTTTTCAGAAAATCAGGCTCGGCAAAATAGGGCGCCTTTTTGCTCAAGGACCGGGATTCTTCAGGAGGAAGACCGAAGGCCCGGGCCGTTTCGTATAGGGCCGAGCGGGCCCGGAAATTTTTGACACTGCACACAAAGGCCGCTCCGGTGCGGCCCTTACCGTACTTTTCCAGGACATAGCTCAGCACTTCGTCCCTGCGGCGGGCGTCAAAGTCCAGATCAAAGTCCGGGGGGTCCGGCCGTCCGCTGTTCAGGAACCGCGCAAAATAGAGGTCAACGGTGATCGGGTCGATGTGGGAAATCCCCAGCAAATAGGCCAGGTAAGAGGAAGCCCCCGACCCCTTGAGATTGTGGAGGATCCCGTTGCGCCGGGCAAACTGCACCACATCGTAGACCACAAGAAAATAAGGGGCAAAGCCCGACTCTTCGACCACACCGAGCTCCATCTGGACCCGCTGCCGTTCCTTCCAGCTCAGGTTCTTTAACCGCCTCAGCTTCTCCATTACAACCTCTCTCAAAGGAGTGGAAAAAAGGTCATCAGGAAGAGGCGGGACGACATTCGCAAAAGAAAACGTGCACTTTTCTGCCACCTCAAATGTCCTCTCGAACAGGGGCTTTACCTCCGGGCCGAATTTTTTGAGTGCAAAGTTCTCCTGGACCGGGCCAAAAAGGCGCACCCGGTCCTTCCATTTGTCTCTCTCCGGCGGGAAAGGGATTTTCTTCTGGATGGCATGGAGAAGGATAAGTTTTTCGGGATTTTTAACAAACTTCAAGGGGTTGGCCCACACCAGCGGGAGGTCATGCCTCTCGGCCCATTCGCGGGCTTTTGGGAGATTAAAAAAATCGGCACCGATGTACAGGTCTCCCCGGCCAAGAAGGGCCTCAAGAGGCCCGGCATCTCCAAGGGGATCGTCTTCCTTTGGCTGGGGGAGCAGGATGACAACCAGCCCCTCTGTTCCCCTTATTTCCTTGTGGTTGAGGATTTCCATCAAGTTCCAGTACCCCTCCCTGGTCTTGACCAAAAAGAGAAACTGTCTCCCTTCAATCTTTACCTCACAACCAAACAAGGGGGAAATTCCGGAATGCAGGGCCATCCTTTTCCATTTAGCCCACCCGTAGATGTTTGCAATGTCGGTGAGTGCGGCGGCAGGGAGCTTTTTCTGCACGACCCAGGAGCCCAGCTCCTGCAGCGTTATTCCGCTCCTGCCTTTGCTGTAGACCGAATGCACCCTCAACGGCACAAACATCTTATTTGGTCAGGGAGGCGGTTTTGAGGACAAAACCCCGGTCCCTCTCGAAATTGTACAGGCTTCCCA
>CAYPGQ010000083.1:6523-18526 GCA_964410125.1 uncultured Eubacteriales bacterium | reverse complement strand
TGTTTTCCTACCAGGGAGACGGCGACCTGGCCGCAATCGGCACAGCCGAAACTCTCCACGCCTGTAACAGAGGGGAAAACTTCACATTTATTTTCATCAACAACGGGATTTATGGGATGACCGGGGGACAGATGGCTCCCACAACTCTGCAGGGACAAAAAACCTCGACATCTCCATATGGGAGGGATGTAGAAACGGCCGGCATGCCGCTGAAGATGGCAGAAATTGTTTCGACATTCGAAAAAGTCGCTTATGTGGAGCGAGTCAGCTGCAATACGCCGGCCAATGCCCGAAAAGCCAAGCGGGCCATCCGCAAAGCCTTCGAATACCAGATGGAAGGTTTGGGCACAACATTCATCGAGGTCGCGTCGAACTGCCCGTCGAACTGGAAACTCACACCGGAGGAATCCCTGAAATGGTTGGAAGAACAGGTGTTTCCGTACTATCCCCTCGACGTATTCAAGGATGTAAAAAAGCTAAAGAAGGAAGAGTAGAATGCTGCAGGAAATGATCTTTGCAGGATTTGGTGGCCAGGGTGTACTGTCGATGGGAACGCTTCTGGCTTATGCCGCAATGAAAGAAGGCAAAGAGGTAAGCTGGATGCCCTCGTATGGACCGGAGATGAGAGGCGGAACAGCCAACTGTATCGTCAATATCAGCGACCAGCCTATCTCTTCGCCGATCGTCAGCACCTATGATATGGCGGTTGTTTTTAATCAACCATCGCTGAAAAAATTCGAATCAAAGGTTAAAAAGAACGGCATCCTCATCTGGGAAAGCACCACCATCAAGGAACCGCCGTCCCGGGAGGACATCAAAATTTATCCCATCCCAGCTATAGAAAAAGCCACGCATGAATTGAAGAACATCAAGGTTATGAATATGTTGATGATGGGTGTGCTCTTGAAAATAAATGCTATAGTAAAAAAAGAATCCGTTCTTCAGGCGCTAAAGGATACGCTTCCTGAACGCCATCATCATCTCATTCCGCTGAACAAGGAAGCCATCGATTTGGGAATGACACTGGTTTAACGAACCCTATTTTGACAATTGATTAAACAGGTCGATCATTTCCTGCTTGGACATTAATCCGACCTTTTTATACCGAATCTTTCCCATTCCGTCGATAACAAATGTTGTGGGGATATACTGCGGAGGTGGATAGTTTCTTAAAAGCTCATTGGTTGCCATAACGACCGGATAATTCATCTTGAACTTCTCAGCAAACATGCGCACCTGGTCTGTGCCGCTCCGATCAAGAGATATCCCCAAAATTTCAAATCCTTTATCTTTATACTCGTTATACATTTCGACAAAATCAGGAATCTCAGCCCGGCATGGAGGACACCATATGGCCCAAAAATTCATAAATAACACTTTCCCTTCGTAGTCAGAAAGCGAATGGTTGGCTCCCTTTAGGTCTTTTAGGATAAAAGCAGGCGCAGCGGGAGAGTCATCTTTAACGGCGCATGCGTTATCGGCACTCACCAAAACAAACAACACTAAGCTTATAGGAATCATGAACCAAAAAATTTTTTTCATCTTACTCTCCTTGTGCATTTCGCTTATCTGATCAGCCTGTCAAGACCCTCACCAACTACCTGACTAAATCAGATGGAATGTTATTAATATTATAGATATTATAGGTTTTTCCTTGGCTGAATTCAAGCTTGAAGAACTACCAGCGATATGTGATAGCGGCCCAAGTGAATCCAGCGCCGAAGGCGTCCATCACGACGATCGTGCCATCTTTAAATTTGCCGGATTCATTGAGCTCATGAAGGGCTATCGGAATGGTGGCAACAGAAACATTGCCGTATTTGTGGATGTTGATATAGACTTTCTCCGGAGGCAGCTTCAGTCTTCTTCCTGTAGCCTCTATAATCCTAATATTGGCTTGGTGAGGAATGAGATAGTCAACATCCTCCGTGTCCAGTCCTGCTTTTTTGAGGGCAGCAACAGCCGCCTCCCCCATCCGTTTTACCGCATGTTTGAAGACTTCGTTTCCCTTCATTTGCAGACAATGGAGATCCTGAGCAATCGTCTGAGCTGTCGGGGGAATTCTGGTGCCTCCAGCCGGAATGCTTAAAAGGTCCCCCAATTTTCCGTCCGCCTTCCAATAGGAAGAAAGCATTCCGGAGTCATCGTGGCTCTCCTCCAAAACAACGGCGCCTGCGGCATCTCCGAAAAGAACGCACGTGTTGCGGTCCTTCCAGTTCGTCACTTTGGTCAAAAACTCTCCTCCGATGAGGAGAATCCGCTTGTTATTTCCGCTGAGGATCATTCCCTCCGCGAGGATCATTCCGTACAAAAATCCCGTACATCCGGCCGAGATATCAAATGCCGGAATGTGGTCTGCTCCCAATTTATATTGAACCCAGCATGCAGTGGAGGGGAAAATCGTGTCCGGTGTCGAGGTCGCCATAAGGATCAAATCGATATCTTTGACTTGGAGGCCGGCATTATTCAGTGTCTTATGGGCTGCCTCTACAGCCAGGTCCGAAGTCATCTGGTCTTCGGAGCCAATCCGCCTCTCCCGGATGCCTGTTCGCGAGACAATCCACTCATCAGTAGTATCTACTATCTTTTCCAGGTCAAAATTTGTCAAAACTTTATCCGGGACATAAAATCCCGTGCCTGTAATCTTGATTTTTCTTTTTTCCGCTTTTTCCATTTTTTTGCTTGAATAAACCATATCCTATAACACACTTGGGGTAAATTTGCAATAAACGGGCAAGAGCGCTACAATCGGAAGTCAAAAAAAATGAAAAAAATATCATACCATCTCCAAGTTTTTTTTCTGTTTGTTTTTGTCCTATCATCTATTCCAGCCAAAGCTCAGCTCATCATCGGGCAATATGAGGATGAGGCTCCTTTCCGCACGTGGAACACCTTTGGTATCCAATCGGCATCTGCTGTGGGGATGGGAGAGGCGCAGTTTGCCTTGGTTGCAGATTCGTCTGCTTCTGTGATCAATCCCGCCCGTTTGACTGCTCTTCCTAAATTTTCTTGCAGTTTGAACGGTTCATTCACAACGGCTTCCTTCGACAAATATGCCATCGTGAACACCGGTGTACTCATATCTGAGGGGAACAGCGGAATGGGTTTGTACGGATTCGACTTTGCAGGAGCCGCCTTCACCTACAAGGGATGGGCCGTGGGAATAAGCACCGGGCTTCTCGAAAATTACGACCGGCCTTCACACAATCCAGATTATGAATATGGGGGCGAACTCTTGTATTTGCTCGAGTTCGCACAAAGCGGCCTTCTCAGGAATTACAACATCTCCCTCGCCCGGAAAATCGGCCAATGGTTTTCCTTCGGGATCGGTGTGAACTATGTCGCAGGATCGATGGAAAAAACAATCGTGGAAAACTCGTACTACAACGGTGTGACCATCTCCGACCGAAAAAAGCACGATTTCACAGGATTCTATGTGAACGGAGGTTTGACAGCGGATGTCAATGAAAAACTTACGATAGCCGCCGTGTTTCGAACCCCCTACACCAAAAAAGCAGACAGCGAAAGCATGCTGCGTTATGATTCGCCTCAAGGTAACACGGATATAAGGCATGAAGCTGCGGCTAAAAACGGATATAAGCAACCACTTGTCCTCGGAGTTGGCGTGGATTACAGGTTTTCTCCGCAGCTCAGAGTGGCCTCCGATGTAAGTTATTTCAACTGGTCTTCCTATTCGGTAACTTATTTCGGCGAGGAAATCAAAAGGGAATTTAAAGACATCGTCAAGGTTAGCGGAGGAATTGAATACGTGGGTTCATTCCGTTTATTCCATCAAGATTTTCAGGTGCCGCTCAGGGTTGGATTGAGCTATGATCCTCAACCGGTCAAAGAGCCTAGTTCTCATTATTTTTATTACACTTTTGGTGTCGGGGTTCATTGGCAGGGACTGCATCTGGATGCAGGGGCGATGTTCGGCAATGAAAAGGGTTCTGGTAGTGACCTGTACGGCCGTAAACTTTTGATTACCTTGAATTATTTTCTGTGAGGATTTTTATGAAAAACATGCTGATTTTTTTATGTTTCATTGGTATTGTTTTAGGTCCTTTAGGCGCCCAAAATTACACAGACCGCGAAATCATCCGCATAGAAAAAAGCCAGGAAGTTTTGAAAGGACTCCTGGAAATGAATCTTGACCTCCTGATGGAAAAAGATGGGAACATTTATGTCGTGGCATCTATGTATGATTTGATCGCACTCAACGCAAAAAATATTCAGTATGACATAGAATCTAACAAATTTTATCCCAGGGAACAGGGTGTATTCACAATCCAAAGCGGGGTGAACGGCGACTTTCATTCCTATCCTGAGTTGGAGCGGGATTTAATGGCGCTGGCAGATGCCTATCCCGACGTGGCACAGGTGATCGATATCGGAGACAGCCTCGAGCAAAGAAATATCTACGCGCTGAGGATAAGCGACAACGTGGGGCTGCAGGAAAACGAGGCTTCCGTCATTTTTCTCGGCTGTCACCATGCCAGGGAGTGGATCTCTGTTGAAGTTCCTTATCTGCTCGGAAAATATCTCGTCGAGAACTACGGCACAGACGCAGAGGTAAAACGTTTGGTGGATAACTGTGATATATGGATCATTCCGCTGGTCAACCCGGATGGGCTGGAGTATTCCATCCATTTTTACAGATATTGGCGAAAAAACATGAGGAAAAACTGGGATGGAACGTATGGGGTGGACCTTAACCGAAACTATGGCTACAAATGGGGGTGGGATAATCTGGGGTCGAGTCCAAACTCGGTATCCGACATCTACAGAGGGCCAGGCCCGTTCAGCGAACCAGAAATCCAAGCTGTGCGCGACCTTTTCGTCCAGAAGAATTTTCAGGCTTTGGTATCCTACCACAACTTCTCTCAGGTGATACTGTATCCGTGGGGATACACGGGGGAGGCCTCTGATAAAGAGGATACCCTGTTCGAGATCGGGGACAAGATGTCCCAGTTGATGGAGCCGGTGAACGGAAGATATTACGCAGCGGAGCAGGCTGGAGCCGGATTTTATTTAACCAACGGCGATACCACAGACTGGAGTTTCGGCGTATATGGGATTCCTTCCTATACGATCGAGCTCCCGCCGGACAGCAGTATCAAAGGGGAATTCTTTAATGCTGAATCGGATATCCAGCCTATCTTCAATGAAAATTTGCCGGCCGCATTGTATCTTATAGATTGGTGCATACAGACCTATCCTTCCCTGTCCCACTATTCCTCCATTCATACCCGACAGCAACAAGGAAAATCAATAATTAGGTGATAACAATTAGGTGACGGGATACCTGTTACCTTAATTATGGAATTGAGGTAACAGGTATCCCGTCACCTAATTATAGGTATCTAATTATGTATTGACAAAACAGGGATAAACGTGAAAAATATGGGAACATTGCCGCTAAAATGAGAGGAATTCTCGAAAACATCTTTGCCAAACAGACCCCTCCTCCGGGATCTAGCGAGGGACTTCCCTACTGGACATTTTGGCTCCTTCTTTTTGTTATCCTGCTTCTGGTCGTATTCATATTCCTGCGCGACAAGGATCTTAGGCGACGAATAAACCTTTTTCTTTTTGGGGCAAAGAAAAAGCTAATCAAACTGCGCCTTCAAGCTCGGCTGAAAAGGGAGTACCGCAAAAAAGATGAATTCATCAGGAGCCTAGGGGAAAAAAGCTGGGAAGAAAATCTAAAAATTCCCATGGGAGAAAAAATCCACCAAGATCTCGATAAACTCGAACAAAACAAACAAGACCTCGAGCGAGAATCGAAGGATGTGCTTTCGAAAATCAAAGGACTCGCAACCGATCAGGAAAAATTCATCCAGAAACACAAGGATTCGGTAACCGAACATGAATCGGCCAGAAAACCTTGCCAGGAAAAATTGGCGGAAATAAAGGATGAAGAAAGGTTGCTGGAAGTAAAGGTTATGGAGAAACAGAAAGAGCTGGAGGGAGTTGTCAGAGGCATCAACTCATCAAGGAATGAGGACGATGATAGACTCGAAGAGCTGATCAAACAGAAAGAAGAGATGGATGAGACCATCAAAAAGCTTGTGGGAAAACGAATGAATCTGGAAAAAGAGCGCAAAGATCATCAAGAAAAAATCGATGAATTAAATAAAAAGCTTAAAGCGATCGAAGAAGGCGGCAAGAAAAGAATCCGTGAATTCCATAAAGAAATCAAAGAGTGGAAAAGGAATAAAGAAAAACTTCTCGAGAAAATAGAACACGTCGAGAAAAAAAAGGATCCTCTGTTCGTGCGTTTGGGCAAACAAACCGTTGAAACAAGGGAAAATCAGCAGGAGCTGTCCGTTTTTTACTCTCAAATCGACCGGTCAAACGAACGCATCAGTGAATTGGAACAACAGATAAAGAATCTCTAATCCTCTCTTTTTGCAGAATAAGGACATGAAAAAGCCGAAGATGTTCGTTCACATATGCTGTGCCCCCGATGCACTGTATGTAATGGATCTTCTCGGGAAAGATTATGATGTGAGCGGCTTTTATTACAATCCGAATATCCATCCTCGTAAAGAATATAATCTGAGATTCGAAGAAACACAAAAAGTAGCCGCCACCCTCGGATTTGAACTCATCGAGGGACCATATGATGACAGCCGGTGGCACGCTATAACCGCCAAGTTCAAGGACGAGCCGGAAAAAGGACGAAGATGCGATGTGTGTTATGCTTTAAGATTGGAACAAACAGCCAAAAAAGGAGCTGAACTTGGATTCGATATATTCACTACTGTGATGAGCTTGAGTCCATGGAAAAAAGCAGACGTCATAAACAAGATCGGGAAAATGTTTGGACGGCGGTTCCGAATACAATTTCTGGAAGCAAATTTTAAAAAGAAGGATGGGTTCAAAAAGAGCTTGGAACTCAGCAAACGACACAAACTCTATAGACAGGATTATTGCGGCTGCATTTACTCAATTCGGGGACAGGATACTCTTTCACCAATTAAAATTGTTGGAATTAAGTGAAAGAGTATCCTGTCACCAATTGTAAATAATGAAAAAAGAAAAAGGATTGGCGGTTGAGATGGTGGTGTTTGGCGTTGTTCAGGGAGTGGGCTTCCGTCCGTTTATCTATCGCCTGGCGCAAGACCTTGACTACAAAGGTTGGGTAAAAAATATCGGATTCGGAGTGGAAATCCACATCGAAAAAGACAAAAAAAGCGACTTCCAAGACTTTCTCTTCGAGCTTCAGAACAACACCCCTCCTCTCGCCCAGATAAAAGAAATCACGGTTAACCCGGCGTCCCATCTTGGACTCGAACGTTTCGTAATAAAAAAAACCAAACAGGAAGAGAGTTTCGTTTTTATCTCTCCCGACATTTCTGTGTGCGAAAATTGCTCTACGGAGATGATGTTGCCGGCTAACCGGAGATACCGCTACCCATTCATCAACTGTACAGACTGTGGCCCTCGCTACACCATTGTCCAATCCCTTCCGTATGACCGGAAACAAACCACCATGAAAAGCTTCATCATGTGCCCCTCTTGTAAAAAAGAATACAATAATCCCCTTGACAGAAGATATCATGCTCAACCAATCGCGTGTCCCATCTGCGGTCCCCAAATCAAACTTGTCCAATCCCGTACCCGAAAAGAACTGAAAGGCGGAATCGACAAAGCTTCTTCTCTCCTTAAACAAGGCAAAATCCTGGCAGTCAAAGGATTGGGAGGATTCCATCTCGCGTGTGATGCCCAAAATGCCTCCGCCATAAAGATGCTGCGGCAAATCAAAAATCGAAAAACTAAACCTCTAGCCCTTATGGCTAAAGATATGGCTGTCGTTCAAAAAATTGCCCATACATCTCCAGCGGAAAAATCCCAGCTTCTCTCCCCACGCCGCCCGATCGTGCTTCTGAAAAAAATGAAACACATCCGCTACATTGCCCCCCACTTGGATGAGATTGGAATCATGCTGCCATACACACCGATCCATTATCTTCTTCTTGAAAACATCGACCTGATCGTAGCAACCAGCTCAAACCAAAAGGATGCCCCGATCATGAAAGACGAAAGGGAAGGAATCGATGACCTCTGCGACTATATCCTGACCCATGACCGCCCGATACACATCAGGGCCGATGACTCGGTGATGAAGGTGGTCAAAGACAAGCCCCTATTCCTCAGGCGGGCGCGCGGATATGTCCCCTATCCCCAGCCGGTTCCAAAAACCCTGGAATCGGATCAGCACATTCTGGCTCTGGGAGCAGAGTTGAAGGATACCATCTCGGTCTACAAAAATGGATATGTCATCACCAGTCAATTCTTGGGAGATTTGGATGAATACCAGAACTACAGATATTTTGAGGAAACCATTCAGCATCTGACAAAAATCTTCAAGGTCGATCCCAAAATGGTTGTTTCCGATCTGCATCCCGATTTCCACACAACACGATACGCCCAAAAAACCCAAATTCCTCACATCCAAGTCCAGCATCATTTTGCCCACATCCTGGCTGTCCTCCTCGAGCATGAATTTCCTGTCGATCGAAAAGTTCTAGGCGTTTCCTTTGATGGATACGGCTACGGCAAAGATGGAAAGGCCTGGGGAGGGGAATTTCTTGTGGCAAACTATGATGGCTACACAAGATTCGCACATTTTGCCGAAGTCCCGCTTCCCGGAGGAGATTTGGCAGCCAAACAGCCCTGGCGAATGGCTTTGTCTTATTTGAGACACTCTTACGGGGAGAATCTTCCAATCTTGAAAGCTATGCAAAAAGTCAGCCCCAAAAAGATTAAGGGTGTGATGGAAATGATGAATCACAACATCAACACACCTTTGTCGTCAAGCTGCGGACGTCTGTTCGATGCCGTCTCGTTTATTGTGGGGATATCTCCTGCGGAAATGGAGTTCGAAGCGGAGGCACCGATGCGATTGGAAGCCGCAGCAGCTCGAAGGAACCGGGGATGGTACGGTTTTGAAATATCTGAAGGCCTTTCCCCACAGGAAAGCCACAAAATATCATTCCAAAAGATGATCAGAACTATCGTACGGGAAACCGAGCGCAACTTTCCTGTCTCCGATATTTCAGCCAAATTCCACAAAACATTGGCTTATTCGATCGCCCGAGTGGCAGAAAAGGCCAAACAGCAATACGGAGTCAATACTGTGGCTTTGACAGGAGGAGTTTTCCTCAACAGAAAGCTGGTCCAAGAAGCTTATAAAATCCTGGAGAGGAAGGGATTTGCTGTCCTCAGACCTCTCCAATACTCACCCAATGACGAGTCCATTTCGGTGGGACAGATTGCGTATGCATTGAAGTCATTGCAAAGAATGAAATGACACAGGGAGTGTGTTTATTCGATGTGGAGTTTAATCCCGCCGATAAAAGAAAAAATCACATTTAACAAGACGGCAATCAGAAATCCAGCCAAACCTATCACTATAAATCCGAAAATGCCGCCGAAAAGCCCATAAAAAAGCCCACCGATCAGACTACCGTGAAGTTCTCTCAAGAATGAGGGCAAAACACCCACCATTCCAGGCAAAAAATCTGTCGAGCCTGCAAATGCTCCCATAACGATACCGATAAGAAGACCGAGAGAGCCAAAAAACAGAGCCAAGGATAAAGAATGAACCGAACGCAAAATCTGCTCTTCTTTTTCGGGTTCTTCCTCGAAAGGAAGTTCGATATCGAATTCCCCAACGGGTTCCCAGGCTTTTTCCCCTTCTTCCTCTTCTTCCTTTTTGTCACAGTCAGGGCAAAAAAAGGAATATTTGTCGAGGATTCTTCCGCAATTCGGACAGGCAAATTCCTCCTCTCCTTCTTCCTCTTTTCTCTCCTTCAAGCTTTCCCCACAGTAGGCACAAGCTTCATTCTCCAAATCGTTCTCAAATCCGCACTTAACACAAATTGCTCTTTTATCTTGCAGCGAAGGAGGTTTCGACTCGATCCAGTCATTCCCATCAAAAAAATACCACTTTCCCGTTTGCGCACCGATTGTCCAGAATCTTCCATCCTGATCTTGCAGACGCAACTCTTTCAACTTCTTCTTGAAGTCGGGTTCAGATAGTCGTTTCCGGTTGAATTCAGCCTTTAGCTGTTGAAATTCCTTCTCGACATTCTCGAATTGGTCGTCCATCGCATCTCATTATATGCCACTCCTCCCCAACTGCGCAAGAAGTGCTTTCATTGCAACGATTTTCCTCACTGAAATAATACGGAAAATCAGCGAGCTGACGTGTCAGATTGACTGACAATCCATGTTGGATCGGAAGATACTCGTAATTCATTTATTATCAACGCTTTCAGTATCTTGTTTATTATCAATAGGTTACACTGGATGCCCAAATCTTGTGCAAACTGTTGTATCTGTCAGGGATTTCTTGCATTTGACTGAAAATAAGTCGATTTTCCAACAACTTTTCCACAGTTTTTGTGAAAAACTTTTGCCCCGAAATCTTCAATTCTCAGAACTAAAAAACGAGTTGTTTGAGTAGATCAAAAAGGTTATATCCCATGATGGGTTCGGGTGTGAACGAAACGATAAAAATGATCAGAACCAGAACACCCAACAGTCTTCGACCAGGAGAAAGGGGTATGGCTTCATCGAAGATACGCGGATGTTTCAATCCCAAGAAATAGATGAGCAATGCCCAGACGAACCAGCCTATCCAGAAAAAGATGCCCATAAGCACAAAAATCCCGATAATATAAGGCGCGAGCTTTAGAGATTTTTTCCCTAAGAGGGCATAGGTAACATGCCCCCCATCGAGCTGTCCGATAGGAAAAAGATTGAGAGCGGTCACGAGTATGCCCACCCAGCCTGCAAACGCAATGGGATGAGGAACAATATCAAAACCTTCAGGAATTCCTTTAAAAACAAAACTTCCCACAAATTTAAGGATGAGGGGATCGCCGAACAATATGCTTTCATCCTCGGGAAAAGAGGGCACCGCTTTTGAAAGAAAAAGCCCCAACACAATGGCAGGAAGAGAAAGAATAAAACTTGCCAGCGGCCCGGCAATACCGATATCGAACAGCTGCTGTTTTTTCGTTATCGGGGATCGGATCCTTATGAAAGCACCCATGGTGCCGATCAATGTGGGTGCCGGGATAAAATACGGTAGTGTCGCATCGATTTTGTAGTATTGGCATGCGAAGAAATGCCCTAATTCATGTCCGAGAAGAATGCCGAGCAGAACAACGGCATATATAAGACTGAGAGCCACGATCTCGGGATTCAGGACCATCCCCGGATCAGGAACAAGATCTGGATTTTGAGAAAAGAGTTCCGCATATTTATATCCGATGCTCCAGGAGAATCCCACGACAAAAGTGGAAATGGCTGTCACCACGAACAATAAAACGTTCAGCCAGATCCTTTTGGTGGCAAAAAAGGCTGGCGATCTCTTTTCTTCTTCCATTCCTGGCATTAAGGACGAAAAAAAATAGGAGTGTTCAACACCACTCCTATTTTAACCTGGATAATTCATATACGAGCTTAAAATTAAGGCAGAAATTTAAAAATTAAAAATGACTTTGAATATGTTATCTAGCGTGGATTTTTCTGTACTTGGCTTCCAGTTCTTCTCTTGTTTCTTTGTGATCGGGATCGGGAATACAGCAATCAACCGGGCAGACCGCCGCACATTGGGACTCGTCAAAAGCGCCCACACACTCTGAGCATTTGTCGGGGTCAATCTCATAAATCTCATCGCCAGCGAAGATCGCTTCGTTCGGGCATTCTGGATCACAGGCTCCACAATTAATACATTCTTCGGTGATTTTATATGCCATTTTAAGGCCTCCTCAAAAAAATAACAGTTTATTATATACTTTTTTGCTCAATTTACAACCCTGAATCATTCACAAAAAGTCGATGCCATCTTTCATTTCCAAGAAAATCAAATTTTAGATCCTAAATATTATGCATCGACTTTTTACCCTTCGGGCGAACCAATCTTACTGCATCGGCTTCGTTGCAGCCCATTCGCAGTAGTTCACTACACCTCAATGTGCTGCT
>CAYPGQ010000083.1:0-6423 GCA_964410125.1 uncultured Eubacteriales bacterium | reverse complement strand
CCATTCGCAGTAGTTCACTACACCTCAATGTGCTGCTTCCTTGCCGCTGCAGCAACCTTGGTCCGTGAATAATCCAGGAACCTGAATTATTTATAAAATCCGCCAATGCTAACATTCTTTTTCTTAAGAAAATTTCATATTCATCTGATTATCCATCGGCGGCTTTTACCCTTCGGGCAGGCCGATCTCACAACATCGGCTTCGTTGCAGCCCATTCGCAGTAGTTCACTACACCTCAATGTGCTGCTTCCTTGCCGCTGCAGCAATCTCGGCCTGTGAATAATCCAGGAACCTGAATTATTTATAAAAAATGCTCTATTTTTTCTCCTCCAACTCGGTGACTTTTTTTGACGCATCAAATCCATAAAAACTCTGGGCATATTCCTCTTGCACTCTCTTGTATATTTCCAGGGCGATATCCAATTCTCCTTTTCCTTCGTGAGCCTCTGCCATGTGAAAAAGGACGGCATCGAAGGCGTAGTCTTTTTGGCCCTCCTCCTCGATGGTTTTGTAAATCGCAATAGCCTTATCGTATTCCTTGTCTCTGATAAAAACCTGAGCGAGCATATCCTGAGCTTGATA
Source organism: uncultured Eubacteriales bacterium (assembly GCA_964410125.1). Lineage (GTDB taxonomy): Bacteria > Acidobacteriota > Aminicenantia > Aminicenantales > Aminicenantaceae. Next base: position 5,841 of record CAYPGQ010000083.1, on the reverse strand, counting down.
ATAGGTAATATCTTTTCTGTCGTCTGTCATTTTTTCTAGATAAGACTTTGCTTTTCCTGAATCTCCCTGTTCGATCGTGAAAGCGGCGAGCTTCAGATAAGCTATACGGGAAAACTTCCCGTTCCCAGCCAGCGCCTCCAGTTCCGCCACCTTTTCTGGATTATCATTGAGTTGGGTGCTGATTTCAATAATATCCGCAAGAAGACTGCTTTCCCTCTTGACAGCCTGAGCTTTTATCGCATTGGAAATGAGAATAGCCAGGACGATGACAACAACAGCAGTGACTCCCATTATGAGCTGCCTGGACCATTTTTTGGCCAAATCAACTAGTTTCGTCATGGTGCTGACAAGTTCATCCTCTTTGAGCCGTTTCCTCATTACTTTTTTCATGATTTTCTCCTATGGGATTTTTTACCACACTCCCTTAGCCTGAACTATTCATAAAAAACATCAATGCTTTCTTTACTTCAACAATGTCAGTATTTTATCCTGACATTGCTGCAAATAACAACAAAACATTTTCAAGAGTCCCATTCGCAGTATACTTATACAGCTTCATGGGCCGACGCCTCGCATCCTTTAATACTAGGGTGGGGCGGAGGGTACTAGGGTGGGGCGGAGGGTCTAGGTTCGTGAACAATCCAGGTTAGTTGGGGTCAAAAATTATCTTAAAATTTAACGATAAATTCTGTTCCGTGTGTCTTTTTGAGTTCGATCGAACCGTTGATCTGTTGTACTAAATCTGTCACGAGCTGCAAGCCAAGTGTTTCTGCTTCTCTATAGGCTAACCCTTCCGGCAATCCTGTCCCGTTATCCTTTACCACCAACCTGTTTATTCCCTTTTTGTCCGTAGCCATCCGAATAGTTATTTGCCCTTCTTTTTTCCCAGTAAACGCATGTTTCAAGCAATTCGAAACGAGTTCGCTGATGATCAACCCGCAGGGAATGGCCCTGTTGATATCCAAGAATACTCCCTCTGCCTTCTGCTTGATTTCGATCTCACCCAGGTCTTTTTTGTATATGGATAACAAGTGGGTTGTCATCCTGCTTATGTAGTCGGCAATATCGATCATCGCCAGATCCTTCGATTTATACAGCGCTTCGTGAATCAAGGCCATGGACCGGATCCTGTTCTGGCTTTGCTTGAACATCTCCCGGGTTCTCCTGTCCTTGATGGTTCGAGATTGGATGCGAAGGAGGCTTAAGATAATCTGCATGTTGTTCTTCACTCGATGGTGGATTTCCCGCAGCATCACTTCCTTCTCCCTGAGAGAAGCTTTGATCTGCTCATCGGCCTGTTTCCGGGTCGTGATGTCACGCAAAACCCCTTCCACTCCCAGTGCTTGCCCTTGGTCGTCAAATACGTTATGCGAACTCACCGAGACTTCGATCACCTTTTTATCTTTGGCCAAAAGCTGAAGTTCATAGTCGTTAATAACACCTTTCTCCTTGAGAGTATTCGCAAAAATATCCCGGGATGATGGATCTCGGTAAAAATCCGTGACAGGATGCCCGACCACATCTTCTGGATCCCAGCCGGATTGCTTGTAAACCGAAGGACTGATCTCGGTGACAATCCCCTCCCGATCGGTCCGGTAGTAAACATCGGTAAGAGATTCGAAGATTTTGCGATACTTCTCTTCACTTTCCCGAAGTGCGCGCTCGGTCTTTTTGTACTCTGTTATATCTCTGGCAATTCCCAAAATCCCAAAAGGTTCCCCTTTCTTGTAGATCAACGTTGCGTCGGTCTCCACCCAGGCATAGCCTCCATCTTTTCTCTTTAGTTTGTACTTAGTGGGTTCATTCTGGCACCCCGACTTTATGATCTCCGCCAGCGTTTTTTTAACCAACGGTATTTGCTCTTCATCCAACAGAGAAGTGAAATTCAAGTGGGGGATGTCTTGTTTCTTGTATCCCAACAAATTCAGGGCAACCTTGTTCGCATCGATATAATTGCCCTCCAGATCATGCACAAACACGCAATAAAGCGAACGGTCGAAAAGAGCCTTGTATCTACCTTCCCAATCCTCCAGCTCTTCGAGTTTCTTTTTCGCTTTCTCCAACTCTTTGGCGAGCCTTTCTCTTTCTCTGTTTTTGTCTTTCATACCGATCCTCCACCAAAAGGCGCTGTGAATTTTAGAATTCAAAGGAAGGAAACACGATCCTGGTGGATAGAAATTATCATCCTTGAATCCGGCGCAGACTAATATAATCCCCCGGAATGCCCCTTTACTCAAACCCGAAAAAGGATTTATACCATTGTGAACGATATATGTCAAAACATAAATATCACCCCCCTAATCATCCTAAAAGGCGATTGATGTTTTTTGGGAGATATTCCAAATTATATACAGATTGTTTAAGGAGAGTGATACGAATAACGGATGTGACCATGCCTAAAATTTTGGTTGTCGAAGACAATCCGGTGGAAATCGAAACGATCAAAGCCAGATTGAAACAGAAGCAATATGATGTTTTGATTGCTCAAAACGGAGAAGATGGAATCCGGCTTGCCATTGAAGAACAACCTGATTTGATTTTTATGGATATGATTCTACCTGGGATGCACGGGCTTGAAGCCATCATAAGGTTGAAACAAACCCCAAAAACAAAGGATATCCCGATCGTGGCTTTGACTGTTATGGACTCGAGTGAGTTCGTGGCGACTTGTTTCAAAGAGGGAGTGAATGCATTCATAAAAAAACCCTACAATTTCTCAGAAATATTCGAAAAAACCGAAAAAATCCTCGGAAGTTCAGATCCCTCGCAAAAGAAGGTCATGATAATCGAGCAGGACCCCTCGATCATGACAATGATCACCATGATTTTGATGCGCAGCGGTTATAAGGTGATCGCATCCAGCAACGGAGAAACAGACGGGATCGGTATTCTTGAAGAGAAGCCCGATGTGATCCTTTGGGACAATGTTGGTCAGGGAGATGGGGCATTTCCGTTTCTCAATGAACTGACACCGGAAAGCGAAATATCCACACCGATAATCCTTCTGACAGATTCTGACTCCCCTGAAGAAATAAAAATGAAAATGTCCCAATTAAGGGCAAAAATTTATCTCTCCATACCTTTTAGTTCTAAAGAACTCCTCGAAAAAATCGCAAACGTCCTTTGCGATTAATCAAACGACACGGCCGCAGAATAAAGCACACGTAATAAAAGCGTAGTAGTCTGGAAGATCCAGTATGAATTCCGGGGAATCTGGCTGGGTGAGCCGGAGAAACTGGATCCAATCCTCATCGGGCATTTCCGATTCGGCTTCTCCCCAACGCATATCAATGAGTGCCGCCAAGGCCGCACGTTTTTCTTCACCCAAGGGTGCTTGGACATCACTCACAAAGGATTGCACTGTGGCATTCTCAAAACCGGCTTTCTGAAACCAACCCAAGACACGCATATAATGGGTTTCTGGTCTCATATCGGCAGTGAAAGGCGCAATCCCTATGGACGTCGCATTTAACCTGGCTTCTAGCAACGGATATCCAGGGAGCAGCATTTGAGAAGCATAGATAAGAATAGCGATCTCTCCGCCAGGTTTGACCACTCGCGTAAGCTCTTTCAATAAAGGCAAAGGTTCTCGAGCTGGATAACCCACACAATTCGCACTCCAAAGCCAATCAAAAGTGTTGTCATCAAACGGCAATTCGTTCATATCGCCGAGCTTGAAGCACACCATGTCAGAAAGACCCGCCATCTCGACTTTTTTCTTCGCATAGGCCAGAAACTCTTGTGTGATATCCACTCCGGTAACATGTCCATCAGGACCCACAGCTTCTGCCAGCAAAATGGCCTGGAGACCGATCCCGCACCCCACATCGAGTCCCCGACTTCCAGGCGGAAACTCCATTGCTCGAATAACATCTTTGTAAACAGGTTCCATCAACGGATTGCTAACGATCAATTTTTGAATGTACAAATCAGTCTCAGACATCATGATTTCTTTATTTTATATTAATTATTCGAGAGGATAAAGAGTCATAGTAAAAGGTGGCACCCCTGGCCAGACTCGAACTGGCGACCCACGGATTAGGAATCCGTTGCTCTATCCAGACTGAGCTACAGGGGTACCTTTATGCAGCAAAATGACAGTTTATCAATTAATCAATTTACCAATTTGACGATCTTTTTGCAATCTGTGCGTTTGTCCCATTTATAACTATCTTCAACTAAATTTGGACTATTTACGAGTCAAGACCCTCCACCCCACCCTAGTATTAAAGGATGCAAGGCAGTGGCTCATGAGCTGTATCTGTATACTGCGATTGGGCTGCAACGATGCCGATGTGGTGAGAATAGTTCAAATTAGAACCTTTTTATGAATTTTTTCAGCCTATTGAGAATAGAATGTTTGTTCGTGCTGATTTCAATATCCTGGGCGGAAAGCTCTTTGATTTTTTCCAGAAACTCCTGATTTTTCTTGTTGCGTTTGCTTACCAAATCGGCCATCACGTCGGCCAATTCTGGATTACTCCCGAGGAGGCGTGAAAAACCTGCCGTGTTGATTTCCAGGAGCTCTGACTCAACCTCGACAATTCCCGTAGCGGTGCGGGGCATCCCCGTAAATAGAGACATCTCCCCGAAAATGCCTCCAGGCTCCACGCTGAATTCTGACTTGTACTTTTTTCCTTTTTCCTCGTATGCTATTTCCCCCTTTATTTTTCCACTGGCCAGGACGAAACAGGATTCCCCTCCTTCTCCCTGTTTGAATATGTGTTCCCCGGAAGCATACCTGTGTCTTACTATGAATGAGGCAAACGCTCTGATTTCCTCTTCCGGTACCAAGAGTTCTCCCATTTTCTCTCCTTCTTGATAGCGGAGGAAGGACGATCTCATCAGGTCCTGGAAATTCCTTTCCGCTTCTGTGCGAATGCCGGGCATTATTTCCCTAGGTCCGAAAGATTGAATCATCTCACCAAGTTTATCGCTCACAGGAATCGGGATTTCGATGTTTTGCCGTTTGAACTTGTACCAGATCAACCTTCCCACATCGGTCAAAATCGGATACTTGCGGGCAAAATGCTTGATCCAAAATTTCAACACATAAGAAATGCCAAAGTCGTCATAGCTGAGAACATAAGCTTCAGGTGCAGGAGATTCCAAGACCTCCGGCACATCTTTGACTGCCTCTAGAAGTGCATCCAATACATCGGAGGGAGGGGCACTGTAACTGGCTTTCACTGGTATGGTCAAAGCCGTTTTTTTATCCGGGTGAGAAAAATTGGTGATTTTTTCTGAAGCGACAACATTGTTGGGCAACACGATTATATTGGAATACCGATCGAAAATGCGGGTTTCCCTCCAGTTGGTATCGAGTACCATTCCTTCATGATCGCCGACCAGGATCCAATCATTCTTGCTAAAAGATTTTGTGAAATGGAGGGACATTCCTGCCAGGACGTTGCTGAGTACTCCCTGGAAAGCCAAACCCAATATCATCGTCAAGATGGCTGATGTGGCGAGGAAGGGCGTGATATCGATCCTGAGAATTCCGTTTAATACAAGGAATAAAATGCTCAGATAAAAAACCGCCAAGATCAGACTGTGAAGAACCTTGGGAAGCGGAAATTCTCGGTGCCGATGCGTATGCCAACCGAGGAGGATTCCATCCACCAATCGGATCAGAAAAAAGATGGAAAAGAATATAAAGGCAGCATCAAAATAAGAGTGGAGTTCTTGTGAAGGGAATAAGACATTCCGGATAGAATGGATATGCAGAATAAGAGAGACTATTAAAAAAGCAAGAGGAAGGTTCAATCTTGACAACAGCACCCCGATAGACCTTCCCTTCAAGCCAGACAATCGCTGGATCAAAAACCGGAAAAGAAAATA
>CAYPGQ010000082.1:0-18809 GCA_964410125.1 uncultured Eubacteriales bacterium | reverse complement strand
ACTCCTCTTTTTTTACGCCTTAAATAGGACATTACTTATGCAGGTATCAATAGTTAAGCTTTTGCCTTATTTCTCTGTAAAACATACAAGACGATAACCGTTGTCAAATTTGACTATAATGTGCTTAGATTGCTCTTCCTCGGACATAAGCATTAACATTGATGTTAGACTTTCTAGATTATCAGACTCAGCCAGAATCTCAAGATTTTCACTAGCCAAATTATTACCATCAGTAAATCTTATAGCGTCGCCAACAACAGTTAGATGTTTGGCTTGGGCAATGCCAAAAGTAATCAAGTTGAGGAAAAAGTCGCCTACGGTAGTTTTTACCTCAAGTGCGACATTGATTATAGCATCACATCTCGTCTCCTGTAACACAATAGCCAGCATTTCTGACGCATCAAATGCAGATGTGAAATCGAAAGCAATCCCTTTAGAAACCTCGAAATGCTTTATGACTTCGACTCTCTGCGGTGGGTTATTAAGCATAACAGGAGTAGCACCTCGACCATAGATTTTCGCCAATGTGCAGCCACTAGTAAGTACAATGCAGAAAAATCCTATCAAACCCAAAACAATCCATAATTTGATTTCTTTCCTCATAATCGCTCCTTTATTGGATATATGAAAAATCTATATTAAGAGATAATAAAAGTCAATAAATTTGGATTTGAAATTCTCTTGATAGAGATACAAGGTTACTTCTCATTATCATGCCTTAATTATGTCCTAAAGACAAAGACCCTATTCCCCCTCCATAGGCTTAAGCTCCATACCGAGTTGCTGCATCCATCCAAGAACGTCCGCTTCCTCTCGGACCTCGACGAGCTTTCCGTCCTTGATGCGGGCAATCCACACGCCGCCAGTCTCGAACATGTTCCCTGTCGGGGGGAGGCCTTGATATTCGCCTTCGTGGGTACCCCTGACCATAAACCGCGCCATGACCGAGTCGCCGCTGGCGATCATCTCGGCGATATCCCAGCGGATGTCGGGAAATGTGGCCCAAAGCAGCTTGACGAATCCCGCTTCCTCATCCCGAGTCAGGGCTTTTGGATTGTTCGCAGGAAAATACCAGCCATACTCGGGGGCATAGAATTGTTCATAAACGGCTTCGTTTTGCTTATTCAATTCGTCGAACACGCTCCTGACAAGTGCCTTATTCTGCTCCTCAACCTCTGCCTGGGCTTTCATCGCTTCAAGCTCTGCCATCGCTTCTTTGTCCTGGCAGCCAACCATAAAGCATAAAATCAGAACCAAAGGCAAAATCATTAGTAGTTTTTTCATCCCTTACCTGCATTTTGTCTATGATGAGAATCCTGAAAAATGTGTCTACTAAATACTTAATCCGACAGCGAATGTCAAATCAAGTCAAAATCAGGGAATTTACATGGGAAACAGGAGTGCCGGGGGCGGGACTCGAACCCGCACAGAGGATAACCTCCGAGGGATTTTAAGTCCCTTGCGTCTACCAATTCCGCCACCCCGGCATGGTAATCGAAAGGATTATAACATATCGTTATTGACTTGTCCCCGATTGGTGGTAGAATAGGATAAAAGCAATCCAAAGTGGATAATCAAAAACATCAGACAATTCGTATCCTGCCTAAACAACTGATCACTTTCGCAGATTACAGCTCCAACAGCATTGCCAATCTCTTTATTAGTCTCAAATTCACACCCAATTCCCTCAGTTTTATCGCCCTCATGTTGGGCTTAGCAGCCGGGATTCTGTTCGCCATAGCCCAACCTCTATGGGCTGGAATTGTGATTATCCTTTGCGGCTTTTTCGATCTTTTGGATGGACAGGTGGCAATCAAAACAGATAAAAAAAGCTTGTTCGGAGCTATCTTTGATTCCACCTTAGACAGATATGCCGAGTTTTTTATTTATTTGGGACTCGCTTACTATTTTCGGGATCACTGGGCACTTTGGTTGTGTTTTTTCACTTTTTTTGGCTCCAGTATGGTCAGCTATACTCGAGCCAGGGCCGAAGGTTTGGGCATGGAATGTCAAATCGGTATCATGCAGAGAGCAGAAAGGCTAGGTTTTCTTGCCCTCGGGGCTCTGTTTGGTTCCGTTTTTGTTGTTTTCGATTCCGTGATGATAGCCGCTTTGATAGCGATAGCAGTTATTTCTAATTTTACCGCTTTTCAAAGAATATTCCATGTGAAAAAAATGGAAAATTTGAAAAAGTCAAAGCCGGATATTAAAATTGCGCAATAATTGGAAACTTAACCTACAGTAATAAAATTAGCATTTTCCCGTATTTATATAACTAGGAGTTAGCCTGAACAGAAATTCAGGGGACACGTTACCGATTTTAAAACAAATCGGTACATGTCCCCAATTTCTGGTAGATTTTTGCAAGGGGGAAAAGCATGAATAAACAAAAAATTCTATCCATTGTCTTCACATTGATCTTTGTGTTTTGGATGACAGCATTTGCGATCGAAACCGGAGAAATAAAAGGAAGGATTATGGACAAAAGCGGTGAAAGCCTTCCGGGCGTGGAGATTACAGCAAAGAGTCCAAACCTCCAGGGAACTCGAAGAGTGATCTCCAAAACCGATGGGCAATTCACGTTTCCCCTTCTTCCTGTCGGGAGATATACGCTTACGTTCCATCTGAACGGTTTCAATCCTGTGGTTCAGGAAGATGTCGTCGTTCGTTTGGGCAGAGTGACCGATCTGAAAGTCATCATGCGTGTCACAAGCATCGAAGAAAAGGTTGTCGTAACAGCCACACCACCGCTTATCGATAAAACATCGACCGACACAAGCTACCACTTTACCGACAAAGACCTTGAAAAAATCCCTGTCCAGAGCCGGAATGTCGTGGATGTTTCCAAATTCGCTCCTGGCGTGACTGGCGTTAGAGTGAACACGCGGCGGGGTGTATCGACCCAGGGACTGCCAAGTTTTAGAGGAGAAGGGGAAGAAGGCAGCACATGGATCGTAGATGGCCTGGCCATCAGCGGTGTCAGGCTGAAAAATGCAGGAGTTCACATAAATTATGATTCCATCGACGAAATCCAGATCATATCCGATCCTTTCAGCCCCGAGTATGGACCTGCTTTCGGGGGAATCATCAACATGGTCACCAAAAGCGGAAGCAACGACTTCGCAGGGGAATTTTCCCTCGTATTCACGAATAAAGAGCTGCAGGCTGCCCGTCAGGAACAGCTTGCTATCGTCAGTGAACCCGCCTTTTTCTCCAATTACAATCTTTTCTTCAACCTCGGAGGCCCTCTGGTCAAGGACAAGCTTTGGTTTTTTCTCTCCAACAACTACTTCACGGATACAGAAGAAACCATTGACACAACCGTGGATTATTACTCGGTCCCTGAAGGAAAATTCACGACCCGGAACAACAACCTGTTTGCCAAATTGAGCTACGCCCTCACAAACAATCACAATCTTTCCTTGTCGGCTGTCTACCACAAATCATTGGGGCAAAAAGGAGGGACAGGAATCCCTGATCTATACGAAAAGTTCACATGGGCCGACATGATTTTCCGGCTTAATTACAGAGGGATCATCAACGCCACAACCCTGGTCGAAGCGGGATTGGGTCATGTCAGCCGAGACAATCTGAGAGAGCCACTGGATGGCAAACTTGGCCCTGCCCAATACTACGTCGAAGACTTGGCAAGGAACATCAACAATTCCTATGGTCATGTGCTCGATGACCAATACCGATGGGACTTCAATGCAAAGTTCACAAAATATATTGATGCGCCAAATTTCGGGCACCATGAGATCAATTTCGGGTTTGAATACACCTCCTTTGGATCAGATTTTGTCGTAAATTTCACAGGAATGGAAGAAGATATTTTCCCGAATAACGGATTCGATGCCGGGACCAAGTATTATTTCGATTCATGGAAGGAAGGGGGAAAAACACCCACATTCTTTTACGAATACGGTCTTTTTAACTTCATCAATTCTTCCCGGGGGATCGGGATTTATTTCAAGGATAAAGTCACGTTTGGCAGGTTTACTTTCATGGCCGGATTTCGCAGCCAAACTCAGGTATGCTTAGACGGAAACGGAGAAAAACTTTGGTCATGGGGGCTTAGTGATTTTTTGACGCCGCGTCTTTCCATGGCCATCGACCTAACGGGCGATGGAGTAAATGTGTTCAAATTGGGTTGGGGACGATTTACCGACTACATCACAACCATGCCCTTAGGACTCCTGAGTTCTGGCGCAGGATTGAGCTTCCGAAACTACAGTTGGATAGGTCCGGATTCTCCCTCAAATACCGAACTCTATGACACGGCGAACTGGGAGTTCAAAGTCGAGCAAAAGCTTCAAGCGTTTGAAATCGCAAGCGGCCTGAAGCCGAATTTCTTGACTCGTTATCTCATCCAGTTCGACCGGCGGTTCGGCTCGGACTGGGCCATAAGCGCAAGGTATATCCGGTCCACAGCCAATGATCTACTCGAGGTCCTGGCCGTTCTCGATCCTAACACCCTGTACAAATTTCTGTATGATAATTTCGAACACAAAAGAAGGAACTATTGGGGTGTGGAGATAGAACTCAACGGGAGAATCGGAACACGGTTTTTCCTGAACGCTTCCTACAGTCACGCCTCGTCCAAAGGAACAAATCCCGGCCAGATGGAAACGGGATCCTGGACTCAAGAAGAAGGGAGCACCAATTTTCTCGGGCTTTTCGGCAACCACATCTACGTGCCTGCCCTTCCAGGTTTGGAAGACGTCAAAGAGTGGTCGGATCAAGAACTGGGAGGTTTAGGAGGAAGAGGGATCGGTGATGAGGGATGGTACGGAAACCTCCCATACTCGGTAGACCACAATATCAAAATCAACACGATTTACTTGGCTCCGCATGGAATTGCGATTTCAGCGGCTTTCGAATACATCTCGGGATATTATTGGGAGAAGTTGGGTTATGTTCCTTTTTTCGGAGGATATTATTCTTTCCCGGAAACAAGAGGAACTCGCAAAAGTCCATCTCATATCTATTTGGATATGGGAATTGAAAAAGAATTCTTCTCGATTCTGACTCTCCGGCTCGACCTGCTGAACCTGTTGAACAGCCAGAGGCCGATATCCTACGTTAAAGAGGACATACCGATTTTCGGGCAGGTCTGGGGTCGTCAACAGCCGCGACAAGCGCGCGTGATGGTCAGGTTGAGGTGGTAGAAAGTTCTATTCGACAGTGACGCTTTTGGCGAGATTTCGCGGTTGGTCCACATCCGCACCTCTGCGCGCTGCGATGTAGTAGGCAAAAAGCTGAAGGGGAAGCGTCGTTAAAAACGGAGTAAACAACGGATGGACAGAGGGGATGGGGATCACATCTTCCACTTTGTCCTTGATATCTTCATCCTCTTCGAAAGCCACTGCGATGACATAGCCGCTTCTTGTCTTCACTTCTGATATATTGCTCAGTATTTTGTCATACACCCTATCTTTGGGAACAACGACCATGGTCGGCATCAAGTCATCGATCAAAGCGATAGGGCCATGTTTCATTTCGCCGCCCGGATAACCCTCGGCATGGATGTAGGAAATTTCTTTCAGTTTCAATGCACCTTCCAGAGCAACAGGGAAACTTACCCAGCGACCCAAATAGAGAAAATGGGAAAACGGAACAAAACGCACGGCCAACTCTTCGATAAATTTAGCTCTATCCAGAATGATTTCCATCTTGTGCGGAATACACTGCAATTCCTGGATAAGAGAGCGGCTTTCCTTCTGATCCAATTTTTCTTTCACTTGGCCAAGATGGATGGCCAACAAAGCTAATGCCGCCATCTGAGCAGAAAAAGTCTTTGTAGCCGCAACACCGATCTCCGGTCCCGCATGGGTGTAAAGAACACCATCGGCTTCTCGGGCAATCGAAGAATTCACCACATTGCAGATAGCCAAAGAAAGCTCCTCCTTTTCCTTGATCGCCCTCAAAGCCGCCAGCGAATCAGCTGTCTCTCCGGATTGGGAAATCACAACGACGAGGGCTTCCCTGTCCAGGATGAAATCACTGTAACGGTATTCAGAGGCATATTCCACATCCACAGGAACCCCCGCTAAATTTTCCATAAAATATTTTCCGAGAAGGCCTGCATGATAAGAGGTTCCACAGGCAATGATAACGACTTTTTTGATCTCTTTCATACGGTTTGAAGGCAAGCCCACCTCATCAAAAAACACCTTCCCTGTATCTAGAGAAATCCGCCCCTGAAGTGTATCCCTTATCACCTGCGGTTGTTCGAATATCTCTTTGAGCATAAAATGCTTGAATCCCTTTTTTTCGATCATCAGCGGATTCCATGTGATGTGCTCGGGTGTTTTTGCCACCTCGTTTCCGGAAAAATCGCTGAACCTAGCTCCACTGGGTTCCACAACCACCATTTCTCCATCTTCGAGAAAGACAATCTCTTTTGTGTGACTGATCAAGGGATTGATATCGGAGCAGACAAAATACTCATTCTCCCCTATTCCAACCACCGCGGGGGGGCCCATCTTGGCAGCAACGATCTTCTCGGGATCTTTCACAGAAACAGCCGCAATCGCAAAATCCCCTTCCAGCTCCGCAAGTGCTTGCCGGACAGCTTGCTCTAACGAATTTTCGTAGTACTTCTCGATAAGATGGGCAATAACTTCTGTATCGGTCTCGGTTTGAAATGCATGGCCTTCTTGTTGAAGCTTTTTTTTCAACTGGAGATAGTTCTCGATGATGCCGTTGTGCACGACAACCAATGATCCCGTACAGTCCTGGTGAGGGTGGGCGTTTTCTTCGGAAGGCCGCCCATGAGTTGCCCAGCGTGTATGCCCGACACCATAATGCCCTTTTAAAGGCTCATCATTCAGGCTCTCTTCCAGCTCCGCAATTTTTCCCTTGACCCGTCTCCGGTTTATCTTCCCTTCCTCAAAAACAGCAATGCCCGCCGAATCATACCCGCGGTATTCCAGTTTTTTCAAGCCCTCCAAGATGATCGGAACAACCTCTTTAGATCCCACATATCCGATAATTCCACACATTATTTTTTCCTCTTTTTTCTTCCCCATCCAGGTCTTTCAACCTGCTTGCTCCGCGAAACGGCTAAAGCGCCGGAAGACACATTTTTGGTAATTGTGGATCCCGCCCCCACATAAGAATTTTTTCCTATCTTGACTGGAGCAACAAGTTCTGTGCCCGATCCGATGAAAGCCCCCTCTTCGATAAGAGTTTTGTGCTTTTTCTTCCCGTCATAGTTACATGTGATCGTACCAGCACCGATGTTGACATTATCCTTGACCTCTGTATCTCCCAGATAGGAGAGGTGGCCGGCTTTGGATCCCCTTCCAAAAACCGTATTTTTCATCTCCACGAAATTTCCGACTTTTGCACCGGCTCTGACAAAACTCTTCGGCCTCAAATGGGTAAACGGGCCAACTTGGGCGCCTTTCTCGATCGTGCTTTCTTCGATCATGGTCGATGTCAGAATCTTCACTTCATGGCCAACCCGGGAATCCCTCACATGAACAAAGGGATAAAGTTTGCATCCCTGTCCAATCACAGTTGATCCCTCGAGAACAACGGATGAATATACCGTTGTGTCCCGGCCGATTTTCACATCGAGGTCGATCCATGTTGTAGAAGGATCATAGATCGTAACGCCGCTTCCGGCTAGGGAGATGATTTTCCTTTGCCGCAAAATCTCCACAGCTTTGGCCAGTTCGTAACGGTCGTTGATACCGACAATTTCCTGTTCCACGGGGGCTTTGTGAACACCGACTCTTCCCTCTCCTCGAGACATGATTTCTATGATATCCGTGAGGTAAAATTCTCCTTTGACATTTTTATTCGAAATCTTGGGGAGTGTTCCAAGGAGATCTTCGATCTTGAATAGATAGATTCCGACATTGACTTCTTTTATCCTGCGTTGAGCTGGGGTGGCATCTTTTTCTTCGAAGATCCTGATCACATTGTTCTTTTGGTAGGTCACCCGCCCAAATCCTGTGGGATCAGCCATTTCTGCACTTAAAAATGTCAAGGCATTTCCTTCCTTGTGGTGCTGCTTTAACATAGGCCTCAACGTCTCCGGGCGAATCAGGGTCAAATCTCCGTTAATAACAAGAAGATTTTTGTCCCTATTGGATTGAAGAATTTTTTTTGCCGCCAGGACAGCATGGGCCGTCCCCAGCTGTTTTTTCTGGTGAATGAATCCGACAGGTTTGGAATACTCCTCCTGCATGATATCATCCTTCTGATACCCCACAACCACATAGACAGCCTCAGGCCTCAAAGCAAACATGCAATCCACCACCAGATGAATCATAGGTTTTCCAAGCATGGGGTGAAGAACTTTGATCTTATCGGATTTGAATCTGGTTCCCTTACCCGCGGCTAAAACAAGAGTAAGAAGTTTTCTTTTCATCCCGTTTTTGTGATGATTTTAAATTTTTTGTCTTCCCAAAGGGACTCGAATTCTGATTCATTCTGAGCCAATGTGCCAAAGAGCTTGTCCTTGTGAACGGCATCCTTCAGGTTCTCCAGGCATTTTTCGGTGTCTTCCATCTGGCAATACGCGAGTGCCATTAAATAAGATACCTTTCCCTCTTTCGGTTTTTGTGTTTTAGCCTTCTCCAACAATTTGATCGCCTCGCCGTGATCCAGTTGATTAAGCTTGTACACAGCATACTGGTAATAATCTTCGAAGGTTTTTAAAGGAATAGTTTCTTTGGTCTCGCGATTTCCACAAAGTGAACGATACATCTTAGCCCGGTCAACGAACTCTTTTTCTGTGTTATGCTTTCCAAGAAATGCCTGGAATAATTCCTTTGCTTTGGCATAATCTTCTTTACGAAAGGCCTTCATGGCCTGACCGTATGCAGCCAGCGTTTTTTCATACAGGTCTTTTTTCAATTTTTCTTTAGTTTCTGGCAATTCTTCTCTCCAATTTCAACCTGTAGCCACTTCCTTGCCGCCACCTTAATGTTGGGGTGGAGTGGATCGGCTGTGAATAATCCAGGTTGATTCTAGAATAAAACTTTTTCCGAATATCACAGTTTGTCATTTTATATCAGAATTCTATGTTTGACAAGAGGAGGTAAGACCTGTTATAGGTTGGGAGAAAGATATTCCGGATTCTCCAACAGAAAACGAACGACCCTCAGATGAAGAGTATGCCCAGCTTTTTTTGCGTTAAAATGACCGATCATCGGCTCGCCTATAAGAGAGAGATCCCCGATAAAATCCAAAATCTTGTGCCTGACAAACTCATCAGGATAACGGAGCGGGCCGTTGATCACATGCGTTTCATTCAAAACAACGGTATTATTGTAAGATCCCCCAAGAGCCAATCCCTGTTTTTGCAGGGCTGGAACTTCCTCTAAGAATCCGAACGTGCGGGCGGGAGCGATTTCCATCTCAAAATTCTCAGGATTTACTACGATCGACAGATCCTGTTTTTTGATGCTGGGATGTTCATACTCGATTTGATAAGTGATTCTGAGTTCGGTATCTGGGATGACAGAAATAGAAGCATCCTCCTCTTGAATGAAAAGCGATTTCGTGATTTTTTTATGGCTCTTCTTCCCAGGAAGCTCCTTTAGTCCTGCCCTTTGGACAGCACGGACAAAATGAAGGGCACTGCCATCCATAGACGGGATCTCCTCTTGGTTGAGCTCTATCGTCAGGCTATCTATTCCGTTAACCCAGAGAACAGCTAAAAGATGTTCCAATGTCTGTATTTTTCCCTGATCTGTAACCAGTGTTGTGCAATTTTTGGTTTTGATGTTCTCAGTAGAAAGACGAAATTCCAAATTTTTAAGATCCGATCTCCTGAACACAATCTCACCCGAATCTGAGGGGATCAATCGAAGATCGACAGGCTTTCCCGAATGGATACCGAGGCCAAAAAATGCCACCTCTTTTTTTATCGTTTTTTTTGCTGCCATGCTTCAATTATGTTAGCTGAATAACAATTTGGGGTCAAATATGTTAGAATCAGGATAATGAAATCACAGCTTGAAGACATCCTCAATCAGGTCCACAAAGGAAAACTTAACCCAAAAGAAGCGCTCAAGCGCCTGAGGGATTACCCATACCAGGATTTGGTTTTTGCCAAAATCGACCACCACAGAGAACTCCGGCGAGGTTTTCCAGAGATCATATTCGGCTTGGGAAAAACAGTTGATCAGATCATCAAGATTTCCCGAGAAATTTTAAAAAAAGGAAACAATCTGTTGATCACCAAAGTCGATTCTTCCGTGTACAAAAAGGTCAAAGCGAAGCTGCCCAAAGTCCAGTATAATTCTCAAGCCAAAACGATCTTTTGTAAACAAACAAAGGGGATCGCGGGAAAAGGGAAAATAATCGTGATCACGGCCGGAACATCCGACATTCCGATTGCCGAGGAAGCAGCTGTCACATGCGAAATCTTCGGCAATGATGTGGACCGAGTTTATGACGTTGGCGTGGCTGGCCTTCATAGACTCTTCGGGGAATATGACAAAATCACCAAAGCTAGAGTGTTAATCACCGTTGCCGGAATGGAAGGGGCTCTCCCCAGTGTTATTGCAGGAATCACGGATAAGCCAATCATTGCAGTTCCTACAAGCGTGGGATACGGAGCAAGCATGAAGGGACTGGCTGCATTGTTGGCAATGTTGAATTCTTGCCCGGGCGGTGTTGCGGTAGTGAACATCGATAACGGATTCGGAGCTGCCTACCTTGCAAGTTTGATCAATCATCTCTAGCCTGATCTATTCATAAAAAAAGCCGAGACCATTTCACACTCAAATCACAACAACCCTTTAATCTTAATTTTGCATAACTCATTTGGTTCTCTTCCATTTTGTGTGGCTAAACTTTAGTGGGAAAAGACATTAGTTATGTCCGCAGCGCCATTGAGGATCTAGCCTTCACGAGTCGTTCTTCGATGAAATACGGCTTAGTCGGGCCCGAGGACTGTTTGAGCACTGGACTGTCCAATGGGAAGTGCTGAGAAAAGCTAGGCTTAAAGGAAAAGAAAAAGGATAAATGGGCACAGTTCCGCAGGGCCAAGAAGGGCGATGAAGGAATGGCGTTAAAGATCCGAACTAGAGCGGAGGATATCTCTGATGGATTTGAAACACACCGAAAATTATGCCCACACAAAAGGAGAGAGAAACATTTTCTTATATTGTTATCGTATCTGCATATTATAAAGGACTTAGGCGCTTGACAATTCAGCCTTCCAATCCTATATTTTACTAGTTAACCTCAATCCTCTCTCAACCTGTAAGAATAATTTAGGCTAGCGTAGATTTTCTTGAAAATAAATGATGGCATCGGCAGATTTTATAAATAATTCAGGAGCCTGGATTATTTACGGGCCTAGATTGCTGTAGCGGCAAGGCAGTGGCCCACGCAGCTGTAGTGAACTACCGCAAGTGGGTTACAACGAAGACGATGCAGTGAGATTGGCTCGCCTGCAGGGTAAAAGCTGACGATGTTGATTTTAAGTGGATATGAAATTATCTTTATAACATGAATAGTTACATCGGCAGATTTTATAAATAATTCAGGAGCCTGGATTATTTACGGACCTAGATTGCTGTAACGGCAAGGCAGTGGCCCACGCAGCTGTAGTGAACTACCGCAAGTGGGTTACAACGAAGACGATGCAGTGAGATTGGCTCGCCTGCAGGGTAAAAGCTGACGATGTTGATTTTAAGTGGATATGAAATTATCTTTATAACATGAATAGTTACATCGGCAGATTTTATAAATAATTCAGGAAAGTATGGAAATTATTGATCAAATAAGACAAGCCGCCAACATAGTCGAATTGGCCTCTCAGTACACAACTTTAAAAAGAGCTGGCCGTCGGCATGTCGGACTGTGTCCTTTCCACTCGGAAAAAACTCCCTCATTCACTCTGGATGAGGAAAAACAGCTTTTTCACTGTTTTGGCTGTGGAACAGGCGGCGACATTTTTACCCTCGTCATGGAAAAAGAAAACCTCAGTTTCCCTGAAGCGGTGCGTTATCTTGCCGAAAAATATAATATTCCCCTTCCGGAACAAAAAAGATTTACATCTCAAAATAAAGAACTAGGAGAAGAATTAAAAAATATAACTGAACAAGCCCTTGCACATTTTCGAAAAAATTTGTTTAACACAAATGAAGGGAAAGAAGCTCTCTCCTACCTCCAAAAGCGTAAGATCTCAGAAGAGACTATTAATAAATTAAAGATTGGATATGCTTTAAATTCATGGGATGCTCTTCTCTCATTTTTTCAAAGAAAAGGAATCCCTTCCAAAAAGCTTGAGAATGCAGGATTAACAATTTATCACCAAAAGAAAAATAGTTTTTATGACCGTTTCAGAGGAAGAATTATCTTCCCAATCTTCACTGAATATGGAAAAGTAGTAGCTTTTGGAGGAAGAAGTCTCTTTAATGTAGAACCGAAATATCTTAACTCACCTGATACAAGATTATATTCAAAAGGGAAACTCCTTTATGGTCTTAACTTCTGCAAAGAATCAATTCGAGAGAAAGAAGAGATTATCCTCGTAGAAGGATATACGGATTTTGCATCCCTTTTCCAAGCAGGAATCAAGAATTTAGCCGCTTCACTAGGTACAAGTTTGACACCCGAGCAAATAGATTTCGCCAAACGATTTGCTAGAAAAAGAATAATAATATGCTTTGACGGTGATACTGCTGGAGTAAAAGCAGCAAGCCGAGGCGCCGCGTTAGGGATTCAAAAAGAAGTTCAAACAAAAGTGATAAAAATTCCAACAGGATTAGATCCTGATAGTTTTATTAAAAAAAATGGCGTAGATGCATTCGAAAATCTAATAAAAACAAGTATATCCGGATTAGATTTTTTAATAGAACATTTCTCCCAAGGAATAAATTTAGACATTCCTGAGGAAAAATCAAGGGTAGCAATGAATATTGCGGATGTGTTGAAGAATATTTCAAATCCTATAAGACGAAGCGAATATATCAGACATACATGTGAAAATCTAAATATTTATGAAGATGAATTACGATCAATGATTAAAAGAGATACATCCAAATCCGGGAAAAAAGAGAAAGTGATTTTTCTTCCCGCTGAGAAAATCCTACTTGAAATATTAGTTAGAGATAAAGGCATAACATCACGTATTATCAGCTTTTTTAAAGAAGATTATTTTAAAGGGTTAAAAGGAGAGCCAATTTTCAAGGAAATAAAGAAAGCTTATACAAAAAATAAAAAAATTCCAGATTTTCACGAATTTAAGGAAAAATTAGACAACTCTATATATAGTGCATTATCAGAAATACAATTTGGAGAGAATATGCCTCACACATTTGAAGAGGCACAGGATTGCATCGATACTTTGAAAGATAGGTCTCTTGAAATGAAATGTGCAGAATTGGACGCTCAAATAAGAAAATTGCAAAGAAATGGAGATTATGAAAAGAGCAATGAGCTGCTAAGCCAAAAATTTGAGATCAAAAAACAACAATCAATATTGTCAGAACGAAACCAATGAGTGATAGGAGATAAAATTGCCTTCTGACAGAAAATACGATAGAGAAGAAATTCATGACCTGATTTCCAAAGGAAGGAAACAAGGATATCTTCTCTTCGAAGAAATCGATAAAACTTTCCAAAACGAATTCGACTCCGACGCGGACTTCAACAAATTCATCAGTTTGACGGACGACTATGGGATAAAAATCCGATATAAGCAGAGAGGGCACCTTCCCAAGAGAAAAAAAAGCGATATCGTTTCTTTAGAGGGACTGGAAAGCACGACAGATCCTGTGAAACTCTACCTAAGAGAAATGGGGAACATTTCGCTTCTCACAAGAGAAGGGGAAATCGCCATCGCACGCGAGATAGAGCGCGGCGAAAAAACCATAATCAAAGCTCTTTCGAAAACAAGGTTGATCCTCAACGGGGTCCTTGCCATCGAAGACAAATTCGACAAATTCCCCGACATTCTTCACGATATGTTCGAGATCAGCGAAGACGATTTCGGAGAGGGAAAAATCGAGGAAAAAAAGAAGCAGATATTGAAAAAGATCAAAAAAATCCGGGAAATGAGCCAACAGCACGATGCCATTCCCCAACGCAAAAAAAACAGCTTTGCCAGAGGCCGGCTGATCGTTCAAATGAGCCGATCCATCAGAGACCTTAATATCCGCCCCGGCTTGCGTGAAGAGATCATCAGAAATTTAAGAGAAAAACTGAAGGTGATAAACGAGCTGGAAGAAACAAAAGAAGAACTGAATATCGCTCTTAAACAAGCCAACACAAAGCGAGCCAAGAAAAAAGAAACAGACCTGAAACTGAAAATAAAAGATGTCAATAAACTGCTGCGAGCCTTCCAAAAAGAGATAGGGTTAGACTCCCAGGCATTGCGAAAAACGCTCAGGGCCATCACGACCGGAAGAAAAATCAGCGATCAGGCAAAAAAAGAATTGGTCGCGGCGAATTTGCGACTGGTCGTTTCGATCGCAAAAAAATACAGCAATCGTGGACTTCAATTCCTCGACTTGATCCAAGAAGGCAACATGGGTTTAATGAAGGCCGTGGATAAGTTTGAATACAGAAGAGGCTACAAATTCTCGACCTATGCCACGTGGTGGATCAGACAGGCTATCACCCGCGCTATCGCCGACCAGGCGAGGACAATCAGGATACCCGTTCACATGATCGAGACCATCAATAAATTGATCCGCGTTTCCCGAAGTCTGGTGCAAGAGATCGGGAGGGAACCGAGGTGTGAAGAAATCGCAAAAAAAATGGACCTGCCGATCATCAAGGTACGGAAAATCATCAAGATCGCCCAGGAACCCATATCTCTTGAGACACCCATCGGAGAAGAGGAAGACAGCCACCTGGGTGATTTCATAGAAGATAAATTTATTCCATCTCCTCCGGATGCCGTCATTCACATCAACCTAAGAGAGCAGATAGAGAATGCGCTAAAAACACTTACAGAGAGAGAGGCAAAAGTCCTTAAGATGAGATTCGGACTGGGAGACGGGAACGAACACACCCTGGAGGAAGTTGGCCAGCAGTTCAAGGTTACGCGTGAAAGGATCCGGCAGATCGAAGCGAAAGCACTGCGCAAATTGAAGCATCCCAGCCGAAGCCAAAAGTTGAAGTCATTTACAAACGGCGAAGAACCAATATAACCTGGATTATTCACGAGTCGAGACCCTCCGCCCCACCCTTGCATTAAAGGATGAGAGGCAGTAGCCCGCAGGATAAATTGACTTGAGAATTGAGATTTGTTATATAAAGAAGCGGAGGGCCTATAGCTCAGCGGTAGAGCCACCGGCTCATAACCGGCAGGTCCCAGGTTCGAATCCTGGTAGGCCCATTTTCCCTTTGAGGATAAGATGTGGAAACTGAATTCGAGAATTTAATTAAGCTCCAAAAACTCGATATCGAGATAAGGAATACATCTGTCCTTCTTGACGACATTCCACACCAGATCGAAGAAATCGACAAAAAATCCGAGGAAAGCCTCAAAATCGTGCAAGCAGCCAAGGATAATTTCGTCCAGAATCAGAAAAAACGTCGCGGTCAAGAGTCTGAACTCCAAGACAAGAAAGAAAATATTGAAAAATACAAACGGCAGCTTAACGAGGTCAAGACAAACAAAGAATACAGCTATCTTCTTAAAGAAATCGATGAGATAAACGCAAAAATCGACTTTCTAGAAGAGGAAATAATCGGAGAAATGCTCTCAGCCGACGATATCGAAAAGGAAATTAAAGCTGCCAGCAAAAAAGCAGAGGAAGTTCAGGCAGAACTATCCAGGAAAAAAGAGGTGATTTTTCAAGAAAAGGACAAGGCTGAAGAAAACCTGAAAGATTCAGAAGCAGAAAGAGAAGAACTCCTCCCGAAAATTCCTTCCGATCAGATGAAATTGTATAAACAGTTATCCAGAACCAAAAATGGAATTGTCCTCTCTCCGGTTACAGAGGAATTCTGCACCATGTGCCACATGCGTATTCGCCCCCAGATTGTGAATGAACTCATCGCCGGGACTCAAATCATCACGTGTGAGAACTGCGGCAGAATTTTATACTACGTCAAAAAGTCAGACTAATTTTCCTTCAACATAAAGAGCATCGATGAGATGTTTGTACTTTTTCTCAACAGCATTTCTTTTTATCTTGAACGTGGGCGTGATCTCTCCATCGGCGATCGTTAATTCTCTATCTAAGAGCGCAATTTTTTTAACTTTTTCATAAGAGGCAAGATTAGGTGTTGCTCGATCGATCTCTGCTTCAAGAAATTTGACAATATCTTCATTTTTTATCAGGTCTTGCATGTCTTTGTACTGAATATTGTTGAATTTGGCATACTCTTCCAACTTTTCAAAATTGGGGACAACAAGAGCCGACATAAATTTGCGCCTGTCCCCGATGACCAAAACATCGGTCATATAAGTGTTGGTTTTGAGGATATTTTCGATGGGCTGAGGAGCGACATTTTTGCCTCCGGCCGTAACGATGATATCTTTTTTCCTGTCAGTTATGAATATGAATCCGTCTTCATCCAGGTGGCCGATATCGCCCGTATAAAACCATCCATCCTTGATGGCTTCCCTTGTCTCCTCCTCCATTTTGTAGTAGCCCTTCATGATGTTGGGACCTCTGGCCAGGATTTCTCCATCATCAGCAATTTTCACCTCAACATTGGGGATTGGAGGGCCGACACTTCCAAATTTTATCTTTTCTAGCCTAGTCACAGAGATAACGGGCGATGTTTCGGTCAACCCGTATCCCTCCAGCACAATGAGCCCCATAGCATAAAACAACTCGGCTATATCTTTGGAAAGGGGTGCAGCTGCCGAAACAAAAAACCTGATTCTTCCTCCGGTTTTGGCGATGATTTTGGAGAATACAAGTTTGTGAGCTATTTTCCTTTTGAATTCAAGAAATTTTGAGATGGACTCCCCGCGGAGGGTTCTTTGACCAAATTCTCTTCCCACCTTAGTTGCCCAAAAGAAAATTTTCCTCTTCAGCGGAGGGCTCGCCAACACATTATCCATGACAACCGAATAGACTTTTTCGAACAGACGGGGAACGCCCACCACAACAGTGGGTTGAACTTCGAGCATATTTTGCCCCACAGTCAGCATATCCTCGGCATAGGCTATCGAACATCCTTTATAAAGATAGTTGTAGGTGGCCATTCTTTCGAAACTGTGAGACAAGGGCAACCAGGACAACACCGTGTCTTTATTGGAAAAATCGATGACGTCTGTAACTCCTTTGACATTACTGATAAAATTGTTATGAGTAAGCATAACCCCCTTCGGGACGCCAGTCGTTCCCGAGGTGTATAAGATGGAGGCCAGTGTATCAGGTCTTGCAAGGGAGGCTGCTCCATCGAAAAGATCCGGGCTCTCATTAAAGATCTTCTTCCCTTTCTCCAAAACTTGATCAAAGGTCAAAACGCCATCGGGAGCTTCGGATTCAAAGGTAACATAATGGTTCACGTTGCTGAGATCCGCCCTTATTTTTGCCACTTTGTCCCCTTGCTCTGAATCAGAGTACACCACAATCTTAGCATCCGAGTCTTCCACAATGTACTTGATTTGTTCAGGGACCAAAGATGGGTAAATGGGCACAGTGATGCCTCCCGCACACATGTTGGCGAAGTCTGTCATCACCCATTCAGGCCTAGTTTCGGATAAAATGACCAGTTTATCCTCAGGATTCAATCCCAATTCTTTAAGTCCAAGAGAAAAATGTTTGACTTTAATTCCAAATTCTTCCGTGGATATCGGGATATACTGTCCTTCCTTTTTATAAAGCATCAAATTTTCTCTAGGATACGATTGGATGGTATTGGAAAAGAGTTGACAAATCGTCTCGACCATAACACCCTCCTTGAATAAGTTGGGTCAATTTTAATGAAGTTTATGAACTGGTGTCAAGCAGTTATCGGGATTAGCTTTCGCGAACTTTGGCTATCGAGACGACTTTATCCCCTTTTTTAAGATTGATCAGCTTCACTCCTTGAGTGGCTCGGCTAAGTGGCCTGACCTGTTCGGTCTTGATTCGGATGATTTTTCCTTCCTCAGTGATAAGTATTACTTCCTCATCGGATACGCCTACGATTCCGATAGCTTTGCCGGTTTTGGAACTGATCTTAAGATTGATGACACCTTTCCCCCCTCTTCGATGCCTTGGATAAAGTTTGACCTCGGTTTTCTTGCCCTGGCCTTTTTCGCTCACTGTAAAGATAAACTTTTCTTTTTTCCCTGCAATCACTATGCCTATTATTTTATCCTTTTTATTTAAGGTCATGGCCTTCACCCCGGCAGCCTGCCGTCCCATAGCCCTGACATCACTCTCTTTAAATCGTATGCCTTTCCCCAGTTTGGTTCCTATAATGATATCGGTGTTTCCATCCGTCAGCTTTGCCGCCAACAGTTCCGACTTGGAAGTCATGCCGATGGCGATAATACCGCCCTTTCGTATGTGACGGAAATCACTCAACCTTGTCTTTTTTATCCTGCCATCAGAGCACAACATCACGATATATTTGTCTTTCGCAAATTCCTTCACCGCAACCACGGAATTGGCCTTTTCGCCAGGCTCCATCTCCACAAGATTATTTATGGATTTTCCCCGGCTCGCAACCCCCAGATCCGGAATGAGCAGGGCCTTTAGCCAGTAAAGACGCCCTCGGTCGGTGAAAATGAGGAGATAGCTATGGGTCGAACTAATGAATAGGTCCTGCACCACATCTTCCGGCTTCATGCTGATGCCTCTCCGGCCCTTCCCGCCGCGGCTCTGGAAGTGATAATGACTCAGGGATGTTCGCTTGACATAACCAGAAGATGTATA
>CAYPGQ010000081.1:0-18872 GCA_964410125.1 uncultured Eubacteriales bacterium | reverse complement strand
TCAGTAAGAACGAGCTGAATTTTCCACTGGCTTTTGATCATGAAAAAATCCTGGCGGATTATTTCGAGAGAAAAAAGTTGAAATAAAATAAAGATGACGATTTAATAAATAATGAACCTGGATTATTCACGGACCTATGTTGCTGCAGATGCGAGGAGTGTCACGACGGAGCAATGTCAGGATAATTTCATGATATTGCTGAAGTAAAAAAAACATCGACATTTTTATGAATAATTCTGGGAAAGGAGGAAAAAATGGGTGGCGGTAATTATCACGAACCCATGGATAAGCTCTCGAAAAAAACACTGGAGTTGCATCGGGCCCTAAATTCACTCATCGAAGAACTGGAAGCCGTGGACTGGTATCAGCAAAGAGTGGATGCAACAGAGGATGAAGAATTAAGAGACATTCTTGCCCACAACAGAGACGAAGAAAAAGAACACGCGGCCATGATTCTCGAATGGATCCGGAGAAACGACAATGCTATGGCTGAGGAGCTCAAGACATACTTGTTCACAGAGGGAATGATCACCGAGCTCGAGGAAGAAGAACACGGTTAAATAAAGAGGTTCTCTTCCCTATTGTGTGGGTAAGCTCTAATGGAAAAAGACATCAGGTATGTCCGCAGCGCCATTGAGGATCTAGCCTTCACGAATTGCTCTTTGAGGGAATCCGATAAAGTCGGGCGGCGAGGATGTATTGAGCACGACTGCACAAAAGGGTGAGAGATCCGGATAAACAGAGGATAAAGTTCCAGAGGATTGGAATGAGCATGCGGAGTTCCGCAGCCGCCGAGAAGGGCGATGAGGGAATGGCGTTAAAGATCCGAACTAGAGCGGAGAACATGCCTGATGGCAAAAAAAACCTTGAAAGTAATTTAAGTACATGACGGACAAAAAAAACAATAAACGTCCAAAAGAGCTAGAATCAGAATTCAAAGAGGTGCACAAAGCGTGGGGATCTGCCGAAGCAGAGGTCATAAAAAGTTTCCTCCAAAGTCATGGTATACCTTGCCTGCTCAAAGGCCTTGTGGTCCAATCTGTTCACCCGTTTACCATGAACGGCTTGGGAGAAATCAAAATCCTTGTTCCCGAGAAAGATCATAGCGTAGCAGAGAAGTTACTCAAATCACATCAAGAAGAGTAGTTCTGCACAATTAATTTTTTCTCCCAGCATTTCTTTACCGACAGTACTACTGTATTTAGTATATCCATCCCATTTCCCCCAATATGTGGAAAATTATAGAAAATAATAAATTTATACGGGATTTTTTCAATTTATTCCTTGACATACAGTCATATAATAAATATATTTTATAAGAAATGGGACAAAACGGGATAAAATGGGAAACACGTTGATCGGAAGCTACGCCGCTCGATTCGACAACAGTGGTCGAATCAAAATACCAGAAAGATTTCGTGCAGCCATCGAAGAAGAATACGGCAAAGAGCTTTTTATCACTTCGCTCACAGATGAAGCCGTTCAAATCTATCCCCTTCCCGTCTGGAACAGTTTGACAGGAATTGCAGGAGAAGGCGCTTATCATTTCAAACCTGCCATAAGAAGGCTGCTGATCCGGGTCAACTCCAAAGGCACAAAATATCGAATAGACTCAAAAGGCCGTATCTTGATCAATCAGCTATTGAGAGAGAAGGCACAACTGGAGGATGAAGTGGAGGTCATCGGCCTTTCCAACCATTTGGAAATCTGGAACAAGGCTTTACTCGAAGAAACGCTCGGAGAAAAGCCCCTCACCGACGAGGACTTCGAAAACATCGCGGAGCTTATGTCCCAAGACAAGAAGGCATGATCGGAAGCTCCCACATTCCTGTCCTTTTGGAAGAAGTAATGGATTATCTGGATATCGAAAGAAAAGGAGTGTATGTAGACTGCACTATTGGTCTGGGGGGACACGCGCTCGAAATCCTGAAAAGAAATCAGGAAAACAAGGTTATAGGATTAGATATCGATGAACAGGCCCTGCTGCAGACCAGAGACAGGCTCCAACCCTTTGCTGACAGGGTCAAGCTCTATCATTCGGACTTTCGGCATCTGCCGGACCTCGATACAGATTTTTCCGATGTCAAAGGAATTCTCATTGACCTGGGATTTTCTTCTTTCCAGCTCGACACACCAGAAAGGGGATTCAGCTTCAGCCTGGAAGGGCCTCTGGATATGCGGATGGATATGCGCAATAAAATCACGGCCTCCAGGATTCTTCATAAATATTCTGAGAGAAAGCTCGCAGAAATCTTCAGAGATTACGGCGAGCTCCGTCAGGCAAGGATTCTGGCTAGAGAAATCGTATCTCGGAGAAAAATCAAAAAATTGGAAAAAACGACAGAACTCCGCAGGATCATCGAGGAAGTCTGTCGGTGGCGACCCCAAAGAGGAAAGATTCACCCTGCTGCTAAAGTATTTCAGGCAATCCGTATCGAGGTCAATCAAGAACTTCACGGCTTGGCGGATTTTTTGGAAAACATCGTCAAAAAAATATCCACCGGAGCCCGGATTATCGCCATCTCCTTTCACTCACTGGAAGATAGAATCGTCAAGCAGACTTTTATTCATCTAGCTAGATCGGATAACGGCAATTCTCTCCTGAAAATTCTAACGAAAAAACCCATCACCCCGACCGAAAAGGAAGTCGCAGCAAACTCGCGCGCCCGTTCGGCCAAATTGAGAGCAGGAGAAAGGCTCTGATGGTTAGAAAAAAATTCAGCAAAAAAGAAATTTTCGTCGGTATTGGCTGTACTCTGTTTGCCCTTCTCATCCTCAGTCTCTATGTGTGGCACCAGACAGAATCTGTGAGTCTCGGTTATGATTCGGCAGAACTGGAATACAGAGTCATCCAACTGGAGAAAGAGGTGGAAAAACTGGAGACAGTCAAATCAAGCCTCCTCACTCTGGAGCGAGTGGAGAATATCGCCAGGAATAAACTGAAACTTTCAGAGCCTAAAGAAGAACAGATCGTGTATGAAAATATTGAAAAAGAGCGCTAAGAAATAACGAAATGAAAAGCTATCACCAAAAGAAAACCAAGAAGCGGACATACTTTCTCGCCTTCTTCTTCATCCTATGGCTGGGTGTACTCGTGCTCCGTCTCGTCCAGCTTCAAGTGATCGACCATGTGAAACTGAAAGCAGAAGCCATCCAACAAAACCAAAACATCCAAAAGATCGAACCCAAACGGGGATCCATCTTTGACCGGAACATGACAATCCTGGCACGGAGCGTACCCCGGTACTCTGTTTTTTTCCATCCCCTGGAGAATGAATCTCATTCAGAGCAGTGGTCCAGGGCAAAAAAGATAGGACGGACTTTGCGGCTGTCCCCCAGCAAACTCAGCACCATCAGGGCACAAATCAACAAAGATGCAAAGTTCATTTGGCTCGCTCGGAAAATCGAAGAGCAAAAAGCCACTCAGGTCTTAAACATGAACATCAACGGAGTATACCTGATGGAGGAGAATAAAAGGTTTTATCCGCAGGGAAAGCGCGCCGCGCACGTTCTTGGCAGAGTAAATATCGACGAAATCGGCGTCAGCGGGATCGAATACAAATATAACACAATACTCCAGGGGATCGAGGGAGAGGGACTCATCCTAAGGGATGCCAAAAGAAGAAGATACAGCTTTGAAACCTTGAAGTCTCCGATGGATGGAAAAGATCTGGTCCTGACTCTGGATGAGACCATCCAATATATCGCCGAAAAAGAACTCAAAAATGCCGTTTTGCAGAGCCAGGCGGAATGGGGAACCGTCATCATCTCTGAACCTTCAACCGGAGATATTCTGGCTTTGACGAACTATCCCACCTATGACCTCAACCACCTGCCCAATCCTCCCACAAGACTCGATAGGAACAAAGCCGTTCACCACACCTATGATCCAGGATCGACATTCAAGATTATCACTTTGTCAGCTGCATTGGAGAATAAAAGTGTCGGTTTTGAGGAAACCTTTGATTGCTCACAGGGATATGTCGTGTATGCCGGAAACACATTCTGGGATCATGAACGATTCGGTATTCTTTCCTTTCCAGAAGTTTTCATCCACTCCTCGAACGTCGGAACCATCTTCATCGGCCAACGTGTTGGGGAAGAAAATCTTTGCAGGGCTATTAAACAGTTTGGATTCGGACAAAGAACAGGCATCGATCTTCCGGCGGAAGAAAGAGGCTTACTCAATCCCCTGGAGAGATGGACAAAAATCTCTGTGGCCTCCCACTCCATCGGGTATGAAATCTCTGTAACTCCTATCCAAATGCTCCAAGCTCTCAATGTCATCGCCAACCAAGGTGTCATCGTTCCTCCAAGAACAGTTAAAAAAATCCATGATACAAAGAAGAAAACTCTTTCTCCCATGCCCTACAAAAGAGCGATTTCAGAGGAGACTGCTGCCAACGTGAGAAACATCCTGCTGGGTGTGGTTGCCTCAGGAACCGGAGTAACAGCACGAATCCCGGGTTACACCATATACGGAAAGACAGGGACCGCGCAAAAATACGATCGGGATGCGAAACAGTATTTG
The DNA here is from genome assembly GCA_964410125.1 of uncultured Eubacteriales bacterium. Classification (GTDB taxonomy): domain Bacteria; phylum Acidobacteriota; class Aminicenantia; order Aminicenantales; family Aminicenantaceae. Next base: position 14,341 of record CAYPGQ010000081.1, on the reverse strand, counting down.
ACGACGGCTCACATCGCCTCGTTTGCCGGTTTGGTCGAAAACGAGAGACCTCTTTTTTCGATGATCGTGGTCATCGACGATCCCAAGGGACATTATTACGGAAGTCAGGTAGCTGCCCCTGTTTTTAAGAAAATCGCAAAAAAAATCTTGCGCTATCTTTGCGTTCCTCCTGCAAAAAAATCTCTCGACACCCTGATTGCGTCCAAAGCGGGGAGGCAGAGTAGCGAATGAAGATCAAAGATTTGCTCCAGGGTATACCCACGGTGCAATTCCACGGAAAACCGGAGGAAAAAGTCAAGGGAATCGCCTATTCATCTCGTTCGGTCAACTCTGGTTACCTGTTTGCAGCCTTGAGGGGAGAAAACAAGGATGGCTTCCATTTCATTCCCGAAGCCATAGCGAACGGCGCTACAACTATTCTTTCAGAAAGACCGATGCCCTCTGAATTCGACATCAACTGGATTCAGGTTCAGGAAGCGCGCAGGTCTCTGGCACTCTGTTCTGCCAATTTTTTCCACCACCCTTCCCGTCGACTCAAAGTTGTCGGGATCACCGGGACCAAAGGTAAAACGACGATCACTTACCTAATCGAAGCTATACTCAAAGCCACCGATTTTTTACCTGGAGTTATCGGAACAATTTCCTATAGAGGGCCGGGACTCAACATAACAGCTAAAAGAACGACGCCTGAGGCCCCTGACCTGCAGCGTCTGATGCAAAATATGGTCGAGCAAGAGGCCACCCATTGTTTGATGGAGGTCTCTTCCCATTCTCTCGAATTGGATAGGGTTACTGGAATAGACTTCGATGTCGCTGTATTTACCAACCTTAGCGGTGAACACCTCGACTATCATCAAACCATGGAGATATACTTTGAAGCGAAAAAAAAGCTCTTCTTTCTCCCCACTCAAAAAAAGACTATTGCTGTGATCAACACCGATAACGCCTGGGGGAAAAAATTGATCGAAGAGCTCCATATGGGCGCCATCACGTTCGGACTGGAAACAAATGCTCTGGTTCGAGCCGAAAAGTTTTCCCTCTCGGAAAAAGGAATAGATTTGGTGGTTAAATATCCAGCCGGAAAAATGAGAATATCCTCTCCCCTGCTTGGCCGGCCGAATCTGTACAATATTCTTGCAGCGGTTGCAGCAGCTCTCATCCTCAAAGTGCCTGAAACCACAATCACCGCAGGGATCGCCTCCCTCCAAGGGATTCCCGGAAGGTTCGAGAAGATCCATAATTCCTTCGGTATGCACATCTTCGTGGACTATGCACATAACGATGATGCTCTACGTCAACTATTGGAAACCGCCAAAGAACTGGCACAGAAAAAAATCATCGTGGTGTTGGGAGCCGGAGGAGATCGAGATAAATCCAAGAGATCGAGGATGGGAGAGGCGGCAGGGAAATTGGCTGATTATTCCATCATTACCTCAGATAATCCCCGTTCGGAAAAGCCTCTGGCCATCATTGCAGAGATCGAAAGGGGCATGAAAAAATCAGGAAGCAAGCAGTACGAAGTCATACCCGACAGGAAAGAAGCCATCGCCCGCGCTCTGGCCATCGGTCAACGGGATGATTACATCCTGGTAGCCGGGAAGGGACACGAAGACTACCAAATCATCAAAGACCGGATTATCCATTTCAGCGATGCTGAAGTCATCCTGGAATTGCTGAAAAAAAAGGAGAAAAGCCCAAATTGGTTGAGCTCAACTTGAACGAGATCGCAGAAAAAACGGGTGGAGATATCCTCCAAGGCTTGCCTTCTATCTCGTTCCGGACATTCAACATCGACTCACGGATAAGCCAGCCGGGCGAGCTCTTTTTTGCGCTCGTGGCCCAAAGGGACGGCCATGCCTACATTGCGGATGCTGCACAAAAGGGAGCGGCTGGCGCCGTTATTTCCCAGCCTATAACGCCACCCAATCCCGACATCGCATTGATTCAAGTGCCTGATACTCTTTTTGCTCTGCAAAACCTCGCTGAAAAAGTCCTGGATACCCAGAGTGTAAAGGTCGTGGGAATCACAGGAAGCATCGGAAAAACCACCACAAAAGAGTTTGCTGCGGCCCTACTGGCCCGAAGTTTCGAGGTGCTCAAATCAGAAGGAAACTACAACAATAACATCGGTCTTCCCCTCTCTATCCTGAAAATCCAAAAGAAAGACGAAGTCACCGTGTTGGAGATGGGCATGAGTTCGGCAGGTGAGATATCCTGCCTCACTCAGATCGCACCTCCAGACATTGCCGTGATCACCAACATTCATCCTGTCCACCTTGAATTTTTCAAAGACATCGAGGAAATCGCTCAAGCAAAAAAGGAAATTCTCGATGGTTTAAAAACCAATGGAACAGCCGTGCTCAACGGCGACGACCCCGCCGTTCGGAAAATCGCCAAAGACTGGGGTGGAACAAAACTCCTTTTTGGCCTTTCTGAAGGTTGTGACATTCGAGCCGAAAACATCCAGAGGTCGGGATACCAGGGAATCACTTTTGACTTCATCTACGGGGAAAAAAGAGAGAAAACGGCCATTCCGTTCATCTATAAAAGCTTTCTTTCCAATTTTCTTGCCGCCTCAGCTATCGCCTATGCACTTTCCACACCTTTTGAAAACATACTGGCAGAAACACAAACCTTGCAACCTTTTCCGATGCGTGGAGAGATCTTTCACCTTCCGAACGACATCATTTTGATCGACGATTCCTACAATTCGAATCCAGCTGCACTGGAAGCTATTCTCAAGGATTTATCCGAGCTGGAGGCCAAAAGAAGAGTGGCTGTTTTAGGCGATATGTTGGAACTGGGAAAGGCACAAACATCCTATCACCATGAGGCGGGAAAACACGTGCAGCAACATTCTTGGGATCTGCTCGTCACGGTTGGCCCCCTCAGCCGTTACATGGCCGAGGGAGCGCTGCAGGCAGGCATGAATGACACCCAAATAATCTCGTTTGAAAATTCCGATGAGGCAGCACATTATGTGATATCTCTCCTCGAACCGGGAGACTTGGTTTTGGTTAAAGGATCTAGGAGAATAAAAACAGATAAAATCGTGGAATTGCTGAAAAAAAGAGGTAACTGACATGTTGTACTGGCTTTTGGCTCCGCTCAAGGAATATTCCATCCTGTTCAACCCATTCGGATACTATACGGTGAGAATAGCCCTAGCGGGAATAACGGCCATGCTGATATCTTTTTTCCTGGGGCCTTGGGTGATCAGGATGATGAAGAAATGCCAACTTGGGGAAGAGATCAGCCCGTATGGTCCTGAAAGCCACCAAAATAAAAGGGGCACGCCCTCGATGGGAGGCATCCTGATCATCGCATCCACCCTGATTCCCACTCTCCTCTGGGCAGATCTGAGCAACACCCATGTTCTGATCGTTATGAGCACCATGTTTCTATTCGGGATCCTCGGCTTCTGGGACGACTACCTGAAGATCAAAAAACACAAATCACGGGGACTAATCATCCGGCACAAATTCATCTTCCAGATCCTGTTGGCCGGCATACTCGGATTCGTCCTTGTCTATCTCGGCTTCCAGGGCAAGTTTGATCTCCATTTGAGTCTTCCATTCTTTAAAAAATGGGTTCCTTATCTGGGATGGGCCTACCTCCCTTGGATCATGTTGATCCTGGTCAGTTCCTCCAATTCTGTCAATCTTGCCGACGGGCTTGACGGACTGGCTATTGGTCTGACTTTGATAAGCGCCGGTGCCTTCACGGCCTTAACCTACTTGGCAGGGCGTGCAGACTTTTCGGGATATCTCAATATTATCCATGTTCCCCAAGCATCGGAACTCACCATTTTCGTGGGTGCCATGACAGGCGCTTGTCTGGGCTTTTTATGGTTCAACAGCCATCCCGCTCAAGTTTTTATGGGCGATGTTGGAGCCTTATCTCTGGGAGGCAGCATCGGTGCCATTGCCATCCTGATCAAACAGGAATTCCTCCTGTTCATGGTGGCTGGTGTGTTCATCCTGGAAGCCCTCTCCGTTCTCCTCCAGGTTTCCTACTTTCGTGTCACCGGAGGAAAGAGGATTTTCAAGATGGCTCCTCTCCATCATCACTTCGAACTTCTGGGTTGGTCGGAAGAAAAAATCGTGGTCCGCTTTTGGATTCTGGGCATCATCTTCGCCCTGTTTAGTCTTGCAACATTAAAACTGAGATAAAATGGAATTACAAGGAATCAAAGCACTGGTTGTCGGTCTTGGCCGCACGGGAGAAGCCGTGTGTAATTTTCTTATCCGGCAGGGTGCTAAAGTCAAGATAAGCGAAAAATCTCGCCCGGAAAACCTCGGCAGCAGGATAAGCTTCTGGCAAGAAAAGGGCGTCGAGGTGGAAGCCGGGGGTCACAAACTCCAATCTTTCCTGGATGCTGATGTGATAATCCCCAGTCCCGGGATTCCTTATATTCCGGAACTGGACGAGGCCAGGAAAAGAGGGCGGGAGATCCTTTCGGAAATCGAACTTGCTTACAGATTTATAAGGGGCAAAATCGTGGGAATAACAGGAACGAACGGAAAATCCACAACCGCCACCCTCACTCACAAAATACTGCAGGAAGGAGGACTCCAAAGTCACTTGGCGGGAAACATTGGAACACCTCTGATCCAATTTGTAGAAAAAAGCCAGCCCGATGACATATTCGTGACAGAACTCTCCAGCTTTCAATTGAGGTATATCTACAAATTTCGAGCCGCCATTTCTCTGTTTTTAAACATTTCTGCAGATCATCTTGACTGGCATACGGACTTCAATGATTACTATCAGTCCAAAAAGAATCTTCTTCGCACACAAAATGAGGAGGATACGGCCATCCTGAACCGAGATTATCCACGGGTGTGGGCTTTGCGGCAACTGGGTAAGTTCAAAGTCTATGCTTTCAGCCAAACAGGGAAGGTTTCCCAGGGATGTTGGATACAGGAAAATTGGATAATCCTGGCAAATGAAATCCAGGAAAAACTGATGCAGACAACCGAAACATCTCTTTTCGGAATTCACAACCGCGAAAACATCATGGCATCCGCCTTGGTTGGCCATGTTTTGGGAATCCCCGCTTCCTCGATAAAAAAAACCATCATCAACTTCAAGGGACTGGAGCACCGGTTGGAAAAAGCAGGTGAACTCGATCAAGTGGTATTTTACAACGATTCCAAAGCGACCAACGTCGATGCTTCCCTCAAATCAATACAGAGTTTTTCTGGTCCGATCACCATTATTCTCGGCGGCAGGGATAAGGGCGGAGATTTCGTTCAATTGAGGAAGCCTGTTCAAAAAAAAGTTAAGACGATCGTGCTGATCGGGGAAGCCTCAGACAAGATACAAAAATCGTTGAATGGCACTGTTCCGATGGCACAGGCTTCTGACATGAAAGAGGCCGTACATTTAGCCTATTCGGCCGCCTCCCCAAAGGGAGTGGTCCTTCTGGCACCCGGTTGCACCAGTTTCGATATGTTCCAGAATTTTGAAGAGCGGGGAAAGGTTTTCAAGAGAGAAGTCAAAGCCTTGATACAAAGGATGAAACAAGGAAAAGAGTAAAAATGGAAATATTCAGACCTTTTGGCTTTGATAAGCCTCTTTTCTTCGCTACTTTGGCTCTAATCTTGATCGGATTGATTATGGTTTTCAGTTCCTCCGGCGTCATATCCAGCGATAAATTTGACCAGCCTTTTTATTATTTCATCCATCAAATCATAGGAGTAGGAGTGAGTCTCATTCTTGTAGGAGGAATATTATGGGTGAGAAAACCATTCTATCAAAACGCAAATATCATTTACGCCCTGCTTCTGCTAACACTCTTCCTCCTGGCACTCAGTCTTATCATGCCCGCTGTGGGAAAGACCAGCCGGTGGATTCAATTCGCAGGGCTGCGTTTTCAACCCTCAGAGCTGGCAAAGATCAGCCTGATCCTGTTTTTTGCTTATTATCTCGACCGAAAAAAAGACAAGCTGAATGAACCACGCACACTGGTCTTTCCTCTAGCCATCCTGCTCCTTTTTATCCTGATGATCATCAAAGAACCGGATTACGGCACGGCTTTGCTCATCTTCCTCATTGCAGCCATGATGCTTTTTTTAGCCGGTGTAAAATTCAGATATTTTCTGGCCCTCGGGATTGCTTCCATCGGGTTGTTCACATTTTATCTATTCCAAGCCAGCTATCGGCTGGATAGGGTTCGCGCTATCCTTTCTCCGACTGATGATCCCCAAGGTTTAAGTTTTCAAATCATACAATCTAAACTCGCCGTAGGATCAGGAGGTCTGTTTGGCGTGAATATCGGACAAAGCTCTCAAAAGCTCTTTTTCCTCCCTTGTGCTCACACAGACTACATTTACGCTATCGTGGGAGAGGAGCTTGGCCTGCTGGGAACTATGGTAATCCTTCTCCTCTTCCTGGTTATCCTATGGAGGGGACTGCTCATTTCCTTGAAGGCTCCCAACCTCTTCAGTCAGATGACGGCAGCCGGCCTCACTCTGGCCATTTTTCTCCAGGCCATGCTGAATATCAGTATCGTGTTGGGACTGGGGCCTCCGACCGGATTCCCTCTACCTTTGATCAGCTACGGGAGATCATCTCTCCTCTGTACATTGTTCAGCATCAGTATTCTGCTCCATATTTCCCAGAGGAAAGACTCGTCGAGAAGAAAAAAATGAAAGGGAAAAAAGTCATCATCAGCGGTGGCGGAACAGCCGGACACATTCATCCTGCCCTCGTTGTGGGAAGGAAGCTAAAAGAGAAGGACCCGGACTGCTCACTGACATTTGTCGGAAGTACACGCCATTTGGAAAAACGAATTATGGCCCATTATGAAGCCCATTTTATCCCATTGCATATTGAGGGAATCAAGGGGAGGGGAATCAAAATTTTCAAATCATTTCTACTCCTCCCCTTATCTTTCCTCAAATCTTTGATGATTTTGGTCCGGAAAAAGCCCGATCTGGCCATAGGTGTAGGGGGCTACAGTTCCGGACCGATCGTCCTCCTCGCATCATGGCTCCGGATTCCTACGTTGATCATGGAGCAGAATATTCAACCAGGTCTTACCAACAGGCTCCTCCGGCGTTGGGTAAAGAAGGCCGTTGTTTCTTTTGAACGATCCCTCCCCCACTTCAAGGGAAAGGGAATTTTCATCGGGAATCCGGTCAGGGAGGAATTTTACACCCTAACACCAAAGGAGAGAAACGGCTGGCTTACGTTGTTGATTTTCGGTGGAAGCCAAGGATCCCATTTCCTTAACAAAGGCATCGTAAGTGCCCTTCCTCTGTTAAAGGCAGAAAAAGAACATCTGAAAATTTTTCATCAAACCGGCGAGAAGGACCGGGAATGGGTGGAAGAAAGTTACAAACAGGAGGGATTCCCTGAAGTGACAGTGGTCCCTTACTTCAAAGAAATGGCAAACTATTTTCAGAAATCGGATTTGATCATCAGCCGTGCCGGCGCATCCACCATAGCAGAGCTTATCGCTTCGCAAAAAGCCTCGCTGCTCGTACCCTTTTCTCAAGCTGCGGATAACCACCAGCTTCTGAATGCCAAAGAATTGGAAAAAGTCAACGGAGCCGAGGTCATCACGGAGGAAGAATTCAGTCCTTCGGCTATCTCAAAAAAAATTCTTGAATACAGCCAAAACAAACTGAAAATCACCAAAATGGAAAAAAATCTCGCTCCTCTCAAAGTCAAAAACGCGGCGGATCGGATCGCGGATCTATGTTTTGAACTCATGGAAAAAGGAGAATAGGAGGTCCTTTAGTGGTCAAGCCGACTAGCAAGCTGCGAAACATCCACATGATCGGAATCGGTGGGACCGGAATGAACGGCATAGCCGAAGTGCTCCTGAACTTGGAGTTCACTGTCTCTGGAACAGACCTCGGTAAAAACGAAGCCACCCAGAGACTCAAACGTCTCGGAGCAACGATCTCCTACGGGCATACTGCAGATAAGGTACACGGAGCCGATGTCGTCGTGATATCTTCGGCCATACAAGAGGACAATGTCGAAGTGAAAGAAGCCAGACGCCTAAAAATTCCAGTGATTCCCCGAGCGGAAATGCTGGCAGAGCTGATGAGGCTAAAAAATGGTGTGGCCGTGGCAGGGTCCCACGGAAAAACCTCGACAACATCCATGATCGCCCAGGTCCTGGAAGATGCGGGGAAAGATCCCACGATCATTGTGGGCGGCCGTTTGAACACTGTCGGAGCCCACGCCAAGCTAGGCGAGGGTGAATACATCGTGGCCGAGGCAGATGAGAGCGACAGGTCATTTCTGTACCTCTCGCCTTTTATCGCTGTTCTCACCAATTTGGACAAGGAACATCTGGATCAATATGAGACAGTCGAGGAGATTAAAAAAACCTTTGTCAATTTTGCCAACAAAGTCCCGTTTTATTGTCCTGTTATCCTCTGCCTCGACGATCCCAACCTCGAGAGCCTGATTCCTCAGCTGGACAGGAATATCATCACGTATGGTTTTTCCACCCAAGCTGATGTGTTCTCCAGAGATCTTCAGTTCCATGAATACACCAGCACGTCTACCCTGTACTGGAAAGGAAAGAAAATCGGAAAATTGGGTCTGAATGTTCCTGGAATTCACAACATACACAATGCCATGGCATCTGTAGCCGTAGGGCTCTATCTGGATATTCCGGCAGCCGTGATTCTCGAAGCGCTGGAAAAATACACCGGGATCGGACGCCGGTTCGAACTCAAAAAAAAGGTAAACGATATTTCCATTATCGAAGATTATGCCCACCACCCGACAGAAATCAAAGCAACTTTAAAGGCAGCCAAACAGGGATGGACATGCCGTACGATCGCCGTCTTCCAACCCCATCGCTACTCCCGCCTCTCGATGCTGATGGATGAATTCGCCACGTCTTTCAATCAGGCAGATATCCTGCTGCTGACAGATATTTACCCCGCAGGAGAAAAGCCGATAAAAGGGGTGACAGGAAAAGCCCTGTATGAAGAAATTCAGGAATCCGGGCACAAAAATGTCTATTTTGAAAAGGATATGGGAAAAATTCCCGATCTTGTGGAAAAGATGGCAAAGCCTGAGGACATGATTTTTATTTTGGGAGCTGGAAATATCAACCAGGTTATCCCCGAAATCATCAAGCATCTGGAAAGGAGGAAATGAACTTGCAGACTTCTTACAGGAGAAAACGCGGAAAGATCGAGACAAAAAAAATCCACAGGAAGATAAAACTGAAACTAAGACACCTTGTGTTTTCCTTTGTGCTCCTGGTCGGCTTTTTTTATGGATTCTCCAAGCTTTATCTTTTTTTGATCACCTGGGAAAAGCTAACCCTCGACGAGGTGGAAATCATTTGCCAAAAGGAGGAAATCCAGAGGGATTTCCAACACTATTTTGAAAAGAGATATTTGGGCAATATTTTGCTATTGAACATCGGAAATCTCCAAAAGCTGTTGGCCACACACACATGGATCGAGGATGTTCATATCCGAAAGATTTTTCCTTCCACGATAAGAATCGAAGCCACGGAAAGAATCCCGATCGCCCTTCTGGAAAAGGAAGGCTATTTTCTAATCGATAAAGATGGCGTCCTTCTCCAAAAGATATCACCCAGTGTTAGGCCCGATTTGCCCGTGCTTATCGATGCCAACCGATTCAGGAAAGATTATGATAGAAAACTTGCTCTGGCCTGGGCCTGTTTGGATAACCTGGAGGGCTCGGCCCTAGACCAAATCAGCGTGATGGATCTGACCGAATATGAAAATGTCTCGTTGCAACTAAAAAATTCGGAAACTTGGTTGAAACTGGGAGACAGCCATTTCAAGGAAAAATATCAAATATTCGCAAAAAACATAGCCCTGCTCAAAATGTATGGGCCTTTGGAATACATCGATTTCAGATATGAGGGTCGTTTTGTTTTGGGGCCTCTACCGCAAAAAAAGAGGAATAACGCTCTCAACTCTGAGAAGGAGGCTTTTTAATGCCTAAAAACAGCTATGTCGTTGGACTGGATATTGGAACAAAAAAAGTTGCCGCTATCATCGGCGAAATCACCGAAGAAAAGAAGGTAGAAATTATCGGTATTGGGACAGCCGAATCCAGAGGACTGAGAAAAGGGATAGTTGTGAATTTGGACTCTACGGTGGATGCGGTAAAAAAAGCTCAAGAAGAGGCAGAACTCATGGCCGGAGTGGAAATAGATGCAGCTTTTATCGGCATCTCGGGTGCCCATATCAAAAGTTTTAACAGCAGAGGCGTCATCGCCGTTTCAGGGAAAAACAAGGAGATCAGTCGAGAGGACATAAAGCGTGTCATCGAGCAGTCCAAAGCCGTATCCATTCCTCCAGATAGAGAGATCATACACATCATTCCACAGGAATTTGTCGTCGATGATCAGGATGGGATCAAAGACCCTCTTGGAATGAGCGGGATCAAACTGGAGGTCAATGTCCATATCGTAACAGGCGCAATAACTTCTGTGCAAAATCTGAGGACCTGTGTGGCCCGAGCTGGAATAGAGATAGAACAGGTTGTCCTGAACCAAATTGCAACCAGCTCTTCTATTCTGACTCATGACGAGATGGAATTGGGAGTCGGTTTGATCGACATCGGGGGAGGAACGACGGAAGTGGCCATTTTCGAACGTGGAAGTCTTTGGTACACATCCGTCATCCCGATCGGAGGAGACAATTTCACCAATGACATCGCCGTGGGATTGAGAACTCCGATTCCTGACGCAGAAAAAATCAAGAAAAAATACGGCTGTGTTTCCCATCCTCTTGTGGATGAACAGGAAACCATAGAAGTGCCAACAGTCGGACGGGGGAAAAAGCCTCGCGTGCTCTCAAGGCAGCTCCTGGCCGACATCATCCACCCAAGAGCAGAAGAGATTTTCCGGCTTGTCGATAACGACATCAAAAGGATGGGGTATGAAAAATCATTGAATTCTGGGATCGTTATCACGGGAGGAACGGCCCTGTTGGACGGGCTCGAGGAAGTGGCCGAAGAGATCTTCGACCTTCCCGTGAGAAGAGGGGATCCCAGCGGTGCAGGAGGCCTTGTGGACCGTGTCGGTACACCTGACTTTGCAACCACAGTCGGCCTCATCCAATATGGATATAACCTTTATAAGGAAACAGGTCTGCCAAGAGACCGCAAAAAAGGCTTCTGGTCAAAATTTAAAGATTGGCTAAAAGAAGCATAGGAGGCAAAATGAGTGATCCATTGAAAGGCAAACTCAAATTTCACTTGGTGGAGGAGCGTTTCGGCGCAAACATCAAGGTCATCGGGATCGGCGGTGGAGGCGGAAATGCCATCAACCGGATGATCGAAGCCGGCATTGAAGGCGTGGAGTTCATCGCTGTGAACACCGATCTCCAAGCACTCTCCAACAACAAGGCGGGTTTAAAAACCCAGATCGGAAATCAGCTCACAAAGGGATTGGGCAGTGGAGGAAGGGCGGACACCGGCAAACAAGCGGCTATGGAAGATACGGAAAGATTGATCGAAATCATCGAAGGCGCAGACATGGTGTTTCTGACCACAGGCCTCGGAGGAGGGACTGGAACAGGCGCGACGCCGATTTTGGCCAATCTTGCGTCCGAGATGGATATCCTGGCCATTGCCATCGTTACTTTGCCGTTCGAATTCGAGGGGAGAATCCGAGCCAACCAAGCTCAAGAAGGATTGGAAGAACTTAAATCGGCCGTGGATACCGTGATCTCCATTCCGAACGAAAGGCTGTTGGAAACCGTCAATTTGGATACATCCATTCAGGATGCCTTCAAGATGGCGGACGACATCCTTCGCCAAGCTGTCCAAGGCATTTCCGATCTCATCACAAAGCCTGGTTTGATCAACCTTGATTTCGCCGATGTGAAATCCATCATGAAGGGCATGGGCATGGCTTTCATGGGAACCGGCATCGCCTCAGGAGAAAACCGAGCCGTCGATGCAGCCCAAAAGGCCATATCCAGTCCGCTTCTCATCGACACATCTATCGAAGGAGCCCACGGCGTTTTGATCAACATAACCGGCGGCAGAGATATCACCTTGCTTGAGGTTTCAAAATCTTCCCAACTCATCCACAGTTTGGCCCATCCTGATGCCAACATCATTTTTGGTACGGTCATCGATGAAAGCATGAAGGAGATGGTTAAAGTAACCGTGATCGCAACCGGGTTCGAGCAGATTGCAGAAGACCGGATCGCCACACCGGGGGACTTCCAGGCAGCACGTCCTGAAACACCTCCTCCGTTCGAAATTCCTCAAGAAACGCCGCCCTACATCTTCGAACCCAAAGGAAGCGAGACTCTGTGGCAAAGGCCGGCTTGGGAAAAACAGTGGGAACCCTTTGAAACCCCATCATTTATTCGTCGGAACAAGCAAACATCCCTGAGAAAACATCCCTATGAATCAAGTTGACCTCGCGGTCCTCAACTGCAACCAACTATTGACCTGTCAAGGTCCGATTCCGAAGAGGAAGACCGCTCTCCAGGACGTCGGGCTTTTGGAAAATGGTTGCATCGCCTCCTTCAAAGGAGAGATCGTCTTTGTTGGCGACGAAGAGGCCTTTCATCATGATGTTCAAATGACTGATAACGGCATCTACATCGATGGCAAAGGCCTCACAGGCCTTCCTGGTTTCGTGGACCCTCATACCCATCTGCCGTTTGCAGGAAGCAGGGAGCATGAGTTCAACCTTCGCGTGAAGGGATATACCTACCAACAACTCGCCCAGCAGGGCTTAGGCATCCAGACAACCGTCAATGCAACACGACAAGCTTCGGACGAGGAACTGCTTTCTCTCTGTCTATCCCGGCTCGACAGCATGCTTATCCACGGTACCACTACGGCAGAAGCTAAAAGTGGATACGGCCTGAATAAAAGGGATGAGTTAAAACAGCTTCGCGTTATAAAAAAAGCCAACGCGATTCATCCTGTCGACGTCGTTTCCACGTTTATGGGAGCTCATGAGGTCCCGAAAGAATACAAGGACAAAAAGGCCGAATACATGAACCTTCTCACACAGGAAATCTTGCCGGAAGTGAGAAACCAAAACCTGGCGGAATTTTTCGATGTTTTCTGCGAGGAAGGAGTATACTCTGTCGAGGAGACCAGAGAATTAATCAAAAAAGCAAAAAAAGCGGGCTTTAAGATCAAAATTCATGCCGATGAATTTACCCCGCTCGGAGGGGCTCAATTGGCCGCAGAAGAAGGGGCCATCTCTGCAGAGCACTTGATCGCCATTACCGATGAAGGCATCGAAAAAATGGCCCAAAGCCCGACTGCTGCCATACTTCTGCCCGGTGTATCATTTTTCCTGATGCAGCAAAAAACGGCACCGGCCCGCAGAATGGTCGAGCAAGGCGTTATCGTAGCCTTGGCCACGGACTTTAACCCAGGTAGTTCTATGACCGAATCCATGCTTTTTATCCTGCAACTTGCCGTCTTCACCCTAAAAATGGGGATCGAAGAGGCAATAAACGCCGCCACCGCCAATGCCTCCTATGCTTTGGAAAAACAAGAGCAGGTAGGAAGTCTGGAAATCGGAAAAAAGATGGACCTTGTCCTATGGGATGTGCCCACTTATCCCTATCTGGTCTATCACCTGGGAGTCAATCCGGTTAAGCACGTGATCAAAAACGGAAAAATCGTCGTTGAGGACAAAAGAATATGCAGAACTTCTGCAGGGTCTCCTTAAACTTTATTTTTAACCGGTCTGAGCAGTTCTTCTATTTTTGCCGCAGATAACAGTCCTAGGTTCATGCAAACCGAAGACGTTGTCCCTTCTGTTCTGATTTCTGCACAATGGTAGGGGGCCTGCAATTCCCACCACTTCCAGTACTCCTTTACCAAACCGCCACAATACTCCTTGGCTTCTTTTCTGGGCATTTTCAACATCCCCGAGGCAAAGCCTAAAGCCATGATTCCTCCGGTAAGAAAGCCACAAAGGTCTTTATGGTACAGCCCTCCCCCAAATCCTGAGGCTGCCCAGACTAATTCTTCAGGCTTTCTAAGATAGCGGAGCGAGACCATAAGTAAAGACTCAGCACAACTAAAACCCTGTCCAAAATAATTCCCGAGGTCTTTGGCCAAGGTCGAATCATCGATCCACTTTTTTTCATCAGACAAAAGCGTTTCTTTCGCTTTTTGACTGACCTGAGTGTTAGATCCCAAAACTAGGGGCATACCGAACAGGGTATTTCCCAGCAACATACCAGAAGCAATAAAAGTCCTTCTGGACATTGATAAAGTATCTTTTTTTTCCATGCACAGCTCCTTGAACAGCATAACCTGAACGATCTCTCAAACTATTGACACCTGCATAATTAATGTCCTATACTATGGGCAGGAGGTGTCAAATGAG
>CAYPGQ010000080.1:0-18924 GCA_964410125.1 uncultured Eubacteriales bacterium | reverse complement strand
AGCAATCTTCTTTTTCTCATGTCCGCCACTCTTTCGCTTACATAATATTATATCACGCACTGCAGAATCCACAACGGATAAGAAATTTGTTATCAGCGGCAGGGAAAGAACGGCTGACCTCAAGACCGCTCTCTTCGGGGACAGGGGAGCAAGGGCTCATGGGGAAAAAGACTTGGCGCCCGTGCCTCCACGCATTCATCCTGATTGCAGCAGGTATAGCAGACTCTCTTGAACGCCTTGGACAGGCGGGGATGTCTGATAAAGTCTGAAGATGTTCGATTGATTCCAGGAGGATGTCAGCTATTATCCTTACTCTCTTCCTCTATCTTTTGGAAGCAGCCCTAGAATTCTCTGTATGTCGTCCCACTTTAGCACCTTGAAGTATCCCTCCGCAGCAGTAGTTTCCTTCAAATACTGGGATAGAGCTGACTTCTGCTCGCTTGTGGCAAATTGGTCGACCCAACTGTATTCATAGCCGTTAATAGCATAGAGTCCGCACTCAGGGCCTGCGTATTTATACCCACCTGCGACCTTAGTGGGGTCAGGAGCGTCAGAGAAAACATTTCTCTCAGCATCATGACCACACAGAAGACATTTAGCTTCTTCCATCTTTGACCTCCCTTTATTGAAGATTTCAGATTGCTGACAATCTTGCTGCTATTCTAAACCACAGTGCTCTCGAAAGATTGTGAGTACAAATAGCTACCTTAATGGAATGTCTTAAGATCTGAGCAACTCTAAATAGTCATATTCACTGGCTCTACTTTCAAGAAGCTCATTAAGAGCAGTTCGCCAGTTCTCTTGGTAGATATTTGTGTCGTCTCTAAGGGTGAGACCCATACCTGCAATAGTGCCATGTAATGAAATCGAGTTTTGAAGTAACGTTATTGCTGCGGATGCATTAGTGCGAGGATCCAAAGATTCGGAAATTTCCCCAACAGTCGAACAGATTGTGTAAACTAAATGCTTGTTGGCATCCCAACGTGAAAATTGTAAAAAGGGCTGTCCTGGATTTACCAAAGTTGAGAAAAGTGAGGGAGAAAGAACGGTTGACTGTAAATCTATGGATAGAGAGGAAAATTCTTCTGGGTAGATAATCGTTCCCCAAAGAGATTTAGAGAAGTATCTTGCTGGGGCATCGCCTCTCCCTCCATTGCGCCCTCTAGGTTGCCAACGTCCGACACAAAACCTCCAAAGGTTTTGACAATGGCCAATCCCAGTAGCAGTAGCTCCAAATCCAAAAGAGAGCAGTGCCATTGGCCCCGCATAAGCATGGAGGACTGGTTTTCCTGTATAAGCCAATTTGAGTCCTGCAACACAGAATCTATATATTGCATCATGCGAAGATGGGATGCGTTCTGGTTCGAATTCAAAGGCAAAATACCAACCATCTGCGTTGAGAGATGTTACAGGCCCGAGAATTGCGTCAATGGTTTGTTCTGAAGAGGTAGCTGACCTTCCCATCACCACAGATGCATAAGTGGGGATCCCAATTTCGTCTCCAACATTTTTAGCAACTCTAAATAGTCGAGAGTTCATCTGGATGATATCTTGTCTTCCTGCTTGATAGATGACTGCAGGGGCAATTATTCCATCAGCATTTATCTCATTGTTCACTTCCCTTATTGCACTGGCTAGTCTGGCCAACTCTACTTCTGATAGGGGTTGCATCTGGGAAACTATTGTTCTTATGTCATTTGTTGGATAAGATATCAGATTCCTGTTGGAGAAATCTGGCACATAGAATTGTGGATCTAGTAGAACTTGCACACTTAGATCATGGTAAACTTGTGCATACCTAATAGCGTGCCGATAAGCTAAGTCTCGGGGACTGATGATAACTCCAACTCCTTTACCATTCTCAATCTGTTCAATCGCAAGTCTCTGGCTTCTATCTCCAAATTGATGCCATGGACCTCTCCTCATCAAACACCTCCAATTTTTCTCAAGATTGTAGCCACTTGATCTGCAGTATTCGGTCGTTCACTTCGCTCTTTTTTGAGGAGACGTTCTAGAATCAACTTCCATTGATGTGGAAGTTCACGAAATTTTGTATCACTTAGACAATCATTAGAGAGACATATTGCATCTTGTAGTTCTTGTTCAGTCATATCGTCGCGATAAAATGGATGTTCACCAATGACTGCCTGATAAAGAAGAATACCTAAGGCGAACAAATCGGTTCTATGGTCAATGTCATATTTCGTCCCACTCCACTGTTCGGGTGAGAAATATGTCTTTGTTCCTATTTGGGCCCCTTGACTTGTCCCAGTAATATCTGGAAGGTTAAGATGTCGAGCAAGTCCAAAATCGATAATTACAGGAAAATTATTACTTTTTACTCTTATGTTGCTTGGCTTAAGATCCCTGTGAACAACTCCTTTTAGATAGCATTGGCTTAAACCATCACACAACATGGAAAAAAATGAGGAAGATTCAGTTCTTGGCCACGCTTCTCCATTGTGTAATTTTTCAGTTAGATCATCTCCTTCAATGAATTCTTCAATCATGAAATGTCGATATTCCCCAGGTCTTGATGAGAACGTATATTCAATGAGTTTTGCGATGTTCGGGTGATTGATAGATTGAAGAAATTGGACTTCCCTTTGAAACCTTTCATCCATTCTATGATGTGGTGAGATTATCTTTAGACAAAGATCTAATCCGTCTTCGTCTCTTACATGAAAGGCAGCTTTCTGAGCACTTGGTGTTAATGGTGAGATGAATGTGAATTGAGGAAATTCTTCTTGGGCTCTTTCTATAGGGACAACGAATGGCATTTATCTGCCTCCCTAAAATGATTGGCTGAATGAAATGCCAGCTGATAGTAGTATGTCCAAATACGAGGTTGATGACGACGAGCACGTCGCACAATATTCACATCATCGTTATCTTCTACAGCTAGAAGGCCAATACCAAAACGGCTAAAGACAGTTTCTTTTTTCACTCGTGTGGCAATTTTATCAGGAAGTGCAACATATGATCTGTATGCAAAGGCTCGGTTTCGAACAGCTTGATCAACAGCACTCTTCCAGTTCTTAACTTTCGCTTCAATTGTTATGATTTCAAGCAGGATTTCACGCCAGCTTGGTGACAATGAATATGTGGAGGAATTAGATAGCACAGCCTTTGCCTTCACTAGTACCTCTAAGCATTGAAGTATCTTTTCTTGGGGTCCCCTGATTCGATTACTTATTGTATTTATCCGAGCTCTACTTACTGAACGAAGGTAAGAGAGAATGTATGCATCCGGCATTTCAAGGCTAGATAAAATGGAAATTTGTGGATCGTAGGTAATTATGACGAGATCTGGCATACTTGATCCCAATGGTAAAGAACCCGCCATCCATGAAGTAGGACTATCATTTGGGAATAGAAGAGAAGCCTGCTTAACAACCGCATCCTCTAATTTCACTTCTGGTCCAGGTTTTCTCGGGCGGAAGTATTTCACATCCACGTAACATCTCTCCCGTTTCTTTTAAGCCTAGAATCAGATATTTCCATATTTCCTATTGAGTCCCCCATAGCCAACAATTTAGTAACATAGCAAATATCGGATGTCAAGCGGCAGAAAATAGCTTTTAGCTAAGCACAAGAAAATTTCCTACCCCCTCATCCGTCTATCTCAATGAGGCGATCTTCCGGCAATAGGCCGTCGTTTCATCACCGGGAAGCCGGGGCTATGAGCAATTATCTCAACCCCGCCTGCCTCTCTCTTGCATTCTCTATTTCATCAATACCTGGATCAGCGTCTTTCCAGAGGTTGGGGAATTCGATGTAATGGCCTACGTCTATTCCCGACCAGCCCAAAATTCCTAATCCCCCAAGAAATATATATCATCCAAGGTTGCATCAAGGATGTCTACACAATTTTCTTTAATGTTCCGTTTGAGAAAATCAAGAAATAACAATCGTCCACTTAGATTATGTGATATTTCCCCGATTTGTGAGTATGGGTTTTTCGAATCTTAAAAATTGGGATAGTAAGCATGGCCTTCACTCGTCTCTATCTTGTTTATAAGACATGAATATAGATTTCATGAGATAATCAAGAATGTGTTGACATTTATTCAATATTTTCTATAAAATTACTATCTCTTGATGGGAGCAAGAAAATGAGGAAGATTCCTAAGAACAATTTGTTTCTCCATTATATACATAGTAACCCAAGTAAACCTAAATAACTAACAATAAACAACATATGATATCTTTGCTATCTAAATAGATTATAAACAAGGAGGTCAACGATCAAGATTCATCTAGAGCAAAAAATCATTAAAAACCAAACGATAATGTAATAATTCTGAAAGAATATATATTTTGAGCACAAAAATATTCCAGATTCTAATCTTAGTACTTAAATACTGTTGGCCATCATTTTTGACCTTTTTTATTTATTTAGTTCTGGAGAAATGGTATTCCATCAAATATTATTTAAACACCTTTACATTTTACTCAAGAGGAATTGATCCATCTATAATTACCCTCTCTTATTCTAGTGAAGCAAATTCTTTTGGAGGAATTTATTTGACCTTTCTTTCATTAGGTGTAAATCTCGCTTTTATATCAGAAGGAGAATTACTATTTGACAGAACCAATAGCATCTTTGTACAAATTCAAAATTTAATTTCTTTATCTAAAGAAGCTCTATTAATTATAATAATTCTGTTGAATATCATTACATTGCTAATTATATGGGGACTAAGCAAGAAAGTACTAATAATGGAAATTTTCAATAAATTAAATATTTTTACTAGACCATATAGATTCATAGAAGATCATCAGGAAAGAAGACAAATTTATGAAGTTACTATCAGTGAGTTTTACAATGACTTAAAAAATACAGAAAATAGATTCAGAAGAGTATTGATAGATGTTATCGGGATAACACTGCTAACATTAAATCTATTAATTTTTTTTGGTCAAAAATGAGACCTAATTTCTCAAATTTCAGCATAAGGAGATAAAGTTTTAGTTATGGACGTGTCAGATCTTTTGCTAGCAATTATAATAATTATTTTTATTTCTATTTTTTTCGTTGTTTTAATAAAAAGTATATTTGAATATTATTCTTCCAAAATTCTTTTTTCTTTATTGAAAAAAAGAAAAGATCCAGCTGCACAATTATATCCGACAAAAAATATTTTTGTATCAACGGCTGACCCATCTGGTGATGTCCAAGTTGAACCTTTAATAAAAAGGTTAAAGAAATTGGACAAAAATATTAAGTTCATGGGTTTTGGGGGTCCTTTAATGAGTGCTGCAAGCGTCTCTATCAAATGGAAATCTGTTAATATTAGTTCCATAGGGATAATAAATCCATTAATAACCCAGATTACAGATCCAATATTATATTCTAAGATTAATGAATTTAAAAAAATTCTTCTTGAAGAAAATCCCGATATTTTGCTTCTTATATCAAGCCCTGGGCTTAACTTAATGTTGGCAAAAATTGCCAAGAAAAGGAATATCCCCGTTATTTACTTTTTGCCTCCAGAAATCTGGGCGTGGGAACCAGCATTTTTTGGAAAAATAAGACTAAAGAGAATCGTAAAGAACTTATCAATGATTATTTCATGCTATCAATTTGAGGCAGAAACCTATAAAAAATATTGTAATCAACTTTCTTCAAAAGCTATTGTTATTCATGCACAACATCCATATACCCTTTTAGTTCATTCAGATATAGGAGAGAAAAAAGCTCGGAATAAATTTCTAAAAAATCCTCATGCAAAATTTGTTATAGGCTTGATGCCAGGGAGCAGAAAATTAGAAATTTCAAGGCATCTAACTATAATGATAAATGCTGCAAAAGAAATATCAAAGACATATAAGGATTGTGAATATATTCTACCAACACTAACAGATTATAGAAAAGATGTTGAAGATGTAGTAAATAATAATGTGGATAGCGAAGAATTTAAAATAAATCTCGTTGAATTTCAAAATAGATATGATGCAATGAAGATATGCGATATAGTTATTACCTCCTCAGGTTTTGCTACATTAGAATTAACAATTTTAGAAATTCCTTCAATTATTATTTATAAAATATCAACATTCGAAGAGTTCTTAATTAAGAAAAATTTCATAAAACTAAAAACCAAGTGCATAGGATGGCCAAATATTTTAGCAGAAAAATATTTAGAAAAAGATATGATTTGCCCTGAATTGCTTCAGAAAAAAGCGAATGCTACCAGAATAAAAGAAGAAGCAATTAGCCTTTTGGGAGATGAAAATAGAATAATAGAAATAAAAAAATCACTCAGGCAAATTCACAAAATGTTAAAAAATCCAATGGCATTGGATGAAGTGGCGAATGCAATATTGGAAGCATCACAACCCAAAGATACCTAGTAAAAATATTTATATGCCTTCTAAAATCACAAAACTATTTAATAATTAATTTATGTTTAACTTTCTGTCCTTTACTTTTATATTCTTCTAAATTCTTTGATTCTAAATAATTCACTTTAGCAACAGTTAAATTTATGTTTTTTAATGTATCCTTTTTTTTTCTTAATATTCTTAAAGTAATATTCATTGATTCACTATCCAAAGGCATTCCGATGTTAGAATGATAAGGAAATAATCCTTCTTCAAGATTATAAAGTAGAAACGCAATAGATTTAAATGGATGCACTATAAAATTAAGAAGACATTTAAAATACCTGTTCAAATTCTTGTCTTTCATAATTTCTTCCATGAATTGAAATTATTCATTTAAAATGCGTCAAGCTCCTGAATTAACGTTTTTATATTAATATATAGCCTAAAAGTTTCAATCCCCCCTTGGGATGATTTAAGCGATGAATTTTCTCTTTCATTTGTCTAAAAATTTTACACTCATAAATTTTTTTCTTGTTAGTCTTTGGGCATCGACAAACTCAATGTTTTATTTTCTCCCATATATTTTATTAAGCTGCAAATATTGTGCCATCTGTAGCACTTGAGATATCATGATAAATATCTGAGATAAATCAATCTACCTAAAAAATATGCTCAAATTGTTTGAAAGATCCCGTAATTATGCCTTACGGGGGCGAGACAGTCCTTCCTCAAACTTTCTGTCATTAACTCCAGGCCCAAATTCAGCTTAAAATGATTTACTCTGGCTTAATCTAGCAATGCAGACCAAGATGACTTGAATGGATCTGACCTGCTACATTGTATAGACAAATCCTCATGTCACAGATGTGTAACAAAAATTGTTGAATTGTGCTGAAATTATGGTATTAGGGTTGAAAAATAAAACAAGGAAAATCCCTGAAAATCAGGGAAAAGAAGCTGGCACGCCTGGCAGGAATCGAACCTGCGGCCTACGGATCCGGAGTCCGTCGCTCTATTTCAAAACAAACCTCTCCCCGTGTCACTGTGGTGTAACAGAAAATGCTTATAATCGCCGAAGCTTGGCTACAGTTGCGATGGTTGAAAGTACGATTCCCCCAGAGGAAAACTGGCACGCCTGGCCAGACTCGAACTGGCGACACACGGATTAGGAATCCGTTGCTCTATTGTAGATTAGACCTATCCCCGTGTAACGGATATGTAACAGATTTTGCTAAAAAACGCCCAATTACGGCTAACGGTGCTTAAATACCAAAGTCAAAGGAAAAGGCAATTCCCCCAGAGAAACAGGGGGATTATCTGGTGGGCGGTACTGGATTCGAACCAGTGACACCCGGCTTGTAAGGCCGGTACTCTACCGCTGAGCTAACCGCCCATGTTTTGTGTGATTGCGCGAGACTTTAGATAAGGTAGAGAAACATTGGCTTTTTGTCAAGCAGCCTGCCCGATCCCATTGACAGAAGAATAAGCATATGCTACATTTAGACATCTTTTTTAATCTCAAGATACTTAAATAATACGGATATAAAGGGAAAAAAATGTTTGCTGTGATTAAAACTGGCGGAAAACAGTTCCGGGTGCAAGTGGGAGATATACTGAATGTCGAAAAGCTTGATCTAGAAGAAGGTAAAAAGGTCACATTTAACAGCGTTCTTCTTATCGAGGATGACAAGAATACTCTTATCGGGACTCCGGTTGTCGAAAAAGCTCAGGTTGTCGGCGAAGTTATGGAAAATCTTAAGGATAAAAAAGTCCTTGTGTTTAAGAAAAAAAGGCGGAAACAGTACCGCAAAACGACAGGGCATCGCCAACTGTTGACACGTATCAAGATTGAAAAGATTCTCTCTGGAGTGGAATCTCCCAAAAAAAAGGTGCCTGTGACAAAAAAGCTCAAGCCAGAAGAAGAACTGAAAAAGCTCGAGGCTGAAGTTGTCAAAATGAAACCAACGGTAAAAAAAGAAAAGCCAAAAACGGTCGAACCAGAAAAGTCAGCAAAAAAGGTGGAGCCCAAGAAGGCCGAAACAAAGAAAGCCGAGCCCAAAAAAGCAGCGCCCGCAAAACCAAAGGCGAAACCCGCCAAAAAGTCTACCCCGAAAAAAAAGACACCAGCAGAAAAACCGGCTGTGAAAAAAGCGACTTCAAAGATAAAGAAAACAACCTCACAGAAGGAGAAATAGGATGGCTCATAAAAAATCAGGTGGAAGTGCGAAGAACGGAAGAGAAAGCCATTCCAAAAGACTGGGTGTCAAACGGCACGATGGCCAGTTTGTCAAGGCAGGATCCATTCTGATACGGCAGAGAGGCACCCCGTTCAATCCCGGAGAGAATGTGGGCAGAGGAAAAGACGACACTCTTTTTGCTTTGTCAACAGGAAAAGTTCTTTTCGAGACACGGGGAAAGAAAAAGAAATTTGTCTCAGTCATACCTGCTTAGGAGGATCTGACTCCGCATAACATGTTCGTTGACCAGGTCAATGTTACTCTCCGGGCCGGAAATGGCGGTCATGGATGTTTAAGCTTCCGGAGGGAAAGAGGGGTACCCAAAGGCGGTCCGGACGGAGGCCATGGTGGAAATGGAGGGAACATATTCTTCGTTTCTGATGAAAACCTCAACACTCTGGCCTACTTCCGGTATCATCCGATAAACAAAGCCAAAAAAGGCGCTCACGGAGAGGGTGGAAATCGTCGGGGGAGAAACGGGGACGATGTGTTCTTTAAGGTCCCTGTGGGAACTATAGTCAGAGAAAAGGATAAAAAGAAAATTCTGTTCGATTTTATCCAGGATAACCAGAAATTTCTTGCTGTTGAAGGCGGAAAGGGAGGAAGGGGAAATGCCTCTTTCGCTACTTCAATGAGGCAGGCGCCCAAGTTTCGTGAAGAAGGTAAACCGGGTGAAGAAAAAGATCTGACCTTAGAGCTCAAGCTCATTGCCGATGTGGGACTTATCGGATTCCCGAATGTCGGCAAATCCACTCTTATTTCTAAAATTTCCGCGGCAAAGCCTGTGATCGCGGATTATCCGTTTACTACTCTGGTGCCCAATCTTGGAGTTGTCGATATCGATGAGTTCCGGAGTTTTGTGGTGGCGGATGTTCCCGGTTTGATCGAAGGCGCTCATCTAGGCCATGGATTGGGCATGAAATTCCTCAGGCATGTGCAACGAACCAAGATTCTTGTGCATCTTATCGATGTGTCTCCTTACTCCAACCGGGATCCTGTCCAGGATTATTCAACCGTTATCGAAGAGCTCAAAGCATTTGATGACAGTCTAGTCAGAAGACCTCAACTTCTGGTGGCCAACAAGATCGACGTTCTGGGAGAAGAAATCCATAGGGTGGAAAAGATAAAATCTCTTGCCCGGAAACTGGGCCGTCCGTTTTTTGCCATATCTGCTCTGAAAAGGGAGGGAATCAGGGAATTGATCATAGCAATGGTTAAAGAGTTGGACGTACAGAGTGTCCAAGCAGAAAAATCGTGAAAAAAGAGAGAATCGGGATATTTGGGGGGACGTTCAATCCCATCCATAATGGCCATGTGAAAGCAGTCCTGGAAGTCCAAAAGACATTTTTTCTGGATAAGGTGTTAATGATTCCTTCCTACATCCCGCCGCATAAAGGAGCACCTGATGTTGCACCTCCCTCAGACCGGCTGCAAATGGTTAAACTGGCGGTGGCGTCTTATCCTCAGTTTGTTCCCTCTCCTATTGAGATAGAGGCCAAGGGAAAATCCTATTCCATATTGACCCTGGCAAAGCTTAAACAACAATTTCCCGATGCCGCGATGTTTTTTATTTTGGGAGTGGATGCTTTTTTAGAAATTGATACCTGGCGCGAATATAAAAAAGTCCTGGAACAGTGCCATTTCATCGTCATCAGCCGTCCTGGATACGATATGAATGAGGCCAAAAAACCCTTGGGAGGGAATTACGCAGGAAGGATGGTCCAGGTTTTAGAGACCACCAAACTGGACAAAGCAATGCTTTATCCTTACAAAATTTTTCTGTTGTCCATAGATGCTCTGGATATGGCCTCTAAAGATATCAGAAAAAAAGTAAAAATGGGAAAATCCATAGCCGACCTTGTGGTTGAACCTGTGGAGGAATACATTCAAATAAACAAGCTTTATCAGTGAGGGAAATGAGTAAAGAAATGCCGAACAAACTGGATAAAAGGAGCCTTGCCAAACATGTGAAGATGTCCATAAAAGCAAGCCGGGAAAAAAAAGCAGAGCATATCGTGGTTCTAGATTTGCGGAATGTATCCTCTTTCACGGACTACTTCGTTATCATGCAGGGAAATTCCAAAAGGCAGAACATGGCCATCTATGAGAGTATCGCACAAGAATTGAAAAAGGAAAACATCAAGCCCTTGAGCATAGAAGGCCGCAAAAATGCGGATTGGATCCTGATGGATTATGGGTATTTTATCATCCACATTTTTTCTAAAGAGGCCAGAGAATATTATTATCTGGAAAAACTCTGGGGAGATGCTCCCAGGTCGGATTACTGATCTTTTTTTTAAAAAAACATTGACTTTTTCCCTTGGAATCATTATTTTTTATGGACAATTTTAGGAATAATGTTATGAGGATAAAGATCGTATGGCCAGGAAAAACCCGTGACCAAAACATAAAGGATCTCCAGGGTTCTTATCTCGAGAAAATAAACAAGCTTGAAAGGTGCGAATTGATCGAGACAAAAGAAGCTCGCGGATTGGCAGAACGGATGGAAAAGAAAATATTGGAAATAGAGGCCAATGGGTTTGAAAAACACATGAAAGACGATTATATTATCTGCCTGTTTGATAAAGGAAAAGAAATGCATTCTGAGGAATTTGCTCATTTTCTTCAAGAAAAAAAAGCGAATTCTGTGCACACGATTACATTTATCGTGGGAGGTTTTTTAGGTTTGACAGACGGGATTCTGAAGAGAGCGCATTTCTTGTTGTCTTTATCCAAAATGACTTTTTCCCATGAGTTGACCCGGGTCGTTCTCCTTGAGCAAATTTATCGTTCTTTAACCATCATGCATGGAAGGCAGTATGCCAAATAAGGGGGAAAATTGAACAAAAAAGAGAAAGAAAAATACCAAAAGAGACTCGTAGAGAAAAAAAAAGAGATCGTTGATGTCCTCAATGAAGTCTATAACGAGACCAAAAAAGCGGAAAACATGGGGATTGCCATGGATATAGCGGATAAAGCAGAGAGTTCTTATACAAAAGAATTCCTGTTGAATCTTTCGAATACTGAGCGAAAACAGTTGCAGTTGATTGATGCTGCATTGGGTCGGATTGAAAAAGGCAACTATGGTATTTGCCAGACATGTCAAGTTCAAATTGGCAAGAAAAGATTGGATGCTGTGCCTTGGGCTCCCAATTGTATCGATTGCCAACAAAAAGCTGAGGAAGAGTCTGCTTGAGGTTTTCCCTCCAAAAAAAAATTGGTTCTTATCTAAAGCTAGCCGAACTTATCTTCTTTCCATCTGTGTGTGAATTCTGTTCTCGTTTGCTCGAGTTCCCCGATGAAAGGATTATCTGCCGTTCCTGTATCCAGAGGTTAAAACCCCACCGAACTTCCTTATGTCTTTGCTGTGGGAAATTTTTTGATGATTCGGGGGAACCTCATTTTTGCCGGCAGTGTGTTCTGCAGAGGCCTTTTTTTTCTGTGCATCGTTCATGTGGCCTGTATTTTGGAAGCTTAAAGGATACCATCATTCTGTTTAAATACCGTGGCTATCGTGTTCTCGGCAAAGCGTTGGCCACATTTGCTCTCCAGGCCTTGGGAAGAGAAGAGTCCTTGTGGTGGGGAGTGGATATCATTATTCCTGTCCCGCTCTTTCCCGAAAAACAAAAAAAAAGGGGTTTTAATCAGGCATCGGTACTGGCAAAGGAATTAGCCAGACAAAAAGATATTGAGCTGATTGAAGGTCAGCTTATAAAAGTGAAAAGGACTCTTCCCCAGACATCACTCGAGGCGTCAGATCGGCGTAAGAATCTGAAAGGGGCTTTTGAAGTTGTCCATGATCAAAGGATCAAAGGAAAAACGGTTCTTCTTGTAGACGATGTTTATACGACAGGATCGACCCTTCAGGAGTGCAGTTTGGTGCTGATGAAAGCAGGTACTCTGGAGGTCAGGGCTCTTACAATCGCTCAGGCCTGATTCCTACCGCTAGGGGATAAAAAAAGCGCCTGGATCGACGATCAACTGATCACAGGCGCTCGATGCAGAAAAGTTTAGAGCGTCATTTTTTTACTTTTTGTTCGGATTTTTTCTGTCGGCCTTCAATAAGAAGTGTCAATTCTCCTTTCAAAGGCTTTTTTTCCAGGGTTTTCAGCAGTTCTGTTGGATTTCCTCGAATAAATTCTTCATATACCTTGGTCAATTCCCTTGCTATCACAACTCTCCTTTCACCTAAGGTTTCTTGGATGATTTTCAGGAAATTGGGTAATTTCCTCGAAGGAAGATAAAAAATCAGAGTTGCGGATTCGTTTTTCAAAGATTCGAGCGACTTTCGTGAAGCCTCCTTTTTTGGGGAAGGAAATCCAAAAAATTGAAACCTGTGGGTGGGCAATCCGGCTGCCGATAGAGCTGTCATTATGGCCGAGGGGCCCGGGATAGGAATAATCTCAATGCCTTGGGCCAACGCTTCTCTGATCAAAGGAAAACCCGGGTCAGCAATGCCCGGAGTTCCTGCATCGGAAACCAAAGCCACATCCTTTCCCTGCTTGAGAAAATCGATGATCTTAGGAATTTTTTTTTGTTCTTTAGGGTGGAAATAGCTCAACAGTCTTTTTTTGATGTTGTATTTATTCAGGATTTTTATTGTCTGACGGGTATCCTCGCATGCTATAACAAAAACGTCCTCGAGTATTTTCAAAGCTCTGAGAGATATGTCATCAAGGTTGCCGATAGGAGTAGCAACGATGAATAATCTGCCGCTTGTTTTGTGGATTGGCTTCTCCAGGTTATCTGTTTCGATCATAGGGATACAGGAAGTCGTGTCCGACTGTTCGTGCAGATATCTTGGGAATGGAAGGCAAATGCCGTTTGAATTCCGAGCCTTTAATCAATCCGATGATTTTTTTCACATCCTGTTTGGGAAATCCTTCAGAGATCACCTCTTTTTTCGATTTTCTCAAATCGGCCAACTGATAAAGGATCTTATCAATCTTCGCATAGCTGAGGCCGAGCTCGCCTTCGTCCGTCTGGCCTGTCCATAATCCTGCGGTTGGTTTTTTCTTGAGTATTTTT
Organism: uncultured Eubacteriales bacterium; assembly: GCA_964410125.1. Lineage (GTDB taxonomy): Bacteria > Acidobacteriota > Aminicenantia > Aminicenantales > Aminicenantaceae. Next base: position 5,329 of record CAYPGQ010000080.1, on the reverse strand, counting down.
TTGGGTATCTTAAGGTAGCGGGCTAATTGACGAATTTGTGTTTTGTACAGGTCTCCCAAAGGATTGATAGCACAGGCCATGTCTCCGTGGATCGTGCCGTATCCTAACAGCAATTCCGTCTTGTTGCTGGTTCCCAATATCAGGGCCTTTTCCCTTTCCGAAAAATCGTACAGGATGGACATCCTCTCTCTTGCCATCTTGTTCCCCTTCAGGATCCGATTGTCAGTCGGGTGTTTTGTGTAGTAGGCATCCACCATCGGAAAGATATCTATGATAAGGGATTTTAGTTTCAATCGATGGGCAATGTCCGTCGCATCCTGCATATCCCTGCCGTAAGTATCCTTATAGGGCATGATAAGGACAACAACATTTTTCGGGCCTAGAGCCCGAGCGGCTAAATAGGCACAGACGGTTGAGTCTAAACCCCCCGATAGGCCGAGAATTCCTTTTGTAAAATGAAATTTGGATAATTCCTCTTTGATGAACCGCGTGAGCAATTTTTCAGCAAAAGCGGGATTAATCTTCATATTTTGCCACGATCCTTTTGAAAGCTTCTAAAGTGACTTCTGGTTTTTCGTCTCGCCGGTATGGCCGGTATTTCCGAAATCGGCGAATCTCCTCCAAATCGATATTTTTCACCAGGAAATCTTCGTCCACATACGGGGATTTGGCGACCAGTTGGCCTCCAGGATTATAGATGAAAGAACCCCCGGCAAAGGATTTTCCGTCTTCGAATCCTACCCTGTTGCAGTAAATCACAAAGGACTGAAAAAAGCGGGAAACAGCCTCTCCCATCAGCTCCCACATCCGGGCGGAGGCATAACCTTCATCATCTGAAAATCCCCGTCCAGGGGCTGCGCTGATGGCGATGATGAGCTCTGAACCGCCCACAAAAAGGAGATAACTGGAGCTGATATGCAAAAAATCATAACAGATAAGCATCCCGGCCTTTCCGAAGGGAGTGGGAAATGTATGGAAATTTTTTCCTTGGCCGAAGAATTTTAATTCCTCGAACATTCCGTAAGTCGGCAAATATATCTTTCTGTGGATATGGGAAATTTTTCCCTGAGAGAAAAATGCGGCTGAATTCAGCAAGAGCCCTTTTTCCTTTTCTTCCACAAATCCCACGACAAAAGATATCTCGCGGCTGAGGCCTTTGAGTTTTTTAAAAAGAGGATCAGTATGAGGATCGAGGGCAATCTCCTCCACCATATCTTTTAGGGTATATCCTGTGAGACTTAGTTCAGGGAATATCAGGAGGTCCACGTTTTTCTTTTTGGCTTTTTGGATATAATCGATATGCATGCGGAAGTTTTTGTCGATATCTCCCAACTTGGGGCTAATTTGTGCCAACGCGATTTTCATAGTGAAAAAATTATCACAATTTATCCTGCTTTGCAATTTCCTTCTGATGGAATTCATGGTTTATTCTTGAAAATTGCCGATGATCTATTATATATTAGATTCCCATTGAAGGTTTTGTCATGAAACATATCGGCCTCTACTTAAAAGATATCTATTTCCAAAAAAATAGAGGAAGGCTATCTTTCCATTCCCAGAATTTCCAAAAGTATCTTTTTTTTCAGGAGGGATTCCTTGTGTATGCCAAAACAAACAATCCTCTTGAGTTGCTGGGCGAGGTGTTATTCAGGTTAGGTAAGCTCTCCAAAGAAGATTTCGACAAGATCGATGAGTATATCGAACCCAAGAAACCGATCGGTTCGGTTTTACTAGAGAATGGTCTTATCACCAAAGAAAGTCTGGAGGAAGGTTTAGTCTACCAGATGAGAGAGATTGTGTTGAATATGTTTTCTGTTTTTGGTGCGGAGTTCCGGTTCCAGGACAAGTCCGATTTTGATGAGCAAGTGTTCGATGCAAAATTGAAGCTTCCTATCGTGATTGAAGAAGGTATAAGGGGAATGAAACACAATCCTAACCTCAAAACGTTTTTGGCAAAAAAGACGCCCAGACCCAAATCGATCGATTTTTACCTGCGCCTTAATAAGGAAGAAAGAAGGCTATACGATTTGATCAAAGGAGAAACCACATCGGAAGAATTGTTGGGTTCTTCAAACTCGAATCCCGAGTTTTTTTGGAAAAGGCTGTATCTGCTGTATTGCCTGGACTTGGTCGATTTTAAAGATGGAAAAGTAAAAGAAGCCCCTTCTCCAGAAAAAAAAGAAAAAACAGAACCTGAGGTTACAGAAGAAGAAAAACTAGCGAATGTATTCAACTTCCATGATAACTTGGAAAGCTTCAATTATTACCAGATCCTGGAAGTGACCGATGGTGCTTCCAAGGAAGATATCAAAAAGAGTTATTTTCGGTTAGCGAGAAAGTTTCATCCCGACTTTTTTAGCCGAGACTTACCTTCGGAAGCAGTCCAGAAAATCGATGAGGTGTTTGACCAGATCACCAAGGCCTACCAGACTCTCAACGATGAAAAAAGGAAGAGTGGGTATGACAAAAAATTAAGCGCTCCTCCCAGTGATGACAGGAAAAATCTAGCCAAGGAAGCGGAAAAAAGGTTTCGCCAGGGAAAAACCCTGTTCAACCAAGGAAGATTCGATGAAGCCCTCGTTTTCCTAGAGCAATCCGTCAGGCTCTCGCAGGATAAGGCGAGCTATTTCATATTGCTGGCCATGACCCAAGCGAAGCTTCAGACCTACCGGAAGGAAGCGGAGAAAAACTTCATCCGGGCCACGAGATTGGAACCGTGGAATGCAGAAGCTTTAGTCGGATTGGGAGTTCTGTACAAAAAAGAAGGCCTGCATATCAAAGCAAAAAGACAGTTTGAGAAAGCGTTGCAGATAGATTCTGATCACAAGATTGCTCTGAAGGAATTGAGGGGAGAGGAAAAAACACGAGGGAAAATCAGCTTCAAGGATTTGAAATTTAAAGATTTGTTGAAGTTGGATGTATTTAGCAAAAAAAAGAAATAACCCGGCCCTCCACCCTACCCTAGCATAAAAGGATGTAGAATTTTGTTTGGTGTTATTCTAAAGAATTGATGAGATCTTGGAACTGGGATTCATCCAGGATTGGCACACCCAAACTTCTTGCTTTTTGGAACTTTGATCCTGGGGCTTCTCCAACGATAACATAGCTAGTATTGCTGCTTACAGAGGATACAACCTGTCCGCCGAGATTCTGGATGATTGTGGTTGCTTCTTCTCGTGTGAAGCGGGAAAGCTTTCCGGTCAAAACGAATGTCTGACCGGCCAAGAGCTTTTCTCCCTCTTCTGATCCTTTTCTTTCTGCGAAATTGAGTCCTGCCTGTTTTAATCGGTTGAGGAGCTCGATATTTTCGGGTTGATCGAAGAAAAAAACGACGCTTTCGGCCACCTTTGGACCCACATCTTGGATTTGGAGCAATTCTTCGTAACCCTCTCGAGCTAAACCATTGACGTTCTTGAAATGTGTGGCCAGTGCTTGAGCTGTTCGCTCTCCTACAAATCTAATCCCAAGAGCAAAAATCAAACGAGCAACATTTCTGTCTTTGGATTGTTCGATCTCATCCAGCAGATTCTGTGAACTTTTTGGTCCCATTCTTTCCATCTCTATCAGGCCCTCGATCTGCAGGTTGTATAGATCTGGTATGTGCCTTACAAGATTGTTCGACATAAGCTGATGGACGATCGCATCCCCTAATCCTTCGATGTTCATCGCCCTCCGCGAGGCATAATGGAGGAGGGACTCTCGCAATTTTGCGGGACACGAGGGATTCGTGCATCGGGAAACCGCTTCTCCCTCTGGATGGAAAGCGGCAGCATGACAGACAGGACATTCTGTAGGGAACAGGAATGGGTGCTCCTTCCCTGTTCGTTTCTCCCTCATCACAGAAACTACTCTGGGAATAACATCGCCGCTCCGTTCGATCAGAACGGTATCTCCGATCCGGATATCTTTTTTTTTGATTTCATCCTCGTTATGCAGAGTAGATCGGCTGATGGTTATTCCAGAGATCTTCACGGATTCTAAAATGGCCACAGGAGTCAAAGCTCCTGTCCTTCCGACCTGAATCAGGATGTCCTTTATTTTTGTTGTAGCCTGCCGGGCAGGAAATTTGAATGAAATAGCCCATCGCGGAAACTTAGCTGTGCTGCCAAGAAGAGTTTGATGCCTTGTCGAGTTAACCTTGATAACGATACCATCTGCATCATAATCCAGGCTGTCTCGTTGTTCCTTCCATTCTTGATGATAAACCAGGACTTCTTCCATTGAAAAACAGATCTTCGAATGGGGATTTGTTTTAAAATGAAATCTTTTCAGAACATCCAAATTTTCCGACTGAGTGGCTTTTTCCTTCCCGCCGAGAAAAACTGAATACAAAAACATATCCAAACCTCTTTGGGCAACTTTTTTGGGATTGAGCATACGGATCGATCCCGCCGCAGCGTTTCTGGAATTGGCGAACAGTGGTTCTCCCCCCTTTTCCCGTTCCTGATTGATCCTGTGAAAGGAAGAGAAAGGCAGATAGATTTCCCCTCTGACCTCGACATCTTTGGTCGTGTCGAGAACAAGGGGTAGGCTTTTGATTGTTTTGACATTGGCCGTTACATCATCCCCTCGGATGCCGTCTCCTCGAGTTATTGCCTGGAAGAATTTTCCGTTTCGGTAGATTATGGCTATCCCAAGTCCATCGATTTTTAATTCTGCCACATATTCGATCTTTTCTGAGGGAATGATTTTTTTGATCCTTCCTTCAAAGTCCCCCAATTCCTGCGCATTGTAGCAGTTGTCCAGGCTGAGCATCGGGTTGGAGTGTTCGATGGAAGTGAATCCCTCGAGGGATTGTTCGCCAACCCTCTGCGTGGGAGACTCGGGCGTGATCAGATATGGGAATTCCTGCTCCAGTTTTTCCAGCTTTTTTACCAGGAGATCGAATTCATAATCGGAAATTTGTGGGTCGTTATCCACATAATATTTTTTCTCATGGTATTGTATGTCTTGTCTTAGGTTTTTTATCTTTTGGACGGCTTTTTGTTTGGTGAGAGGCTTGTTCATCTTTGTTCGCCTCCTATTTTAAAAAAAACAGAAGAAGAACACAATTTTTGCTTGGTTGAAAGATAGCCCACAGCTAACCTGAATAGTCCAGGCTGAATGTGGCAGGGGTTGATTATACGATTGATTCAGGCTATTGGATGCCTAGTCTCTGTTTGGTCTTGTCAAGAAGCTGCTGGAATCCTTGCAAAGCAGCCTGAGTTTCCGCTTCCAATTTTTTTACAGTTTCCTGTTCGGCTTCGATCTGTTTGAGCATGGATTCCATTTCACTCTTTTCGGCATCTGTAAGATCTTCTTCCTCTTTTTCTCCAAATTTATTGTTGAA
>CAYPGQ010000079.1:0-19118 GCA_964410125.1 uncultured Eubacteriales bacterium | reverse complement strand
TTGGCAATGTACTTGCCTTCTTCATCAAAAATATCATAATAATAATCCTCTCCATCAACCACCCGCTCATATGTTCGGACAAATATTCTTCCTTGTTCATCACAACTCAGTCCTTGAAAAGCAGGGTAGTTGTCAGGAAATTCAACTTTTCTTTTTAGAGGAATGCCTGCAGATAATTCCTTTATCACTCTTTCCTTATCTTCATCTGTTATCTTTACAGGTTCATAATCCTTAGTGATTTCCCTAATCTTCCTTCCTGTCCTATCTGTAATTGTAAGCTTGTATTGCTGCCAATTGCCCAGCACGATTTTATCATTTTTCATAACAATAGCAATCAAATTAGGGAAAAACATCTCTAAGATGTCAGTTCGTCTCGGATGTTCCAATTCAGCAATCATAGAGAGTTCTTCAAGGTTAGCATCCAGTTTTTTTATCTGATAAATGTATTTCTGGCCGCGAAGATTTATTCTTGCGGTGTAATTTCCGTCTGAATCTGGATAAATCCTGAATAAGCGAGGAATTTTCGATGCTGAGACTTCTTTCAGGAGTTCTCCTTCTTGCGAGAAAAAAGAGAGTCGATAATTTCCCCTATCTAGAATCATGATGGTTTCATCAGGGGTTAGAACAATATCATTTGCACGCTGAAACTCTCCTGGTCCCTGGCCTTCCCTGCCAAAGCTACGAATATGCTTTCCATCTTTATCAAAAACTCTAATCCTACGGGCTCTCCCATCCAAAACATAAATGTGCCCTTTAGAATCAACTTGAATGCCTGATATGACAACGAATATTGGCTCCTCTCCCTTTATTATTTTTCCTATAGTCAATTCCTCTTCCAAAATCAGCACACCCTCCTCATACATAGGCTCTTTCAGATTCTTTACAATCGTTACCCCATCAATCTCTTCTATTGTCCCTTTCCACTTTGCTTTTTTCTGTTCACAGGAAATAAAAATATTAAATACCGAAAGAATAAAGACGATTGAAATAATCCTGGTTTTGTTTTTCATTTTATCCCCTATTGAATCTTGTCTTCTAAAATTATACTACTTTAAATAGCAGCTAAAAGTTAAGATAAATTTTGAAAGTAAAAACTTTTCTTTTCTCTGTTATGAGAAGCCATAGCTTTAGGCCTGGGGCTTCCACGTGCCTCAGTTTTTCTTATTCTTTTTTATCAAGGTTTAATTGATTTTATATGCCGATTTCGTGTTTTTTTATAAAATAATTCTTACTTTTCAATTATTTTACATCTTACTACTCTGGGAAAATCTTCTTCTTCTGCAAAATAGATGCGCCCTTCTTTATCTACCGAATAAGCGAAGCCTTTTATTGCAAGAGATGCAACAGACCTGTTATTATCAAATATTTCCATTTGATTCGGGCCATCTCGGTCCCAGCCCTGGATAGTTACATATAGTCTATTTTTATATTCAAGCACATAGACGACAGGAAAGATAATTCCAATTCCCCCCATATTAGATTTGGTAAGCATCAAAGCTTTGAATGTCTCGTTTTTCCCTTTAATTTTTTGTATAAGCTTGCCATCTTTATACATGAGTATTTCATATTTATGCGGATTAAGGACAAATACTCTTCTGTCCTCTGAACAGTCGAATCGCATAGGTAACTTTAAGTTTGGCATATCTTTGTATTGAGAATATATTGATGGAATCTCAAATGCACTGCCAAATGAAAGGATATGATTTCCTTCCAAGTCATAGACATGAAGAATTTTGTTATCTTTAAATCCTAATAAAACAATACTCTCTCTTGAATAGAAAGCAATGTCTGCTGCTTGAAAGCTTGTTTTAAAAGATTGAAGGAATTCTCCGTTTTCACTAAGTATTAAAACTTTGTTCGCTCCGGAATCTAGAATAGAAATTATTCCTTTAGGATTAACTGCCATTTTGGGAAAGCGAGAGACTTCCTGAGGTCCTTGTCCCTTTTTAATCACAAAGCTTTTTAAAAAATTTCCCTTGCTATCAAATTTCTGAATCTTGAAGTTCTTCCAGTCTAAGATATAGATATTCTCCTTCGCATCTAGACAGATGTTTGAAATACCTCCGAACATGAGGTTTTCATCTCCGTACTCTAGCCCAATACTCATATCTTCTTTGAAAGTAAATTTTTTATTTTCATCCTTTGGCGATACAGGGATAGAATAGACTGTCATAAAAAATATGAAAATGAGTAATGCTACACTTGCTCTTTTCATCTCTCACACCCCATTTTAATATATAGTGAAGTAATATTTGATGTCAAATGAGAAAATAAAGACATTCATCAAACTCCCTTTTGCTGACACAGCCGGCATATAACCTGACTAACATTACTATCGCCTACATCCTCAGAATTAAAAAACTCCGGGTCTGGAAGTGGCGGACCGGTCAGAATGCAATCCCTCCAAAGCACAGGAAGAAGCTGGAGGAACTCTTTCAGAAACTGCGACCCTAATTCTCGTCGATGTGGCTAATAAGAAATTCGTATGCTTTTCTTAAATCATCATCAATTTTTATTTTTTCTTCAATATCATTTTTATATCTATCCCAGACCTTCTGCATTTCATTTTCAAAATCATAATCATCATCAATATTTATATTTTTAATTTTTTTCCAATATTTTATATCACCTTTTATAGAAGTCATTATTTTCTTATCAATAAACAAATCAACTTTCTCCTTTTCGAAAATTTTATAGTTGATCACCTTTGCTTTTCTTATGGCGTCATGTTCAGTTGGCAACTCGTTAGTATCAAATCCTCTTATTCTATAATAATTGTTAAGCACGAAATGCTTTAGATAGTGATTCTTCGAATAAATTCGCTGAAGAAGATGCTGGAGTTCATGTACTATTGTTAAGGTCTTAAAAATTTTACTCTCGTCTTTTCCTATATCTGTGGACAGGTAAATTATACAGTCAAAAGATTCAAAATCTTTTATATCATTTTTCTCGTCTGCAAGCCTTTCAATGCCAGGTGTTGTTTTACACACTATGAAACCTAGAGTTTCAGCTTTAAAATATCCAAGTATAAGTTTGCTTTTCCAGCCAAAATAAAATAAAAGATTTTGTTCCTTCAGAGTTTCAGATTCGCTTTCAAATCCGTTAATAGCTTTATATACTACTTCTCTATTTATTTGTTCTTCTGTCTCTGAAAATGAAGCGGCTGCATTATTTGAAAATTGTATGCTAATTGTCATTTTTCCATACCGCTTTGAGAATTTCCTTCCCCCTCATACGTCTACTAAAATGAGGCGTTCTTCCGGCTCAGCCGTCGTTTCATCACCGGGAAGCCGGGGCATTAGTGTTTCCGGCTTCCGATCGCCTCAGCCAGACTTATTAGCGTCCTCGATCACCAGTTGCTCAGATTCATCAGCCTCGTGCTTTTTAGCTTTTTTGAATGTGACGCTCGTTTTAGGAGGATAGTCAATCCCTTTGCCTTCTAGAAGTTCTTTGATTGTCAATATTTGCAGCTTAGGATAGTCCTTGCCCCATCCTGGCAACTTGTAGAATCCGGTTGCTATTGCTTCCTTTTTCATCCCGGCTGTTGGAAATGCCAATGTGATGAATACTCCGATCTGGGCTTTTTCTCTGTCTACAGTTCCTTTCAGATCTCTGATCTGCGAGGGATTGACGTGTCCGCTCTTCACCTGGATTATGATTTTCTTTGTCTTTCGTGGTTCATCATGGAAATAGATGTAACCGTCAATCCCTTTATCTCCGCCCTTTTTCTTCTCACTTTCTGCCGGACGTGCTCCAACTAACCCAAGTGCCCACCACTGAAATTGATACGGGTCCTGTTTGGCTAATGCTTCAGCTCCCTTTAAATCCACCGGCTCCCCAATTACCTCAAACTTCACACTCTTACCGAAGGTGTCAGAGAGCCTGTGTTTCATCAAAGAGATTGCGAGGTGAGTAACATCTATCCCTATCCATTTCCGTTTGAGCTTCTCAGCAACAGTGATAGTAGTACCACATCCACAGAACGGATCTAAAACTATGTCGCCTTTCTTGCTACTTGTTTGTATTATCCGCTCCAATAATGATTCAGGTTTTTGTGTAGGATAGCCTAAACGCTCTCTCGATTGCGAACTAATCATTTCAATATCATCCCATAAATTCTGTATTGGTTTTCCTTTGAGTTCATCAAAAAATCTCTTTCGTTGTATCCGTCCATCTTCGCTTTTTGGATAATACAGTCTTCCTTCTTTATCCCATTGTATCATTTTCTCTTTTGATATTGCCCATCCCTTTTTAGGAGGCTTGTATCCTTTATACTGATACATTAGATTTGGGCGTGGAGATGGACTCGACAAATCTGCAATTCTATAACGACGACCCTTTTCATCGACATGTTTATAAAATTTTTCTACATACTTTTGATATCCTGGAGCAGTAAATGAGAACTGGGAATTGAAAATATTGTTTTTTGATTTTGCGTAGAAAAGAAGTATATCAGTACTAGTCCCAAATCTACTTGATTTGTGTTGAGTTTCACCCCGCCCAGTTTTTCTTTTCCATGTAATCTCATTCCTAAAGTTCACTGGACCAAACACAGCATCCATGACAAGTTTAAGATAGTGGCTAGCTGTAGGATCGCAGTGGAGATAGATTGATCCTGTTTCTTTAAGCACCCTATGAAGCTCCACAAGCCTTATAGCCATCATGACGAGGTAGGCCATCATGTCATTACTGCCCAGAAAGGACCTAAGAGCTACAATCAGATCAGCGACTTTCTTTGGAGCCGTTTCTGTGATTTCCATATAGGTCTCTTCGGCTTTCTGATCCCAGTGCCAGGTGTCCTCAAAAACTTTGATCTGAGCTGCTGAGTCAGTGCCGTTTTTCTCCTTGAAAAGGATGTTGTAGTTCTGATCGCTCTTGAAAGGAGGATCGAGGTAGACTAGATCAATGCTCTCGCTTGCGACGTAATGTCTCAGAATTTCAAGGTTATCTCCGTAGTAAAGAGTGTTCTCCATATTACTCACTCCTCATCACTTTTTGTTTGCTTCCCTTCCGCTCTTCTTCGTTCAAGCTGTGCACGAAGTTCGTAAAGATACTTCAATAACTCTCTCACAAATGATAATAACTGCTTAGCGTCATCCATGGATACTGATTCCATAGGATCGACGTGGGCACCTATATTCCCAACAAGCCGCACTTCTGTCGCCCATTCAGCCAAATCCGGTAGAAGAATTCCCTTGTTTTTCAATGCTTCAAGGCGATCAACAAGCTTCCCTTCGGACTCGCCTTTATTCACACAGATTGCTTCCAATGCTCTTCTGGACATCACTGCTGATGCTCTTGGACAGTTTGCATACAATGAACCAGCAGCTTCAGCCACAACTCCGGCAATGTCCTTGGGAATGTCATCCGAGAGGTTCGCTTCTGGAAGGGGCCACCAATGAATACCCCGATAGTTAATGATGCCACTGAATTTCCCCTCTTTCTTTGGGTGATCTCCAATCCACTCTTCCTCTACAACTACAACAGGTTGACTGCAATGTCGACAAATCAGAGAAGAAACCCTGTCTATGAGGACGGCTTCGGTTTTGCCTGTGTAGGCTACGGTGCAACCCTCATCAAAGGTAGCTGGTAAGGAGCCTGCATGGTCAAAACTCGATTGTTTTCCACACCTTGGACAGAGGCCGCTAGGTCTAAGAGAATCGGGAAGCCCCTCATGGAATTCAGGAAGCTCCTCGCCTCTTTTCCCTATTCTCTTTTTCTCAGGGTCTTTTGAAAATATGGACATTTTTTACCTCACCAAAGGATTGCCAACAATTCCCTTTCTTTGCTTGTAGCATAGTGAAGGAACCAATGTCAATTCAGAGAGAAAACCCACTTCATGAGCAAATCATCGGCGATTGTTTTTGAATGACCTTTGATCTATACTACCCGTAAATAAATTTGATACCAAAGGGGGTCACATGAGTGATGAGTTTAAGATCGATGTGAAGGGGCTGAAAGAAGTCTCTAAAAGTCTGGAGAAAATCGGGAAGAAAATGAAGGCTCTGGATGGACGTGAGGTCTCCTTTAATGACCTATTCCCTCCAGCATTTATGGAAAGACATACTCAATTCAAATCCATCGATGAAATGGTAGAGAAGAGTCCTTTCACGGTAGAGAGTCAAGAGGATTTCGAAAAAATTCCAGATAACAAGTGGGATGAATTCATCAGAAACACGACATCATTCCAATCCTGGGAAGAAATGATGTCCAAAGCTGGAGAGGAATTTTTCAGCAAAGCGCTAAAGTAAAGCTTCACCAGAATCCTAAGAGAGAGAAATCCAGACCTCTCCCCGTGTGTCTGTGGTGTAACAGAAATTGCTTAAAATCGCCGAAACCTGGCTACGTTTGCGAAAGTAAAAAGTTCAATCCCCCAGGGAAAAGTGGCACGCCTGGCAGGATTCGAACCTGCGACCTACGGATCCGGAGTCCGGTGAAATATTTTAGATTTATCCTTACGTGCCACATACGTGACAAAACTGACTGAAAATTGCTGAAAATATGGTTTTAGGATTGAATCAATAAAGCGAGAAAATTAAGGAATTTCCCCTGGCGGGAAGGTGTGGGAGTCGAACCCAGATATATCTTTAATTGTTTATGGTCCTTAACAAGACATAGCAATAAAAGGATCTATCACATGTTCCTTCAACGTCTCTTGATTATTAACTTCAATAAGAGGTACAGCTCTTATTTTCCCTGAAATGACGTTCCATTTGCCTTCGAAGTCTAAATCAACTTTCAGTTTTCTTTCTTTAATTTTAGTAAACCAGAACTCTTTCAGATACCAATAATGATATGATAAAGCTTCCTCATTTTCTCTCTTCTGCATTTTTAAACAACCTATTAAAATAACTGGTTCTATCGGAATAGAATTTTTATCAGCAAAGAAAACTCCAATCACCTTGATTTCATCAGGATTTTCTTGAGTTTGAAAATATCTTGAAGCGTAAGGAATAATCCACCATTGAGGATTATTAATATCTCTTGAGTGTTCAGTCCCTAAACTGTTACCATGCAAGCAACGGTATCCATCCTTCTCTAAGATACTACTTGCGTCTTGTAATAGATTTGCAGTTTCTTGATAAATTGTTATTACATTTTTATAGGTTGTCTGAATGTTATTAGACAGCTCACTCATATAACACCTCCCTGATATATTGTTCTCAATATCTTTTTTTCTGAAACAGTCCAATTATACTCTCGAGCTACCGAGCTAGATAAATAGAATAGAGGTCTCGTCATAATATTCTCTGGAAGAAGGACAAATCTAAAACGTATAGACCTCCTGGAAATTTTCCCCCTATATAAAAAACCACTTTGGATACTCGTAACGATATCCAAATTGAATCCTCTAAAATGAATAAGGCTTTTCCGCTCAAGTAATTGCCGCAAATCATCAAGGATAGGGCGTTCCCACTCAAAAACATTCCGTGCTTTAGAGATAATGGGATGGAACTCAAACCAATTTGTCCAAAACAAGTTTACTTTATCCTTATCTGCTAGGAAATTATTAATTTCTTTTATTGATTCATTTAAAGAACCTTTGGGAATAGACCTATGAGCAGTAATATAAATTAAAGCCCTTCCCAATATTTTTGATTTTTGGTAATTAAAGGCTTCATGAGCATCAAGGAGGTCTAAATATTCTCTTGCTAATTGATCACTTGGTGTTTCAGCTATCTCAAGCTCTTCTAAGCTTAGAGCTGAGCTTGATTTTTGACTAAAATACTTTGCCTCGATAAGAATGAGAAAAAAATATCCTGAAGTAAATTCAAATGCAATTAAAACATCTGGTTCAGATCTTTTCAAACGAGGCCAAAATAAATATCTCACTCTTGCTACATTGTCTTCTATGAGATGTTCTAAAGATTCATCATTTAACTGCTTAGCTTGGGATAAAAAAGGAAGCAAAAGGGTCATTGGCCTGACATAACGACAGGCAGAAAAAACATCAGATGTAAGTAAATCTTCTAATCGCTCTGATAAATTCTCTCCTGTACGGCTGATTTTTCCGCTAATTTCAGCAATTGTCATTGTCCCTCTTTGCTAAGCGGTTTAAGGATATAAATTTAAGGGATAGATGTCAAACCAAAAAAACGAGGAAAGAGTTGACAGAGGCGTAGAATCTGGTCAGCAAGTGGCTCCAGACATGCGATTCTTGGCTCAGAAAGGTACTTATGAGTGCTATGGAGCAAAGAACGAAGGATGTGCAAGGGTATGGAAAGGGGCCACACGCGACAGCAAGAAAACAGTAATGTATAGCCCTCACAGACGGGGCTATTCCCCTAGAGGAGTGTGTCTACACAGAACAGGAAAAATAATCACTCCCTCTTCAACCCAGCCATCCTCTTCCTGGCATCCTCAACTTCATAGAGGCCAGAATCCGGACCGGCCATCATGCAAGTTCCAGATAGCGGCTCGTAGACTGCGAGCGTCGGCTTTCTGGCCTGCCTTGGTGAGGACCCACGCTGCACACCGTGCCACATCAAGATACCCCTCTGGTCTCTTGCCGCGCGCCTTCATTGGAATCAATGCACGTGACAGCAACCTTAACGCGTTTTCATAGTCTTTTTCAAGGGCGAGGACTGCTCCCTCGATCGTGTTCAGATGCACCGCCTGAAACTGAGTCCACCCTGTCGCTACGGTCAAATCATCTCGTAGAGTGCGCGTTTCCCCTCGCACCAAGAGTCCAGAAAAAGCTCAATGGTTATGGGAACAAGAATACAAGAAGCAATGGCGCGAATATTATGGCGAAGAAAGCCCTCAGAAGCCCATCAAGACACGATTTAAAGATGTTGCAGAAGAATATATAGACTACGCCCGGGATATCAAAAAGGTTAAAGAACGGCGAGGAAAATCTTGTCAATAAGGCTCACTATTTGGCTTGGAACAACCCGCGACATTATTAGCCCCCTGGTTTACGTGTGATTTCCTTGTTGCAATGGTGTTAATTCAATCGAAACACTCTCTGGACTCTTAATATCTATAATTGGAGAAATCCCCCATCCTTCTAAAGCATGAATTCCAATTTGAAATAGAGAACTTATGCTAGGATAGTTTGGCTGAACTTGAACAATTGCAGTCCCGATTATTTCACAATGGTATTGAATACTATCTGATAGGTTCTCAAATTCTTTAAATAGTTTTATTTTCTCTTCTAGAAAATTAGTTAAGGGTTCTATCTCTTCTTTTTTTGTCTCGCTAGGAAAAATAATTAGAGGTTTATTTTTTTCACTTACTATCCCCAATACATGCCCTTGATCAGGATCATAGTAAGCCAATCTCAGTTTTGATATGTTTTTAATAGTTGTTGAATAAGTGTAAATCAACCTTGTTTTAAATGGAATATGTCCCTCCTCATCTTCACACTTGGTCCATTCTGCTTTTATGATATCAAGAATCTTGTCTGTGTGTAGTTCGGAATTTTCTTCTACAAGTTTACTTTTTATAGCATCTAAAAGATCAAGATATCCAGATCCGGTTACAAGGCCGAATCTAGTTCTAATTATTTTCTGAGAATCATCTTTAACATGGATTATTCTACCAAGCCGATCATAAGCTACTGTTCGAGTATCAGCAGCTATAAAAATGTAATCCCCAAAATCAATTCCGAGCGCTATCGTCATTTTTTATTATTATATCCTTTCTCTATCTTTGATACAAAAACACCTAAGAACTTTTATATTATATCAGTGTTTTTTTTCGCCGGCTGGAGAGAGCTCCTATCTTTTGGTTCCCATCATCAACCCTCCTTTTGCTGACAACGACCGGCACTTGTCAGGGCACGTGTGGGGACTAATCGGGGAAGATTCAATCTGTGATAGGTTCGAATCCTATTTCGTCCACCAAATTGTTCCGTTCAATAAAGCTTAATCCCGACTAGTTTTTATTTTCCACGCCACTTGAAGTACTCGTTCAATATGGTAAAGACTAGCGAAGCACGAAATGAAAAGTTTCCTAGGTTTTTCAATGCTTCTACAGAGTGTGTAATTGATAAGCATCAGCGCAAAAAATGAATATGATTGACAATCCCTGGTCATTTCACTAGAATAAGATTTAATTAAAAGGGTGAACTCAAGATGAAAAAGAACAGATTAGCGTTAAATTTGCTTTTTCTGTTCACATTCCTTTCTGTTACTTTGTTCATCAATTTTTTCCATACTGAGGACCACATCCAGGTCTTTATTGACGATTGCCCAGCCTGTCATTTTCTGAATTCCACCTTTACAACCAGCCAGATATATTTTTTCCATCTGCCCCCGCCATCAATCACAGGTTTGGTTGAAAGCTTATATTCTTTCAAATATACCTCAAACGTTATCATCATTCCATCTTCCCGTTCCCCGCCTACCGCATAGTTTCCTCACTTTTATCTCGCAATCCGCCTGTAAAGCGAGACTATATCTAAGCCACTTGTTCTGAGGAAGCAAGCAATTTTTAAGGAGGAAATTATGCATAAAACCTTAACAGGCATTATTATTCTTGGAATATTCATATTCATAACATGTCAGCCAGTACGAGCTGACTTAGGGCCTAACCATAGGGATATTTACAAACAGATTACAGACTTAAAACTCTCTGGTATCATCAAGGGATACGACGGTGAACATATCAACAAAGCCATGATTCTTATTCCTGAACTAAGCAAAACTTCAGAAAGTGATGAGAAAGGATTCTTTGAGTTATTGGGTATTCCTCCGGGAAAATACCACCTCGAAGTCTTTGCCAAAGGATATATGGATTACAGATCCGAAATCTTTGAACTCAAAAAAAGCGGCAGGAGCTTCACCATCACTCTAATAAAGAAACTCTCTGAAGAAATCGTAGTTACTGCCACTCGCACCCCTAAGCTTTATATGGAGGTCCCGGTTAAAACGCAGGTTATCTCCGCGCGACAAATCGATCAAAAACAGGCTACCCAATTGGCTGAGGCCATTGCTCTCACCACAGGGGTGAGAGTCGAAAACAACTGCCAAAACTGCAATTTCACCCAAGTACGCATCAACGGCATGGAAGGAAAGTATTCGCAGATTCTCATCGATAACTCTCCTATATTTAGTTCCATGATCGGTGTTTACGGCTTGGAACAGATTCCAGCAGAGATGCTCAACCGGATCGAGATCGTCAAAGGTGGAGGTTCGGCACTGTACGGTGGGAACGCTGTTGCTGGTGTCATCAATGTCCAAACCAAAGAGCCCATGGAAAATGGGTCTACTATTAATCTTCATCAGGAAGCCATATCCGGTGAGCCTTTAACCAACGCAGGATTCCGGACCAGCCTCGTCACAAACGATGGCAACACCAAAGGATTTCTTTTTGCCAACTATAAAAGACGGCAGCCTGTGGACATTGACGGTGATAGTTTTACTGAAGTTGGGAAGATGCGGAGCACGAATTTCGGGCTGAATTTCTTTAACTATTTCCCAGGCATAGACGGAAAACTCAAGTTGAGCTTCTACAGGATTACTGAAAATCGGCGCGGCGGGAACAAATTCGACCTGCCTCCTCACGAAGCCGATATCGCAGAATCCATAGATACAGATCTCAATGGCCTCACAGGAGAATGGAACCACTACCTTTCCAGTCGCTTTTTCTACAACCTTGGTATCTCCTTTGTCAACGCCTCGCGTGAAACCTATTACGGATCTGAACAAGATCTGAACGCCTATGGATCATCAAAAAATCCCGTGGTTTTTCTGCACAGCCAGATGAACTATCAAGCGGGGAAACACCTTCTCTCTGGGGGAATCCAGTTCAAGGGAGAAAAAATCGAAGACAAAGCTCTCGGTTATGGTCGAGAGATCAACGACATCTACCGCGAGTTTGGCTTATTCATGCAGGATGATGTCAAATTCAACTCCAAAGTTTCGCTACTCGCAGGTTTAAGGCTGAGCAAACACTCTCTCGTCTCTGACCTTATATTCAATCCTCGATTGAGCCTACTGCTCAATATGACCAAAGACCTCAGTTGGAGGACTACATTCTCAACAGGTTTCCGTGCCCCTCAAGTTTTTGACGAAGACCTCCACATCACCCAAGTCGGAGGTGAAGGCATGATCATTGAAAACTCACCGGACCTGATAAAAGAGTCTTCCTACGGCATAAGCTCTGGTCTGGATTTTGGCCGAGTGCTTGGTGGAAACAACATCCAGATGAGTGTGGAAGGTTTCTACACACTGCTTTTAGACACGTTTCTTCTTAGGGAGAAAGAATTCGATCCTAGGGAAAACGCGTTGGTGTTCGAGAGAATAAATGGATCGAATTCAAAAGTATATGGAGTCTCAGCTGAATTTGGATACCAGCTTGGTACGTTTATGAACTTCATGACGGGATGGACCATTCAGCGCAGTCACTTAGACAAGCCTGAGCCAGACTTTGGATCAACCAATCTATTCCGATCGCCCAACACCTACGGCTATATCACCCTCAACTACAAAAATCAAAAGCTCTTGGATATCGACCTCTCACTTGAATACACCGGTCGCATGAAGGTTCCCCATTATGCTGGGTATATTCCCGAAGAACGCCTGGAGACATCCGATCCCTTCTGGGTACTCAATGCCAAAATGACAAAATCCGTTTCCCTGGGTGACAAAAACTCGATCGACCTCTTTGTGGGCGTATTTAATCTTTTCAACTCCTTTCAGAAAGACCTGGATAAAGGCATCTATCGGGACGCAGGTTATGTCTACGGACCTTCTAAACCGAGGGCCATCTACGCCGGCCTTGAATTCACTTTTTAATGATGTTGGGATATAATAAGTATCACAGTGCGACAAAGGTGCTGTTTTTTTTGGGTATGTGTTTCTTCTGTATTCTGTATTATCCCACCTGCTTTGGCCTTAACCAACCAGGATTATGATCAAGGAAAGGTATCCGCTTACCAAGTCTTGAAGCAATACTTTAAGACTAAAGGCTTCAGATCTGGAAACATCACTATTCCTGAACTCCAACTCGATATCCATCTGGAAGATCACCAGTTATTTAAGAAAGAGGAAGAAATCGAGGATATATATGATCGGCTCACAGAGATCCGAAAGGAATTTGGGCTGGACGCACCAGAAACTCAAAAAGTAAGGAGCACCGGATTCTGCGGTGTTTTAAAAGCGGAATGTTCTGGGAAAGATGCGCAGGTTTATTTCATTCTAATAAAACAAAATCTCAATCCTGAAAGCAGAATCTACACTCTCGGACATGAGTACGGACATTTCTTATGGTACCTGGGGCAACAAGAGCTGATTTATTCACGATTTAATGAGCCTGAAATGATTAGATCCACTATTAACAGCAACAAGGAATTTGCTATTTTGTGCAGTTGGACTGCCCTAAAAATAGTCGGCGTCTCTCTTTCCAACAGTGTGATCAAATTTTCCCCTGATAGAGAAACAAGAGAGCGGTCCTCGCAGATTAAAGAACTCGTCAACCTTTACTACAGGAAATAGTATCTACTAAGCTTCAAGGCGCCATCATTAGATTAAATTAATCACGAGGCTATTTCGAAACTAAATGGCATTTAAAGAGTGATTCCTTCATACGTTAAAAGTCTCTGGTTTTTCAAATCTTCAATTTTTTAGTCTTAAGCCATGGATCAACCAGTGACCAAACGGTGACCAAAACATGCCAAAACAGACCAAAACCGTCTGATTACGCTTGTTTGCGTTAAGTTTCGTTTGGTTTCGGTAATTAACTCAAATCAAAGGCGTTAGATACAGGATAGAGTGCCGAGGGTGGGATTCGAACCCACACTCACCGTGAAGTGAACTGGATTTTGAGTCCAGTGCGTCAAAGCGAATAAAATAGACCTCGCCCCGTGTCACTGTGGTGTAACAGAAATTGCTTAAAATCGCCGAAACCTGGCTACAGTTGCGATAATTGAAAGTCCGAATCCCCCAGAGGAAAAGGGAATGACCCGTGAAGGACTCGAACCTTCAACCTACAGATTAAGAGTCTGTTGCTCTACCAGTTGAGCTAACGGGCCATAAAGTATCCCATAGTTTAGAAAAGTCGCGTAGTGTTGTCAATTCCATCCAATCATAAATTGAGAGTTTGCACGCCCACGCGTATTTTTTTATAATGAGTCACAAGAAACTGATTAATGATGAATACCACGCTTCTTATTATCCTCCTGGCTGGAATTCTTGTGCTCATTTTGCTGTTTCTACTCTGGTCTTTAAGGGCAACAGCCGCCAAGATAGAAGAGATCAAAAAAGCCCAAGCCCAAGACAAGTCCTTAGCCCTGATGCAGCAGCAGATCGGCCAACTCACCCAGAACATCAACCAACAGCTCCAGAATATGAGCAGCCAGTTTCAAAAAACGACTGGGGATATCGGAGGGACTCTAGGCGATGTCAAAAAGGATCTGGGCAAAATGGAGGTGATCACCAGAGAGGTTTTGGACAAAGCTAAAAACATCTCCAACCTGGAAAACCTCTTGCGGGCTCCCAAATTCCGCGGTGGTTTCGGCGAACTCTTTTTAGGAGACTTGCTGGGTCAGATCCTTCCTCCTGCATATTTTAACCTCCAATACAAATTCAAAAGCGGGGAGATGGTGGATGCAATCATCCATATCGGTGACAACTTGGTCCCGATCGACGCTAAATTCCCGTTGGAAAACTTCCAAAAATACGCAAAAGAAGAAACCCCAAAAGAAAAGGAAGAACTCCGAAAAAAATTCGTGGCCGATGTTAAAAAACATATCAGTGAGATATCCAAAAAGTACATTCTTCCCGACGAGGGAACCTTTGACTTTGCCCTGATGTACATTCCGGCAGAAAACATCTATTACGAAACCATTCTCAAGGATGAGAACCTGGGTGAGGAGCGAAGCATCTTTTCCTCAGCCTTAAAGAAAAGGGTGATCCCGGTCTCCCCTAACTCTTTTTACGCCTACCTACAAGTCATCGTGCAGGGGCTCAAAGGACTGCAGATTGAAAAGTCTGCCCGCGAAATCTTCCAGCGCCTTACC
Organism: uncultured Eubacteriales bacterium; assembly: GCA_964410125.1. Taxonomy (GTDB): domain Bacteria; phylum Acidobacteriota; class Aminicenantia; order Aminicenantales; family Aminicenantaceae. The sequence goes on along the minus strand of CAYPGQ010000079.1, from coordinate 4,153 downwards.
AGGCTTCAGGGAGATTTGACACGGTTCCGGAAAGATTTTGAGATAATGGGATCCCATTTGGGACACGCACGAACAAAATTCGATGATGCCGAAAAACGCCTGGATAGATTTTCGGATAAGCTGGAACTGGTCAGCGCCGAAGGTGCGGAGAAACTCCCCGAGAAAGCCGAAGAAGAACCGGATAAGGGCTAGCTTTCACCAGCCACCTTTTCGATCTGTTTAATCATATCCGCAGTCGCGATCAAAACAAGGACATCGCCTGCTTGAATCTCTGTGCTTTTGGAGGGATTAAAATCATATTTATCGCTATCTGCTCTCCGGAGCGCCACCAAAAGAGAACCGGTTTCTTTATCGATGTTCGCCTCCCTGATCCTCTTGCCCACAAAAGAGGCGCCTTTTTCCACGTGGACTTCTTCGAACCGGAGAACTTCCTCTCTTTCCCGAAGCATCATATCCAAGAACGTCACAACGGCCGGGCGGATCATCTCAGATACCATCCTCATTCCTCCGATGAATTCGGGTGACACGACTGCGTCTGAACCCGCCTTGAACATCTTCTTGTGGGATTTGACATCGATCCCTTTGGTCACGATCCGGATATCGGGATTGAGGCTTCTTGCGCTTATAGTGACAAAAAGGTTCGCCTCATCACTGGGCAAAGATAGAAGAATTCCCTTCGCCTTTTCGATACCTGCCTGAATTAGGACATTGTCTTCAGTAGGATCACCATGAACAAAAAGGATATCTCCCGGAGAAGAAAGTTTCTCGATTTTTTCCTGTAACGCTTCAACCACGACGAATGGTCTTTTTGTCAGAACAAGCTCCTGAATGACTGTCTGAGATGTCTCATCCGAACCACAAACGATGTAGTGATCCTTTAATCTGGAAATTTCTTTTTCCATCCTTCGTCTCCCAATAAGGTTTTTCAGCTCCCCCTCAACAATAAAACTTGTGATAGAGGTCACAGCAAAAGCAATAGTGCCCAGGCTGAGGAGGATAAAAACGATGGTGAACGCTCGGGCCCCAGGATTTGCACTAAGATCGACAACTTCTCCATATCCAACCGTGGACAGAGTGATTACGGTCATGTACAGGCTGTCAAGAAAAGACCATTTATCTCCGCCGATAATCTTAAATCCGATCACACCGATAAAAAAAACTACAAACAACATAGAGAGGGAGAAGCAAATTCTTTTTTTCCCGTTCATGGGGAATACATCCTGGTCCTGACAATTATAAATAATATAACCAGCTCTGACAACTCATTCTGGTCTGAATTATTCATAAAAAATGCCGACACTTCTTAATATTTCAGCAATATCAGAATATTATCCTGATAGTATCCTTATATTTTCATCGACATTTTTTATGAATAATCTAGGCTAGTTTCTTCTTTGCAAAAAAGCGACTGTTTCTAAAAATTCTGTGAAGGGAAACATATCCAAAGCAGTGATGGATTGGACATCATAGTCATTCCCAATCCAATGCTCGAGATCGCGGATATGGGAAGGCAGATCACAGGAAATCGAACAAATAAAATCGGGTTTGCGCTTGGATATGATATGAATTGACGATTCTGGACAACCGGAGCGGGGAGGATCGATAATGACCAGGTCATTCGGACTGATGGAAGCATTTTGCAAAAAATTCTCGACAGGACAGCATAAAAAGGAAACCTGGCCAAAACCCAGGTTTTTTGCATTTAGACATGCGCTATCTATAGCTCTTTTGTTGATATCCACTCCAAGGACGGGTGTGGTATTCTCCGCAATCGATAAAGAAAAAAGGCCAACTCCACAATACAGATCTAAAATCCTGTAAAAATCCAAATTTTGACATTTATGCTTGACTTCATTCACAAGCCATGTGGTCAAGCAAACGTTGGATTGGAAAAAAGCCGCATATTGGGTATAAAAATTCTTTTTGCCGATGTTGTGTAAAAGATAAGACTTCCCCAAGTATTGTTTTTTGGAAGGTATGGAGACGCCCTCGAGGGGGGAAACGTTGTCGAGCATGAACTCGGCCAGCTCAGCGTAAGATTTTCTATCCTGCCTTTTCACGGATAAGGTGACGTGCGCGTGCCTGTTTCCATGGGCAAGTTGGACCTCGAAACCATCGATCCAAAAATGTGACAACTTGTCAGAAATGATTGCGACGATTTCGATCACGAGCTTTCTTCCCCAAGATGGCATCATCCAGAGGGCATCTTTATAAGGAACCTCCCCCTGCATCGGATCGGTTCCTTTTATGCTGAAGCTTTCGGGATTTCCGAATATTTTATATTTGGCCCGGCTCCGGAAGCCTTTTGTTATGGGTGTGGGGATAAGCCCTGAGCACAGGTGATCACTGGATATTTTGGCTAGGCCATTTTTCAATCGTTCTGTTTTTTCTTTTAGGCTGCGGGTGTAATCGGTTTGCAATGACATCATTGAAATTTTTCGTTAGGCTTTCATAACTTTCGTAAATTTCAAGGATTTGATTTTACAAAAATTATATAAATTATGAAAGTTATGAAAGCCCGGCCCCATCAATGTCTGGCGCGGTAGTCGAGTTTTTCAAAGACGATTTCGAAGGAAGTGCCCTTGTTATTATCAATATTGAAAGTTCCCTGAAGCTGCTCGACCAGCATGGTTACCAATTGGAGACCCAATGATTCAGTCTGTGTCACATCCAAACCTTTCGGCAATCCCACACCATCATCACTGACCACCAACTTATACTTGCTGTTTTTTTCAGACCATAGAACAACACAAATCTTACCCTTTTCTCTTCCTGAAAACGCATGTTTGAGAGAGTTAGAAATCAATTCATTGACAATCAATCCACAAGGAATGGATGTGTTGATGTCCAAAAAGACATCTCTGACACTAACATCCAGATCAATTGCTGTCGAATTGATCCCATAGGACATGAATAAGTGTCTTCCTAAACTTCGGATGTATTCACAAAAATCCACCTTGGCTAAATCATCAGACCTATACAATTTCTCATGAACGAGAGCCATCGAACGCACCCGGTTGCGGCTTTCATGAAACATATCCAAGGCAGGCTCGTCTTTGACATGGCGCGACTGTAGATTGAGAAGGCTTGAAATAATCTGAAGATTGTTTTTCACGCGATGGTGAATTTCACGGAGGAGGATTTCCTTCTCCACTAGGGAGGTTTTGAGCATTTTCTCGGCTTCTTTACGTTCTGTGATATCTTCAACAATTCCGTCAAAATATCTGATTTTGCCCCTTTCATCTCTTACCGTCACGGCACACACCGATCCAAGGAATGGTGTCTCGTCTTTTTTCTTAAGCAGCACTTCCTCATTTTTCACAAATCCTTCATGTAGCATCTTTTTCTGGAATGATATCCTACCTTTGGGATCGTGATAGAGTTTGGATACATCGATGCTTAGAAATTCTTGTTTATCCTTGTACCCAAACATACTCACGATAGCTGGATTCGCTTCGATGAAACAACCATCCTCCCCAGACGAGGTTCGGTATATTCCCACTTCAATATTTTCTGCGATGGTTTTGTATTTTTCTTCACTCTGTCTCAAGGCCTTTTCTGCCTGTTTGCGTTCGATGGCCATGGCGATCTGTTCTGCAATGAAGGTCAAGATGTTTTTTTCTTCCTCCGTATATCTGACTCCCTCTGTGTAGCTCTGGATAGTCAACACACCGATGGTTTTGCCGCCAATTTTGAGAGGCACACCAAGCCAATCGATCGAGGGAGGACCGATTGAAATCACTTCCCCCTTTTTTTCCAGCTCTGTGAACACCTTGGGCGAAGCCAAAAGTGAACAGCCGGTCCGAAAAACATGCTCTGTCAGGCCTTTCTCCAATTTCTGGGAACCGGGATTCTCCTCTTCCTCATCTACAAAATACGGAAAATTGAGCATGTTCGTGCTTTCGTCATAAAGAGCGATATAAAAATTGTCCTTGGCAGGCATGAGTTCGGCAATGATTTTATGGATGGTCTGATAGAATTCCTGCAGGTCTCCTGCAGAATGGGCAGCCTCGGATATTTTGTAGACAGAGTCCTGGATTTTTTCTTCCTTTTTGCGCTTGGTAATGTCCCGGACGAACACAAAGGTGGTGGATTTCCCAAGATACAAGTTTTGGCTGACATTGAATTCAACCAATACCTTCCGGCCATCCTT
>CAYPGQ010000078.1:0-19156 GCA_964410125.1 uncultured Eubacteriales bacterium | reverse complement strand
TTCTATCCTTAAGGACCGCGAAGCTCACTACTGCCAGGTAACAGTGGACCGGGTAAGTGGAGATCATTATACAGGGCGCATCGATGAAGAGGAACATTATGCATTTGTCAAGGAGGCTTTAAAACGGACCGGTCTCGGTTATTTCGATGACATGCAGCTCCATTACGGCTATCACAATACGGACGAACTCAAAAAAGAAAGAGGTTTTATACGTGCTTTTGAACGACTTAAAAAGGAAGGATTGGTGAAACATCTCTGCCTTTCACAGCATGGTTATGCCGGCAATTCCAGGGTGCCGGGCGGACAGAGCGCTCCAGAAGTCCTTACCGCTGTGGTTGAAGACGGCGTCTATGAACACGCCCAGTTCATGTATTCCTACGGTGCTGACCCAAAAATGGACCGGTTTATGGAATTAGCCCGCAAAAAAGGCTTTGGCACCGTAGCCATGAAGACGGCACGAGGCATCGGACGCATGAAACAGGATCAGACATTTATGGATAAGCTGCCAGCCGGTACATCCCTTCACAACGCCCTAGTGCGTTGGCTGACCACAAGCACCAAGCTTGACGCTGCTGTTATCCGTGTCAGAAACCTCGACGAATTTGTGGAAACATATTCAGGCGCTGGAAAAGGCCTGCGTCCTCAGGACGCACGGGCAATTGCGATGATGACAGCTCAGGCTGACAGGACAGCTTGCCGTCTGTGTACGGAATGTCAACCTCACTGCCCTCAGCAGGTGCCGATAGCCGAGATCCTACGTTTCGAGCGTTATGCTATAGATGACCACGACTGGAATAAGGCCAGAACTCTTTATGTCAAACTTCCCCTCAAGGGTGATGCGTGTGTTAATTGCAAAACCTGTATTCCGTACTGCCCGCAGGGTCTTAGGATTCCCGATAAACTCGCAGCAGCCCATGTTCTTCTAAGCTAAACTTAGCAAAATTATTTTTAACAATGAGCCACTGCCTTACCACCCCATTAATGTAAGATTGGAGTGGGTCGGTTAGACTAGTGGATAAAACAGGAAATATAACTCCAGGTTATAAAATCGGCATCTTTTCGGATTCAGCTTACTCAGAGTTATAAACGATTGGCATGTATTTTACGTCAGAAAGTACGGAAGCAACGATGGAAAAAGACAAAATCATCACCAGGGAAATTTCCTAACTCTGAAACTTCTTCATAAATTTTTCTTAAAATTTTAGAAGAATCCTTTTTTTCCCCGGTTATTCCTGAATAACTCCAGGAACCGGTGAGTTTACTCCCAGATAAAAACAAACAAAAAGCGATCCACACGACCAAGGCAATTTTAATCGGTAAAAATTTCATTAGGCACTCCAGAGATTGCGGCAAATATCGGTCAAAGCCTCCACAGGTAGGAGACCTTAAAAAATAATCCCCTCTTTATCTCCAGGAATTTGTTGCTTTCTCTGTATTCTCCATCCACCCATTGGAGTTTTTCATGCAGGGAGCCATACCCAAGCTGGATAACGGTTCCAGGAATATAGGTAAAAGAAGCCAAAAAATCTAAAAGCAATTTCTTCCTGTAGGTATTGTATTCCACAATCCCACGAAAAAAGAGATATTTGTTGACTTGATATGTGAGTTTATCGCGGATAATCGTATAATCATAGATCTTTTGGGAATCAGCCTTCCGGAAAAAATCCGTATATCCCAGGCTGAATTCAGTTTTGAATTTTTCAAAGGGTTGATAAGTCAATCTGACAGTTGCGTTGCTTCCTTTTCCTGGGTAAGGATTTTCGGAATAATAAATTGCATTCCCTCTCATGTATATAGCCATGAAATTCAGTTGCTTAGTGACCTGGCTTCTCATAGTGAAAAGCAATCTGCTGGTATCGAACTTCTGTGCAAGATAGACTTCATTCGAATACTCATAGGAAAGAGCGGAACGGAGGTTTTTAAACAGAAGAATATTTAGGGACAGCACATTCCTCATTTCGAAAAGGTTATAAAAGTGGTCTTTCGCTTGTATCAAAGTCAGGGTCGGAGAAATCTTGCGGACGACCTTGGTATCCGGGTAATAATTAGGTTGAATGGCACCAGCTACTCGTGTGATCCCCGTCCTCGTGAGATATCCAGCCTGTGTGTCAAAATCTCTGGATAAACTCTGGACCGTGAAGTTGATCCTCAGCTTTCGCGTATCATAACTATAATCCAAGCAAAAAGCATTCCCGGACTTTCTTGCACTTTGTGCATCCATCTTGGTTTCGGAGTGAAACAGATGAAATCCCAGCATACTGGATTGTGTAATTCTTATCATCCCATCAGGCCCGATAACCCGATTATGCCTGTCTTTTAACTCCCTCCCTGTATAGAAAACACCGATGTAGCTGTCCTGTTGAAGAGACCGTTTATACCGAAGGATCGAGAACAATGCGTACTTGCCGGTCTGGTCAATTTCTTCTTCAAAACGAGGGGATTCATCCAGCGCTAGAATAGAGGCTAGGGTATTGCTTTTTCCGAGCTTTCCAGTGAGCTTCAATCCGCCAATGGGATCGATAATCGTCCGTGTGTGGACAATGGAAGGAAGGAGATCCGTCGCTCCAGCAAAATTAAAGTTTTCATGTCCCTCAAGAAAAAAAGACCTTTTTTCCACAAAAAATAGGTCGTAGCGGAGATTGATATCCACCTGGCCAGCGTCGGATTCCACCTGGCTGAAATCAGGATTAAAGGTCGCGTCCAGGATTAAGTCTGATGTGAATCCGTATTTCGAAGTCAAACTGAAATCCCGAAGCGGTTTCTCCGGCTGAAGCGTCCCCTCTTCAATATTTTTTTTTTGGTTGTAGGAAAAGGCAGGAAGAAGTTCAAAAAGCCTATAATGTCTCAGGTCATGATAGATCATAGGCTTCATTTGTGTCAGGAAAGAATACCCCCTCTTTGGATCGAGCGGCGGATACATCCCCTGTTCCGATCTCCGGCTGATCCTTCGCTCGAAAAGGACAGCCATTTCTACTGCCTGTTTATGGGCAAAACGGATGCTCTTGAGAGGGATATGGGCTTCGACTATATAACCTTCGTCATATATCCGGCCTGCACTATACCAAACCAGATCGGCACTGAGATCTTCTTTTCCCCCAGCATAAGTGCTGTCTCCCTGGATGCCCAGGGGATTGACATAAAAAGCATACAGCGACTGTTGGTCGTTGAATGAATCCAGATTGATGCAGACCCAGTCGTCAGGGCGGATGGTATCTCTGCTGGATAGGCTTGCTTTAATCTTGTCGGGCATCCTGTCATAACATCTAAAGGCGAAATAAAGGTTTTCTTTATCATATGCCATGTAAACGATGGTTTTCTCCGCCATATCATGGCCGAAATCCGGTGTCCAAGTCTTAAGCCCAGTTATTGTCGGTGCTTCCTTCCAAACCGGATCATTCAGATAGCCGTCGATTTTGGGTGGGGTATCCGTCCTCAACGGCCGGAGAGGCTCCTCTGCAAAAAGGTAGCTCGCGCCTATGGTCAAAAAAAAGGATAGGAGAATAATGAACAATGCTTGGATGTTATGCATCCTCATATCTTTTTTCAAACCACGTGTAATTCTTCTTCCCAGTCTATCACAGAAATGGTGGTGGACAAATTGAGGGATTAGGTTGTGAATCAAAAAATTGAAAACAGGGATCAGATGAGGGAAGCAGTTTATTTCTATTTATGATAGAATGTAATAGGGAATGAAATGAAAAAAATCGATGCAAAAAGATATTCAGTCTGGATTGTTGTTGCCGTTTGTATGAGTTTGAGCGCTTCTCTTTGGTCTCAGGAAGAATTTCGGGCAAGACTTCTCCCGGGACAAGGACCGAGTGCACAACAAGCAAAAAAACTAAGAATTTTGGTAGATAGTTACACCAGTGACGAGGAAGTTATTCATCTCATTGAGGTCTTCAATAAAAGTGGCTATGAGCAATTCAGAAGCACCCTTCGAGGAATGAACAAGGGAGCAATTCACCCTATCGGAGGACGTGGCACAAAACTCATCCTTCTTGCGGCCCAGAACATACAAACTGAAAAAGGGAGGCAGATCATTCTCGTTGCCGAAAGTTATAGTTGGAATATCGGGACCAGCTTTAGTTTTGATCAGAGATTTCCCTTTATGGTCATTAAACTCGATATTAACAACAAGGGAAAGGGAAAAGGGAAAATCTACCTGTCAGCCAGAATCAAGCTGACCAGCAAAGGGAAAATAGAAATGGAGTCTTATAGCTCGGCTCCTAAGCAACTCTGGGGAGTGTCAACCAAAAAATAGCCATCTGTAAAATCAGGAAGGATCCGCAAAAGGAAAATCCCATCCATTCATCAGATTGAATCTTAGGAGATTATGTTGGTTCTCAAACCTCAAGATTCTCCCACCCGTGTTTGACTCTTTCCATGAGCTTCTTGAAGCGGGGCTCGCCGCGGATGTTTTCGAGGAAGGGATCATGTTCATTAAGGAATTAATATAGCCATGATCTACTGCTTTTTCAATCCAATCTAAAGCCTCGTTTTTCATGTCAAGTTTTGCATATAAAGAGGTGAAGACCTTTGATGGAGTCCAACATTGTCAATGCCACGCAAAACACTTCCGGTTTTCTGCCACGCAATACTTTCCGGTTATACCATTGATTAAGGTTACCTTTGTTGTTGTATTTTTTTTATGTCACCAATATTTGACGACACACAATAATCAATTTGGGTTTGTCATACGCTGTCCAATATAAGGGGGTATGATGAAATAAAAATCATAGTTTAAATATGGGATGAGAATTTTATAAGGAACCGAAAGTTATGCCAAGGCCTAATCCCACGATCCATCGGCTCGCTTGGTAAGCAGCAGGAAACTCAGGCAGTGTTGATGTACTTTTCGGGGAAAACCCATATTGAAAAAATGCATCAAGAGATATTCCTCCCAATTTTTCATAAGTGTCCCAAACCGAGAACGTTGAGCCATCATATCCAATTCCGAAGGACACTGTATTGGTATCTAAATCAGGAAAAACTGGATGTATCATTTGGCTATCGGCAGCACTTCTTTGATGGGTATACCCGGCTCTTATAGCTATAGAATTTTTGAAACTATACTCAACACCAAACATAATGCGGGATTTGTCTCTCATGTTGAGATCAACTCCCTGCCTGATGTAGTCTGGCCTAGTTCCATGGTAATTCTCGATTATTTCGTAGAACTCGGGATCGAGATCGAATTCCCATTGTTTTATCTCGCTCATACCAATCCTTTGAAAGTCCAGCTGAAGTGTCAGGTTCTTCCCAAGCGAATACATTCCCCCTAAGACGAATTCCTGAGGTATGGTAAGGGTTGAGGTCGTTGCCTGGAGAATACCGAAGGGGATTTCACTCCCTCGCTGGATGATGAAGCTGTGTGCTCCATTAAAGTCTAACTTTACCTTGGGCTGGTATCTTCCTCCAATCCGGAGATTATCGCTGATTCTTATTAATATACCAGCGACATAACCTATGCCTTTTGCACTGACATTTGATTCACTGCTTGCAAGTAAATTATCTTCAGATCCTATCCCCTGAAAGCTAAAAATTCTGTCGAATTTCCAATTAACTTTAGATGAGATAATATCAATTCCTACTCCTACCGAAAGATGCTTTGAGATCTTAACCGAAACGACAGGCCGAATATATAAAGTATTGAATTTTGAACGAGTCGACAAATCGTGTCCTGCCCAGTCATGCGGCCATTTTGTTTCCATCGAGTTAGGGAAAAATACTCCGATGCCAAGGCCGATTCTTTCTTTGATATTCAAGGAAATAAAGGTGGACCCACCGATCTTTCCAAGAGTACTCTCAAATGATTTTGGAATGGCAGGATATTCTGCCGTCATTGTCATTTTGGGATAAAATAAGTTTATTTTAACCATGATTCCTAACGAGAAAGCTAACGCAGCTGGATTATAAAATATAGCCGATGAATCATCCGTGCGTGTAGCGAAGGCTCCTCCCAAGGCAGCCGCTCTTGCACTGAGTTCAAATGGCCTGACACTAGAGGCTTCAAGAAAGCGAGAAGCCGAGATTATAAAAAGTAATATGAAAAGAACAACGGTCTTTTTTCGCAATGAAAAATCTCCTTTATCACTCAACCCGACCAGCCCCATCCTTGCATCCTCTAATAACAATTATTAATATTTTCTTTATCATTGCTTCTCTTCTTTACAACTCATTGAGTAAGAGAAACATATCAAGGAATGGGAGAAGGTGTCAAATTGAAATGGTACACCAAATCAGAATTAATTAGGAACTCTTATTTAACAAAAAAAGGAAGGATTTCTACTCAATTAACACAATTAGCTGAGTTATTAGAGTAACAGTGGTAGTGTAAAATTTTTTGTGTGAGCATTACTTTCAAGATTTTTTTCCATTAGAGCTTACCAGCACAAAGTGGAAGAGAACCTTTTTATTTAACCTCGAAAGTCGTAATCACGCTGGAGTGTGATTGCGTATGTCGGTCTTCTGCGGATAGATTCAGACTATATTCTCCCGATTGCAATCCATCGGTTTGAAGCTCCACAAAAAATATATCTGTATAACTATCCTGGTATCTATTGAGAATAGAGATGGTTGCAGGAATTGTTATCCGTGTATCAGCTAAATGGTAATTGAGATTTGTGGTTAGAACAATATCCGGCTGTTGAATACCAGAAAACGAGCATCTTACTACAGCCAATATTCGATTCGTTCCTTGTGCCAATTCTTCGACAAGCGGAGAATACTGGCTTGAGTCAAATGAATAAGCAGATGATGGCTTTTTTAAATAATAGGCGTCCTTTTCCGGTTTAAGCAGTAAGGGTGAATAGACTTGGATACCAGCATCCGGGCTTTTTTGAAGCGCCACTGACGATGAGGCCACTGCACCTCTTCCTGTTTCCAGATTTCTTATGACAATCCGGCATTTGTAATCACCCGGATCAAGAGGCAATAATGCAGAATGATAAATGTTTCCTGTCGGCAGCTTGGAAAAATCCAATTCCTCTCTTTCGATTTTGATAATATTGTCCTTGTTGTCGAAAATAATGCTCACGATTTCAACCATATTGCCGGCGAGTTCCTGAATGTTTTCCCTGTTTATTTTCGAATAGAGAGCAAGATTCGGTTTTCCTTTTATCACAGAGGTTAATGCCACTACAGGAAAACGAACAGGTGTTTGGAAAAGCGGGTCTTCGCTCAACGCCAGGTCAACCAGATGGAGCATCTTCTCGAGCTTGTTGTATTTGCTGAAAAGTTTGGGATTGAAGTATCCTTTCTGGGCGTGAACTTCACAACCGGGACGATCGACTTTGACTTTTAGCTTGTGATATTTCCCATCCCATTTCTCATCAATATAGTAGCCAAGGACATAATAACACCCTGTCAAATCTTGAATCTTTCCCAAGTGCGTCTCATAACTGTTGATATCGCCGAAGTATTTTCCGCCAGTCGAACTAGCCATGGTCTGTAAAGTATACCCTCCTCTTACCCTCGAATTGACGGTAATCATTGTTCCCATGTCCTCGGTATCCAGAGTGTAGACAGTGCTGTTGGATGCTGCGAGCTCTTTGAGCATATCTTCGTATCTCAGTTGAAGCAGTTTATTTCCTGTGTCCCATCTATCACCGCTTCCACGAGAACTCTGATGAATTCCATACATAAGGGAATAGGGAACGCCTGAGGAAAAGAGAATAATATGTTTATAGCCGGGAATATATCTCATGGCTTTAGCAAAGTCTTCCATTTTTTGTACAAAATGTGTGGCATGAATACTGCTGTCTTGTTGGGCTTGAAATCTTTGAAACTCAGGAGAAACTCCTCCCGAACTTAACCATAACCTTTCAGATTCTTTTTGGTAAACTCCTCCTCCTTTGCTTGCATCGAGGGGATTTTCACCCGTTACACTGCGCCAATATTCCTCCTCTAAATTTTCCGCTCTGCCATGTATTTCCTTCAGGCCGAATGACTCAGCGACTTTTCGAACTTTTTCATGGTCTGATGTCAAATACTCATGGAGAGTTAAACTTTTGATTGCCGAATAGGAGAGCAATCCGACTTCATCGGAAGGCTGAAGCTGGGTGTCAATGAAATGCAAAGCGGCTTTTTTTGCCTTCAAGATACCTCTGGCGTTGTTGTAGGCAAAATCAAACAGAAGAAAAAATTTGCGGTTCATCAATTCTCGAGGGGCAGGGAGTGTGGTTTCTTGGATTATTTCAGGCTGAGCTTCTGTTTTTATGGATGGCAACAAAAGGATATGTTTTTCAAATTCTGTGACTAGCTTTGGCTTTCCATTATCATAAACGAGGAAATCCCCCTTTTCTAAATCCAACATAGGGCTCCCTTTTTTATCCGTCACATAGACCTGGATGAGCTTGAGAGTGACTGCGACTTCGTGCTGTAGTTCTTGGCTTTTTTTCTGTCTTTGAGTCGAAGGAAGACTTAAGGATAAAAGAGCAAAGTAGAAAAAAAAGAAGGCTATCGAGATTCTTTTAATTGAGTGTTTCATTTTTGGATTCCCCCTATCTCCACATTTGCAAACTCTGTGCCAAATTATAACAGACGGAGAAGCTGATTTATAGTGAGAATATTCGTCCTTTTCCAAGGACAATTGTAGTCAGTCAGAGCCGATAAACTCGTTTTGAAAGTTCTTGTTTTAAGCGATTGGCATGGATTTTGCAGTAGAAAGGGCAGAGGCAACGATGGAAAAAGACAAATTGAAAAACCTATTGCTGCTGGACCTGTGCGCTTTCACGGCCTCTTTGTTCGCCCCCGGAGCCCGGGGAGAGGTTCTGGAAGACTATCGCCTGGCCTACAGCCTGGCAGAAAAACATAATCTGCCAAACCGTAAAGCTTACAAAGACCTGTTGGAACGCCTTTAAGGATAAGCTTTCTTCACAGATTCCTTCCCGAATCACGACCTCTTTCTTTCCCTAATCTGTCAAAATATTTTACACTTTTTAATATTCTAAAACCTAAGGAAAAATGGGGACGGTTCTATTTTTTCGATCTTTTCGTCTTAACCGGCTAAAAACCAGCAGCAACGGCAAATAATGCCATTAAAACTGCCAGTATGGCAGAAAGCTCGCTTGACAAAAGTACTATAATATAGTACTTTTATCTATTATGTATATTGGTCAAAACAAACTGAAAGAACTTTGTCGAAAAAAAAATCTCTCATTGCGAGAATTATTGATAAAAGCCAACGTCAGTAAAACTGCCTACTATCATTTGGTTTATAAGGAGACACTTTTGCCGAATTCGGTCCATGCAATGGCCGACGTGTTAAATGTTCGCCCCTCTGTCTTTTTGGAAGAAGTCAATCCAGAGAAGGAAAAGATCCAGAAAATCGCCGTCATGACTGACAAAATTATTGCAGATTTTCCCGAGTTGGACCGGGAAAATGTAAGGCATACTCTCCTGCTTTTGCACGAAGAACCGATCGAACGTTTGAGAAGGGGATTAATCCGTGGCCGAAAATTTAATCTTTTCAGATAAAGAAGCCGCTTTTCTGAAAGAACTTGTCAAGCAGAAGGTCCAATTCATGATCATCGGACTTTCAGCAGCTGCCCTCCAGGGGGCACCGGTTGTCACTCAGAATGTCGATATTTGGTTCAAGGACCTCTCCGATCCAGGAATAAAAAAGGCTTTAAAGAAAGTCGGGGCAGCATTCGTCCCTCCTATCGGGCTCAATCCGCCCATGTTCGCAGGAAAAAGCGTGCAGCTATTCGATATCGTGACCGTCATGCACGGCCTGGACTCTTTTGATGAAGAAATTGAAAACACCATTGAACTCTCTATAGGAAAGTTTTCACTCAAAGCAATAAAACTCTCAAGGATAATCAAAAGCAAAGAAGCAGTGGGAAGAGAAAAGGATAGGCTCGTCCTTCCTGTTCTCAGGGATGCCTTGGCGACAATCGAAGAAATTTCAAAACGAAGGAAAAAATCCCACCCACTTAAATCATGAAGTGAGATTCAACCAGCAAAAAACCATCATTTTAAAGTGCAACCTTTTTGTTCACTTTCCGTATACATATAGTAGAAAGGATGGAAAACATGAGACTTTTATCGAGAAAAGAAGAGATGATCCTGCTAGCAATCTGGAAATTGCAGAATGATAACGGCGCCTACGGAGTAACCATAAGGAGCTATATCGAAAAAATGACAGGTATCAAATGGCTGTTCGGAGCCATATACGGCCCGTTGGGGCGCCTCGTCGATTACGGCTATGTGGAATCTTATGAGAGCGACCCTCTCCCGGAGCGGGGCGGCAGACGGAAAATTCTCTACCGTTTGACGCCCAAAGGGAAAACAGAATTGCTGACAGTGAACAAACTGAACAAAGCCTTGTGGCAAGACATCCCTCCCCTTAGGGAAAAATCATAAAAACCGGAGATGAACATCCGAAAAAAAATCCCGATTAAACACAGGATTTTGAGCCGATTTCTCAGACTTTCAATCCGGCAATCAGCTTTACAAGATTTTGACGAGCAGTTTGCCCAAATCAAAAGACGCAGAGGAACACTTATCGCAACATTGTGGTTCGGCGTTCAGGTCCTTTTTCTGATTCCTTCTGCAATAAAAGATTCTTTCTATTGGAGTGCAGCCATGTTTCGAAACTACCTCAAAATCGCCTTGAGAAATATCCGCAGACACAAAGGATATTCCTTCATAAACATTGCCGGTCTGGCTATAGGGATGGCCTGCACCATACTCATCATGCTCTGGATTCAGGATGAACTGAGCTATGACAGGTTTCATGAAAACGAAAACAACATCTACCGGGTCATCGTCGAAGATGAACAAGGATTGCAATCCGCCGGCACCTGTCCGATCCCCCTCGCTCCTCACCTCAAACAGACATATCCAGAGGTCTTGGATTCCACAAGATTCTGCAATGGCTTCCAAAAATTCCTGATCGAATTCGACGAGAGAATCTTTTCCGAAGAAATAGGAATTGTCGATCCATCCTTTCTTACAACATTTACATTTCCTCTCTTGAGGGGAGATCCTCAAACAGCCCTCGAAGATCCATATTCCCTTATCATGACAGAAAAATTGGCCAAAAAATACTTTGGTAGTCAAGAACCTCTAGGGAAAACGCTACGGATTTTATCCTCGCGCCAAGAACAGATAAGCTTCCAAGTAACCGGCATCTTGAAAGATATTCCGCGCAATTCTCATCTGCAGCTCCAGATTTTCGTTCCATTCCAGGCACTGGCTGAAATGGTATGGTGGGTCAGAGATTTTGAAAAATGGAGCGATTGGTCCTATTTCACATATATTCTTACGAAACCAGATATCTCTATCCCTGAACTAAACAGGAAAATAACCGATCTTGTCCGGCAGAATGACGAAGGAGACGACTTGACTTCGAAATTTTTTCTGCAGCCGCTCGCCAAGATCCATCTCCATTCCCATTTCAAGTACGACCTGGCCGGGCATGGAGATATCCGCACAATCCGCATATTCGCCATAGTGGCCTTGTTTATTCTTATTATTGCCTGTGCCAATTTTATGAACCTATCTACAGCCAGATTCAGCAATCGCTCCAAAGAGGTTGGCTTGCGAAAAACTGTAGGGGCACAACGCTTACAGATCATCAAACAGTTCCTTGGCGAATCCTTGTTTTTTGTCCTGATCTCGCTTTTTACAGCCCTTGTTCTTGTGAAATTCGCTCTGCCCCTGTTCAATCAGTTGACCGAGAAATCATTGGTATTAGACCTGGCGGATCTAACGTTTCTTTTAAGCTTGGTCGGAGTTATCGTTTTCACGGGATTGCTATCAGGATGCTATCCCGCCTTTTTCCTTTCCGCCTTCCAACCCACCGATGTGCTGAAAGGCACTTCAAGAACTATTACAAAAGGTGTTTTTTTCCGGAAATTCCTGGTCGTTCTCCAGTTTTCCCTTTCTATCATCATTATCATCTGCACAACCATCGTTGCAAATCAGCTTACTTTCTTGAGAGACAAAAAATTGGGATTCGATAAAGATAACGTGATCCATTTGCCTCTGAGCGGCACGTTCCGCGTCAACTATGATGTGGTCAGGAATGAGTTACTGTCAAGCCCTCATATTCCAGCCATTGCCGTTTCGGACCAACTCATCACCCAATTATTCCGCGCTTCGACAGGAGCGAGATTGGAAGGGGAAGAAGTTTGTAAACATACCAGCATCAATTTCCTGACAGTCGATTTTCATTTTCTCGATACGTTCGACATGAAATTATCCCAAGGAAGGCTATTCTCTGAAGAATATACGACCGACGCCGACGAAGCGGTTATCATCAACCAGACATTGGCCAATATCCTCGGCGGGGAAAACCTTGTCGGAAAAAAGCTCTACAACTACAGCGCGGGCGAAACCCGCCGAATCATCGGAATCGTCGAAGATTTTCATTTTGAATCATTGCACAGCCAGGTCAAACCGCTGATGATCGTTCCGCAAAGCAGCAGCGATTATAAGTTCATGTATGTAAAAATCAGGCCTGGCACCATCTCTTCATCCATTCAGATATTAAAGAACATGTGGAAAAAGTACGGCTCCGGGAATCCGTTCGAATACCACTTCCTGGATCAGACCATCGGCCAGTTGTATGCATCAGAAAAACGCATGGGAAAGATCTTCCTGGATTTTGCATTCCTTGCCATATTCATCTCTTGCCTGGGGCTGTTCGGTTTGGCCTCCTTCACAGCTGAACAACGAACTAAGGAGATCGGGATCCGCAAAGTACTTGGGGCATCTGTAGGAAATATTGTTTTGAATCTCACCAAAGATTTCTCCAAGTGGGTTCTGGCTGCCAACGTAATTGCCTGGCCGATTGCCTATTTTGTCATGCATAAGTGGCTGCAGAATTTTGCTTTCAAAACGGACTTAGGATTGTGGGTATTTGTCCTTTCTGCAGGGATGTCTCTTGCTATCGCCTTCCTCACAGTCGGCTATCAGTCCGTTAAAGCCGCCCTGGCCAATCCTGTTAATTCCCTCCGGTATGAATAATTAAATTGGGGACAGGATACCCTTTCACCAATTTAAATTTTAAAAGAGCATTCTGCTGTTTTAGAATGTGATATATTGGAAATCTTCATTTGTAATATTCCTAAAAATCCAAACAGGAATTAGGGGAAAGGGTATCCCGTCACCGCATAAATTCAAATATGAGGGAACCTTTTTGATAATACCTACGTCGTATACAATATAGGAGACACGATGAGCACAAAATTTATTTCTCGATCGGAAGAATTTCTTTTGCTGGCTGTCTGGAGATTGAAGGAGAATGCCTACGGCGTCACAATTAGGGACCAGCTCCAACAAGTGACAGGAAAAACATGGGCTTACGGAGCACTATTTGTCATGCTGCGCCGCCTGGAAAAAAAGGGCTATCTAACATCGCATTTTGCAGATCCCACATCCAAACGTGGGGGAAAAAGCAAGCGTATTTTCCAACTTTCGACTCAAGGTGTTAAAGCCCTGAAGGAAGTGCGAAAAGCGCAGGAGTCTGTCTGGTCGGGAATCGAGGAACTTACTTTGCCGCAGGAATGAGAGTCAAGATGAAAAAATACCTCCATCCTCCGCGGATTGCAGGGTGGTTTATCCGGCGAATGTTCCCGGACAGAGGAGGGTGTTCCACTCTAGGGGATATGATCGAAACCTATCGTTATCTTGCTGATGATAAAGGCCTTTTTTGTGCACGGATCTGGTTTTGGGGTCAATGTGTCAAGGCAATTCCCTACTTTATAATCGATGAATTAAAATGGAGGATTCAGATGTTTAAAAACTACCTGTTGGTCACTGTGAGAAACTTGAAGAAAAACAGCACATATTCACTTCTCAATATCGTAGGCCTTTCCATCGGCATGACGGCTTATATACTCATAGCCTTGTACGTTCAATATGAGTTGAGTTTTGACGGGCATTACGAACATGCAAAACGAATATACAGAGTCATAAGGGAAGGGCGCGCCTTCACTCCCCCACCTCTCGGTCCAGAATTGAAGGAAAAAATCCCCGAGGTAGAATCGGTTTCCAGGATTTTGCGCAGCAGCAATACCCTGGTTTCATACGAACAAAACCATTATCTCGAACAAGAATTCTACTGGGTAGACCCTGAAATGTTCAAAATTTTTTCGATTCCTTTGACGAAAGGCCGTCCTGAAACGGCACTGAACGATCCTTCTAACATCGTGTTGTCCCAAAAAGCGGCAAAAAAATATTTCGGGGATGCAGATCCGATGGGAAAAACTTTGACCGTATATGAACGATACGAATTCAAGGTGTCGGGTGTTTTTGATGACATGCCGGCCAATTCCCACTTTGTCATGGACATGGCTGTCCCGTACGAAACGTACTTTCGTGTGACGAACAATGACATAACCAGTTGGAGCAGCAATTATTCTTACACCTATGTATTGCTGCATGAAGGATCCGATCCGAAAGAAATGGAAAAGAAGATCGCCCCTCTCATAGAGATTCCCGCTCTCAAGGCGGCCAGAATGAAGGAACCTTACCCAAAATATTTTTTCATCCAGCCAATGACTGATATCCACCTTCACTCTCACCTGGAGCAGGAAATAGGGGTGAATAATGACATGAAATATATCCTCCTCTTTTCATCCATCGCTTTTATGATCCTGTTCATCGCCTGTGTCAACTACATGAATCTGGCAACCGCCCGATCCCTGCGGCGTGGCAAGGAAGTGGGAATGCGGAAGGTGGTAGGCGCTCAGAAGGGACAATTGATCACTCAATTTCTGGGAGAATCCGTTGCGATGGCCGTATTGGCGATGATTATTTCAATCATAATGGTCCTTTGGATTTTGCCTGTTTTTAACAGCCTGGTGCAAAGACAGCTTCGTTTGAATCCTCTCCACAATCCCCAGCTTTTCTTAGGACTGGTCTTTACCACTTTGTTTGTGGGATTGTTTGCCGGAAGCTATCCGGCAATGAGGATGTCCGGATTCAGGCCGATCGCTGTCTTGGCAGGGGCTTTCACCCGAAGCTCCAAAGGATCGTCGCTGCGAAACGTCCTAGTTCTTGTCCAGTTTGCGATCACGATTGTTCTTATCGTCTGTACCATCGCAGTTCGGGAGCAGCTGAAATTCATTAAAACGGTGGACATGGGTTACACAAAGGACCAAATCATCACATTGCCCGTTCGTGTGGGATCGATCCGTCAAAACATTCAATCGATAAAGACGGAACTTCTAAAATCATCCGATATTATTGCGGTATCCACTTCAGGCTGCCTGCCCAATAACATCGATACGTTCACATCCAGAGATTGGACAGGCCGGAATCCCGAGGAGCCCATCCCCATATACTACAACACGGCGGACTATGATTATATCGATCTTTTCGGCATGCAAATCGTTCAAGGAAGGAATTTCTCCAGGGAATTTCCTTCCGATGAAATGGGCGCCTTCCTTGTCAATGAAACCGCTGTCAAGGTCGCAGAATGGGAATCTCCCATCGGACGGAAACTCACTCATTGGAATGGAAAGACAGGAGAGATAGTCGGAGTCATAAAAGATTTTCATTTGCATTCCCTGCACCGTCCGATCGAGCCACTGTATATCTTTTTAAATCCCCACAATTTTTCCAACATCGCGATAAAAATAAGAACGGCCAACATCCCGGCAACGATCGATCACGTGGAAGGGGTGATGAAAAAATTTTCACCCAGTTATCCCTTTTCCTACTCCTTTTTCGATGAAATGTTCGAACGAGCCTATGTTACAGAACAACGAATGGGACGTATTTTTGGTGCATTTGCCATCCTGGCCATATTTATCGCATGCCTGGGGCTTTTTGGCCTTACAGCATTTGCAGCAGAACAGCGGACCAAGGAGATTGGCATCCGGAAGGTACTGGGCGCTTCTGACTCGAATATTTTTCTGCTGCTTTCCAAAGAATTCATAAGGTGGGTGCTGTTGGCTAACATAATTGCCTGGCCCATTGCCTATTTTGCCATGAACAAGTGGCTGCAAAATTTTGCTTATCGAATACACATCGGGATCGTCGCTTTTTTGATATCGGGAGGCACTGCTCTATTGATCGCCTATCTCACGGTGAGCTATCAATCGATCAAATCCGCCCGGGCAAATCCGGTGGATTCCTTAAGATATGAGTAACTAAATTGGGGACAGGATACTCTTTCACCCATTTATTTTAATCTGGCTCATGGATATCCTTTCATCAAATCCAGTCATTACAATTAAGTGAAAGGGTATCCTGTCCCCAATTAAAGGTTCCCAATTAAAAACTTATTCGTAACGGAGGGAGTCGACAGGATTGCCCCGGGCTGCCCTGATAGTCTGGTAGCTCACCGTGATAAGGGCAATGAGCAGCGCTACAACCGCAGCAGTTAGAAACATCCAGATGTTGATGCGGATTCGGTAGGCAAAGCCCTGGAGCCACTTGTTCATCGCATAGTATGCCAAAGGCCAGGCGATCAGGTTGGCCGCCAACACGCGCTTGACAAAATCCTTGTTCAGCAAAACTAAAATCCCCGATGTCGTCGCGCCCAACACTTTCCGGATGCCGATTTCCTTGGTCCGCTGGCTTGCCGTAAACGAAGCCAGCCCCAAAAGTCCCAGGCAGGCGATAAAAACAGCAAGGCAGGCAAAAGCCGTTATCACCTTTCCTGCCTGGATTTCCGCTTTATAGAGCATGTCGAACTGGTCATCGAAGAAGACATATTCAAAAGGCTGGTTGTTGGTGAACTCACGCCACTTGTCCTCCAGAAAACCCAGCGTTTTCCTCAGATCACCCGGACGCACCCGAACCGACAGCAGAACACTCGGACGCGCACCAACCAGGATCAGAGCCGTCGGACCGATCTTGGTGTGCAACGATTCCATGTGAAAATCATTAATGATGCCTATGATGTCCATCGGTTTTCTTTTTAGCCCGACAAGGACAAGACGTTTTTCCAATGGATCCTGAATATCGAGCGCCTTGATGGCTGCCTCGTTTAAAATGACAGCCGTCGAATCCGTTGAACGTTCCCTTTCAAAATACCGCCCCGCGATCATCTTTAACCCGTACGTATCCAACAAGTCATAATCGGCCATGATGGTGATAAGAGTATTATTTTCCTGGCTGCCTTCCCCTTCCTTCTGAAACACTTTGGCCTCAAGCAGAAACTGAGGCAAAGAGTCTGTAAATGCCGCGCTCAGGATATCAGAATTTTGATAAAGCTGATCTTTAAAGGCCAACTGCTGAGAGCCAAGCTTTTCAGCACGCTGGATGACAACAACATGCTCTTTGTCAAATCCCAGCTCTTTGTTCCGGATGTAGTGCAGTTGGGTGAAGATCACGGCTGTGCCTACAAGCAGAATGATCGATGCACAAAACTGAAAAATAACCAGCGCATCCCGAAACCTTCTCCCCCTCATACTCGATTGTACCTTTCCTTTGAGCACTGCCACAGGCCGGAAGGACGCCATCATAAAAGCGGGGTAGCTGCCGGCAGTTATCCCGATGAAAAGCGCCCCGACAAAAAGGAGCAAAAGAAAGGACCAGTCGAGGACATAGCTGACAGAAAATTCTTTCCCGACCAAGTTGTTAAAAACCGGGAGTGCAAACTCGACAAATATCAACGCCAATAAAAAAGAGAGGAAACTCAGGAAGATGGACTCGGAAAGGAATTGTCTGACGAGCTGCGCACGATTCGAACCCACTACCTTGCGAACACCAACCTCGTTCGCCCTCTGGGTGGATCTTGCTGTCGTCAGGTTAATGAAATTGATACAAGCAACAATCAAGATGAGCAAAGCAATGGCGGAAAAGATTATCACGGTATTGAAACTTCCCTGCGGCTCCAGTTCATTCCCCCACTGCGAGCGGAGGTGGATGTCGCGGAGAGGCTGAGTCATAAATCCGATGAAATTTCCTGAATCCAGGAATTCTTCGTACGGAACCGCCATGATCTTTTCAATGATAGGCGCCATGCATTTCCCTGAAAATTCAGGCAATTTTGACTCAAGCTCCTCGATGGAAGCATTTTCCCGGAGCAGGATGTAAGTAAACACGGCTGTGTCGTAAAAATCCAGGTCTTTGCTCTTGGGAAGGCTTGAAAAAGAAGCCAAAAAATCGAAATGGAAATGGGAATGCTCCGGCCAGGATTCGGTAACACCATTGACCATGTACAGGGAACCATCGCCAAGCTCCAGCATTTTCCCGATCGGGTCTTCCCGCCCAAAATATTTTGCAGCTGCCCTACTCGTCATAACGACAGAATTAGGTTGTGCAAGCGCTTCTTCAGAATTCCCTTTGATAAACGGAATTGTCAAAATCTCAAAAAGTTCGGGATCTGCCCACAGGAATTTGTTTTCCTTGTAGCGCTTTTCTCCGAAACGCACAAACACATCCCCACCCCGGCTTTGTCTCGCAAAAATCCTGGCCGCCTTCTCCACTTCGGGAAAATCACCGACCAGAGCTGCCGCAAGGGGGCAGGGCCCCAGGGCTGCATCGAACTGGTTTGTCCCGACATGAAATGTGAATCCGACCCTGTAGATCCGCTCAGCCTTTTCATTGAACCGGTCGTAGCTCAATTCGCTCTGCACAAAGAGCAGGATCAGCAGACAACTGGCAATCCCGATGGCCAGCCCTGCGATGTTGATTAAGGAAAATCCCTTGTGCTTCCGAATGTTTCTTAGGGCAACGGTGATATAATTTCGAAACATCTCACACCTTAATTATCCTGGATTATTCGCAAAAAAGAGCGATACCACTATCAAATACGACAAATTTGTATTATGGTTTAAAAGCGACTACCACAATTTTTTGATCTCATCATCACGGCCGGTCATCTCCCATCTGATCAACGAAATAGGAATCATGCCATAGGTATGAAACTCATCAAAAAATGATTTGAGATCGAATTTGTCGCCCAATTGTTCGGCACGATCGGCAATCAACTTCTCAAGATGGGCTTTGCCAACGACATAACTAGTGCCATAGCCGGGCTGCTGCAGGTAGAGGTCCTCATCCGTCCAGATCGTATTCCCCTCCTTGGGCATCCAGCCGCGCGGCGTCCACTTGACGCCATAATCGACAGCTTCCTCCAGCGTGAACTCGTTGCTGTGCATCTTCAAGTCGCCCATGCCCCGTGCACAGCGGCAAGCCAGCATGATCCAGGTCAGTTCCCGCACTCTCGGTTTTTCATCCATCAATCCGG
>CAYPGQ010000077.1:18850-19957 GCA_964410125.1 uncultured Eubacteriales bacterium | reverse complement strand
ATACTCCTCTTTTTTTACGCCTTAAATAGGACATTACTTATGCAGGTGTCAATAGCTTAATAACAGAATTCAAAATGTTATTCAACAACAAATAAAAATGGAGTTTTTATAAGAAAAATACAAAAGCAACGGATCTTATCCACATACAAGGGCAGGGATGTTCCTGAGGGCACTTGTGTTGGACGACAACCGGGTATGGTTCCTGATCTAGGACATTATGATCTCTTTCAGCTGAGCTTCTAATTGATGCTGGGGCTGGACCCCCACGATTCTCTCTATGACTTCTCCCTTTTTAAAAACGAGAAGAGAAGGAATGGCCATAATTTCATAGTTTTGAGCAGTTTTCATGCTCTTGTCTGTGTTCATTTTGACAACCTTCAACTTATCTCCCATTTTCTCCAAGACAGCTTCCAGCATAGGGGTCACCATGTGACAGGGAGCGCACCAAGGAGCCCAGAAATCCACTAAAACCGGAATATCGGATTCCAACACTTCAGACTGGAATGTGTTTTCATCAACTTCTTTGATGTTTGCCATTTTGTTATACTCCTACATCGAATGTTTTTAAAATCATTTTTATTCTATCATCAGAAATCTTGTAACAAATTTTATTTTTTTCCCGTTCCCCAACAATAATGCCAGCCTTCTTCAAAACTCCCAAGTGTTGGGATACATTGGGCTGGGACAGGGATAGACATTTTTGTATATCTCCGACACAACACTTCCGTTTCATCAAATTTTCCAATATTTTCAATCTCGCCGGATGGGCCAAGGCCTTGAATTTTTTGGCAATCTCGCTGTATTTTTGTAATTGTTTCTTCATTACTGCCCCTAAAAAATCAAATTACCATTTCAACCCGAGCAGCAAACCCAGCAGCATTCCATACAGGATACTCGACCAGGGTTTGCTGGTGATTAAGCAGGTGCCAGTTTTGCATCCTACAAACCTGTACAATAAATAACCCGCTATTCCGCCCACAATCACTCCGATAAAAACTTTCATTTTTCCTTCTTCATAATGTATTTAGTATATTCAACTCTTATTATATATACATCTCTAAATAAGTCAAGTAAAAAATAATAACGATGCAAGGCAGTTGCCCATGA
>CAYPGQ010000077.1:0-18750 GCA_964410125.1 uncultured Eubacteriales bacterium | reverse complement strand
GTTGTATTTGTATACTACGATTGGGCTGCAACGAAGTCGATGTGGTGAGATTGGCTGTTAAAAAATTCAGGACCTGGATAATTTGCAGGTTGAGATTGCTGTAGCAGCAAGGAAGTGGCTCATGCAGCTGTAGTAAACTACCGCAAATGGGCTGCGACGATGCTGATGCAGTGATATCGACCTGCCCGAAGGGTAAAAACTGTTGATTAAGGTATACACAAATATGATAATTTTGTTTTATTAAAAACGGCTGAAAATTTCAGCCATTTTTTTTGGGTAACAGAGATGTGAGCTGGACTATTTAAGGGCCAAGATTGCTGCAGCGACTAGGAAGCGGCCCATGAGTTGTATTTGTATACTACGATTGGGCTGCAACGAAGTCGATGTGGTGAGATTGGCCCTTAAATAGTCCAGGTCAGAAGTATTTGTCCATTTGTCTGTATTGTATAGCCTCCGAAATATGCAAGGGAAGAATATCCACCTCCCCGCTCAAATCGGCAATCGTTCGTGCCACTTTCAGGACACGGGTGTAGGCCCTGGCACTAAATCCCAGGCGATCGACGGCCATTTCCAAAAGCCTCTCTCCCTCATCATTAATTGGGCAAAACATTTTCAAATCCCGCGTTTCCATTTCGGCATTGCTGTATATCCCTCTTCCTGCAAACCGTTTATGCTGTATAGCTTTGGCTTTCGCAACTCTCTCTCTAATTACATGTGATCTTTCCCCCTCAACTTTAGAGATGATATCCTGAAACTCGACTTTAGGCACATCGACCTGGATATCGATCCTATCGAGTAAGGGTTTGGACAATTTAGAATAATACCGGGTTTGTAGACTGTCTGAATACTCCACATCATCGTAAGGATTCATCGCTGCCACCAGCATAAAGGAGGAAGGGTAAGAAACACTCATCAAAGCTCTAGAGATGGTCACCTTTCTGTCCTCCAAGGGTTGCCTTAAATCTTCTAGCACACCTTTGCGAAACTCAGGAAGCTCATCCAGAAACAACACACCGTTGTGGGCCAGGCTGACTTCTCCTGGCCGTGGGATGGAACCTCCCCCGATCAATCCAGCATCCGAGATAGTGTGATGAGGAGACCGGAAAGGTCTTTCACCCACGGCTCCTCTGTCCTTCAACAGACCGGCAACACTGTAGATTTGCGTGACCTGTATGATTTCCTCGAAGGTCATAGGCGGCAAAATGGTGGGAAGCCGTTTAGCCAACATGGTTTTCCCTGCTCCTGGAGGTCCGATCAAAAGAACGTTGTGCGATCCGGCAGCAACGACTTCCAGAGCTCTTTTGACATGATGTTGGCCTTTTATTTCGCGAAAATCCACCTCGTATGCCACGTCCGGAAAAAGCTCGGAAAACAAATATTTTTTGGGTGAAATCGGAGGTTCTGCGCTACTCAATAACTTCACAACCTGGATCAAGTTATCCAAACTAAAAATGTCCATGTCCGGAACGATTGCGGCTTCCCGTCCATTCTCTTTGGGAATGACAATGCCTTTGAATCCCATTTCTTTGGCGAGCACGGTGGAAGAAAGAACTCCTTTGACTGGCTTCAGCCTCCCATCCAACGCCAGTTCCCCGAGGAATAAAAAATCGCAAAGGCTCTCTCTGCGAAAAAGATCGTATGAAGCGAGGATACCTAAAGATATGGGAAGATCATAGGCAGAGCCCTCCTTTTTCCTATCTGCAGGTGCAAGATTCACGATAATCTTTCGAGGAGGAAAACCATAACCGCAATTTCTAAGAGCTGCCCGGATCCTTTCCTTGCTCTCCCTGATGGCCGTATCGGGCAGGCCAACCGTTATGAACGTGGGAAGCCCCAGGGAAACATCGACCTCTACTTCAACAAGATACGCTTCGATTCCATGAAGCGAAGCACTGGAGACTTTAAACAGCATAAGACCCACCATATAAAGACGACAAGACCGCTTAATTTATGTCACTTGATGGGAGGAAAATGGATGTATTATCCTGAATTATTCAGGTTATTTACTTTCGGTAAAATCTTTGGCTAGATTTTCCAGCTCTTTCTCGATATCCTTTTGGGTTTTAAATTTAACCTTCGTGACACGGAGGGAAGCACCTTTTTCCTTGGCGACAAACTTGATTTCATCTTTTTTCTCTTCCTTCTTTTTCTTTAATCGTACCTTGCCGACGATTTTTCTTTCGTCCCCTCTAATCTTTTTTTTCACTACGGGAATGGCCAATTTGGTGATCTCTTTGAGCGTCTCAAAAACGCCTTGTCCTTTGACGGCACAGGTTTCTATATACGGAAATCCGCTGGGATTCAGGAGATTATTGAAGGTTTCTACGGGGATTAAATTATCCAAATCGCGTTTATTGTATTGAAAGACAAGCGGGATAAAGTTTAAATCAACGCTGTGCTCCAAAAGATTCCTTCGAAGTCCATCGAAACTCTCTAGATTGGCATCGAGAAGAGGAATTTGGGAATCCGCCACAAATACGATCCCATCGACCCCTTTCAAAACGCTCCTCCGGGAGGCCGCGTAAAAGACTTGTCCTGGAACGGTCATGAGTTGCAGATGGATTTTAAAATTATCGACGATACCAGCTTTGATCGGAAGCAAATCAAAAAACAACGTTCTTTCGGTATCGGTTTCCAGACAGATCAGCTCGCCCCTGAAATCAGCATCCATGTTTGTGTATATGTAACGAAGGTTTGTGGTTTTGCCGCTTAATCCTGGTCCATAATAAACGATCTTTAATGCAAGATTCCCCGTAGCGTAATTCACAAAGGCCATTAGCTTTTTTTGCCTGATCTTTCTGGATTATTTCTTAACACAATCATTTCTTTCCCTCAATCCTGTCTCCTAGCGAACCATCCTGAATAATTCATGCTAAACGCTCGTGCAGAGAAATCTAGCCTCTGCTCTATTATTTAGTCAAATAAGATCCCATTAAGATGAACATTATACCAGAGTTTGATTAAAGATTATCAAACATTTTTTTGTATTTATCCACAACCTTTGGCCAGGAATAGTGTTCTTTCACATATTCACATCCATTATTTCCCAAGACTTCTCTCAGCCTTTTATCATTTAACAATAGGTTCAAATCGGCTTCGAACTCTTGATAATCAGCGTAATATAAGCCACCATTTCCTTTTATGCAATGTTGTTTGAGTGGGTCTGTTTTTTCCTGAACGAAAATCGGGGTTTGGACGGCCATGGACTCAAGCGCCGCCATGCACAGGCTTTCAAAATACGAAGGATGGATCGTCGCCAGCGCACCACGCATGGCTGCATTTTTATCTTCCGGTGAAACAAATCCCAAGCACCTGATTCCTGGATGAGGAGGCAATTCCATCAGCAACTTTCCGATCAGCACCAACTTCAGGTTTTGGTTTTGGCGGTTGTACCTTAAAAAATATTCAATAAGCTCACCACAACCCTTTCCTGGTTCTATACGGCCGGCATAAAGCATGTATGGAGCCGAGATCCCGTGTCTATGGAAAAACTCGCGTGTATCCGGTTCCTTCGGTATATCTACTCCAACTCCGACAATTTCTTGATATTTTTCCTCAAAGGAAAACTGACGGCTGAGCATATCTTTCTCTGATGCTGTGTTAAACATGAATGCATCCGGAGCGGAAAAAACCTCCTTCATGATATCCAAGTGTATAGCCGGCTCATCATGAGCTGTGGGAACCAGGACCTTCTTCCCTTGGATTCTTTTCAATCCCCAATAGGTATTGTAGTATAGGTAGGTAAAAAAGACGAAAAAATCATGTTCCTTTTCTTGTTTTTCCAGAGCATCCAGGAGC
Organism: uncultured Eubacteriales bacterium; assembly: GCA_964410125.1. Lineage (GTDB taxonomy): Bacteria > Acidobacteriota > Aminicenantia > Aminicenantales > Aminicenantaceae. The sequence continues at coordinate 14,952 of CAYPGQ010000077.1, read as the reverse complement.
GCGGGGCTGGACGGCCCCTGTTTTTCCATCCATTTCCATTCATCCTTTTGGGTATGATCGTTAAAGAAAATCCAGTCTGAGAATTTATTGAACGACTGGATTTCCCGTTCCTGATCCACCAAAAACCGCTTGATATGGACACCGTTCAGTATAGACTCCCCTTGGGAATATTCATTTTTCCATGTTATGTAATCCTTCGCTGTAGTGGTGTAAACCGTGCAGTCATATCCTGCTTCAACCATTTTTTCCGCAATCTGCCGGCAGTGAAGTTCTGATCCTCCCATGACTTCTTTGCCGTACCGCTGAACCACAAATGCTAGCTTCACTTTTTCAACTCATCAATCATCCGAAGCAAAATTTTTTGTTTGTCTATATTTTTAAACCTCTCCAGCCTTTGTTGTTGTCCCAGGATGATATCCTGCCTCAATTTTTCTTGATGCGCCACAACATCAATCAGCTCAGCGACGTAATCCACCTTTTTGTGCTTGATCAGGACTCCAGCTCCATCCAGTGTGAAAGGAACCGCCGTGCAATCGTAGGCAATGATCGGAAGGTTAAATACCATGCTTTCTATGAAGGGCAACCCGAATCCCTCATGTTCGCTCAACGATAGAAAAACATCCGCAGCCTTGTACAGAGAAAACATTTCATCATCGGGGATATGGCCGGTAAAACAGATCTCTTCTGGTTTCAGATAAAACTCATCAGCTAATCGGACCAGGCTTTTATAGTATTGGGGAAGGGAAGATGTTTTCCCTACGACGATCAAACGCACGAGCGGAGATATATATTTCTTAAAATAAAATAGAACACGGATGAGATCGTCGATCTTTTTGTTCGGAACGATCCGCCCCACGAATAAAACGTTAGTTCGATCATCCCGGAACAATTCGTACATAAAACGATTCATGGGCCGGTTGTATTTCTTGAAATCCACAAAAAGCGGAAAGACCTCGGTTTTTGTGTATCCGACCTGAATAAGTTCCTGACGATTAAATTCCGAATCGGCAAGTGCCATGCTCACATGGGGCACCAAAGATGTCAGTTCTTCTCGCCCAACGCGGGAGATGCGCGCCATTTCCGGGCTGAATCCTTCGAAGAATTCATGCGGTGTGAGGTTGTGATACAGGATGACTCTGCGGGATGGCAATTCCGCAAATGCTGCGGTCAAAGGCGAGGGTAGGGCATAATGGAGGATGGTTACATCTGAAGGATCAGGCTTGCTGTAAGCGGAAAATAGTTTACATGCATCTTCAAGCCCCAAGTCTCTGGTCAAACAATAAATGTCTGAATGAAATCCCTGAGAGAGAAAAAACTGTTTTATATGAAAAGCTGTATCCCCGATCGCATCCCCTCTGTGAAAGGCCGGGACGAACTGGTCAACTCTCATATTTTTGCCACCTTTTGGATATGATCGAGCAAGATGGTGCTCACATTTTCCCTGCTGAATTTTTCAAGAGCTTTTCTCTGGGATAGGACGATCTTTTCTCTAAAAACCTCATCCTTGTGCAGCTTGTCCAGGAGGGCTGCCGTCTTGGGAAAATCTTTTTCGTGAACGAGAACCCCTCCACCGTTCATGGTCTCCTCGATGGCTCCTGCTGCATAAGCCACCACAGGAAGTCCCAGATAATAAGATTCAATAAGAGGAACGCCAAACCCTTCATGCTCGCTCATACTCAAGTACACATCGGCCAACTGAAAATACGCGAGGAGTTCAGCAAAATCCACTCGTCCGGGAAAATGGACGTCGGACAATTCCAACTCCTCCACAAGCCTTTTGAGGGCCGCAAGATAACGTTCCATCCCTCTGAAATCCCCCACAAGAAGAAGCTGGGAATCGGGATTGAAATATTTTTTGTAAAAATGGAAGGTTTTTATCATGTCCTCGAATTTTTTGTTCGGGATCACTCGGCCTACGAAAAGTACGGTGAATTTTCCGTTGTCGTATATCTGCCGGACCACGGGATCTTGTTTTCCATCGAATTTGGAATAATCGATCAACAGGGGAAGAATACCTGTATTTGCATATCCCAGTGACTCCAGTTCTTTGCGATTGAATTCTGAATCACCGAGCGCAAGATCTACTTTATCCACAAAAAGTTTGATCTCCAAACGACCTTTATAACATTCGCGACTCAGAATCCGATGGGTGTCCAAGAAGAATTCATAGGGAGTGATATTGTGGTAAATCATGATCCTTTTATCCTGGATCCGGAAGAACATTCTTGAAACAGGGGAACCGATCGAAAAATGGAATATGACAACATTGGAAGGAGAGCTAAATTTCGTGTATTCCCTGAAATCCTTAGCGTATTTTGCCATACGGGGTTCGTAAAACCGGGTGAATATCTTGGACCTATACCCTTTCTTTTTCAGAGCTTTTTGAATCTCCAGCATTTCATCGGATATGGCGTCTCCGTATGTAAGGGACGTGGCAAACTGATGAATTTCCACTATAGCTCCCTTTCCAATTGATCAAGGATGGATAGGTATTTGTTCTCGATGACATCCCACGTGTAATGTTGCTGGAAAAATTCTTTGCCGTTTTTGCCCATTGCATCGCGGAGTTGGGGCGTGCGGAGGATCAACCGAAGGGCCTCCTCGAATTCGAAATAGCTGCGGTAGTAAAGGCCTGCATTGCTCCGCTTACACTGGCCTTTCAGAACCTTACACTGGCCATTGGCCAAAACCGGCTTTCCCATGGCCCAAGCTTCCAATGTCACCATGGACAAACTTTCATAAAAGGAGGGCATCATCAACAGCAGAGCACCATCGAGGCCCGAAAACTTGTCTTCCTCGGATAAAAACCCAAGATGGATGATATCAGAGTGGGCGGGGATATTCAACTTGCTGCTTCCTATCAATACCAGCTTGACATCCGTGGCTTCTTCCTGTTTAAACCTCTGAAAAAATTGGAATAGCTGGGCACATCCCTTATTCTCGTCGATCCTTCCGATATAAATGACATAATCCCCGTTGATCCCGTATTTTTGGCGAAAATCATCCGGGGAAAATGTTTCGTGGATCTCTGTTCCCACTCCCACTACATCTCCCAAAATATCCTGATTTTGGGAGAGGGAATTGATCATGTTTTTCTCTTCCACCGAATTGTATATTAATGCCCGTGGTTTCCTGAAAAGGTCTTTGAACAGGCTAAGATGGATGATCGAATCATGCTCGGCTGTGGGCACGAGGATGCTTTTATTGGGAAGGGCGTTTATTCCCCAGTAAGAATGGTAGTACCGATAGCTGAAAAACAGGAAATAGTCATAGTCGTTTTCGTGATCCTTGATATAGTCAATCAAAGCGGGAGCTAAAGGGCCTTCCTCCTCCAGCCATTTCAACTCTTCATCAAATGTATGTTCATTCTCTATGATGTGGTTCTGGATGCGGCCGAACCTTTCGGGATCCCTGAATCGGATCACGGGAAACCGTCTGACAGAGATGCCGTTGACCATCTCCTCTCCCTCAGGGAAATGATTCTTCCAGGTTATGTAATCATAAGCCTGGGTTGTCAAGACTTCTACTTCACAGAATTTTTTCATGTGTTCGACAACCCAGCGGCAGTGCAATTCTGCCCCACCATTGATCTCTAAACCATACCTTTGCACAACAAAAGCGAGTTTCATCCGAATACTTTGCTCTCCAGAGTCTTCTCTCTTTTTCCCAAAAATTCAAAATCCTTTTCCATGATGCGGGTTTTGAGTTTCAGGTTTTCCTGTTCAATTTTCAATTTGGTCAGCTCCACAACAATGTTATGCGAGAGATTATGGATTAGCTGTGTATACTCCCGCACGCGATTGAGCTCTTCTAATCGGCTTATCGTCGCCTGATTGACTTCATCCAGTTTTTGACGGATTTGGTTAAAATTTTCATCCACACGTTTCTCTAACAGATCGATCCGCTGGTTCGCGGCGTATAAATTTTGGATCGTGTCTTTGAGCTCTTGATGCACGGGCAAGACCAAAAACTTGATGAGTGGAGTAATCGGCTTAAAGAGTTTCAACATAACATTTTTTATCTTTGCCTTTTTCCCCGAAGGACCTTCAGGCTGAAGTGGAGCAGGAGCTTGCGTTGAGGTATAAGAAGGTTGGGCCGGGAGTTCGGGTTCAGAAATTCTGGGCTGGCTGGCTATTTTTTTCTTGATCTGATCCATGATATCCTCGACATCGACATTTTCATAATCAATCTTTATTTCCTCATTTTTGTTGTTGTTTTCATCTCCCATCGGATTCTCCTTAAATTTTCAGTTTCTCAAACACGCTCTGAACATCCAGGATATCGGGAAGGGGGCGGAGTTTCATGTGTTCGATATCACGTATTTCTCGTACGGTTAATATCCCATCCTTTATCTTTTGCTCGATTTTTTTTTCGACTTCTTCCAGGATTTTTTCCTGATCTTTTTTTGCCAAACATTTAATCTTTAAAAAGTCAGTCATTTTTTCTTCCCTTTTCATTTTTTTTATCATTTTAAATAAAAACGCTGATAGGGGTCAAATTTGCTTATGGATAATAAACATTTCCAAAACCGTGATGGTCCTAAAGCAGTCGGGCAAGCTGATGAGGAAGCCATCCGGAGGCGAGCAGGCATGGTTCCTCGAAGAGGAGAGCGAGCCGAGGAATAAGCGGATTTTCCTCGCTGGGGAAAATCAGCGGGCTGACGTTTCAGCTTGCCTGACTGTTTCTTTATCACGGTTTTGGAAATGCTTTCTATCGTATATAACCTAAGGCTTTCAACTGTTTTATAAGCTCTTCATCCATTTCGACCTTTCTGGTCTTTTTCTTCTGGGCAGCCTTGAAGATTTCATTGATTTTCTGGACGATATGATTCGCCAGTTGAGGCCTTTCATCGGCAATATTTTGCTGTTCTTCCTGATCCAAAGCCAAGTCATACAGCTCCACGGGATTCAAAACGGGTGGTGGACATATAAAAAAACTGAGGTCCTCCGGGCTATATCTCTTGTTGAGGATGAGCTTTTTTTTCTCCCGATTCATGGCAATCTTTTGAGGAATACGGGAAGCGAGGGCATTCGAAGCAACATCAGCCAAAAACATCCTGTCTCCCTTTTCTTTTCCTTTAATCAGAGGAAAAAGACTCTGGCCATCTATGTCCAGTGCAGAAAAATCGATTCCTGTTTCTTCTAAAACGGTGGGAAAGATATCCACAAGCGAGACGATGTCATGGATCCTCCGGCCGTTGAACCGAGACTCCGGGAATTTGATGATGAGAGGAACCTTTAGAGATTCATCATACAAACTGTGCCCATGGCCCCATCCATGATGCTCGAAGAATTCTTCACCATGATCACTGGCGAATATGATCATCGTCCGATCGTAAAGACCGGCATCTTTGAGAGTCGTGATCAAAGGACCGATTAACTTTTCATCCGTGTAACGGATTTCTCCATCGTATAAACCTATGACATTCTGGCAGTCTTCTTCCGATAACTCTTTGAAGATGCCCGGCATCCCCCCTAAATAACTCATCAAATCGAGGTGACGCCATCGCGGATTTTCTTCCAAAAACATTGATTTGTAGGGATACGGGCAGGCATACGGACTGTGAGGCTGGAATGTGTGAAGGAACAGAAAAAAACCTTTGTCTTTCTCCCGCTCCAACCAACGTTTTGTCGCATGATACAGATGCTCAGCAGAATCTTGCCGCAAAACCCCTCCTTCATCGCTGTAGGAATTAAAGCCCTTGGAAAAACCGTATTTCGCGCTTACAAAACCTCCCCCCGTGAGCGCGGCACAATAAAACTGATTGGCTCGCAGGATATCGGCCAGCGTTAACATGGTAGGATCCATGGAATCATTCTCATACGAGACCTGATGGTTAACTCCGTGCAGGGATGTCAGCAGGCTCACATGGGAGGGAAGAGTCCAGGGTGAGGAGGCATAGGTATTCAAGAATGTCACGCCATCTGCAGCTAATGCATCGATATGAGGACTGGTCTCCCTTTCATACCCATAGCATCCGAGATGGTCGGCCCTGAGAGTATCTACCGATATAAGAATAACGTTAAGGCCTTCCTCCTGTTTTTGAAAATACAGGGGATTTACCCAAAAAGAATGATGGGAATTATCCCCTTGTGTCTCGAAAAGGATATTCAATTCTTCATGCCGTCCAGGCAGATCGATCGTGAACAGCTGAAACACAAAAGACTCCCTGTCCTGAGGGGACTGCATGTATTTCTGAAATATATTCTGCCTTTTCCCGTCAGCTTCCAGAGTCACCAAAAAAGTTACCCCTCTTTTTGCATGGCCTCCCTTTTCTGGAGGTTCATCCGTGCTGTTGTTTCGGGTGATAGCAATGCCAAAATCCAAACTCAGGTTTTCTCGAGGCGTTATCCTGTAGCTTATGACAGTTTTGGGTGGACAATACAGGGCATTGACTTCTCTGCCTTTGAGCTTCAGCTTCCTCTTGATGCCATAAGGATTGTTTCCAGATCCATAATCCAAAAGCGGATAAGATTCGACCGGAAAAAGGTTTTCAAACTCGGGTAAGTCTCGTTGAACCTGGATTAAAGGGCTGAGTATGATATTGGTCTTGTCCAGATTATCGATAAATCGGAAAAGTCGGGGCTCAGACCCTGTGCGGGATGAGCATCCCACGAAGGAAAGAAAAAAAAGAAATGGAAAAAAAATACTTATTTTTCTGTGCATCAAGCTCTATCCCATGGCATTTTAATGGATTTATAACACTGGTTCAACTCAACTTTTATGGAAAGAATTGATATACTGTCTTCGTTTTCATGGAAAAAAGAGAAAATTTGCAAGGTTCTGTCGTTTTACTATTGGAGGAATTGGAGATTTATTATGGAAATACGAAATAAAATAAGGATCGGTGTAATCGGTGGGGCTTCACCAGATCCCAAGTACCGCCAGATCGCTTATGATGTAGGACAACGGATTGGAGAAAAGGGAGCCATCCTGGTCTGTGGCGGATTGGGAGGCGTCATGGAAGCCGCTGCCCGTGGCGCTAAAAAAGCCGGAGGAATAACCGTCGGAATCCTGCCCGGAACTTCCCACAAAGATGCCAATGCATATATCGACTTTCCGCTAGCTACAGGTATGGGATACACGCGAAACTCCCTAGTCGCCATGAATGCGGATGTCCTTATAGCTGTGGACGGACAATTCGGAACCCTTACAGAGATCGCCTACGGGAATATATACGGAAAAAAGGTCATCGGCATCGGAACATGGGACATCCAGGGAGTGAAAAATGCGGAAACGGCCGAAGAGGCTATCGATTTGGCACTCAAAGACTTTTTCCCTCTCACATCTTAAAAGCAACCTCAGCAGACTTCGCTCTCCTATATAATAAACTGTTTTTTTTGCATATTCCCATCTTTATATTTCTGTTTCAAAAGGTAAAGGACAAACCCAATCGGGCGGTGATGAGGTCCGTATTTGACATTTTGATATCATAAATCAACTGTCCATTTTCCTGGGAAATAGATCCTTCTCGCAAGTATTCCGCTCTTCCCCCTTTAAGGAAACGCGCTCCCAAATCAACAAAAATCGCAAATGCGTTCCTTTCTCTGTTTTTCCTGTCCTCATAGACTTTCATCAACAATCCACAGCCAGCCCCAGAGCTCCAAGTCCAATCACTCTGGTTAACAGAGTTTGCAATTCTTTTATCGCAACATCCCTGATCATAAACACCGGTTTCCGTCCACAAATATTGGAATCCGACCAATCCCTCGACATAAGGCCGAAACTTTCCCTCCGTAGGTTGGGCGCGAAACACAAAATGACACATCAAAATATTATTTCTTGTTGTCACATCCACTTCCACTTCCGGAATCGATGTACTTAAAAAATCTATTCTCGTCTCGGATCCATAGACCAACATACCGATGGATATCCCTACGGAAAAAGGAGAGTTTTTGAACCTGTACGCAAAATAACCAGAACCTCCAATACCAACTCTGTCGACATTTTTCCTGAATTCTCCTTGAGGAAATCCCAATGTGAAATCGGCGCTCACCTGGAACCTCTCAACGGAATATCCCGGTGAATGCCATAGCAAAATAAACAGGACGAGAATCCCTGAGAATTTAAAGATCTTCATAAGGCTCCTCCATCAGCCTGCAAACTTTTGTCTTTCCCACCATATGCTTTTTGCAATTTTTATGCCAAATAAAAACACACAATATAGGAAATGAGTTGCAACAGATTATGAAAATGGCTGAAAAAATCAGCCTGTACAGATCGTGACCTTTTATTTAACCTTAAAGGTAGTATTCACACGAGAAGGTGATTGAGTAAGTCTATCTTCTGCAAAGAGATAAAGAAAATATTCTCCTGGTTGAAGTTCTTCTGTTTTAAGCTCTATTAAAAACACCTCAGTGTCTTCCTCTTGATGCTTATTAAGAATAGAGATAGTAACAGGAATCGTTTTTCCAGTATCGGCTAAATGATGAATAAGATTTGCAGAAAGTTTGATATCCGGCCGCTGGATACCGAAAAATGAGCATCTTACAACAGCCAACACACGATCTGTTCCTTGTTCCAATTCTTCGACAAGCGGAGAATACTGGGTTGAGTCAAAAGAATAAGCAGGAGATGGCTTTTTTAAATGATAGGCGTTTTTTTCCGGTTTAAGCAGCAAGGGTGAATAGAGTTGGATATCAGAATCTGGACTTTTTTGAACTTTAGCTGTCGATGAGGCCACTGCTCCTCTTCCTGTTTCCAGATTTCTTATGACAATCCGGTATTTGTAATCACCCGGATCACGAGGCAATAAGGAGGAATAATAAATGTTTCCCATCGGCAGATGGGAAAAATCCAATCCCTCTCTTTCGATCTTGATAATATTGTCCTCGTTGTCGAAAATAATGCTCACGATTTCAACCTCTTTGCCGGAGAGTTCTCGAATATTGTCCATGTTTATTTTTGAATACAGAGCAAGATTCGGTTTTCTCTTTATCACACATGGTAAAGCAACCAGAGGGAAACGAATGGGGGTCTGGAAAAGCGGGTTTTCGCTCAACGCCAGGTCCACCAGATGGAGCATCTTCTCCAGTTTGTTGTATTTGCTGAAAAGTTTGGGATTGAAATAACCTTTTTGGGCATGAACCTCACAACCGGGACGATTGACTTTGACCTTTAGCTTATGGTATTTCCCATCCCATTTCTCATCGATATAGTAGCCAAGGACATAATAACAGCCAGTTAAATTTTGAATTTTCTCCAGGTGTTCCTCAAAACTGTTGATATCGCCGAAATATTTTCCGCCAGTCGAACTGGCCAAAGTTTGCAGTGTAAAACCTCCCCTTAGCCTTGAATTTACGGCAATCATTGTTCCCATGTCCTCGGTATCCAAGATGTAGACAGTACTGTTGGAAGCGGCAAGCTCTTTGAGCATATCTTCGTATCGCAGTTGAAGCAGCTTATTTCCTGTGTCCCATCTATGGCGCGTTTGATGAATTCCATACATAAGGGAGTAGGGAACGCCGGAAGAAAAAAGAATAATATGTTTATAACCGGGGATATATCTCAGGGCTTTGGCAAAATCCTCCATTTTTTGGACAAAATGTGTGGCATGAACAGTGCTGTCTTGTTTGGCCTGAAATCTTTTAAACTCGGGAGAAAGCTCTTCCGATGTTAACCATAACCTTTCAGGTCCTTTTTGGTAAACTCCTCCTCGTTTGCTGGCATCGAGGGGATTATCACCTGTGATGTCCCGCCAATATAGCTCCTCAAGGTTTTCCGCTCTCCCACGTATATCCCTTAGGCCGAATGACTCAGCGACTTTTCGGACCTTCGTGTGGTCTGTTGTCAAATACTCATGGAGAGTTAGACTTTTTATAGCCGAATAAGAGAGCAATCCAACTTCATCGGAAGGCTGAAGCTGAGTATCGATGAAATGCAATGCAGCTTTTTTTGCCTTCAAGATGCCTCTGGCATTGTTGTAGGCAAAATCAAACAGAAGAAAAAATTTGCGGCTCATCAATTCTCGAGGAGCAGGGAGTTTGGTTTCTGGGATTATCTCTGGCTGAATTTTTTCTTCTATGGAAGGCAATGCGAGAATATGAATTTCAAATTCTGTGATGGGCTTCATTTTTCCATTATCATGGATGATGAAATCTTCTTTCTTTAAATCCAAAACCGGATTTCCTTTTTTATCCGTCACATAGACCTGGACAAGCTTGAGAGTAACTGTGAGATCATGCTTAAGTTCTTGGGTTTTTTCCTGTTTTTGGGGCAAAGCAAGACTCAAGGATAAAAGCGTAAAGCAGAAAAGGAAAAGGACTGTCGAGATCCTCTTAATTGGGAGTTTCATTTTTGGATTCCCAGTATCACAGCATTTGCAATCTCTGTGCCAAATTATAACGGATAGAGAAGCTGATGTATAGTAAAGATATTCGTCCTCATTCTAGGACAAGTGTAATTGGAGAATCCCGACTTTTGTCAGCAAAAGGAGGGGATTGACAATGGGATGGCGTGAAAAATTGGACCTTGATAACTCCTGTGAGTTCCGCAATACTAGAAGGAGATAAAATGCTCGAAAACTACAAGATCGTAATCAGCTACGACGGAACCGACTATCACGGCTGGCAGAGGCAACCAAGGAAAAAGACCATCCAGGGCCGTCTCGAAAGAGCCTTAGCCAAAATCGCGAAAAAAAACATCTCTGTTTTGGGTGCGGGCCGAACCGATGCGGGTGTGCATGCGCTCGCGCAGGTTGCCAACTTCAAAGCCGACCTTACCCTCACAGAAATAGAACTCCTTCGGGCAATGAATTCTCTTCTTCCCCGTGATATCCGCATCATATCGCTCCAGAAAGTCGATAAAGATTTTCATGCAAGAAGGATGGCTCTGTCCAAAATATACCAGTACCGAATACTTAACGCAAAAAGCATCAGTCCTTTCCTCATCCGGTATGCCCTCCATTGGCCTTACCAGCTTGATTTGGAAGGGATGAAATCCGCTTCTGCAAAATTTATAAGAGAGGCAGACTTCACTCCTTTCTCTTCCAATCGGCTTTTGCATCCCGTGAGGAATGTCAGCCGCTCTGAGATTCAAAAAAGGGGAGATGAAATCATATACACGGTCGAGGCGAACGGATTTTTGAGATATATGGTGAGAACCATGGTGGGAACTCTTTTAGAAATCGCAAGAGGAAGAAGGTCACCAGATATCATCGATGACCTGTTCAAGGGAGGCAAACGAACTCTCGACAGTCCCACCGCAGAGCCTCAGGGCCTTTGCATGATCAAGGTCTATTATTGAGAGAGACTTTTCCCCATGACGATGGCATCCTCAGAGGGACTGCGGTAATATCCCTTTCTCAAGCCTAATATCGTGAAACCCAATTTTTCATACAAGCGACGGGCGGCAAGATTGGATGGCCTGACCTCTAAAAATACGAACTCAGCACCTTTGTGGCGTATTTCGAGCAGCACCTTCCTGAGCGCTCCTTCACCCACTCCCAACTGCCTGTAATCGGGAGAGATCGCAATATTGCTGATCTGAAATTCATTTCTTATATGCCAATAAATGATGTAACCAATGATCTTTTCCAAAGGTCTATAAATAATGACATACGGATTAGAGATGGGTCTATTCTCTATCTCACCCTTGAAAGAAGAAAGTTGCCAGGGATTGGGATAAGAAATGTTTTCAATCTCTATGACATAAGGAAGATCTTCTTCGACCATTCGCTGCAAAAAATAGGCCTCTTGGGGAAGATCCGATTTCCTAATGTTTTTCCTCCGCCTGAGATTTGCGCAAATACAAGGGCTCTATTTCATGGATATCTTTTCCTTTATTTTTTCGCAACATTTCATAACCGATTGATCCAACTTCAAAAGCTATGTAGGGGGTCCTTCGGGCAAATCTCGCCTTATCCTTTAAATACTGGAACAGCAAAGAGCGATAAACACCCACGCCACTTCCGATAAAGTGAATGACCCGATGAGCCGGCAGTCGCGAAAACAAGGCATCCGGAGAGTAGGCGCCCTGCGGAATAAGCTCTTGGAAGCCTCCTGCCTTTGACTCAAAAAGGGCAGCATAAACTTCGTTTTTTTTTGCATCGAGGAGGGGACAGATCAACCGATTCTGTGGATGTTGGATTTTTCTCGCCAGCGCCTCCAGCGTGGAAACCGGGGCTACCGGCTTTCCAGAAGCATACGCAAAAGATTTAATCGTACTCAACCCAATCCTTATTCCCGTAAAGGAACCTGGGCCTACAGCCACGGCGAATCCTTCTACATCCTGAATGCTTAGCTCGTTGGACTCTAACAAAAATCGGATAGCCGGAAGAAGACGCTCAGAAAATGTGGCCGGAGACTCCTGATTGATTTCGGCAAAAAGAGAGGGGCCTCTTAAAAGGGCTACACTCCCTGATGACGTGGTCGTATCCACACCGAGAATGAGGGCATCCTCTTCAATCTTGATTCCAGGTTTTCCCATAGCTGTATAGCCCCCCTGCCCTATAAATTTCGTATTGGACATCGCTCATCGGCAGGATGAGAAACGACAGGTTTTTGTTGCTAATATGAGCTTTTCCGGATATGAAATGCATGCGGATATCATCTCCCGTCTCGAGTTTTCCTTCATCCACAAGTTGTGTGAGATCCAAGCTCCTCAGGACCGGAAAGCCCGAATTGACCGCATTCCGGAAGTATATGGCTCCGAAGGATGGCGAGAGGATGGCCCCGATCTGTAAACATCTAAAACAATCCACCGCTTGCTGGCGGGAAGAGCCTGCCCCAAAATTCCGGCCCACGATAAGGATGTCTCCAGGACTGGACTTTTGGGGAAAATCCTTCCAACCCTCCAAGTTACCGAAGGCATAAGTTCCCATCTTATCCACCTCGGTGATATGGAGATGGGCATTGTGAAAAATTTGATCGGTATCGATGTTTTCGATGAGATGGCTCTTAGCGTCGGAAAGAACAATAATTTTTCCTGAAACGCTTGATTCTGTCATGTCACAAATCCTCCGGACCGATGATTCGGCCGACCACACAGGAGGCCGCAACCACCTCAGGACTTGCCAAATATGTTTGGCCTTTGCCTTGTTTGCCCGCAAAATTTCTGTTGCCGGTACTGATTTGGACTTCCCCCTCCCCGGTCAGCCCTATGTGTCCTTCGGCACACCCACCGCATCCGGCATTGCTGATGATAGCTCCACTGGAAAAAAGAATTTCGAGGATCCCCTGGTCGAGAAGCTCCTGATACACACGTCTTGTGGCTGGGACAACCTTAAGCATGACCCCCTCTTTTATTTTCCGCCCCTCCAAAACTCGTGCGGCAGCGGCTAAATCCTCTGTCCGTCCATTGGTACAGGACCCGATAAAACCGGAATGAATGTCTGTGCCCTTGAATTCAGACACATCAAATACGTTCTCTGGAGATGAGGGAGCAGCAATTTGAGGGGTCAAATCCGTGACATCGAGCACGACAGAATCTGCGTAGGCAGCATTATCATCGACCTCAGGAACAAAACCTATGATACCAGCCATCTCGGTAACCATGCTGCAGAGGGTTATACGTCCGGCCAAGGAAAGGTTCTTGACCGCTTCTCCATAAAACTCCACTGCCTTCAGGGCAGCCCTCTGCGTGCCCAATCGTTTCAAGATATAAAGCGTCAAATCTTTGGCACTGGCTGCAGATGAGATGGTTCCATCGACCTTGACCCGGAGTGTTTCAGGCACCTCAAACCATGTTTTTCCAGTTTTGAAGGCAAAAGTGATATCCACATCCCCCATTCCTTGTCCGAAACAATTCACCGCTCCAAGAATATTCAGATGACTGTCAGTCCCGACCACCGTCGTTCCGGCCAATGCCAGGCCCTCCTCGATAAGCACATGAGAACCGATACCCTGGTCCACATCAAAGACTTTTATGTTGTGTTTGCGGGCAAAATTGCGGCAAATCTGTTGGTTGTCCGCATACTTGAGAGTACAGGCAGGAACACACAAATCAAACGTAAAAAACGTCTTGGTCTTGTCCTCGACAGGATCATTCCCGTATTCTCTCTCGAAGTTTTTCACCACATTGGGTCCACCAAAATCCCGCGCCGACCGGATGTCCAGGTCCATCCACACGATCTTCCCGGGTGCTACTTCATCATGCGTGTGCGACTGGATGATTTTTTCGATGACTGTCTTTCTCATATTCATAACTATCTCTATCTAGAAGCTCTTCTGACGAGGATTATAATAATTCGGCCACTGCGTTAGCAACATCCAAAGTCGCAGAACTCCCACCGAGATCGTACGTTCGGACTTTCCCCTCCCGGATGACAGCCGCAATGGCTTGTTCCAAGTGAGAAGCCATTTCCCCTTCTCCTAACCATTCCAGCATCATCTTGGTTGCTAACAGCATGGCTGTGGGATTCACCTTGTACATCCCGGTATATTTGGGTGCCGACCCATGGGTGGGTTCGAACACCGCATAATCATCCCCGATATTTCCGCTGCAGGCAAAACCCAATCCCCCGACGAGCTGGGCCGAAAGGTCCGAGATGATATCCCCGAATAAATTCTCGGCCACCAGGACATCGTAATCTTGGGGATTTTTCACCAACCACATGGCCATAGCATCCACATTGGCTTCCCAAAATTCGACATCCGGATATTCCTTGGACATCTTTCTGGCAATATCCAGGATGAATCCCCCCGTCTCCCTGAGAACGTTCGGTTTTTCCACGATCGTAATTGACCGGAGTTTGTTTGTCCTGGCATACTCAAAGGCCCGGCGGCAAATTCTGGTGCACGCTTTTTTTGTCATGATCCTGGTGGAAAGGGCCATCTCATCTGCTGGGACTTCCTGGAATCTTTTCATTTTGGGATGGAGGAGCAAGGCTTTTCGCACCTCATCAGGCATGGGGTAAAATTCCACTCCAGCGTACATCCCTTCGGTGTTTTCACGAAAAATGACCAGATCGACATCATCCCGGTAATTGAGAGGATTGCCCGGATAGGCTTTGCA
>CAYPGQ010000076.1:0-20251 GCA_964410125.1 uncultured Eubacteriales bacterium | reverse complement strand
GACACTCTGAACGGCTGCCGTTTTTTCCACAACACAGGCCTCACCATTGACATCGACAAAATGGAAATTCTCCGGGATGTTTATCTGCCAGGGTAAGAGCATGTCTCTAGCCTCATAGGCGCTGTTTGCAAAACGCACGATGTGTGTGAGGGAACATGACCAGGACAGGCCGTAATTCGTGTCGACATCTCGCGGGGAACCGCCTCCCCCGCTGTTTCCCACAAACAGCCCCCGATTATTCATCAAAAAATGGTCTCCGATCTCGCCGGCTTGGGCGCCACAAATATAATTATTTCCGTTATCCGGAAAGGCCATGATTATCACTCCGTAAGCAGCTTCACCCGAATCGAGGGTATCCATGCCGATCAATCGACCGTCTGTAGTAGCGCTTCCCCACGCTGAACTCACAGAACACTTTTTTATGGGAAAAGAATCCTTTTCTGCACTTGGCGGAAATGTGGATGTCTCAGGATTGGGAAGAGTGCAGTTCATCAGCAGAACATCCGTGTAGGAAAGCTGGAAGCCGGCGGCTGTAGCTCCATCTGCTATTCCTTTCATGATCTCGATATTTTCAGGCGTATACTTTTTGATGTAAAACTGGTTTCCCTTGAGCATCTGGAGGACCTTTTCATGGTTGAATGTTTGTAGAGCCGAAGCCCATTTCGCCTCTTTTTCTTTTTCCAAATAGGGCCTAGCCTGCCGACCATATTGATACCCCATCTCATAATCGGAACCACTCAAAATAACAACCGGCAGGATTCCTGGAGGCAAAACATCCTTAGCCTTGGTTTCGCTCGCTCTCAGGTTTGTAGTCAGACTCAAAAAAATCAATAAAGCCAATAACAAAATAAAAGCATGTTTTCCGACCTTCATTATTCCTCCTTTTATATCATGTTCTCTAGTCTACCTCATTATGAGTTGATTGGCAAAAACAACCAGAATTACTGCCACCAAAACAGATCATTCGACCTTTTTATCCAGCTGAACTCGAGCTGCTGCGGTCCAGCAAGTTTCATCAGCAATATACAATCGCTTCAGCCAAGACTGAAAATGGGTATTTTTACTACTTTGCATTAACCTGGAAAAATCATAATTTTTCCAAGGTACCCTGAATTATTCAAACAGGAGCTTAAAATCAAGGGATACATAGCCAGAAATTGGGGACATGTACTGATTTGTTTTAAAATCGGTAACGTGTCCCCTGAATTTCTGATACATGTCCCTGATTTCAAAAATTATGTTTATGGATAATTCAGCTTAATTGAAAAGGATAATGGGAAGGACATAGTCATTAGCGCAAATCCAGTGCTGCGCGGATCAGGGCAAAAAAATTCTCATCCGGCATGTATTCGGGCACGCTGTTGCCAGTCCCCAAACTAAATCCACCTCGATCGGCGGCTCGTTCCAGCATTGCTTTGGATCTTGTATAAACCTCATTAGGGGTCGATCTACAGATAAAATTCACATCTATCCCCCCGATTATAGCAATGCGGTCATGATATTTTTCATAGGCCTCCTCAACCGGCATGATGTTATCTTCGTAGGAGTGGCGGCCGTCGAAATGCATGTCTTCGATGATGTCTTCAACGATGTTTTCAAAATAACCGCAGGAATGCAAAATGACCGGTTTGCCTGCCGAATGAGAAATATCGACAATCTTTCTGTACCACGGGAAAACAAAACGGCGCAGGGCATCGATCGAAATCAGAGTGTTGCTGATGAAGCCCCAATCGTCATTGGCCAAACATGCCCCTACACAATCATACTGAACAACCTTTTTATAATATTGAACCAACCGGGATCCAACCTGTTCGAAAACATCCTCCACTAACGGCAGATCATCGTAAAGCCTGTAACACAAGGTATCGAAACCCATTAACCGAATGACATTTTCGAGAACACCGTCTGGAGAATACGGGATCATCTTCATTCCCTTCGGCAAACCTTCGGAAAGCTGCCTTAAAAGATCATAATCCGCCTCTTCAGGATTTGGCCAATCAAAGGCATCGAATTCCTTTTGGTTACGGATTACAGCCCCTTCATTCAAAGAAAAGGTCTCTTTTGTCTCCCTAAGATCGGGATCCGAAAATTGAAAGCCGGGCAGTAGAATCGTGGAAAAGTCATAGCCCAGTCGATGGAATGTTTGAATGAAACGTCTTAACCAAACCGATCGATCGGATGGGGTGTGACCGGGGATCACCCGGCTGTAAATCCTTTCGTTGAAATAGAATTCAAACAAGGTAGGTCTAGCGGGCACTTCTCGCCGAAGGACTGCTAATAAATTTTCGAAGTTCGGCTCACCCTTTCTTTCAGGAATTTCATTCCAGTCCATGAGCTCGCCTCGATTTATTCTATCACCTCCGAAGCCATAGCTCCATCCCCCATTTTATAACTCCAGGTTATAAAATTAGGCTTTTTGGCTTTTTTTATAACTGGGAGTTATATTAGCTTTGGTTGTTCGCCCGAAGGGGAAAAAGACATCAGGTATACCTGAATATACGGAACATTTAAAGAAATCCAAACCAAATAAAATCATTTTGGCATTGAAGAAATTTGCCGAATTTCCGGCAATCGGGGAACTCAAAGAAATACTGGAAGGAGCATGAGTATGTTAGTCGTTGACGTCATTACCTGGAAGGGAAAAGAATCACCAGAAAAAATCATCATATGTTCCCTTGGATGGTCAGACGAAGAATCGAAGATTGTTATCCTGAAAGGAAAAAGAGTAGGCAAAGAAATTTTGACGGATCGTTTTTTAGACAAGAGATATTATCCGAAAAAGCTCAAATATATCGAAGCAAAACAAGGCAGGGATTTCATAAAAAATCTTTGCTACGGGCTTGCTGGGAGTCGTGTATGGTCAACGATCCCACGTGAGGAGGATGCATTTTAAAAAGGAAAATTTCAAAGAAATGAATGATCAAAGAAAACTCAATTTCAAGGGTCTTTTTATCACAGAAGATAGTGAGACCTTCCTTTGCATTCGCCAGTTTTACGTCAGCGATCTCGAGACTGGCAAAATGCTTAGTGGAAAATATTTCCAAGGGAAAAAATTCAAATTAATTGGAGAAGAAAAAGATGGAAGAGAAACTAGAGGTTAGTCACGGAATACAGAAAAGAATCGTGGCCATGATGTTCCTTGATGGTGAATTCTTGAAGTCCCATGAAGGGAATATTGATCCTAAATATTTTGATAATCCAATACTGAAAGACCTATCAAAGATGGCGATCGACTTCTACGAAAAATATTCTAGAATTCCTAGCACAGACGAGTTTTTTCAGGAGCTAGATAATCTCATCATTGAGAAGAAAAAGAAACAAAAGGCTTTTCCTGTTGATGAATGTCTTGATGTGGCAGCTGAGGTTATGAATATTGGCAAGAAAGGAAATTTTGATTATGTCAGAGACAAGGTGGTAGATTTTGCTAGACGACAAGAAGCGAAGCGAATAATGCTGAATGTGGATGTGGAAAAGCTGAATCAGAAAACCTATGTTGAAGGCATTGCGAATGAGTTGAGAGAGGCAGCCATTACGGGAGATGAAGATGAACCGATGGGACTCAAAACGATCAATTGTGGAGATGTCGAACCGGAGAACATAACCTGGCTTTGGCAAGACCGTATCCCCGAGGGCAAATTGACCTTTTTGATTGGCGACCCAGGAGTGGGTAAATCATTTCTTACTGCCGATTTGGCTAAACATGTGACCACAGGTGAAGGATGGCCCGACACTCCGCATGGATCAGTGGAAAAAGGATCAGTTATCCTACTGAATGCCGAAGACGGTTTGGCCGACACCATAGTCCGAAGACTTGATTGGGCTGGTGCCGATAGGAGCAAGGTCACTTATATTGAAGCCACGATAGAAAAGAAAGGCGAGGAGAGGACTTTCAGATTAGACAAGGATCTATCTAGGTTGGAAAATCTAATAAAGACAAAAGGCGACGTGAGGCTGGTCATTTTCGATCCCTTGAGCGCATATTTGGGTGACGTGGATTCGTATAGAGATTCTGAGGTCAGAGGGATGTTGGCTCCCGTGGTGCTATTGGCAGAAAAATACAAGGTCGCCATACTGGCCGTTCTCCATATGAATAAGAAACAAAGTCAAAACGCTATTTATCGTGTCCCTGGGTCTATTGGATTCGCTGGCGCAGCGAGGGCTATTTGGTACGTTGCGAACGATGGAGAGGCAGAGGGAAGAAAGCTCTTCTCTGGTATGAAGAGCAATCTTTCACCAAAGGATATACGTGATCTTGGGTTGGCTTTCCGTATAGAAGACAAGGTAATTTGGGAAGACGTGCCGATGCGGAAAACGACGCAGGAAATATTGAGAGACCAAGAGGATGAAGGTCGGAAAAAACCGATAGAATTGGCTATGGAATTCTTGAAAGAAACGTTAAAAGATGGGCCAGTGGCGCAGTCTGAGATAAGCGACATGGTTGAAGACGAGAACTTTGGCTGGAGTACAGTGAAGAAGGCCAAAAAACAATTGAAAATTGTGTCCCATCGTCCTGATGGATATGGGAAAGGGAGCAAGTCCCATTGGGCATTGCCTGAAAAAAAAGCAGAGAAGGATAAGGAAAAAGAGGAAAAATGAATATGCGATTTATTTGGATTGACCAACACTTGACCTGACAATGCTTGTCAAATCAAGTCTATATTAGGAAAGGAAGAATCTACTTCTCCCCCTCCTTCGGCTTAAGCTCATAGCCGAGTTGCTGCATCATGACCAAATTATCTGCTGATGCCCAACTCTCAACAATTTTTCCATTTTCAACTCGTGTTATTTCAATGCCTTCAACTTCAATCTTCTTCCCTGTGACTGAAAAATCTTCAACATCCCCTTCATAAGTAGCCCTGACAATAGACCTCACTATTACCTTGTCTCCTTTAGCGATTATATCTTCAGCACTACTAGACCTATCAGGAAACATTGCTATTTGCATTTTAAGAGCTTCTATCACGTCCTCCAGGAATAAATCTTTTCCCGACATGTGCCAAACAAAATCGGGAGAAACGATTTTCTTTACAGCTTCAATATCTCCCTTTAAAAATGCTTCCTCGACACGCATGACTAAAGCCTTATTCTGCTCCTCAAGTGCTGCCTGGGCTCTGAACTCTTCAAGCTCTGCCATTGCTGCCTTGTCCTGGCAACCGAAAGTAAAACAAAGCAGAAAGACCAAAGGAATGATTGTGAGTAGTTTTTTCATGTGACCCTCCTTTTTTTGATGAGAACATTAGACATCACTTGACAGGTTCAGTCAAGTTAAGTGCAGGTCAATCCAATTTATTCCTACAGGTTACTTTTCCTATACTATATATTTGTAACTTGTAAACCTGTAAACCTGTATATACAGGTTTAGGGGTTTAGGGGTTATTTAAAACTAAAAGGTAAAAAGTAACCTGTATAGAGTTTCCAGGGAAAAGAAAAGCTAAAAATGGAAAAAGGATAATCGGAATTCTAGATGGAAGAAAAGATAAAAAAGGGATTTGGGAAGAGTCAGAGAGTCCAGAATGCCGATTGTCAAAAATAGTGAGAAATGTGTTTTAAATGGAAAAAAGAGGAAAAAGAGTAGGGAATTTAGAAAACTTTATTGTAGAAATACATAAATCAGCTAATAATTTCGAAAAAGGAGCCGAATTCAAGAAGACTTATTTTGCTAGTGTGGATAAATTGTAGCTGTTATTGAGAGGATATTTTGGAGAGCAAACGGTCTTTACTAATATTGAATATCAGGATAACCTATTGCCCTGTTGGAATTGGACAGAGGATTTATGAATGTTTATTAAGTTTTGATTTTGGGTGCATTTGGCCCAACGGGGTACACGAAGATAATTTTGTCTAAGGAATCCCATGTGTCCTACGGTAAAACTATGTGTCTTTCTTTTTGCCGAATATCGCTTTTTTCCAGCCCAAATTAAGGCTTTTAATTAAAATCCTTTATCTTTCCCCTCAGGATCAACGTGGGCCAACAGGGTAGACATGTAGAATTTGTAATTAAAATAGTCTTATCAATTAAGCAGAGAATATACAGAAATTTTTGGCAAAAAATTTGGGAAAAAATTCCTATGGCCGAGGCTGGCCCGAGAAATTTACTGCGTCTGGGGGTGGATATCTCTCGCTGAAGATCGTACGTATCCTATGCAGACATTCTTTACCCAAAATTAACTTTTGGCAGATTTTCTGCCCTATTTCGCTAACTGTTTGATCAAAATAGGCTCTTTTGAGATTTCTTTTCAGCGAACTCTGTGATGCATTTGTGACTTGGGGAGAGGACTATTTCATTTCCAATACCACAGATATGCCTTTAATAATCAGCGACGCTCTCTGAAATAACCTATCAACCTCAAAACAATTATTTCATCTTGAAATCGATAATGTTGACATTGTAATTCCTTTGTGATACCAATTTTTTAGTTTAGGGAGAGATGAATGGGATGGACAACGCTCAAAAAGGTTTCACAAAAATTCTTTAGAACCGCTTTGTTAAGTGTTACACTTCTGCCTATTGCAATAGATATACTGAGAAAAATAAATATCGATTCATTTTTTTCTGAAGCCATAAAAATGAACAGAATTAGTCTTTTAGGAGCATTAATTTATCTGATGTCTATCATTATTTGTTTAAGAATTATGCCACACATCATTAAATCCTATAATAGCTCTAGCGAATATTATAAGTGGTGCTCAGATAAAGTTGGGATAATCAATTTTAATCATGAGTTTTCTGAACTTTTAGATGTCGATCAACAGAAGTTACTAAATTCTTTTCCGAGTTATGCAGACTATTTTCCTCTTGAAGATGCTTTCAAATATGCCTCTCCAGACGATTGTTGTAAGGTTTGTACAGACATTAAGTATGGTTTAATTAATCAAAAATTCCCAACAATTCGATATATCCTTTCCTTCATGATCTTAATAGGAATATTCATGATGATGACACCATTATTTTTTCGGATAATAAAAGCATTTGGAGGTGAATAATGTCATCGGAGAAATATATTAAATGGATGCAGATCTTGAACTGGAGAGAAATGCCTCAGTTTGGAAGAATTCACAGGCTAAAAAAATCTGAATTTTTTAAAAATTTCTATTTACCACCAAAACTAGAGGAAGTTTTATCTGATCTAGTATTTACGCTTATGCATGCAAATATAAATAATGACAAACTCATAATTGGAAAACCTGGATGTGGGAAGACCACATTTTTGTATTATCTTAAGAAAATCAAAAGTTATGCGAAAGAAAATATTGGTGATAAATATCACTTCGAGATTTTACATTTCAACCGATTAATATCAGTTAATTTACAAGATTCGTACGAATCTTTTGAGGATATTTGTATCAAAATTTATAAAACTTATCTGAATGTATGTGGTTTTAGAAATAAAGCGAATTTAATTCTAAAAAGAACTGATATAAAGAATAATACTAAAATCAATATGTTGATTGATTTTATCAAAGATAATAGTTCAAAGTTCTCTAAGAAATTAATAATGCTAATAGATGATATCGATGAATCACCAATTGAGCTGGTTGAGCCTTTGCTTCGGCGGTTATATACATATATGGAGACTGCAGAAATTGAAAAATGGCTCACGGTTAGAGGTGCAACACTGGATCATTATCATGAGTCATTATTAAGATTCATTCGAACAAAATTCTCAGAAAAAATTATATATCCTAGAATTGATTTATATGGGATTGTTGCTAATCGTATTAATACTGTTGATAAAGATGCAAAAAATCCGTTTGGGAGCGGATTATGCAGCCAGTTAATTAAAGCTTACAATGAAGACATAAGGGAGACTTTGGGCGTTTTAAAAAAATTCTTAGAGCTAAATGAGCCGGGGAAGACTAAGGAATATAGCTCAAGTGATTATTTAGAACAATATTTTAATATGAGTATCCCACGGGTACTTATTCGACAACACGTTTTTCCAAACATATTTTTAGATAGCCGCTCTGCACAGTTTCCAATTGAAAAGGATGTATTTCTACTTCTCCATGTGAAACACACCGTAGATGATAAATTTGTAGCTGCTCTTTCTCAGTATTATACAGCTACCCTTAAGGTATTAAGAAGGACTAAAGGAAAAAATCTATATGGGGAAGAGACTGTTACGATCTCTCGAGCAGAAATAGATGGTTGCATTGAAAAGTTCATGAATCATCAAATGCTCGAAAAGAGAGCTGAAGACTGTTTTTCAATAACGTCAAAAGGGCATGTTTTTTATAGGCTAATTTTCAGTCCATCATATTTAAAAGAATGCAAAGAAGATGTTGAATACTATGGAGAGAAAAAATATTTCCCATATTGGGATTTTGTATCGATTAATCCTGATTTTGGAACTGAGATTCTGTAGATGGTTATCTAAGAATTTATTTTTGTCTTAATGATTAAGTGCAAAACATAAAATAATTTTGAACTCTTCATATATAAAGAAACTGATCCTAGGAGAGCTGAGGTCGAGAATGCTAGGAGCAGGCTGGCTGGGTTGAAGAGTCAGTAAATCTCTGTAATTTCTACAAAGCCATTCTTTAGAAACATCCTCCTTTTTCCACAAATTTTGGGCACATATAGTTGCCGGCTGTGTCAGCAAAAGGGCGGATTGTAACTACAACTGAAGGACTGAAAGAAGTGTAATCCCATTTCATCTGCTCCTCCAACAATCTATTTATTTAAGAATTCTGGACATCATGACCACAAATCGATTCCAATATTCAGAGAAATGTAACCAAAATTTTCAAACGACTTGACAATCCCGCAAATTCCGTGTTATACTCTCGTATGATATGACATATCATACCGTGTATTAAATAAGGAGGCTGATTCGTATGGATAATAAGAGAGATAGGCAAAAAACTTCTGGGGGATTTAATTATAAGAAGGCCAGCACTCAAGTTCGAGAAGCGTTACTATTGAAAAAAGACCTGATAATGGCAGAACTAAAAAAAATTGACTTAGCAATAGCTGACCTTCAGGAAGAATTTTCAAGAAAAATGGAGGCTTTTCAGTCTAAAAGAAAACCCTCAGAAGAGGCACTACATCATATCGAAGCCTTGCTTAAATTAGAAGGTTTCGTGCTGAATAGTAACCAATGTAAGGTTGGTGAGAATAAAATTGATTATATACCAGGAACAACAAAAATTACTGATGCGGCTTATGATCTTCTTTCCGAAGTTTATAAGCCTCTACATTACAAAGAGATTTTTAATAAATTGCAGGAGCGGGGACTTTATATACCCGGAAAAAATCCAGCTGCAACCATGTTATCTCGAATGTCTAGGGATAATCGCTTTAAACGTACAGTCAAACGGGGCACCTATGCATTATCTACTTGGCGTGTTCGTTCAGTCAAATCGAAGCGGAAAAAACAAAAAAAGAAAAAAACATGAAAAATTCTGCATACAAGCCTATAATTAATAAATTAAGGGGGGTGTGAAATGAATAATGAGAAACTAAAAAAAATGTGTTTGTCTCTTCTTCTCGCCGACTCAGAAGAGGAGGTAATAAAGATTCTGAGTGACGAGGGATACTGGGATAACTCGAATTTTTGGAGATATTATGGGGACAAAGAGGATAATTTTTCTACAGTAGGAAACCAACAGAGTCGACCAGAAGCAGCACTGGTGGAAAAAATTGTTAACTCAGTGGATGCAATTCTTATGAATGAATGTTGGCAAATGGGTGTCTCTCCTGATGATCAAAGTGCTCCTAAGAGTATCCATAAAGCAGTGGCTCTCTTCTTTGCAGACGATGAGAGTAAGCACGAAACTTATGGACACATTGGATATTGGTCAACACAAGAACGTACTGAAATTTCTCGTCGCATCACAGTAGCTGCTACGGGAAGTCGTACTAATCCTTCTTTTACTGTGGCAGATGCTGGCGAGGGACAAACACCTAATTCAATGCCGAATACCCTCTTAGATTTAAGTCATAAAAACAAACTCAGAGTACAGTTTGTTCAAGGCAAGTTCAATATGGGTGGCACCGGAGTCCTTCAGTTCTGTGGCCGGAACAACTTACAACTAATTATTTCCAAACGAAATCCACAAATTAATAAATTTGAGTCCGATGATTCTTCAGATTATTGGGGATTCACGATTGTACGTCGAGAAAATCCTGTATACGGTAGGAGAAGTTCAGTATACACCTACCTAGCTCCAGTAAATGCAGAAATGAAGCCAGAAAAAGGAGATGTTCTACGCTTTAGGTCTGATAGCCTTCCAATTTTCCCTGATGGACGAAATGCTTATGGCCGTAATTCGGAATGGGGAACTGCAATTAAACTATTTGAGTATGCTGCGACAGGATTTCGTACGAATATGATGATGCGTGATGGGCTGCTATTCAGATTAGATATTTTATTACCAGAGATAGCCCTCCCAATTAGACTTCATGAATGCAGAGATTATCGAGGCCATGCAGGCAGCTTCGAGACGACATTAAGTGGGATTAGTGTTCGTTTAGAAGACAACAGAGCAGAGAATCTAGAAGAAGGTTTTCCAACTGCATCTTCCTTGACTGCGGGAGGAGAGAGAATGACTGCTAGAATTTATGCATTTAAAAAAGGAAAAGCAGATACATATCGAAAACGTGAAGGAATAATTTTCACAATAAATGGTCAAACTCATGGCCACCTACATCTCAATTTTTTCAGCAGAAGAAGTGTTGGCATGGGACGCCTCGATGATTCAATACTAGTTTCTATTGATTGTAGTAATCTAAGCGGAAGAGCAAGAGAAGATCTTTTTATGAATAGTCGTGACAGATTAAGGAGTGGTGATCTTCGAGACGAAATAGAACATGAATTGGAGATAATGATCCGAGATCATCAAGGATTGAAAGATTTGCGTGAAAGAAGAAAAAGGGAAGAAATCGAGGAAAAAATTGGAGACTCGAAGCCCTTAGAAGAGGCGCTTGAGTCAATTTTAAAATCTTCTCCCTCTCTGGCATCCCTTTTCCTTGATGGTGCACGGTTACCAAATCCATTTAAGTCAAAACAAGTTAGTTCTAAAGATCTTAAGTATGAAGGGCAACCACATCCTAGTTACTTCAAATTTTCCAAATTCTCTTATGGGCATAAGCTTGAGCGGAATGCAGCGATAAATATGAGATGCCGAATTGTTTATGAGACTGATGTTGTGAACGATTACTTTGATCGCCTAAAGAATAGGGGAAATTTTGGTCTTACGATTACAAATGGCAGTGAGCCAAAGCAAGTTGATAGCTATAGTTTAAATCTACAAAATGGAATAGCAACCCTTAATATAAGGCTTCCTGATGAATGCTCGATTGGTGATGTCATCGAGTATAAATCAGTGGTTACCGATGAAACATTATTAGAGCCCTTCGTTAATAAGTTTGTATTAGAAGTATGCACTGCACAGAATATTGTGCCAAGTGAGAGCACAAGGCGAAAGCCTCCATCAGAAAAAGATGGTGATCAGCGAGAAACTCAGACCAAAGTTGCAATGCCAGAAATTCACGAAGTGCATGAATATGATTGGGATAAACGTAAACAAAAATTTGATAAATTTTCGGCCTTAGAAATAGTACAAGAAACAGCAGATATCGACGAATCTGGGGAGTTCAAAGCCCCCGTATATAGCTTTTGGATTAATATGGATAATATTTTCCTCAAGACGGAAATTAAATCAAGTAAGGCTGATCCTGAAATCCTTAAGGCCCGATATATCTACGGCCTTGTGCTAATCGGATTAGCTCTAATTCAAGAAGATATGCGACGAGAAAAAATAAGAAAAACAGCTGAGGAAAAAGAGTCAGAAGAGGACAACGAAATTACCTTAGAACAACAAGTATATCAGACATCTTCTGCTATAGCTCCTGTGCTGTTGCCGCTAATCGAATCCTTAGGAGGATTATCAGAGGAACATATTTCAAAAGGGAGCTTGATGGGTGATGATGAATAAAATCTTACAATAATTTCTGTATCTTGAATAGAATGATGTTGAGGTCTTTATCGAGGCCTGTGAAAAAAGAGAATCTCCTGGCTCGCTGAATTGTTATCTGAAGAATATGTGTACCATTTTCTATTTGGCACTTCTCGTATAGGACGTTTTTCACCCATATATTTTAACGGAGTAATCTCCTCAAATCTAGAAGACCTCATCGACTTAAGAAAAGATGGTACTTGAGAATCAGGATTTGTAAATGCAACTAGCTGAACAACCAACGCATCAGGATCAATAAATTGTCGAAGATGCCAAAATATATTCTCTAGTTTTAAAAAATAGTTTTTTAGTCCAGATATAGATCGACTGCCAAGCGTGTAATGTGATCCACCATGCCCATCCCATTGATTTGTGATCCAGAAAGGAGCAGGCGTTTCACGCCGTCCTCCTACTTGCCAGCGATGATACAGGATGTGCACACCGGGATACGGTGGAGATGTTAATAATAGCTTGGGTTTTAATGAAAATTTGGCAAAATCTTTGTTTCTAACGGCTTTGTTTATTGTTCCCTGAAAAAGTAATCTTTGGCCTGTAATCTTGTTTTTAGAGGTATTATTACATCTCGCATATTCTACTAAGTCATCCAGGCCATTTAGCATTTCCTTTATAATTTTAATAAACTGTCCCTTCCAATCATTAATTTGAGGTATGCTTTTACGACAATCGATTGCCCAGGAACCGAGCTGCAATAATGCACAACGAGCAAAATGCTTCTGTCTTGGAAACTCAAGGTTATCAATTGATGATACTAAATATCTTAATAAGTTTTTTATGTTATTTGGCAGATTTCTTAGCCTTGTATCATCTTCCATTGAGACGCAAGAAAATGCTTCTTCAAACTTGAGTGACTGTGCCCAATTGATTATCTTATCTTTATCCTGATTACTAAGAGGAGTAGTTTTTGCTCTTGTTACGAATAGAGATATGGGATTAATATCTACTCCTAATGCTCTTCGTCCGTTGGCGATGGCCTCTACGATGGTTGTGCCTCCACCCATAAAAGCATCGAGGACGCAATCTCCTTTTTCAGTAAATTCTAGAATAATTTCTCGAGCAAAATCTGGCGAGAATCTTGCAGGATATTTATAGAAATTATGAGTTAATCCATCTACTCTGCGGGTTGATTGAATTACTTCAAAGAGCCTCTTGTTTTGAAAACCCATATATAATCCCTCTCTATTATTAACTTAAGAAATCAATTTTTATCAAGACTTTTATTAGTCAACCTTTTTAATTCCCTTTTAAGTGCTTGAATTATTATTTTAGTCATTGATGTTCGCGATTTTACGGCTTGGATTTTTAACTTAGCATGAAGATCTTCGGGTAAATAAAATGTAGTTTTTGTGGTTTTTTCTGAGTCTTTATTTTCCACTGCAGAAGCCCTTTATTGTAAATTAAATACCATATTTATGTTATTCTGTCAATATGGTAATGTCAATAAGCAATTTATGCTTCGAATTCGACATTTCGCATAGATCCTAAATATAAACAACCTAAAAAAGATAAAATAAAGCTTTACATTTGCGATTGGATGACTTATATTTGTATTAGAATGAACAACTTAGGGCAACGGAAAATCAAATCAACAATTATGGGGAGGGGAGACTCTTTCACACCATTAAATCCGTTGCCCTACGAATTTTTTGGGAAGACCTCCCCATCCCTTTTTTTATAAGGAGGAAACAATGAGAGAAAAATCAGAGATTCAAGAGGGCATTAGAGAGCTTTTAGAATTAAGGGATTCAGTCGTAGAAAAGCTTTACGATATGCGATCAATTATCCGACAGCTGTACGATCATGGAATGATAACTCAAAGAGCAACATCCTATTGGTTGCCAAATACGATCACTAATCTTACAAACGACCATGAATGGTTAAGTCGTGGATCAATGATTAACTTCGATGACACGATCAAAGAACTACGAGAATTAATCGGCGAAGAAACTGAAGAAGAGGCTGGGGAAAGAAGATGAAAAAGAACAAATTCAAGACCGACCAGGTCATCAAATTTTCCTATCTCAATGTCATCAGCGGAAAATTCGTTGAGCTTGTGGGGACAATCATAGGTTTTGGTGCGGATATCAGGAAGCGTTGGCCGAAAGAGGCTAGTGAATGTCCTGATAATTATCTTCTTGTCCGACACTACGATGTCTACGAAAACGTTTATCACCATATCGTTGATCCGATGGATGTTATTGAGGAAGCGTGATGGTAAAACGAGGCGTTTTAGGTAAGGGCCAACCTATTAAAGACGTTGCCCACAGCCCAGGATGGGCCTTAGAGAGCCTTGCAACTTGGTTCGGGACGCCAAACGAGTTTTGAGATCCTTAATATTGGAATGAGAGAGAAATGAATTAAATCACAGGAGGACAAATGAAAGAATTTAAGATCGTGGCTGGTGCTTTTCACAGGAATCATAGAAAGAGAACGATCGCCATTTTCTATGAATTGACATATGAAGACGCAATTGAAGCTGCGATAGAAATTCTCACTTTGAATGATAAAGTATTGATTGCAGAGATTCATTCCAGGATAGGAATAGATTTTTATCTCTTGATGGCTCTGCGGTGGGATTCAGAATCCAAAAGAGTTTGTCCGCTGTATGGGAGAACCATAATAAAGGGATTGCCAGATAGACAATCAGTCTTAGATTATTGTTTGAAGATGAAGGGCAAAAGGACAGAAAGAGATGATGGGATTGGTTATTTGTCAAGTTGGGATTGGGGAGTCTACTAAGGAGAAAAGTTATGAATCTATCATTGAAGATCAAATTTAAGGAGTTTCTCACCCCACTCAGCAAGGAGGAATATATTTTCCTTGAAGAGAGTATCAAGAAAGAAGGCTGTAGAGATCCACTACTTGTCTGGAAAGGAAAGGATATCCTGATTGATGGACACCATCGTTACAAAATTTGTAAAAAGCACAACATTGAATTTCAAATCGGAGAGGTAGATTTCCAAAGTGAAAAAGAGGCCATGGAGGCGATAATTGGATATCAATTTGGGAGACGAAATCTCACTCGGGAACAAAAAAGTTATATACGGGGGAAGCTCTACAATCTCAGAAAAAATGGTTGGGGTGGCGACAGGAAATCAAAGTATAAAATCGATAACTTGAAAAATACTGCTGAAATATTGGCAAAGGAACACATGGTCTCCACTTCAACAATCACCAAGGACGCTAAATTTGCTGAGAAATTAGATGATCTTGTGACTGAACATGGTGACAAATTTAGACGGCAAGTATTGGTCCCAGTGGATGGGAGAAGACGATATAACAAGGACGATATTTATGATTTGTATGAAGAATCCATAGAGGATCAAAAAGAGATTATCAACCTTGTTAATTCAAATACTGAAATAAGTTTCCTTAGTGCCACAGGCACGGTTGGGCGAGAAGGATTTAGAAACAGAGAACAAGAAAGAAAGAAGCAAAAGCGAAAAAGAGTAGCAAGAGCAAAATCCTCTTTGAACAATGAATACGAGGCAATCATTTTGAAAAATAAATATGAGGAAACCATAGAACAGCTCAAAGAGACAACAGGCAATTTAAATGATCTTGTTGAAATCATCGAACACTCCAGTATTTCTTTCAATCCTGTTGATGATGGTTATTTTCATAGAATTTGGCGTGAGTTTATAGAGGCTGTTAAGAATCTCAACAATGCAGTAAAAAAGGATTTTGTAGAGATGAATTTATTGCCTTTGTCCGAGAATATATTTAAGGAGGCTAAACATGGCAAGACCATTAGGAACTAAAAAATTTGGCTTAAAATATTTGAACGATGAGGAATTGAAGCAATTTTTCAAAACTGTAGATAGGTCAAAAGATCGAAGGGATATTCTCCTTTTTCGGCTTGTATTATTTTTGGGATTGAGAGTCTCCGAATGTTCGCAAGTCGAACTCAAGGATTTAAATTTGGAGTCTCATCAGATCAGAATTCAAGCGTTAAAAAATGGCCGAAGCAGGACTTATGATCTGAATGGAAGACTTAGCGAACGACTGAATGCTTATCTAAAACAAAGGAACAAAAAAGCCGACCGGAAAAATCCTTATCTCTTTCCTCATCCAAGACGATGGGATGAATCGATCTCATCGCAAGTCGTCAAATATCGGTTTAAAGTCTATGCTGAAAAAGCAGGATTGAATTCCGATTTTAGTGTCCATTCATTAAGACATTCCTGTGGGATAACTCATGCCCGAAATGGCAAATCGGCCATTGAGGTGATGATTTGGTTGAGGCATCGTAGCATAAATTCAACTCAGATTTATTTCGAACAAATCGTGTTTGAAAACCAAGCCCAGGAATCTGCGGAAATATTTGCAGCTTATCTGTAATAAGAGGCTATATTATGAGTACCAACGGTACTAAACAGTGGCCCACGGGCCAACATGGGGCTGTCATAAGCTTGCAGCTATTAATGCAAGCCAAAAGGGAACTAAAAAGGAGGATATAATGAATAATCAATTAGCAGTTGGCTATTGCCGAGTCAGTTCTAAAAAACAGGAAAAAATGGGACTGAGCTTGGATGCTCAGGAGGATTATATCCAGCAGTGGATAAAGAACAACGGCCATGATTTGGTCAAGGTCTTCAAATTTTCCGAAAGTGCTAGTGATGAGGAGCGCAAGCATTTATGGAATGTTTTCAAATACTGTATCGAAAATGGGATCAAGCTAATCCTAATTTCAGAAGTTGATCGTTGGACACGAAATAGGAATATGGATATGGAAGCAAGAAAGTATCTCAAGAAGCATGGTCTGAATGTTTTTATCATTGATGCTAGACAATCCATTCCTGAATTTGATTCAGACGACGAGGAACTTTTTCATAATATAAAAGTTGATGTGGCAGATAACGAATCAAAGAAAACAAGAAAAAGAGTATTGAGAGGTTTGAATAAAAAGTTAGAGCGCAACGAATATCCAGGACTCCCACCAATAGGTTACAGATCTATCGCTAAGACTCGTGCTGGCAAGCCTCCCGAAATAGTTTGGACTGATGATGCTCCAATCATGAAGAAATTTCTAGAGACTTTCAGCACTGGAAAATTCTCTCTCCAGCAAGCAGTCCGACTTGCTAAGGACTTAGGATTAAAGACAAAAACGACAAACAACGCACTCTCTCGTCCTCAGCTGGGAAAGCTTATAAAAAGTTGTTTTTATTATGGTGATTTTGTATGGAGTCATCCTTGGATTGATGATGGTAAGCAAAAAATCTACAAGAACAAAACGACAAGCTTTGAACCTCTTATCAGCAAGAAAACTTGGGAAAAGAATCAAGCTATTTTGATGAACAATCAAAAGAATTTCCGTACTAAAAAACTCAATTTCAGATTTAACGACTTAATGGTCTGTGGCAAGTGTGGACGTAAAATTTATGGCACTCGTTTTGACAGAAGAATTGAATGGGATTCAAAGAAAGGACAGCAAAGCGAAAAGTACAAATACGAATATTATCTTTGTACTCATGGGCCTTATATTTCAGCAGATGGTACGGAAAAACGTTGCGCAACGCCATCATTTAGAGGTGAAGAAATCGAACGAATGCTGATGGATGAATTTAGTCTCATAAAGTTTAACACCTCGCATTGGAAAAAAGTGAAAGAGGTTATTTTCAAGGACGAAACAAAAGATTTTATCCTTCACGAAATCAAAATGCTGAGATCGGAACAAACCAAAAACGAAAATGCTCTTGATAAAATGTACATCGACTATTGTGAAGAAATTATTGATGCTGAATTTTTCAAGACCCGAAGTGAGAAGATACGTGAGCGGCAAGAGGAAATAAAGGATCGCTTATCTGAGCTTGAGGAAGAAAAAGAGCACTTTGATGATAAAATCAGCAAAAGCATTGAAGTTCTAGATGCTATGAAAAATTGGGGCAAAATTCTCAAGAATTCAAGCGATGAACAGAAGAAAGACCTGATTAAATTATTGACATTTAAAATTTCTACGGTTTATAACAGGGTGGAAAAGCAAGGGAAAGTCTACGAGTACAGAGGACTTGAATTTACTTATTCACCTGAGGTAAGAGAGCTTTTTGAGATAGGAATTTTAGAAGCAGACGAGAAACATCATGCTTCAAATCCGCCAGGAAATTGGGGATTAGATGACTCTTTAAATGTTGAAAAAAAAGGTATGTCCGCAGCGCCATTGAGGATCTAGCCTTCACAAATCGTTCTTCGAGGGCAGCAATTTGGGGACGTCCCCAAATTGTCGGCGATGTTGTATTGAGCACGACTTTGCCAAAGGATCAGGGATGCGGGCAATCAGGGGAACAGAGGATAGAGTGAAAGAGGTTGGGTGTTAACGTGCACAGTTCAGAGCCGCCGAGAAGGGCGGTGAGGGAATGGCGTTAAAGATCCGAACTAGAGCAGAGGGCATGCTTGATGGATTTGGAACACTCTTAAAATTATGCCAACACAATATGGAAGAGAACCTATTAGAAAATGGTGAATTGACGGTAATATTTTCCTGTGATATAAGCTTTTTTCAGGGATAAAAAAGAAACAATGAAAAAAAGCCACGAGATATTAAAAGACATCCTGTTTTCAGTAAAAGCAGATTATGACGTATCGGATATTCGCATGTGTGTTTTTTGGACAGCGGTCTGTTCCCTTCGCTGTGGCCTTGCCTCCACCATGGCTTTTTCCATCCCGCCTTCTGAAGGACCGCAGGTAGAATCCGCGGGGCATCTTCTCCCATCAGGAGTAAAAGCATTGGCCAAACTCTCCCTATCTTCGCGAATCCTGGAGGCTGCAATCGGCATGGCCGCGATCAATTCAGTGGTGCCTATCGATGAATCCTTGTGTGTGGACTTGAATGCAGAAGAAGAAATCCGCTCTAAGGCTTCAGGAAAAAAAATCGCGGTTATAGGGCATTTCCCTTTTGTTAAACGGCTGCGGGCCGAGGCGCAGAAATTGTGGGTCTTCGAACTCCCGGGACGCGGCCGGCCCGGGGACATCACCGGCAAAGAAATCGAGTCTCTCCTCCCACAGGCAGATGTCGTCGCAATATCAAGCACAACACTGATCAACCACTCCTTAGGGAGCATCCTGAGCCTCACAGCGCCGGATGCCGTCAAGATATTGCTTGGTCCGAGCACTCCTTTATCCCCAGTTTTGTTCGATTATGGGTTCGACGTTCTATCGGGTTCTATCGTCATCGACCGAAATCAAACCCTCAAAAGCATAAGCCAGGGGGCCAATTTTCGGCAGGTAGAAGGGGTGCGAAAAGTGACGATGAGACAAAAAAAATAAATCCGGCTTTATTCTGGAGATTAAAATGGCTTTGTATCAATTTGAAGGATTAAAACCACAAGTGGGCCAAGGCTCTTTTGTCGCCGAGTCCGCCCTTGTCATCGGCGACGTGCAAATCGGCAAGGATGCCTACATCGGCCATGGCGTGATTCTCCGGGGAGATTATGGGACGATCGTTGTCGGTGAAGGAACGGCCATCGAGGAAGGCGCCATCGTACATGCCCGGCCGGATGACCGCACAATATTCGGACGCTTTGTGACGGTAGGACACGGAGCTATGATCCATAATGCACAGATAAAAGATTATGCTGTGATAGGAATGAGAGCCACAATCAGCGATTATAGCATTGTAGGCGAATGGGTGATTATCGGGGAAATGGGCCTTGTCAAAAATTCCCAGCATGTGCCTGACGGCCGCGTGGCAGTAGGAGTCCCGGTTAGAGTCGTTGGTGAAGTGGATGAAAAGCAGAAGGAGTTTTGGAGCTATGGCAAAAAACTCTACATTGAAATGGCACACAGGTATATTGCCCCTGGCGCATTCGTGCGAGTCGATCGGCCCGCTCATCCCCAATAGCGAAACTTTTTTATTTTTTCTTTTTTTTGTATATAATGGCCCATTTTGTATATCATGTCTATATTTCCGATCAAAATCAAAATAATAAGAGGAGGAAGTTTATGAAAAACGGAAAAAAACCATTGGCTGTGATTCTGAGTATTTTTAGCATCTTGCTCATCATTTCCGCGCCCAGACCTATCCATGCCCAAATGGACGACGCGGGCATAGCCAAAGCCTTCAAATGGCGCAACATCGGCCCGGCAAACATGTCCGGCCGAGTATCTGACATCGAAGCCCTGGACAAGGATTTTACAACCGTGCTTATCGGATCAGCATCGGGAGGTGTCTGGAAATCCGTAAACTCCGGCACCACATGGGAACCGATTTTTGACACCTATGGAGCAGCCTCGATCGGGGATGTGGCTTTTTATCAGGCAAATCCTGAGATTATCT
>CAYPGQ010000075.1:0-20308 GCA_964410125.1 uncultured Eubacteriales bacterium | reverse complement strand
ACACGACAGAGATGATTTATGATTTGTTTGGGAAA
This sequence comes from uncultured Eubacteriales bacterium, assembly GCA_964410125.1. Classification (GTDB taxonomy): domain Bacteria; phylum Acidobacteriota; class Aminicenantia; order Aminicenantales; family Aminicenantaceae. Next base: position 20,273 of record CAYPGQ010000075.1, on the reverse strand, counting down.
ATCAGTATTACGGAGAAAAACAGAAGGCTTCTTCTTGCGTTATTTTCCAAAGGAATTGGCCGCTTGTCTTGACTTCAGAAGAATTCTCAGGAATAATTTTTTGTTGCTATGAATAATCCAGCAGGTGATTGAAAGGAGTGAACACATGCGAGCTTTAAAAATCACTTTTCCAGGAGGAAAGCGTGTAGATGCTGAGTACAAAGGTTTCCTGATAAAAACAGACCAACCCGTCTATGCTGGTGGCGAGGGAACGGCTCCCGCGCCGTTTGACCTTTTTTTGGGATCTATTGCGACGTGCGTCGGATTCTATGTTCATGCCTTTTGCCAAAGCAGAGGATATCGAACGGATCAGATTACTGTTTCGATGCATGTGCAAAAAAACAAAGAAAGAAAAATGATCGAAAAGATCAACTTTAAAATTCAGCTTCCGCCTGAATTTCCCGATAAATACACAAATGCAATTATAAGGTCTGTGGATAAATGTTCGGTAAAAGCCCATATGGTCGATGCCCCAACTTTTGAATACCTGGTCAAAATAGAAGGGGCGGATTAATCCAGGTTAAGAACTTCGGTTCAATCGTACAACTGGGGATGCCAGAGATAATAAAAACCGCTCTTTAAAGATTGAGCCACTTCGCTGAGGCTGGTGCTTTCCAACAGAGACTCACTCTTGAGAAATGTGGAATAAATATTGGTTTTTCTATTGGGAAAATAGGTGTACGAAACCACGTTGGCTTCTGGAAGGGATGCAAGGTCAAGGATAATTTTGAGGGCCTTATCAAAATATCCGATTTCGTCGATCAACTTGGCCTTAAGAGCTTGTGATGCCGTCATCACTCGTCCATCAGCTATTTTTTTCAAGTCTTCCAGCGAAAGATGATCTTTTCTGTTTTCATACACAACATCCTGGAAGTTTTTGTGATATTCATCGACGATTTTCTGGAATACATCGCTTTCCTCAGGGGTCATTTGGCGAAAAACACTTCCCGAGTCCTTGAGTTCTCCGGATTTTATGACGTGGACTTGGATCCCGACTTTTTCAAAAAGTCCCTCAAGATTGGGAAAAAGGGAGATGACGCCGATACTTCCAGTCAGGGTGGATGGATGGGCGATCAGAAGATCGCAGGCCGATGCGATGTAATACCCGCCGGAGGCGGTCAGTCCCATCATCAACGCCAGCACCGGGATACCTGTCCTTTTTTTGAAATTCAGAATTTCATGATAAATAATATCGCTGGCAGTGACTTCGCCACCCGGTGTGTCCAATCTCAGAATGATCCCTTTCACCATGTTATCCTCAGAAGCCTTTTTTAATCTGTAATAGACTTGGGACAGAATGTCTCCTTCCTTGTCGAAGACACCCGGTTTCATCGAGGAAACGATCACGCCTGATATGTCCAAAAGAAGTATTTTTTCTTTCACGCGGCTTTTGAGCAGCACAACTTCCTGTATTTGTTCTTTGCCCATAAAGTCAAGATGAAAATGAGGGGAACAGGCTGATAGGACAAAGATCAGGACCATCATTCCAATCCCGATTCCGATTTTGTTCATGTATCCTCCAGAAATTGAAAAATTCAGGCTAACAATTAATTATAGCATATTCAAGTTGACTTAAATTTCCCCTGATGGTATAAATGTTACCCGTTGTTTGAACGCCCTAAGGCGGGGAATCACGGTGGGGTGAAATCTCGTATTAAGGGAGTGAGGATGAACAAAATCAAGGAATTTGTCCTCAAGCACTTCGAAGTTTCACTGATCATTTTGATACTTGTGGGAATCCTTGTCATTGCCTTTCTTGTCCACTATAAATTTTCCTTTCTCAATTTTTTCTTCCTGCCAGTGATTCTTTCGGGTTATTTTCTGGGTAAAAAAAGTGCCGTGCTGACCGGCATTTTGTGCATACTTCTTATGGTTTTGTATCTTCTGTTTTTTAAATTGTTGTTTGGTACAGGCCCTGGTCTCTCTCTCGATTCGGCTATCAACCTAATCACTTGGGGAGGCTTCCTGATTCTGACAGGTGCGATCATAGGAAACGTTTCCGAACAAAGGGAAAGCAAAATACGCAACCTAAGGCGTTCATACTTCGGGAGTCTGGAAATTTTGCTCAAATACATGGAGGTTGCCGATGATGTGAAGCCTCGCTCTCTGCGTGTGGCTTTCCTTGCTGGGAAGATGGCGGAAGCGGCAGGTTTAGAAAAGAGAGAGGCCGAAAACATCAAATCTGCTTCTTTGCTGTATGAAGCAGGTGACCTTCGGTCCAGCCTTCCGTTTTTTGGTGAAGTGGTTGACTTTATGGCGGCAGAGACGGAACCATCGGAGGGTCATTTGAGCGATAGAGAAAACGTGATGCTTATATCCACAGCCTCTATTTTGAAGGAAGTGGAGCCTATTCTTTACAATTATTACCTTCACTACGTCCAGGAGGCCCACATCTTGGACAAAGATCTCGATAAAATCCCGATCGGAAGCAGCATCATTGCTCTTGCCGACATCTATGACAGGCTGGCAAACAATGTTCCGCTTTTGCAGGACATCGAGGAATACCAGTCAAAGGAAGGGATTGAGAAGCTGAGAGGTCGTGCCTTTCCCCATGTGGCCATCTACAGCCTCCACGAAGCAGCCGTGTCTTCGGAAAAATCTGAAAAATAGAGCTGCCCAAATTCTCGGTTGTGGGTGTTGATCTGGCTGGTGTGTCCCATCGTCCCACCGGCATGTGTTTTTTCCTTTCGGGAAGGGAACACCTCCGCGTGGTCCAATGGATATTATCCTGAGGGGAAATACAATTCATTCCGTACAGGAAAAGGCACTCGGCCGGATCCGGAATGGGTACCTGGCAGATATCATCTTTGTGGATGGAAATCCTTTGAAAAACCTAAAGTATCTTTATCCCACAGGAGTTATGGAGCTGGAGCAGGGAAAGCTTGTGAAAAAAGGTGGGACCAAGTGGATGATCAAAGATGGCTACGTATATAATGCTCCGACTTTACTCGAGGCTGTCAAAACTCTGGTCTCGCAAGCGAAAGATTCTTTGCAAAACTAAAAAGAAAGGGACTTATTTTCCGGATACGATGATTCTCAAGGCCTGAGGAAGAACGGTCACTTCGATTTTGTCTTTTATCCCCCACAATTCTCCATGATACTGCATAGTGAGATTTTTGCCCTTGAAGATGATTTTTTTGGCTTTGAAGTGTTTCTGTGTCTTCTGGAGAAGGCCGAGATAGATGAGCGGGAAAAGAAGCGAATATTTGAGACCAGTCATTTCGAAAAAAGAGACATCCACATAGCCATCATCCAGCTTTGCCTTTGGGGCGGCTCTCCATCCATATCCGAAATATTTTGATTTGGCAACCACGCAATCCAGTGCCTTGAGGTTCAGCTTCATTTGTTCGAAACGCTTTCCAGAATCGTCTACCCCATCGATCAATTCCACCTCTTGTTGTTTCATCGACAGCTTCGGCATGATCTTTGCCGCATAGATGTGACCCCAAAAACCGGGAATATCTTTTTTGAGTTTTTCTTGGGTTATCTGGGCGCTGGCACCTATACTCCCGAAAGCGGCCCATGTCCCTTCTATTTCGAGGAGGTCGATTTCCTGTGTTTTGCCTCCCTTGATGCATTGAATCGCCTTTTTCACATTCTTGGGAATTCCCAAGGATTGTCGGAAGGCATTCCCGCTGCCTAGAGGTATAATTCCCAAAACAACATTTTTTCGGTTTTGGCATTGGATTATCCCTTGGATAACATCGGCAATCGTACCATCGCCCCCTGCGGCCACAATGATATCGTGGTCTTCGCATAATTGTTTGGCCGCTTGGATTGTGGTGGCTTTGTCTTCATGGGAGTCGATAATCTGTCCGGGTAAATTTTTCTGGATGTATCTTCTCAAGAGTTTTCGCCTCTTCCACTTTTTATTGGCGGCACTGGGATTGATGATGCAGGCTAGCTTTTTTTCGCTCGAAGAGGACTGTTCATATTTTTGCATGCTTTTTTGTTTCAAAAGAAAAGGGATTAATTTATATTTTGACAGAAATTCATATCTTCGTAAACAGAAATAATCGATTTATTCGCGGAGACCGAGCATATCTTTGAATCCAGCGTCTAATTTGTAATGCGGCCGGAAGGACAATTCTTTTCCTGCCTTAGATGAGGAAAAAAGCCACCGAGATTTTGCCATGGCATTCCAAACTTTGCGTCCGAAATAGAGATTTTTAAATCCAGCAGCCCGGAGCATGTCCGCAAACCAGGCCAAGGAATAAATGAAATTTTCGGGGATCGGGAGATAAAAGGAATTGCCCAACACGATTTTCTTAAGGGTGAGAATAATTTCTCTCCATGAATATCCTTCCTCATCGGTCAAGTAGTAGGTTTGGCTTTGGGCCTCGGGGGATTCCGTAGCCAGAAGGATACCCCGGATTAAATCCTTGATGTAAATCAGGCTTGTGGATTTTTCCTCCTCCTTTAAGAGAGGTGCGATATGCTTGCGAATGAGCCTGATCAAGATTTCGGTCTCTTGTTGCCTGGCTCCGTATACGTTCGGAGGGCGGATAATGGTTGAGGGGAGCTTGTCCCAAATTTCCATTAGCGCTTGTTCTCCCTTGAGCTTTGTCCGGCCGTATTCGGAAGCAGGATTGGGCGGGTTAGTTTCATCGAAATGCTGCCCAGGGGGAGTCGGGCCAGCAACGGAGATGGAGGAGATGTACACAAAACGTTTGATATCTTGATTTTTGCGGAGACAGGCGTTAGCCAGGTCTCTGGTCAATCTGTGATTAGCCCTATCGTAGACTTCAGGAGGAGCAGGTCGAATCCGGGCTGCCAGATGGAATATGTAATCCTGGCCCTCCACTGCACTCTCCAGCACATCTTGATTGTCTAGGTGGCCTCGATGGATACGCACAGGCATTTTTTCAATCACGCCTGTTTGGCTTTGCGGTCTGGCTAAACAGGTGATGTCCCATTTTTTTTCTACTAGAGTTTCCAACAAGTGACTCCCGATAAACCCTGTGGCTCCGGTGATAAGGGCTTTAGGTGGCATTGGGCGTTCCTTTCCTTTTTTGAGTTCGCAAACTCTGCAGGATGGATATATTTGCGATGGCTATCAAGATAACAAACAGAGCAATCAGCAAATAATCAGAGATTTGTATCTTGTACCCGACATACGCTAGGATGATAAATCTCGGAAAACGGGAGAGAAAAACAGCTAAGATGTACTTAAGAAAGGGATATCGGGCGAGTACAACCAAAAAACGCAGAGGATAAAACGGGATCGGAGTGATTCCTGCAACCCATAGGGTTAAAAAAGGGGCTTTTTTGAAAAATTGGACCGTTTTTTGTACGGCCTTTTTTTCCCGCAGTTTTGTAAAGATTTTCAAGTCAGTTATATATTTGAAGGCAGAGTAATTCAGCATTTCGGTAAACAGCGTGCTGGGAATGGCAACGAGAGCGACTGTTAGAGGATGGTAGAATTTTCCGAAATACAACAGGGCAGGCTCATGAGGAACAGTCGCGATAAGGAACTCGGATGGAAAGCTGTAGAAAAAGAGCACCCACAGGTTTTTGCTTTCTTGAAGGCTCTTCGAGGTAGCCCATACAACCAGCAAGGTCAAAACAAACGAGATCTGTAGAGCAAAAAGAAAGGTTTTTATCCAAGGAGGATATTTTGATTCCTCGTTACTTGCCGGATTCATCTCTCATCTCTATCTCTGAGAACTTTAGCAGACGGATGGTTTTGGGCAGGGGGGGGATCGCTCCTTTTGTTCTTTGAACGGATTTTTTGCATATCATGAAAATAATAACAATATACCAAACATTCGGTGGGGTCAAACATTGTCAAGATTTGACCCCTATGAGTTGTTTCGTTAGAATGACTTTGGAACTGATGGAAAAAAAAAGCTCCCAGTCATGAAAAATTTAGACACCATACACGTTATCAAAGGGAAAAAATACCTGTTTTTCGTAGAAACGTCCCAGGATATGTATGATTACCAAAAGTATGAGGATTTGAGACAGGAAATCTGGAAAGATCCTGGTGATCAAATGGCTAGCGTCCGGAATATGCGCAGCGAAAATTACTTCGACAGAGGGAGCACCATTCTAACGGGAGTTTTTGTGGAGGATGAAAAAGGCAGGTTCCCGAAAGATCGGGATCACTTTGTGGGTTTTTCATATGGCTTTGTGGGCGTTAGGGATAAAGAATTGGGTTTCCGGTCCTTGGCGAATTTCATCTTTTATTCCAAATACTTGGCTGTAAAGAAAGGCTACCAAGACTTGGGTTTGGGTGTATTGATCAAGTTGTTCCAGAAAAAGGTGGTTCTCAAGGTGTGTGGAGTCGGGAACATTACCTGTACCTATGATCCGTTGACTGGAGTAAATGCCTACCGGAACCTCCATCGATTTGGGATGGATATCGTCGAGTATAGAGCAGCCTATTATCAAGATTTTGGAGGAGAGTTGAACAGGGTCGATGTTCCCAGCGACAGACTGTTTGTCTCGTGGAATTTAATGGGAGACATCCGGCGACCCCCCTATGATCTCCAAGGTCTCGTTAACTCGGACCACCTTGTGATTCGGTCGGAAATATCCGAAGTCCAGGGTCGCAGCGGCCCTGTCAGGCTTGAGATTGTCGCAGATATCAGGACTGACTGGAATCAAGAATATGCACTGATAGAGATCCCGTTTGATTTCTACAGGATGCTTAAAGAGACTGATGTGCCCGACGAAGGCGTTCGTAAAATCCCGCTGGATTGGCGGCTGGCAACGCGAGAGGTGTTCCAAAAACTTTTGGAGCGTAAATACAAGGTTATCGATTTCAGAATATATCAGGATAAAGAAAGGAAGAGGGATTTTTATGTCCTTAAAAATTGAAAAGCAACTATTAACCTGGATAGTTTATAAATTATCCAGATTAAACAGATATATGCGATTCGTGCCGTCATATCGATACCGAAAACAATGAAAAAAGGAAGCATCTCCATTTCCGTGATACCAAAAGCCTTTATATACGCTTTTAGGAATGGTTTTGCTCCTTAGAAGATTTTTGTCGTGCTCAATACATCCTCGCCGACAATTTGGGAACGTCCCCAAATTGTTTCCCTCGAAAAACGGATCGTGAAGGCTAAATCTTCAATGGTCGCTTCAATCATCCCAAAAAGCACCATATATTACGGAAATAAAGATGCTAAAAAAATCTTAAATTTGAATTTATCTTTTTTTTTTTATAAAGTAAGCAGTTAATTTGGATAATTCATGTCAATGAACATTTAATCATTAAGGAGATAAATAAATGAAAGGAAGACATTTTGTCACAGGATTGGTTTTTTTGGCCTTTGGCTTTTCTATGTTCTCTTGTTCTTCACAGGTGGATGAGGAGGATCTCCTCGTCCGGGCAAAGGATATTCATCAAAGGGCATTGACGGTTGACACCCATGCCGATACCCCTTCCCGCTTGCTTCGAGAGGGATGGATTATCGGCGAGTGGCATGATCCTGAAGAAAGATCCAGCGGTTGCATCGACCTTCCTCGGATGAAAGAGGGTGGATTGGATGCGGAATTTTTCGCTGTTTTTGTGGGGCAGGGAGAACGAACACCTGAAGGGTATGTTCGTGCCAAGGGGAGAGCAGACCGTTTGCTCGAGGCCCTTTATAAGATGGAAAAGGACCATCCCGACCTTGTGGAAATTGCCACGACACCAGATGATGCCTACCGGCTGGAGAAGTTGGGGAAGAGGGCCGCTTTCATCGGCATGGAAAATGGTTACCCGATCGGGAAAGATCTTGAGCTGGTTAAATATTTTTATGATAGAGGAGTTCGATATATTACCCTTTGTCACGGTGGTGACAATGATATTTGTGACTCATCCTTTGAAAGACGAAATCCCGAGGATAACGGCTTGACAGATTTTGGCAAGGAGGTTGTTTCCGAATGCAACCGCTTGGGCATCATGGTGGATGTCTCTCATGTTTCGGATAAATCTTTTTTTGATATTCTTCAGACAACCAAAGTTCCTGTCATTGCCTCCCACTCCAGTGTCCGGGCTGTCTGCCACCATCCACGAAACCTCACGGATGAGATGCTCAAAGCCTTGGCAGAAAACGGAGGTGTGATCCAGATCTGTTTTGTCTCGAGCTTTGTCAAAACACCAGAACCCAATCCAGAGAGGGATGCAGCCATGGCCCAACTTGAGGAGAAATACGGTTCAAGGAGTGACATCAGTGATGCAGAAACACGAAAAAAATGGCGTGAGGAGTACATGGCGATCAGGGAAAAGTTCCCGGAAGAAAGAGCCGCGGTAAAGGACATTATCGACCATATCGATCATGTGGTGGATTTAGTAGGTGTGGATTACGTCGGGATCGGGACAGATTTTGACGGTGGGGGAGGTGTTGACGGATGCGATGATGTCTCCGATATGCCCCGTATCACCGAAGAGCTTGTCCGCCGAGGTTATTCCGATGAGGATATCCAGAAGATCTGGGGTGGAAACCTGATGCGCGTTTTTCGTGAGGTCGAGAATTCAGCAAAACAGTAACCCAATAATATCGTTTCTGTAAAATATTTTTACAATAACGTCCCTCTGAACCTGAGCGCTATTCGTTAACAGAAACATCTCCATTTCCGTGATACCAAAAGCACCATATATCACGGCAATAGAGATGCATACTCCCGTATCCGGGGGGTTGCGGTTCCTAATTTAGGCATGTATTATTTAGATACCTAAAAGATTTGGCTTAAACGATAGCCTGGATAATTCAGGGCGACCTGCCCCGCCCCAACAATAAGGCGGTGGCGAGGCAGTTATTATGAATAAACCAGGCTAGAAAAAAAGGTTAACTTGCATATGCCACTAAGAACAAGATTCATGATATATGTCACAGCCCTGCTGGGTGGGCTTGTTGTCCTTGTTCTGTTTTTAATTGAGCATAGGGAGGTCCGGGCGATTTTCGAGGAGCAGAAAGATCGGGGCATTCTAACTGCAGAATATATCGCTCAGTTCAATCAATATCTATTTATTATCGGTGATTCCGAGGGTGTTAAGGAGGATCTCGAAAAAAGAATCGATAAAAATCTGATTTATGTCATCTTTTATGATCAAAACCTCAAACCCTTCGCAGCGAACGAATTCATCAAAAACTATTACAGCATCTATGCGGACAGCAAACTGGATCCGAAGGCGAAAAAAGGCGATTATTTTTTGGAGACGAAAAATATCGCGGTCGAAGAGAAATTAGGACGATATCTGAGAGTCATGGAAATAGAGGTGCCGATCTATGTGGAGGGATCTCCCACGAAGTTCGGATCGATCAAGATCGGTCTGTCTGTGGAGGAAATGCGAGCCGAGGAGCTTAAAACGCGGTTGATACTGATCCTTATCGGATGTTCCGGATTGCTTATTGGGGTAGGAGGTGCAGCCCTAATGGCCCGAAGGATCACCAAACCCCTGGATAAGCTTGTGGATGGAACGGTGAAGATATCCAAAGGTGATTTTTCCCAGGCGATCAATATCGATTCACAAGATGAAATTGGGGATCTGGCTAAAAGTTTTAACGAGATGAGTCAGCAGCTTCAATTGACAAGAAAAAGGATGGAGGCGGCCAACAGAAGGCTTATCCAGGCTGAGAAACTGGCTTCCATCGGAAGGATCTCTGCGAGCATTGCTCATGAGATCAGGAATCCTCTCACCTCTGTCAAACTCAACATCCAGAAGGTGATGGAGAGTGAAGGCCTGGATGATATCGATAAAGAACATTTGGACATCTCCCAGGAAGGTATCGGGCATATCGAAAATTTCATCAAAGAACTGTTGAATTTTACCCGTGTTTCAGAGCTTCATCTGGACTATTTTTCTGTGGAGCAGATTGTCGATGAGTCTATCAAAATGATCAGAAATACCCTGAAATTGAAAGATGTCGAACTAACCAAAAAGGTCCAAGAAAGATTGCCGCAGGTTTTGGTCGACGGGGACAAAATAAGGCAGGTTCTTCTCAATATTTTCCACAATGCTTGCGAAGCCTTGGATAAAGGGGGCAAAATTACCATTGCTCTTTCCCTTTTGAAAGGAAGGAGAGGGCAAAAAGTGAGGATACGGATATCCGATAACGGTCCTGGGATTCCGAAAAATGACAAAGAGAATATTTTTGAGCCTTTTTATACAACAAAATCCACGGGAATAGGATTGGGGCTGGCCAATGCCAGGAAGATAATATTGGAGCATAAAGGATCCATTCATACCATAGAAAATGAGGGATCAGGTGCTTGTTTTGATCTCCTTATTCCCTGTGAAGAGGAAAAATGAAATCCATACTAATCATCGATGATGATCCATTGATCAGGAAAACGCTTTCTTCCCACCTTTCAAGACGAAATTTCGAAGTGCATTTGGCGGAGGAGGGAGAACAAGGTGTTGCCAAATACGCAGAGTGTTTGCCGGAGTTGGTAATTTTGGATATCCGTCTCCCGGACATAGATGGGCTTGAGGCCCTGCGCAAGATAAAGATAAGGAATAAAAACGCCTGTGTTGTGATCATGACCGCTTACGATGACATGAAAACAACGGTAGAAGCCATCAAATCCGGCGCCTATGAGTACTTGGTCAAGCCGTTGGATTTTGTGGAGCTGGATTTAACGGTTGAGAAGGCTTTCCAGATGCAAAACCTTGAAGACAAGCTGACCTATCTTGTCGAAGAAAAACAGAAAGAGTACACCATCGACAACATCATCGGGCGCTCTCCCAAGATGAGGGAGGTCTTCAAGCTGATAGGCTCTGTGGCGGATACCCGGACGAACATCTTGATTCGCGGGGAAAGCGGCACGGGAAAGGAACTTGTGGCCAAGGCTATACACTATAACAGCCCTTACAGTCATGAGCCGTTTATCGTTATCAACTGCTCTGCCATCTCGGACACATTGCTCGAAAGCGAACTATTTGGACACGTCAAAGGAGCCTTTACGGATGCCGTGTCCGAGACAAAGGGCAAATTCGAGATAACCGGAAAGGGCACCCTTTTTCTCGATGAGATCGGTGATATTTCCGTGAATTTGCAATCCAAACTTCTGCGTGTCATCGAAACCCGTGATTTCATGAAAGTGGGAGGAGAAAGGGTTTTGAAGACCGAAGCCAGAATCATTGCCGCCACGAATAAAGATTTAGAGCTTCGTGTGGAGAAGGGAAAATTTCGCGAAGATCTGTATTACCGCTTGAAAGTTGTCGAGATAGCCTTGCCTGCACTCCGGGAGAGAAATGAGGATATTCCCGAACTTGTGGTCTATTTGCTCGAAAAGATCAACCGGCAACTGCGCAAAAATGTCGGGAAAGTTCCTCCTCCAGTGATGAAATTGCTGAAAAGCCTTCCTTGGCCGGGAAATGTCAGGGAGCTGGAGAATGCGTTGACACGGGCCGTCATTCTGGCTAAAGGCGACGTTATCCAGGAGCACAATCTGCCGATCGAGCGCGGAAAGGAAAAAATTGTTCCCAGAGAACTTGTTGCGATGAAAGAAGTGGAAAAAGATTACATCCAGCATGTCCTGCATACAACGGGCGGAAATAAAACACAGGCCAGCAAAATTCTGCAGATAAGCCGTCCCACCCTAGACAAAAAAATCAAGGAGTTTGGCCTGGAACTTTAGGCTGTAAATGCACTTTACCTCATGTAAACTTTCTTTGTCTTGATTCTCCCGATCGGAGCCGATTCCCATGTTTTTCCCCTAGAAAATGTTCGATCCCAAAGGTGGCATAAAAACTGCATATTCTTAGTGTTTCTTTTTGTGAGCATGGATAGGAGAGACCGAAGATGAAAAAGAAAGTTGTGATCGTTGATGACGATGAATCGATTAGAAAAACCTTTTTTTTGATCCTTAATTCCAATTATCTCGTATATCTAGCCAAAAATGCAGAAGAAGCGTTGCAACGTTTCAAAGGCACAGATATTGACCTTATCATTGCTGATTTGAAGTTGCCCAATCTGAATGGACTGGAAATGATCACAAAATTCCGGAAAACAGGCTATAAGGGGAAAGTCATTCTAATTTCTGCCTGCCCAGACCTCTTAGATTCCGAGATGTTGTCCTGTCTTGATATCGGCCACATTTTTGTCAAACCTCTTGATTTGGATGCCTTGAATAAGTCCATAGCCTGTCTTCTCTCTTCTGAAAACACACAAAGAAAAGTCATTTTTTAAACACATCTTTTTTCCCTGTGGTAATCTCATTTCCTATTGTTTTGTAGTATAATTCAGGCTAGGGAGATGTTTTCAAATGAAAAAAAATGGACAAGGAGTTTGAGGAATGTTGAGAAAAATCGTTAAGTTGGGACCATGTCTGATTTTGAGTCTGTTCCTAGGATTTTCCTATGTTATATGTGAAGAGCCGCAGGAAGAAAAAACACTTTCAGAATACTGGATGGGGATCTATATGGAGGGTGTAAAGGTGGGGTACAGCTACGCCCAGGAAACCGTATTTTCCGAACGAGGAGAAAAATACACCAGATTCCTCAGCGAATCATGGACGAAAATTTCCCGTTTGGGGGGAGCTCCAGTAGAGATAAAAACAGCGCAGGAGTCTCTTTTCAAAGAAGATGGAACTCCTGTCGAGACAGTTGTGCGCACAAAAATGTCAGAGAGCGAGATTGTCATCAAAGCAGAGGTTCTCGAAGACAAAATCGTGTTCAGATCTGGTGAAAAAGAAATCAAAGAAATCCCCTATTCCGAGAAGTTTTATCTCGGAATTCCCTTGAAGGAAATCATCGAAAAGGGAAATTTGGAACCCAAAAGAAAATTCACATTCCCAATATTGGACCTTCTTTCCTATGCCATAAGAGACAGCACGTTTGAGGTCATAGCGGAGGAAGATGTCCTCATCTTGGGGGAAAAAATGCGGTTGTGGCATGTGCAGACTGAGTTGGTTTCTATCATTCCGGTTGTTATGGACGAATGGATCGATGAACAGGGCTTCGTTTGGAAATCGATCACGAAAGCGAGTTTTCTCACGACGATTTCCTTACGGATGCCCAAAAACAAGGCTGTGGCCATGTCTGAAGAAAACTTGGACATAGCTTTTTCCACAATCATATGGTCGAATGTTATCTTCGAAGATTCCCAGAAAGTCAGGGAAGTCACGTTTAAGCTGGAGGGAATATCCCAGGAGACAATTAAAAGAATCCCTTTTGATGATGGGAGTCAACATCTCCTGGAAAGCAAGGAAGATTATTCCGTTGTTCAGAGTGTCTCTCAGATATTCCGGGAAGAAGAGTCCATATCCTTTCCTGTGAGGGCTGAGGAATTCCGGATAAATCTAAGCTCTACCAGCTTCTGCCAGTCAAACGATCCGGAGATAAAAGCAACTGCTTTAGAGGTCGTTGGAGAGGAGCAAAATGCCTGGAGAGCTGCCAAGAGGATAGCCCTGTGGGTCAGTCGGGAAATAAACGCCAATTACGATGTGGGTTTTGCCACCGCCAAGGAAATTCTGAAAAATAAGGAAGGAGATTGTTCAGAGCACACCGTGATCACGGTTGCGCTGTGCCGGGCTGTGGGAATTCCTGCGAGAGCGGCTGTCGGAATCATGTATGGCGACGGTATTTTTGCCTATCATATGTGGCCTGAAGTGTATGTGGGGAGATGGATCAACTTGGATGCCAAATGGCTGGTCACAGATGAAGAAACGGGTGAGCTTTACACGGATGCCACCCATATCAAATTCGGCCGGAGCAATCTGGATGAAAACATATTCAAAGAAATGATCAGTGCCATTGCCGAGATAATTGGGAAACTCGATCTTGAAATCATAGATTTCCATTAGGTATATCCTTTGCTTTAGTCGCTGGGGATGGATAAAATTGTGTTGCATGGCTGGGTCGTTTTTCATATCATGAATACAAAAATGCGATTTCAGTCGGAGACCCATCTCAGAAGGAGGCCAGATGTTTCATATCCAGGCCAAACAGTATGAGAATCCTTCTTCTTCTTTGACGGTGAAAATCGCCCCGATCGGGGAATCCCACAAGATCGAAACCGTGACCATGGTGAAGGATATCAAAAATTGAAAACTTATCTGGATTGTTATCCCTGCTTTTTCCATCAAATCATAAAAACTTCACGGATGATGAATGTGGATGAGCAAAAGATCCAAGAAGTCCTTGTAGCGTTCGGCCAATATCTTTCCCGAATTCATGCAGAAGCCATTCCTCCTGAGATTGGACGGGAAGCCTACCGTCTTATTTCTGAAAAGACCGGGATCCTGGATCCCTATGCTAAGATCAAGAAAAAATGCACCCAACAGGCTCTTGCTCTGTATCCGTGGTTGAAAAAACGGATCTCTTCTGCCGAGACTCGGCTTGTGATGGCTATCCGGATGGCCATTGCGGGCAATGTTATCGATTTTGGTGCCAACGCAGATTTTGATCTCGACAAGGACCTGGAAGTTCTTCTGTCCCAGGAATTGGCTATCGATCACTATAAGGCGTTTTGCCTTGCGCTGCAGAAGGCTCGAAAGATTCTTTATCTTGCCGATAATGCAGGAGAAACCGTGTTTGACCGTCTTCTGATCGAAGAGTTGGGAAAACCGGTGATTTATGCTGTGCGGGAAAAACCCATCATCAATGATGCCATCCGTCAAGATGCTCTGGATGCCGGGATAGAAGAAGTGGCTGAAATCGTTTCCTCCGGCACAGATGCTCCGGGCACGATTTTAAACCTGTGTTCGGAACATTTTTTAAAAATCTTTCGATCGGCTGATCTCATAATCAGCAAAGGCCAGGGAAATTATGAGGGGCTTTCTGATGAAACCAGACCGGTGTTTTTTCTCCTCAAGGCAAAGTGTGCTGTTATCGCCCGGGACATTGGGGTGAAAGAGGGAAACTTGATCCTGATGAAGGCTAAAAACTATGATTTTCCCGAATGGGAAAATCCGATTCCAATATAGGAGGGATTTTGTGGATAATAAAATCGGAAGAAGGGAGTTTTTTAAAAAAAGCGCCAAAATCGGGATTTCCGCAGCTGTAGGATATGGGTTTATTTCCTGTTCTGGCGGAGAGGAAGTTGCGTCCTCAGGAGGGGAGAGTGTTGATATTGCGGTGGCTGCAGGAAGTGATTATTTTGCCAGTACCATGAAGGCAGTAGAAGGCCTCGGTGGGATGAGCAAGTTTGTGCTCAAAGATGCACATGTTGCGATTCTTCCCAACTCCCAAAGCCGGCATCCCGGAACTTTCACAAAACCAGAGGTCATTCGAGCTGTTGTAGAAATGTGCCAAAAAGCGGGCGCAGCAGAGGTTAATTGTCTAACGTGGCTAACACCGAAAAACTGGGAAGCCAGTGGTTTGGATGTGGCGGTCAAAGAGGCAGGCGCAAATTTGAAGTTTATCGCAGCTGAGGAGGCGAACTTCAAGGTAGTTCCTGTTCAGGGTTGGAAGGCGCACCAAGAAGTGATGATCATGAAGGAGTTTTACAACAACGATGTTTTTATAGACATGCCGATAACCAAAGATCACGCTGGGAATAAATTCACAGGAACCATGAAAAACCTGATGGGCCTGAATTATCGTTCGAACAACAGGCTTTTTCACAGAGAGGACTGGACGACCAATCCTGAATCTATCCAGTTCCTCGACCAGTGTATCGTTGACCTGAACAAGGCGGTCAAGCCTACCCTCTGTATTGTGGATGCCACGGAATTTATCACGACCAACGGCCCGTTCGGCCCGGGCGAACTCAATAAATCCCAGAAAATTATCGCCGGCGTGGATCGGGTGGCCATAGATGCATACTGCACGACCTTGTGGGGTTTGACGGGGGAAGATATCTACGCGATCAAGCTCGGGTTTGAACAGGGACTAGGAGAGATCGATCTTAGCAAGGTAGGGATCAAAGAAATTACTTCATGATAAAAAAGGTTGTCTTATCTGTCATCCTTGTTTTGACTCAGCTCACGATGGCCTCTCAAGGAACACGGACAAAAGCATTGCCCAAAGACGGCGATATTGAGGGCTGGACAAAACACAGAACGCTGCAGCACTACGCAGGGGAAGACCTGTATGAATATATCAACGGCGGAGCGGAAATCTACCACGAATACGGGTTTGTCCAGGTGGTTATCCAGGATTATATCAACGATATGGGGAAATCGGTTTCTGTCGAGATATTCGAGATGGTATCGCCAGCCAGCGCATACGGGATGTACACACTCAAAACTGATTCCAAAGGCAAAAGGATTTTTGTCGGAAGAGAGGCTCAACTTGCCGATTATTACATGAATTTTTGGAAGGGGCCCTTTCTCGTCACTCTCACCGGGTTTGATGAAACCGAGGAAACACGGCAGGGATTACTCAACATTGCCGAGTATATCAGTTCCAAAATGCCCGTCGGGGGAGATAAGCCACGCATCGTTTCTTTTTTACCAGAAGAAGACCTGGTGGCACAAAGCCTTAAGTATTTCACGGGATTTCTCGGATTGCGCAACAGCCATCCCTTTTTTTTATGGAATATTACTGGGTTTGAACATGGCATCAAGGGAGATTATTTTGGCGGATTCAGTTTTTTTCTTTTCCGTTTTGAGGAAGAAGAGGAAGCCCGAAAGGGATTCCAGTCGATAAAAGGCCAAAAAGACCGCAGAGGGCGGAAGTTGTTCACTGCCATCTATCGGGAATATTTGATGCTTGCGTTGGGGGATGTGGATCATCTTCGGGCGAAACAGATTTTCGACAGAACGAGGAAAAGAATCCACGAATAAACTTCTGTTCGGATTTGACAGTCCGATCGGAATGGGAATAAAATGAACCAAATTTTAGGTTAGGAGAGTTTTATGGAAAATAAAACACAAAAATCCGGACATTTGTCCAAGCCGGTGACAAGAAGAGAGTTTGTAAAATACTTTGTTGCAGGATCGGCCCTCTCTCTCTCAGCCCTCAGCGAACTGAATGCTTCGGTCTACCAAAGTATTACCTCGTTGAACCAGAAATACATCCAAGATGAATCACCCGATGGGGTTTATTGGGACGAGTTGAGAAAACACTACCTTTTTGAGGAAGGGGTCATCATGATGAACAATGGCACGGTCGGTCCAATGCCCAAGCCAGTGTTCGACACCCTGATTCGCTGTTTTAAAGTCCAATGCACCAATCCTTTTGATGTCTACAATTTTATTCCAAGAAAAAAGGAAGAGGTGAGACACAAACTGGCAGCGTTTATCGGTGCATCTCCGGATGAGGTTGTGATCACGAGAAATACCACGGAGGGGATGAATTTTGTGGCCAGCGGGCTGGATCTGGGCCAAGGAGATGAAGTCATCCTTTCCACCATGGAACATCCCGGAGGAACCCATCCCTGGCGCTTGAAGGCCAAAAGATACGGGATCACGATAAAGGAAGTTCCCATCGGCCTTCCTCCCAAGAGTGTGGATGAATTTGTTGGGGCATTCGCAAAAAAAATCACTCCCAATACAAAAGTTATAAGTATCAGCCATACGGTATATATTTCGGGTCTCATTTCTCCACTCAAGGAACTGTGCCAAATGGCCCGCGAAAAAGGCGTGCTTGTGCTTGCAGACAGTGCTCACGGGATCGGGATGCTGGACCTCGACATGAAAGAAATGGGGGTCGATTTTTTTGCCACAAGCCCCTACAAATGGATGGGGGCCCCGACAGGAGTGGGTGTGCTGTATGTGCGCCAAGATGTGCAGGATAAGCTTTGGCCCACGATTGCTTCATCCGGATGGGATACGCATAAAACGGCCAGGAAGTTCGAAACCCTCTCGCAGAGAGCGGATGCGCTCACGATCGCTTTGGGGGAAGCCGTCGATTTTCAGAATACAATCGGCAAACAAAAGGTGGAGAAAAGGATCAAGGCTCTTGCGGGCTACCTGAAAAGAGAGCTGAAAAAAATCCCCGGAGTCCGACTGCATACCTCAGAAAATCCTTATATAAGCGGAGGATTGACCGCCTTTTCCATCGAAGGCGTGGAACCGCGAAAGGTGGTTGATTATGTCCGAGAGAAATACAACATCGTCATCCGGACTGTCGGGAGCAGAAAAAAGGGCACATACGGAATCCGTGTTTCGACGCCCATCTATGTTTCCTATACACATGTGGATATGCTTTTGGAGGGGATCCATCGCTTGGTCAAACACAAGGCTTGAATATATCGCACCAGAAGATTCTGTCTCTCCAACCCATGATCTTTACGCGATCGTAATTTGCGAGTATAGGTGATTTTGATATAATACCCACTTTATTTTGTGTAGGAGGTCTCCTCCACATTGCTGAGGATGTTTGCAAAAGCAAACGTTTCAAACGGTCGATAGAGATAAATATATTCGATTCCGAGTAGGATCGGGAGAAGAACTATCAGAGAGCTTTTAGTCACTGGCGTATGTGTTTCCGTTTTTCTGATCTATTTGTTTGTTGAACGCGCGCTTCTTGCACTAAGAATTAGCCAAATCCCTTTGCGCATATGTGTCACAGGCACGAGGGGAAAATCCAGTGTGGTCCGGCTTATTGCCGCTTGCCTGAAAGATTCCCGGATGTTGGTGTTCGCGAAAACCACAGGTTCCAAACCTTGCTTGATATTTCCCGATGGGAACGAGACGGAGATCCGGCGCAGGGGTCATCCCACGATTCTGGAGGGGAAAAAGGTCTTGAAGAAGGCCTCCCAAACCGGTGTCCAAGCCGTCGTATTGGAAATGATGAGCATCCGTCCCGAGTCTCTCCATACAGAAATCATCCAAATGATGAAGCCACACATCCTAGTCATAACTAATGTCCGGGCGGATCATGTGGATGAAATCGGGAAATCCAAAGAGGAGATCGCACTATGTTTTGCTTCTGCTATTCCAGAAAATAGCACAGTTTTTATACCGGAGGAGGAATTTTATCCGGTATTCCAAAGGAAGGCCGAAAAAGCGGGGACAAAACTGCTCCTTGTGCCGTCTGGATTATCCTTCGGCGATGATAAGTTTAAGGAAAATTTTCCTGCCTGCGAATTTGAGCAGAATTTCCGGCTTGCCCTTGCTGTAGTTGAATTTTTAGGGGAAGACCGGGATAAAGCCTATCGTGCTGCAGTCCAAGCTGCTCCCGATTTTGGCGGACTGAAGATCTGGAAGGCCAAGAAGGATTCCTCGGTGTCCGGTTGGCATTTTGTCAGTGCGTTTGCTGCTAATGACCCTGAAACGACCAAAGATGTTCTGATCAAGCTGGAAAAGAGAGGCCTTTTTAAAGGAAAAAAAAGAATAGGGCTCCTCAATATGCGCAAGGACAGAGGTGGCCGCACGATGCAGTGGTTCGATGCTCTGCAAGAAGAGGAGGCCTTTACCTTCGACAGATTGGTTTTTGTCGGAGAGCATGCTCTGGCCATGAAGGACAAGCTACAACGGCGAATAAAACCTGAAATAACAACTCTCAAAGGAAAAAAACCTGAAGATTTGATCGAACAAATTGCCACCCTGGAAAAAGATGAAGCCGTTGTTTTTGGGATGGGAAACATGGGGGGAATCGGACGTTCGCTTGTCGACTATTGGGAGCTGGCGGGAAATCGGCATGATGTATGAAACATTTTTCATCGGGCTTATCTTTGCTTTTTTTTATGTGGAACTGATGGATATCTATCCAGGCGGGATAATCGTTCCTGCCTACATAGCCTTGTATCTTGATCAGCCCCTGCGTGTGTTGGCAACTGTTTTGATCGCACTTTTGAGCCTCCTGACCTATAAATTATTATCCCGGTTTTTTATCCTTTTTGGGAGAAGACGATTTGTGATGCTTCTGCTTTTGGGAGCTTTGTGGGGACAGCTGTTGTTTCTCATCACCCCGCATGTGTTTGCAGGAGCAATGGAATTCCGCATGATCGGTTGGGTCATTCCAGGGCTTTTGGCCAACAATTGCGAAAAGCAGAATTTTTTGGCGACGTTAGCTTCTTTGTTTATAGTCTCGGTTTTGACCTATTTCGTAGTAAAACTTTTATTCTGAATTATTTATAAAAAATGCCGTTACTAAAATTTTCAGCAATATCAGGAAATTATCCTGATCTTGCTGTCAATCTTAAGAATTATTTTGTTCATAAGAACATTTTTTTATTCAACGGCATTTTTTACCCTACGGGCGAGCCAATCTCACTACATCGGCATCGTTGTAGCCCAATCGCAGTAGTTCACTACAACTTCATGGGCCACTGCCTTGCCGCTGCAGCAATCTTGACTCGTAAATAATTCAGACAATTTTTTTTGAAAAAAATGCCGTTACACATTCGTTCTCAAAAGAACCGGCTCCTGTTCAGGCTTTTTATCCTCAGCCTCGTATTTTT
>CAYPGQ010000074.1:0-20482 GCA_964410125.1 uncultured Eubacteriales bacterium | reverse complement strand
TGACCGCTCCGCTCAGGATCTCAGGGGCGCTGGCACTTCCCCCATCGATCAGGATTACCAGCGGGATCTTTTCGTATTGGTTATTTTTTTCGGCAAAATACTTCCTATTCAGATAACGATTTCTGCCTTTGATGGAAACCACCAAAGTTCCTTCCGGTAAAAATTCATCGGACAACTCGATCGATTGCAGGAAGGTTCCCCCCCCATTGAAACGAAGATCGAGAATGAGCTTCTCCATTCCCTGCCCGCGCAACAAGGCCATTTTTTCTTCGAATTCTCTCGTTGTGGTCTCGGCAAAATTCCGGATACGGATGTAACCGATATCGTCTTGGAGAATAAAGGCATACTGAACGCTGTAGAGGGCAATCTCTTTTCGAACGATCGTCACATCAAAAGGCTCTTCCCACCCCTCACGGACTACCGTAATAGTTATTTCGGTGTCTTTTGGGCCTCGCAATCTCATCATGGCTTCGGTAGACGTGATAGGTTCTGTTGTTTCTCCTTCAATGTGAGAAATGACATCCCCCGAACGAATTCCCAACCTGTAGGCTGGCCCGCCCTCAATGGGAGATATCACAACAAGACGCTTGTCCTGCTTCTGAATAAGGATTCCCAAACCGTAATACTTCCCTTTGTACTCTTCTCTCATCCTATCAAAGTGGCGAGGATCCAAAAAGTAGGAATGGGGATCCAATGTCTGAAGCATCCCTTTTATCGAGGAAAAGGCAAGCTCTTCATGATCCACGGATTCAAAATAATTCTGGTCGATCAAGTCGACGATCGCTGAAATCTTGTTCATTGAGAGGTTCCAGACATCTTCTTCCCAAGCAGGGGTAGAGGCCAGCGCAAAAAACAGAATGACAAATATAAATCCTTTATATCTCATGGCTCTTGATTCTTATTTATGATACTAAAGCTTGCTTTAGTTGTCCAGGGTCAATGTCCGACCGCCTATTGACTTATTCTTACCAAGAGGCTATAGTTTCTTATCATTCTCTAATTAGTTTAAGTAAGATAATGTTCGGAAATATCGGATTCCCGGAACTGCTGGTTATACTGGTCATAGCTCTTCTTGTGTTTGGCCCCAAAAAATTACCTGAAGTCGGAAGGTCCATCGGCAAAGCCCTGCGAGAATTCCGCAAGACTTCCGATGAGATCAAAGAAAAAATCGAAGAAGAGATCCATGCCGAGGAATTCAAAGACATAAAAGAAGAGATCAACAAACAAGTGGGAGAGGATGAGGAAGGGAAAAAATTCTCCTGACGAGATGACCTTCCTCGAACATCTTGAAGACCTCAGGAAGCGCCTTTTTTACTCATTCATCGCTTTGTTTGTCGGCATTGTCCCTGCCTGGTTCTTTCACAAAGAACTGTACGATATTTTGGCACGGCCGGTCACCCAGTATCTTCCCGAAGGAATAGAACTGGCTTACACAAAACTCACGGCCCCTTTCATGATGTACATCAAAGTCTCCTTCCTTGCATCCCTTTTCCTCAGTTCACCGTTTATTTTTTATCAGATTTGGATGTTTATCGCTCCGGGTCTCTACAAGAAAGAAAAAAAATACGTCGTGCCTTTTGTGCTTTTTACCACCATCTTTTTTTCAGCTGGGGCCCTTTTCGGCTATTTTATCGTTTTCCCGTTTGCCTGCCGGTTTTTCCTGAGCATGGGATCCGAATTCCAGCCGGTTATCACAATCGATGATTACTTCAGTTTGGCCCTTCGAGTTCTCCTGGGAATCGCCCTCGTGTTCGAACTCCCCACCCTGTCCTTTTTCCTTTCCCGGATGGGGATTCTCACGGCCAGATGGATGGTAAAAAACTTCAAGTACGCCGTGCTTTTTGTGTTCGTGATTGCGGCGATCATCACCCCAACGCCGGACTGGATGACCCAAAGCATCATTGCATTCCCGATGCTCGCCCTGTATGGTTTGAGCATTCTCATAGCCCTAGTCTTTGGCAAGAAGAAAGGAAAAAAGAAAAAAGAGGACACAGAAGACGACCTCGCTGGATAGGATGGGAGAGAAAGTTTGCCTCCGTGCCATTCCGGATTACGATCCCTCACGCAACATAGATATCCGTTGGGCCTTATCATAATGGCCACCAATCCAGTGGCTAATGAAAGAGGGTACGGCCCGTTGGATCTAGCCGAAACAGGCATAATCAACCCGATGTTCCGGCTGGACCTGATCATCGATGCTTACCCCTGCCTTTTCTTTTGTTGGATAAGGAGGTTATTCAAAGGAAGATTCAAATGACCCTGGACGGAAACTTGATTATCAACGGAAAGAGGGTTCAAACTTCCCATAAAAAAGACTCTTTGAATCCAGCAACACTGGAACTGGTCGGCAGGGTCTCGCTGGCATCCACCCGAGACTGTCAATCAGCCATACATGCCGCCAAGCAAGCCTTTCTTGAATGGAAAACCTTGCCTGTTTCCGCCAAACAAAAAATCTTCCGCAATGCCAAAGAAATCCTTTTGCAAAAAGGCGAGGACGCAGCCCGGCTGATAACCTTGGAAAAAGGATCACCCTATCCAGAATCATATTCCTGTGAGATTTTCTCCAGCCTCGGGGCTTTAGACTATTATGCCCGAAAACTAAAAAGTCTCCTTCGCCCGCACCCGGTGAAACACTCGGTTCCCCTTTTTTCTAACAAAAAAAGTTCCTTTCGATTTGAGCCGTTGGGACCAACCTTGATCATCTCTCCATGGAATTTTCCATTTATCATCGCCATCTATGATGTGTTGAGTGCCCTTTCGTCTGGAAACACCGTCATCCTCAGGCCTTCCTCTTCGACCCCTTTCACAGGCCTGATGGCAGGAGAAATACTTGCAGAAGCTGGTCTTCCTCCTGGAGTGCTCAACATCATCAACTGCAAAATTCCCCAAGCCGAAGAAATGATATCTCATCCCGATATCCAAACGGTCATGTTTACTGGGAGCGTTTCTACCGGGAAAAGAATCATGGAGCTGGCCAGCCGGAACTTGACCAATCTTTCTCTTGAATTGGGGGGGAAAGACCCGATGGTGGTCTGCACCGATGCCGACATCGAAAGGGCTGCCCGCGGAGCCGTGTGGGCCGGTTTCATGAACTGCGGCCAGAGCTGCGGATCGATCGAACGAGTCTACGTTGCCAAAGAGATCGTGGATGAATTCACCCAAAGGGTGGTGGAACTCACCAAAAAAATCAAAGTAGGAAATCCGGTCGATCAGGGAGTGGAAATGGGCCCGATGGCTACACTCTCCCAGTTACAAACTGTCAAGGATCACATCCAAGACGCCCGGGATAAGGGAGCCGAAATCCTGTTCGGGGGCAAAAACAAAACAAACCTTCCCGGCTACTTCATAAATCCCACCGTGCTTTCCGGTGTCAATCACACAATGAAAATCATGACAGAAGAAACCTTTGGCCCGACCCTGCCGATCATGACATTTTCCAATCCCGAAGAAGCTATCTCCCTGGCAAATGATAGCTCTCTCGGGCTCACAGCTTCTGTTTGGACACGAAGCAAAAAAATGGCATCTTGGATGGCTGAAAGAATAGAAGCCGGATCTATCACGGTAAACGACCACATGTTCTCGTTCATCGAACCGGCGGCCATATGGGGAGGCATAAAACAAACGGGAATGGGCCGATCCCACGGCCCATTCGGTCTTCAGGGTTTGGTGAACATCAAGCTCGTAAGCTTCGATTTTCTCAACAGAAAGAAACAGCTCTGGTGGTTTCCGTATGACAGCGGATTGACGTCCCTGCTTAGCAAATCCGCGGTTCTGTTTCACCACAACCGCATCAAAGAAAAGCTTAAGGCCCTTTTTTCGCTTACGCCTTTTTTGAAACGCGTACAGGAAGGCAGCTCTCTGGTCAATTTCATCAAGAGTTCTTCCCGTTATTTTCGAAAATAGCAGGGAAACCTATCAATCCCTTTCCCCTCTCGATATCAGGTCAAAATCCACATCCGCCCGGCAAATGTCCGGAAGCTCGCCGCACCAGCCAGACGATCTTCCTATGATCGTCATCATTCCTGTAATCCCATCGGTCATAACACAATCGAGGGATGTCCTGATGTCATGCAAAGCGCTGCTTTTAACTGCATTCCCTAGTGCTGTCGCCGCCACATCTGCAAGAATAACATCCGGGGAAACCACTATTGCCGCATCAGCCCGACCGAGACTCAACGAGTGGCCCACTGTGGCAGATGAGGTGCATATCCCGACGATCCTGCCCTCTGGTTCAAACTTGAAACCCAGGTTTTTGATCTCGGATCGGCCGGCATACACCCCGACAACGACAGGATAGTCGATAAACATAGCGATATCCCCTCCGTTATCGAAGATGACGTGAGAAGCCCCATCCCTCACCATGGCTTTCACCGTATATTCGGCAATGGCACCAGCCACTGCAGCCATCGGGCCAACACCCACTCGGGAAGCACGATCTGTCATGTCCTGGACTATTTCTGGAGCTCCCAGTAAGGATTCGCAGGGCCTCAAAGAGGTCAAAAATTCCGGATGTCTCCGGATGTAATCTTGAAGATTCTTTCTCTGGAGGCACACCTCATCCTCGGCAACTTGAAGAAATCTTTCTTCAGTTATTACGGTAGCTATGGTCTCTTGGATATTCAGTCTGTGGCGGATCATTTTTTTTCTAAAATACGGACTCGCCTTTCTCGCATAGGTTGGCAAGTTCCCTGCCTGGGAAGGCGTTCGACGGGTTCCGTCAGAAAAAAGGATCCCTCTTCAATCCACTTCTTGAGCTGCTTCGCTATTTTTCTTGCTCGAGAAAGATCGGACAGACAGTGGGTCTTGACTTTTATGCCTTTTATATCGACCACACCGGATTTAAGCTCCGCATAACTCACCGGCCTCAACACCGGGCGCTTCCTGGAGGGAACATTATAGTCCAGCACGGTCGTTAAAATTTCTTCGTCGCTGATTCCCGTGCTCTGTGCCATTTGGGTATCAAGCACAGGGATGGGGACTCCAATTCCCACGCACAGGGAAGGACCGTATCTCTTAAAAGAAGCTGCCTTGAGAAATTTTGGATCCATTTTTTTTAAATCTCCTTGGACCATCAGGGTACCAAATTCTGTTTCGGGACTGTGTTGTGTTCCGCTGCCGATGATATATCCCTTAGCACCCCCGAGAAATATCCGTGTTCCTATCCCGATGGTGCGGAAAAAACGGTCGTTTATGATGGGAGAGAGTTCACCGGCTCCCGAATAGGCCGCATTCCCAAAATGCGGAAGGAGTTTTCCCAGATATGTGTAAAGAGTCCGCGAACCAGAATTTGTGGCAACAGCATACTTTTGATAAGCATTGCGCGGATTACACATCGTGACCTGGTTCAAATCAGCGATGGTTAGCTCGGTCTCAATAAATTTGCGTGGATAACAATCGGTGGCTCTGGCCTCTGCCCGCAAGATTACATGCTTTCCTTTCACCAGGTCCTCGATAACATGGGCTCCTCCATAAATCTCCCCTTGAGAGTCCGAGAATTGAGCCGCACCAAGATAGGTGTCGACCGCAGCTACGCCACCATAACCCTGTACATCATTGAGCCAGCATTTGGCGATTTTTATCGGGGGATCGGAATGGCCGAAGTTTATCCAAATCCCTGAGGAACACATGGCTCCGAATGTCCCTGTCGTGACAACATCCACTTTTTCAGCGGCTTTTGCCGGCCCGACAGACCTGACAATCTGGGTCATTTCTTCTGCCGTGACAACTTTTACTTTTTTTTGTTTTATCTTTTCATTGATATCCTGAATCGTTTTTTTCATGCTAGATCCTCCTTTAAATTAGAAGTGTTGGCACACAAGTATTGTATCAAGAAAATATAGGAGGGATTCCCGGAAACGGGCTTTTAGTGAGAGACGCCCGGATCCGGGCTAGACATTATCATACGATGTTTTTTCGCGGGAGTAAGATCCATGTCTTTTCTCATTAAACTGAGGGATATTATAGCCTTCCGAGAGAGTTTGTCAAGCCCAAAAAGGCAGAAGATATTCCTATTTATTTTATTGACCAAACCTTTTTGGATATGTTATGTTCTCCGCGCGATTCCAGAAAGAATATGAATAAAAAAACCTCTCTCATCGGATTAACAGGAACTAACGGCGCAGGGAAGGGGGAAGCGGCTTCCTTTTTTGTGGAGAGAGGTTACACATACTTCTCCTTATCCGACGTTATTCGCGAGGAACTGCGGAAGGAGAATCAAGAGATCACGCGTGACAATCTAATCAGGATGGGAAATTTTATGCGTCAACAATTTTCTCCTGACATCCTGGCACGCCGCGTGGCAAAAAAGATCAAGGGGAAATCCGTGATAGACAGCATTCGCAATCCCAAAGAAGTGGAGTTTTTTCAAAATCAAGACAATTTTATGCTTCTTGCCATCGATGCTCCTGCAGAACTGCGATTCGAAAGGGTCAAAAAAAGAAAAAGGAAGGAGTCGGTCTCCAGCCTTCAGGAATTTATAGCCAAAGAAGCCGAAGAAATGGGCACTGAAGAAAGCAGCCAACAGCTTCTGACTTGTATGGAAGTGGCAAACCACACTATTATCAATGATGGCACTATTGAGGAATTACAAAATAAATTGGAGGAATTCCTATGACGTCCAGGAAACTGTCCAAAGATGAGTACTATTTAAACATCGCCAGGGAGGTATCTCGTAAAAGCACCTGTTTCAGGCGAGCCATCGGGGCCATCATCATCCGTGATGATCAAATCATCAGTACAGGATATGCCGGGGCCCCCAGAAAAACAAAAGACAGTCTCGAGCATGGCTTTTGCCTCAGAGACAAGCTGAAAATTCCTCACGGCCAGCGCTACGAACTGTGCCGCAGCGTTCATGCTGAACAGAATGCTATCATCAACGCAGCTCGGGCAGGCGTCAGTCTGCTCGGAGGGGATATGTATCTCTACGGCAGCATACCGGGAAAAGATGGGCCCATCAATGCTTTTCCCTGTTTTATCTGCAAAAAAATGATCATCAATGCCGGACTTAAACACGTGATCTGCTCGACTGTGCAAGAAAAAATTGCTATTTTTAACGTAGACGATTGGGCCAATGAATGGCAAAAAAATGACATAATCGACGATAAACAGCAATATGGATGATATTCTGCACAAAAAGTATTTCATCCCGCTCTGTATCTTTCTTTTTATCCTGGTATTCCTTCCTGCTTCTCTTCTCTCCTACCATCAAATGACATCTCAAGAAAGCCAGGCAGCTACCAGAAAAAAGGCCACCTTGCTCAAACTTCTCGATCTTATTCCCTCTCCAGAATCCATAGACTTCGTGCAAGAAAAAACACAGTATCAGTTGCACACCCTTCCCACAGAGCAGCGTCATCCCAAAACCTGGAACTTGAGCGACCGAATCGCAGACAACATGGAAGCAGGGCTACGGATGCTGTTCGCGGTGGACGAAGATGTAGATGCCCGGCTCAAGTCCCTCGGTCAAAACAGCCAAGTTCTGGAGCGAGCCGTCCAGGCTGTCGAGGAAGCTATTCTTTCCGGACGCAAGATCTACTTGTTCGGGTGCCAGGAAACCGGGCGATGGACCAAATGGGTGGAAAGCTCCATCTGGCGTCCTTTCTGGAAAGATCTTCAGGCGAGGAAAAAGATCTGGACAAAGGTAAGCCCTAAAGTGGGGGATTCGATCGAAAACCGCTTTATCGGCGAAATGCCCGGTGCAGACCGGTCGCTCATCAGCCCTTTGGAAGGGTGGGAAGACCTGATGATCACTGGCCGGCTCCAGCTCGAAGAGAGAAGGATCGAACCGGGAGATGTGGTATTTTGTGTATCAGCAAGTGGAGAATCTCCCGCGGTCATCGGAACCATTTACGAAGCTCTGGACCAATGGACGAGACGTTATCCTTATGATGTCTCAAAGATCCAAAAAAAACTTTTCTTTTTTTTCAATAATCCCGAGGAAGTTCTTCTCCCGTTCGATCGCTGTCAAGCTGTGCTGGAAGAGCCTGGCATCACAAAAATAGATCTCACGACTGGACCTCAGGCCCTAACCGGCTCCACACGGATGCAGGCTTCCACGATCGATGCTTTCCTGATCGCCCAGATTCTTCAGTCTGCCATCGACCGCGCCTTGCGTCCGTTTCTTTCGAACAAAGAAATGGCCAATCTGGGATTCAAAACACCCGTTGTTTTCGCAGAGAAATTGGGAGAATTTTCCGGAATCCTTAAAGGTGTGAAAAAGATCATCCCGGCCATTGCCCATCTCACCACACTAACAGATAAAGCTTACAGGGATGAACAATATACAACTTATTCGGCCCTCAGGGGATTTAACACCGTTTTCAATGACTGCGCAGAACGGGGGCCAACATTACATATTTGGCCTCTCGATACGGTTAAAACAGTGCCAAGGAAATCCCGAATACTAGCCTGGGCCCCTGTGCCCAACCTGGAAGAAGCTTGGTCGACCATTCTGGGACGTCCGTTTCGCGGACTTTCTCCGGCATCATACAAAAACCGACTCGAGAAGGAGGTCCTAAATCGTAATATTCTTCACGCAGCATCGGAAAGCTTAAAAACCGCAGAAGACGACCAACAATTTCTTTTTGATTTTTCCCTTTCGGATTTCAACCTTCGAAATCGAAGACCGGAAAAGGGAGACATGGGAATTCTTGTGGTTATAAGTCCGGAAGAAACTCTGTTAAAGGACAAAGAATCCTATGTATTCCAATTCATCAGCCAGTTTCTTGATAAAGGGGCCAGAACGGCCATTCTTTTTATCACGGAAAAAAAGGAAAATGAAATAAAAAAATTGGCCCGGAAAATTCCCGGATTCGATCCGGATGGCAAGGATATCTTGGCGATCCTACCGCTGGATTCTCAAAATGACCCTCTGTTTATAAACCGGCTGATAGCTCTGAAAATCATCCTGAATGCCCACTCCACTGCTGTTATGGCAAGATCCGGCAGAGTTGCAGGAAACACGGTGACCGCAGTGGATCCGGATAACCTAAAATCCATCGGACGAGGGACCTTTTTACTTCTCTCCTATGTGAATGAAACCCTTAAAAAACCCGATTGGGTGAAGCGGTATGGGATATTGGAACCCATCTCCTACGGTGAGGCCAACGCTGTCCTGTACGATTCTATCGGTTTCATGAAAGGCAAAAGGGAAGGGCTCGATCATTCATACGAGGTGGCCCTCTCTATCATCCGTATTCTCGAGTCTCTCCGGCTGAATAAGGCCAGTTCCCATGAAGAAGCTTGGATCATCGTCCGAGACATAGGTCTCCAACAATATTTGAAAGATGTTACATCCTAAGACAAATAGACCGGGTCCCGTTTTCTTGATGTTATTTCTGTTTGCAGGGATCTTTTCGACATCCTGGATTTTTACGACACAAGAAAGAACAAAACTGGGAAGCGAAATTTTTATCCAAACTCTCCTCTCACAACTCGATCAGAAAAAACTCGGTCTCGTTTGCAATCAAACTTCTGTTCTCCCTGACGGGAAGTCCCTGATCGAAGCTCTTCTGGAAAAAGGCATCCAAGTAGAAGCTGTTTTCACGCCAGAACATGGATTCAAAGGAAAATGGGAGGCAGGAGCCGAAGTTCAAGATAGCCTTTGGGATAGGATTAAAATTTTCAGCCTCTATGGAAAAACCAAAAAGCCTACCCAAAAGCAAACGCAATCGATAGACGCTTTCGTCTATGACATCCAGGATGTAGGCACACGATTCTACACCTACATCACGACATTAAAGTATGTCATGGAAGCGGCAGCGGATTTTGGGAAAGCTGTGTATGTGCTCGACAGACCTAATCCTGCAGGTGGACACATTGTGGAAGGGCCTATCCTTCAGTCCGCGTACGAATCTTTTATCGGAGCAACCCCCATCCCGGTCAGATATGGATTGACAATCGGAGAACTGGCGTTGATGATGAAAGGAGAAGGATGGGTTCCGTCTCGAGTCGAGCTCCATGTGGTCCGGATGACAAACTGGAATCGCCGCTATTTCTGGAAAGACACCGGGCTCCGCTGGATTCCGACATCTCCAAACATACCCTTTTCTGAAACAGCCATCCTCTTTCCAGGGACGGGTTTGCTCGGAGCCCTCACAATCAATCAAGGCCTCGGAACGCTGAATCCATTTCTTCAGTTTGGCACCCCGTGGTTTGATTCAAAGGCTATTATCCAGATATTGGGCGGGGGAGCCAGATATGGTGTTGAACTGGAACCTCTTATCTATACTCCCAGGTCTCTGCCTGGCAAAACGCTCCATCCTCCCTACGAGAACAGGCCATGCCAGGGGATCAAAGTTCGTATCATCCAGAAAGATAATTTTTTTTCTCTCCATTTTGCGCTTGCGATCATCAAGGCAATCCGGGAAACTCACCCTAACAGAATCCGACTCCATCGAGAAAGTCTTAATCAGATGTTCGGCAATGATCTTCTCGAAAGATACATCAAGGGCACACTGAGTTATGACGATTTGTTAAAGGAAATGGAAAAAGACGAAAAGTCGTTTCTCCAGATGCGTCAAAAATACCTCCTCTACGACTAGCCTCAACCTGGCCAACCCGCCCCACCCTAGTACCCTCCGCCCCACCCTAGTACCCTCCGCCCCACCCTAGTATTAAAGGAGGCGAGGCGTCGGCCCATGAAGTTGTACAAGTGTACCGCGAATGGGCTGCAACAAAACAGATGAGGTGAGATCAGCTCTCCCAAAGAGTAAAAAATGTCAATATAAAAAGAAATTTTTTTTCGAATTTTCTTTAGGATTTTACAGCAATGTCAGGTAATTTCCTGATATTGCTACAACTGACAACAAAAACATTTTCGATCCTTTAATGTAGGGTAGGGTGGGGTGGCCAGGTTAGTGGGAGCGGACGATTTCTTTGACCCGCATCAGCTGAACTTGATAGGACCGTTCCATCTCTTCAAGGCGGTTGGAAATGTAGCGGATGGTTTCTTTGATGTTGGGAATCAAGATGTGCTCCAAAGCATTAACCCGGCGACGGGTTACCTCGATTTCGCGGCTCAAAAGCTCGACAGCTTTCCAGAGTCTTGCCATCTCTAACAGATCTTCCATCATTTCCTGCATTTTTTTCATTCCGATATCCAACTCGCTTTCTGTGTTCAAAAGGTCATAATCAGAGATCGTCCAGCCTTTGATGGAAAACTTCGGTATAGAAAGGCTGAAGACTTTTTCTTTTTTTATGCCCAAAAAAAACTCCCCCTCAGGAAGCAGGCGTTCCAGCTCTTTTCTGGCGTTTCGTCCCCGCACAAACCCGAAGGAGAGGAGGACTCTGTTCCACTTTGTGCTGATGCCCGAATGAATATCGTACAACCGGCGCATGATCTCCAAAAAACGCCGCATAATCTCTTCCAGTTTACCCTTGAGGAGCTTGTGCCCACGTTCAGCCAGCACAAGACGCCTGCGCAGGCGTAAAAGCTCCATCCGATTGGGATTAACGTTGAGCTTCATTTTCCCTCAGGGTAGTATTTTTCCAGATATTCGGGCCGTATCCTTTTGAGCTCAACCCGTGGTATGGTGTGCAACAGTTTCCATCCCAAATCTAGAGTTTCCAGGATAGATCGGGATTCAAATTCGCCCTGCCTGACAAATTCATCCTCATAACGGTCCGCAAACTGTAGATATATCCTGTCGACATCCGTGAGAGCCGCCTCTCCTAAGATCAGGGCCAACTCTCTGGCTTCCTTTCCCCTGGCATAACAGGCAAAAAGCTGGTTAAGCACGTCAGCATGATCCGATCGCGTTTTTTTCTCTCCGATCCCTTTATCTTTAAGCCGGGAGAGACTAGGGAGAACATCGATCGGGGGATAAATCCCTTTACGGTGCAATTCCCGGCTGAGCATGATCTGCCCTTCTGTGATGTAGCCGGTTAAATCCGCTATCGGATGGGTCTTGTCATCCTCAGGCATGGTCAGAATCGGGATCATGGTGATCGAACCTTTTTTCCCCTTGATCCGTCCCGCTCTTTCATACATCGAGGCCAAATCCGTGTAGAGATATCCGGGGTATCCCCTTCTCCCCGGGATTTCCTTCCGGGCTGCAGAAATTTCTCGCAACGCCTCAGCATAAAAAGTCATATCCACTAAAACCACAAGAACATGCATATCCAACTCAAATGCCAAATATTCCGCACAGGTCAATGCAAGGCGAGGGGTGGCGATTCTTTCGATCGGAGGCTCGTTGGCCAGGTTCAAGAACAAAACAGCTCTTTCCAAAGCTCCAGTATTCCGGAAATCTTCGATAAAAAAATTAGCCTCTTCAAAAGTGATTCCCATTGCTGCAAAAACCACGGCAAATCGTTCCTTCTTCCCCAAAACAGCCGCCTGACGGGCAATCTGAGCCGCAATCCTGGGATGGGGAAGCCCGCTGCCGGAGAAAATAGGGAGTTTTTGCCCCCTCACCAGGGGATTCATGCCGTCGATGGAAGAAATCCCGGTTTGGATAAATTCGGAAGGGTAATCTCGGGCCTGAGGATTTATCGGTTCTCCCATGATATCCAGCATTTTATCAGCAATAATTTGTGGCCCTCGGTCTTTAGGTTTACCGGAACCATCAAAAACGCGGCCGACTATTTCCTCAGAAACGCCCAACTGCTGGGATCGACCGAGGAATCTTACACGAGATTTATCAATGTCTAGGCCCACTGTCCCCTCAAAAACCTGGACGACGGCTCTTTCCGTCGAGATATCCAAAACCGTGCCTCGCCGCAACAATCCATCTCCTGTTTCTATCTCAACCAGTTCTCCGTATTTCACATCCAGAATTTTCTCCACGATGACCAACGGGCCAACTATATTGGATACCGTCAAATATTCTTTATACATTGATTTTCCTCATTCCTTTGCCTTCAAAATATTTTTGAAGGTTTTATCTATATGTATGTACACCTCGAGGAGTTCGGCATCCTCTTCGGGCAGAAATTTCATCTTGGAAATTTGTTCTCGGACTTCTAAAACCTGGATTTCCTCGAGATCCACTCCGTCCTCCAGGGCCCGAATAGCAGAATTGTGAAAGTGGATGATGGTGCGAAGCATCAAGTATTGTTTTCGAAGTGATGTGTAGGTATCCTGCGGATGAAAGGCATTCTGATGGAGAAAATCCTCACGGATGGATCGGGCCGATTCCAGGACAAGCCGTTCTTTCACCGCAAGGGATTCCACTCCCACGAGTCGTGCAATTTCCTGAAGTTCCGACTCCTCTTCCAGGAGCTGCATGGCTGTTTGTCGGAGATCGGCAAAATCCTCTGCAACCTGGTCTTTCCAAAAACTCTTGATGTTTTCGGTATACAAGGAGTAGCTAAGAAGCCAATTGATGGCCGGAAAATGCCTCATGTTGGCCAGCCGATCATCCAAAGCCCAAAAGACCTTGACCACCTTCAGAGTGGATTGGACGACGGGATCGGAAAGATCTCCCCCTGGTGGCGAAACAGCCCCGATAACGCTCAAGGCCCCTTTACGCCCTTCAGCCCCCAGACAGATCACACTGCCAGCTCTTTCGTAGAATTCCGCGATGCGGCTTGCTAAATAGGCAGGATAGCCTTCTTCTCCCGGCATTTCTTCCATACGCCCTGAAATCTCCCGGAGAGCCTCTGCCCAACGGCTGGATGAATCGGCCATCAGAGCAACCGAATATCCCATATCCCGGAAATACTCCGCAATGGTCATCCCTGTGTAGATTGAAGCTTCCCTGGCCGCCACCGGCATATTCGAGGTGTTGGCAATGATGATCGTCCGCTCGAGAAGAGGGCGTCCGGTATGGGGATCGGTCAACTCCGGAAAACTCAGCAAAAGGTCTGCGACTTCATTGCCCCGCTCACCACAAGCCACAAACACGATGATCTGGGCATCCGACCATTTGGCCAACTGGTGCTGAACCACCGTCTTTCCGCTTCCAAACGGGCCGGGAACACAGGCCGTGCCACCCTTTGTCAATGGAAACAGGGTGTCCAAAACTCTCTGGCCTGTGGTTAAGGGGTCCACGGGCATCAATCGCTCCCTGACTTCCCTGTTCTTGCGAATGGACCAAGTCTGAAACATCTTGACGTCAAAGATACAGTCTTCTGTTTGGATCTTGGCCACGACCTCCTCGACAGAGAACTTGCCTTTTTTGATTTCGACAATCTTTCCCTCAGATCCAGTCGGTACCATGATTTTATGCTTGATCAAAGGAGTCTCTTCGATTTCCCCAAGAATATCTCCTGCTTGCACCGACTGTTCCTTCTCGACCATTGGCAAAAATTCCCATTTTTTCTTCCGATCGAGGGCAGGAACTTCGATCCCCCTGGTCACAAAATCTCCCTCTTTATCTCTGATGATATCCAAG
Source organism: uncultured Eubacteriales bacterium (assembly GCA_964410125.1). Classification (GTDB taxonomy): domain Bacteria; phylum Acidobacteriota; class Aminicenantia; order Aminicenantales; family Aminicenantaceae. The sequence continues at coordinate 6,146 of CAYPGQ010000074.1, read as the reverse complement.
GGTCTTTGGATACCATCGTATATCGAGCTGACCAGTCCAGGCCCCAATTCCACGCTGAGCGGCTGACCGGTCAAATAGACAGGCTCATCCGGGCCGATTCCGGTTGTATCCTCGTATACCTGGATAAAAGCACGGTCCTCTCTAAGCTCGATAATCTCTCCAATCAATCCCAGTGCACCTATCTTGACCATATCGTACATTTTAGCACCGAGACATCCGGATGCCACAACAAGAGGTCCGGCAACACGTATGATTTTACCTTGTTCCATTAGTTCCTCTTCTCTTCACCAATGCGTCAGATCCAGTGGCTTTGACTGCCATTTCTTTCATCATGTTCTCCAGGTGGTCGGTGATTTTTCTGTAATCGGAAAATCCCACGATCACGGGAACAAACTTTTTCCCCAGGGCTTCCCTCTCTTCTTGGAAAGTTTCAAAATAGCTCTGGTGCAAAAAACAAAGAGCGACATTATCCTGCTCCAGGCCATTCAAAATTTCCCTCGCTTCATCTAAATTGCAGGGGGAATAGGTCTTAAATCCCAGGGCCCTAAAGGCAAATACCATGTCTTTTTCGCCGATCACAGCCACTTTTGCCCGTTCATCAAACATAGGTCTCACTCATTCTTTGTTTCAACACCTCTGCGGGAATCTGGTTGAGTTTTCCCACGCCCAAAAGCCTGAGGAGCTGCAATTCCCTTTTTTTGGCTAGGGAATAGGCAAAAACAGGTTCAGGGCCAAAAATGATATACTTTGCTTTTCTAAGGTAGATCATCAAAAAAGTCTCGAATTCCCGCTCAAGGACAATAAACGTTTCATTCTCAACCAACTCATCCGTTGCCAGAATCCAGGCCGAATAGTAGGCTGAAGCTAGAAGCCTCTCTCCGATTTCTCCGTAGGAGAGGTCAAAGCCTTCCAGCAAAACATTCACATCTAAAAATCCGCCCTTTAGCAACAATTCCTTCAATTTATCGAGAGAAAGCTCCAGATATTTGGCTCGGCAGAAAATTTTCAAATTCCCAAGATCGATTTTGTACCGCAAATAATCTGTGATGAACGGAACCTTCAATTCTTGAGACAGATCTAGCGTTTTGTCCGGCTGATCAACACCTAGAACGATCCTCTCGATCTCTTTTTCGTGGAGTATGCTGGAAACCAAGCCCAGTAATGCAGCCTCTTCTTTCTCCAGAAATTCATCCAGCTGTTCTGAATCTTCGATATCGATTTTCTCCTGATGAAATTGTCCCGCATCAAAAATAATCTTAAGAGCCGAAGAGAAATCTTTTTCCTCGGCAGCCTCCAAGAAAGAAGGCCTGGCCACAAGATGGTTTTCCAGAGCACGAACCCGGCCAACGGCATAGGCATAGTCCAAGCGCGACATTCTACTCATATTTTCAAAACCTCGGCAATATCCTTTTCCAGCTTCGGTCGAAGCTCCTGCTTCAATTTCTCTTGATCAACAAACTCCTCAAGCTCCCCATCTTTCCGTATTATTTTTCGTTTCAGCCCGATTTTATCGCCTTTTTGTTTCTGGAACGCTTTATCCAAAACCTCGTCGATCAAATCTTTTTTGCAGCTGAGAATTTTGATTCTTTTTTCAAGACGGGCTTGTGTAACCAATCGGCTTGCCTCAAGATTTCCCTGTCGTTCTGCCTGTTCAAGAATGGCACTTGCCTGCATTTCACCATGTTTCCGGGCATTTTGTGTTATCTCTTCAGCTTTTTGACGACTCTCCAGAAGAATATGTTCGGCTTCACTCCGTGCCTCTTCAAGAATCTTATCTAATATTTTTTCCAAGCTCATTGTTATCGATTCACAACTTCTCTGCGCTTACAAGGAAATGCCGTTGAGAAGAAGGATGGTGATGAGCAAGCCAAGGACAGCATAGGTTTCCACCAACGCAGCCATGATCACAGGCTTCATCAAATCCTTGGGTTGTTTGGCCACCATATAAACGCCTGAAGCACAGACTTTTCCCTGATGTATTCCAGAAACGAGACCGGTAAACGCCACCGGAAGGGCGGCGATCAAAATTTGCCATCCCTGGAAAACAGACGGAGAAGCCACGGTTCCTCCTGTCAATCCCAATTTTAATATGATTAAAAAGGCGCTTAAAAATCCGTAGATTCCCTGGGTACCAGGCAGCGCAACGAGCAGGAGAAGACTTCCGAATTTTTCAGGGTCCTCGCTCATGACTCCACTGGATGCCTGTCCGGCAAGCCCGACACCTATGGCTGAACCCACTCCTCCGAGTATTACGGCAAGGGCGCCTCCCAGTATGGCTATCGTTAATCCTAATGTCATTTCATCCACCTCCTATTTCCTGAATTATTTATAGAAACTGCCAATCCGAACATAAAAAAAACAAATTTTCAAACTCCATCGATCTAATCACCGGCAGTTTCTACCCTTCGGGCAAGTCGATCTCACCACATCGGCTTCGTTGCAGCCCAATCGCAGTAGTTCACTACAGCTCATTGGCCACTGCCTTGCCAACATTGAAGTTGGGTTGGGTGAGTGGTTCGATTCGTGAATAATCCAGGTATTACTGAATAAATTCGACATATTTGCTTTCCAATGTGAATGGTTTGAACGGTTTTCCTCCGGATTTAAAAAACTTGCTGAAAAATTCCACGAATTGAAGCCTCATGGAATGGACAAACCCTCCAAGAAAACTTATCCCCAGATTAAAAAGATGCCCTCCCACAAAAATGAGTGCAGCAAAAAGCCACCCAACCCAGGGAATTTCCAGAGCCGTCTGACAGAGGGTATTCACCACCATGGCAATGACACTAGTAGCCAATCCCAGTGCCAGCAAACGAGAGTAGGAAAGGACATCTGCCAGATACCGAGATATATCATACAATCTATAAAGCCCACCAAAAAAACGGGCGAGCGGATTTCGACTGGGCGCGGCAAAAAACACGATCCCTGCAGCCCCAACTAGGGCAATGATCCCCCAAACGGATTGTTTCATCAACGCATACAACACCAGGGAAGGGAGAAGAATCAACCAGCCTCCCTGGACAAAGATAGCCTGAAGATAGTCTTTGCTCTTGATTCCCGAAATCATGTTTAAAAATGTTCCAAACCACACTTGAATGAATCCCAAAGCAAGAGACAGGATGAGAAAGGAAACCGGATTCTTCAGTGGGTCCAAAATCATCAACTTCCGAATCGGGAACCCGAACCATCCTCCGACCAATGTCCCAAGAATGACAGTGGCCACGCCCAATATGGCCATGAGGATCAAAAACTGACGCAATCCACCCCGAGGCTTGGCAAACTTTAAATAAAGCAAACTCGCTAGCGCAACCAGAACCCCATACCCGGCTTCACTCACGGTCAATCCCACAAACAAGAAAAAAAAGGGGGCCAGATAAAGTGTGGGATCCAGAGTGCCACGCTGAGGAAGGCCGTAGAGTTTTGTTATTATTTCAAATGGTTTTCCAATCCTTGGATTCTCCAAGATGATCGGGGAATCTTCCTCGGGGAGAGGGGGGCGAAAATAACATTGGACGAGATCAGAGTAAGGCATAAGCTTGGCCTCAAGTCTGGAAATATCCGCGGTTTTTATCCAGCCCTCCAGAAAAATGGTTCTGGTGGTTTCTCCGAGATTTCGGGAAGAAAGCCGTTTTTCTCGCTCATTGAGCAAAACATCATGGATTCGCATCAGTTGTTCTCGCAAGGAGACCAGCTCTTTCCCTTTGTTTTCCAGCAACACCAGTTTTCTTTCTTTTAGGGCTTTTTCCTCTGATAGCGCCTGGATGACATCCGTGACTTCTCCCTGGTCACCAGATTTCTCCAGCATGGTATCGGTGAAGTACAGAGGATTGAAATTCTTATCCTTCAGGATCAGCCGATAGTGTTCCCTTTGGCTTTTCAAATAAACCAATAAAAGATGAACGGTCCTCTTTCCCTGGGAAATAATATGACTCCAAAACGCTTCATCTCCTGTTTCTGTCAATAATTCTTTGAACGATGCAAGGGGCATAACCCCCATAACCACTTCTGTGGCATCCGTATCGGCCACCGATTTGATGGGTAATTCAAGGCTTTGAAGAGATTGCAAAAATTCTTCTTCTTTTTCCAAAAATCGGATATGGGAATCGATATTATTTTTTTCCTTTTCGAGATTCTCGACCTGGTCCAATAACGGAACAAAATCCTGGAGGAGGATCTCCTCCCTCTCCTGGCTGGAAACTTGAGGTTTTTGAGCAAAAAGTTTTTCGGTCAATCCCTTTTCTTCCCATTGGGAAAGATAATTCAAGGCATGCGACAACCGGTGAAGCTGGTGTTCAACAGTTGTAACCTCTGTAAAAGGGGTACTCAGTTCCAGGGTTTCAAAATCAGCCTTCTCTATCTGCAAGAGCCCCTCTTCCTGAAGGGAGTTGACAAAGGTTTTTTTTAAACCTGAATGGGCAACGATATGAACTTTTTGGATATCGGCAATGGACATGGACTAAAAGGCCCCCTTTTTTAAAGAATTTTCCATTTTTTTCCTTATTTTTTCCACAGCATCAGACATCTGGGAACGGGATTTTTGACGGAGATCGGATATTTCCTTGTCTGATTCCTTTTCGATCCTGTTCTTTTCTTTTTTTGCCCTGTCGATGATTTCCTTTTTCTTTTTGTCAGACTTTTCTTTGGCCTCTGCTAGAAATTGCGCTCTGATCCTCCCTGCTTCTTCATAAGCATCCTGGACAATTTGGGTGGCCGTCTTTTCCCGCGCTTCCTGGATAATCTCCCAGGCCTTTTCCTCGGCCTGCTTTATTTTCTGAATGGCGCCATAGGCCTCATTATCAGGGATTTTCTTATCCATTGCCAAAACCTCTCTATATCCTAGGGCAGGACTGAGGAATGGAGATAGTATGCCCTAAAATCCAATCTTTTCCTTCTTATCCCCTTCTCCAAAGCTTTCAACGGGGACTTGTAATCAAACAGGGGGGATTTGAACAGAACCACCGCACCAGCTTTGACAATATCATCCAACAAAGAAAAGTAGTTTCCGTTATCCCAATGTAGAACCAAATTGCTGCCAGCAGATCGCGCGGAAAGGACAATATCCCTGATCATAGCCTGACTTTCCTCTCCCTCAAGACTCTGGTCGGTTATGTGTATCCAAGCACCATTTCGTCCTAATTCCAAAAGCGATTTTTCCAGAGGGCCATGATGGTAGTAGACCAGCCAGCTTCCACTCTGCGTACAATTGTAGGCCAACCGAGCAACCTGCAGGATATCCCGCGGTTCTTGTCTGTTAGTTAAATGCAGGTAGGCCCCGTATCTTCCTACGTCCATTAAATCAGAGAAGTCTTGATCTTCTTCTCCTCCGACATCCCATTTCCCGTTGATCAAATAGGACACAAAAGCATTCCCTTTCCTTGACGCCGCACTGATGAACTCCAAATCATGAACATTGGAACGGGTTTCGTCAGAAGTGTACAGGTCAGCACCATGACCGGAGATCCATTCCAACTCAAGCGGATCAAATCGGCCCGTGTCGATCACACGAAAGCGGTATCGCCTGTCTCGGAATTGACGTACTGCATCAAGAAGCGTGGAAAAATCATACTGATCATCCCGCACCGTGATATTCTGTTTTTTCTTCAAAAAGGAAAAAAGCTCAGATGCTTTTTTGAGGGAAACAGGCTCCCTTTCTTCTTGTCTTTCGTTATCCATTCGATTTCTATTAATTTATGAGAATATTGGATCAAATTTTAGTCCCATAGTATGTCATGAAATCATTGACAAGTAAAGCGCCTTGCAAAAAAAGGCCCCTTCTTTTATCATCACCTTGGGACCTACAGAAATGGAAAAAAAAACAGTCCTTTTCTCTGGCGGAATCGACTCGACAACAGCTTTGTATTGGGCTCTTGATCTTGACGAACAGACCACAGCCATAACGTTCGATTACGGACAAAAACACAGGGTGGAAATTGGGGCCGCACAAAGAATAGCGGACATGCTCGAAATTCCTCACAAGATACTCCGCGTGGACCTTGAACAAATCGGAGGATCTTCCCTGACTGATTCTTCCGTTTCCCTCCCTCAAATGGAAAATGTCTCTCAGATTCAAGAGGAGCTTCCAACGACTTACGTCCCTTTCCGGAACGGCATTTTTTTGGCCTTGGCAGCAGCCTGGGCCGAGACAA
>CAYPGQ010000073.1:0-20587 GCA_964410125.1 uncultured Eubacteriales bacterium | reverse complement strand
TTATGCAATAACACGGCATATCATACTTGCCTTGATTAATATATATTTTAGAATTCTTCGGCGGGTTTGCTCCGTTTGAATTAAAAAATATCTCTATTTGAGCCATGGTATTTATAATCATCTTTGCCTTTTTTATACCAAATCCTAATCCTCTTATATTATCTCCAAATACTGGTTTTCTATCCTTTAATAATATTAAAATGGGATGGCCTTCATAAGTTGTTTCCTCAAAACTATAAAAACTATACACCTAATCTGATTCTCCTTATTATCAATTATTTAAGTAATTCCAAGATGGATTCCTTATATTCATAATCTATTGATAATTCATTTAAGGATGCGGTTCAGGGCTAAATTGATCACTTATTATCATTCTATCTTTTCGCTTAAAATATTGCTTTTTTATAAAATAATTAAAAAAAGTAGATCCCTTTTCCCTCTTTAATTCCCATATCATCCCCTGAAATTTTTTCTCTAAATTTAATTCAGTTTCAATTTATATTTTTCTAAGGCTGTTCTTTCTCGAGAATCTGTTTTGCAGTTTTTAAAAAGTTTGTTTTAGCAGTATATGGAAGCTCACGATATTTTTCAATAAGCCACTCAATGGCTAGTTTATTAAGATGTTCTTCTATCTGAGTAATCATCTTACTAAGATCTTTCATATCATGTTTAGTAATAAAAGGTGGGGGCTTGGTTGCTTTTGAATGTAAATGATTTGCTTCAGCTGTTGTCATTGTAGAGATTAAAGCATATTCTGATTTAATATCATTTATCCATAATGAACTTTTCTCGTTTCTTTGTTGTGTAATATTTTTTATAAAACATGATAATATCTCATCAACAGACCATGGCAATTCTTCTTCCTCAAAACTTACCTTAATCTCTTCAACAAGCTTCTCTGAAAGTTTATGAAATTGAGTCCAAGTCATTTGATCATCTTTTAGTTGCAAACAAAATCGCTGAAACATCTGCAGGGCTTTTTCCATTGCATATAAGTCTTCAAGATCCATTTCACACCCTTCGAATATTTTAATCAAAGTAGAAACTTCTAAATGAAGATTATCAAGTTCTTTTTCTGAATGAATTTGTGTATCCCATAAAGCAGAGGCACGATCTATAATCACTTTTTCCGCATTTCTTAAATTATTAAGAAATTCAAAAAGTTGGGTAAGAATTTCATTTAAAATATCTAGCTTAATTTGTGAAGATAGCTCCTCTATTTGAGATTTATATTCGTTGCCAATTTTAAGTAAACTTCTTATTTTGGCTACCCGGACAATACGAAAAGCATCATCTTTATTTTGTATGAAATAAGATTGTATTTCACGAACTAATTGTTTTGCTTGAGCTGTAGTTTCCGCTCTTTTCACTAACTCGCCTGTCCTATTCTCGAGTTCTTCATATTGTGCTATTAGTCCAAGTTTTCGAAGGTTACCCCCTACAAGATCCAGTAACCAGTGTTTAAAGTAACCTATTTTATCAGGATGATCTCCTCTTGGTGATTGCTGTGAAAGCCAATGGGAAAAAATCTGAATTATTGCTTGTTTAGATTTTTCTATATGAGGCGTAAGCTCATCTATTTGATGATCTGTCCAAGCTGGGACTTCGGATATCATCTGCTTTTTGAGTTTTAACAAATCTGATGCACCTCGACTTAATTCATTAACTTCATCCTTCGTATCGCCTTGCTCGATTCGCATTAATGCATTATTTATATCTTCATCCATTTTTTCAAGAGCCTGTTTGGCTTCAATACTTTGCTTATTAAGATGTTCATAACGATATATAATTAAGTGCGGAATTGGGATTCGTCTTTTAACTTCTTCTGCTCTTTTTGCACACTCAATTTTCCCATAATAACTTTTTTCATTTTCCCATTCATCCAAAAGGATCCCCCATTCAAAAGAATCCTTACCAGGTTTTATTAATTCTACATTCTGTAATAAATTGATATCGAGGAATTTCCCTTTAAAAATGCCATCCTGAATCATTTGAGAAATTGCAACTTGTTGTCCATTTAATTGTGCTACTAAATTATTAATCCGTGGAGCAATATAGACCCCTAACAAAAGACCAGCGGAAGCAATATTTGCGCCATAAGGGGGACGACAAATTTCTTTTATTGCCTTTCCAATATAAAAATGATTTTTATCAGATTGTAATTGATCATCCCATTTTTCTGATATAGCTCGAATAATAGGATCCTTTGGTCGTCTTGAAATAGAACCTTCTTTTGTAAAAATTCCCCAATGGTTTTTTAGAACTGTAAGCGCTCTATTTTTATCTTTTGCTGGTTTTGCAAGAATTTTATCGTAATCAAGAATTCCTTGAAATAATTCATTTGTTAACTGAGAGCATGTATTTGCTGCATTTCCTTTTGATGTACTAAATCCATCAAAAGGAAATGGCAATATACTCGAATAGATATGATTAAATAGTTCTGTTCCTAAACGCTTTAAAAGATTAGATTCCAATTCTTGCTTATAAGAAGTTATATAATGGCGTTTTTTTATCATACCTTCTATTTGATTTTGTATCAGTTTATATGTTTTTTCTTTATGTGCACCAATCAGATTGCCAAATTTTACAATATCCTCTGGGTTTATGTGTTCCTTTAAAACAGAGAATTCTGCTAATAATTGTCCTAATTTTCCTTCTTCATCATAGAGCAGTATAACTATTACTGGTAATGCTGAAACTTTATATTCATCAGCTAAAGCTCTAAGTTGCTTTTTAACCTCGCTAGTGACATTTATTAGATCATGGTTTCGGTCAATATAGCAATAAATAATTGAGCCACGCGGTTTATCTGTAGAGACAGCTACTACCCAACGATCAGTAGATAGTTTAAGATTAGCTTCTAACATTTCTAGATTCGATGTTACGCCTTCGTAATACCACTCTCTTGTTGTAATTTTATTCTCTTCTGCAAAATCACAATCAAGATCTTTTAATAACTCACAGCATTCATCTGCCTTAAGCATAAAAAGTTTTGACTTTCCTTCTTCATTATAAGTTAAAGAAACTTTTTGTTTTATAAAAGATAAAAATTGAGATCGTGGAACTGTTTCACCCAATATATCAAATGCCTTGAAAACTTCATCCCATTCTATAACGTTATATTCATCTTGAAGCTGATTGATGATTTGTTTTACCACAGTAGTTGATAATCCTGATAGTTCGCTTAAAGCTATTACTGCTTCATCCCGGTCATCTACTTGCATCCCCATCTTTGAAGCTAAAACAATAGCACGTAATATTTTTGTATTATTTTCAGATAGCGACTCACCATAACGAGAGAGTACAGAAGCATAGGCAAGAGTAATCGAACCCTGCTGTCCTCCTTCTTCTGCGCCAATTAGCTCTTGTTGCAATTCACCCGTCCAAAGATCAACTGGAGTTAGAGACCAAGTATCAGTTTCTGTTATTGTACAGTTTGAAAAACGCTGAAAAATATCTCCAAGCAAAGCTAAGGCAGACCGTTCTTGAAGGTGCTTACCAGAGGCTGTAAGATGATAAAGAAACCATGTTGAGAATGGTGATAAAGGCCAACAACCTTTCCGAATCACATTATGAAATTGTTCATGAGTATTCCATAATTTATGATTGCGCGATTGTGGAAACCACTTATTTATGCTTTCGGATATTTTTATTGATTTTTCACGTGCTGATTCATTTTTAAACCAAGAATCTATCTTATCTATATCTTGCTTATGTATAAGATTCGCAATGAGAGTCTCTAAATTGATAGATAGATAGACCTTATCTGCTAATTGGTAACGTGTTATATACCGAAGAATATCATTTTTATACTCTGAAGGTATTCTTTGTACATAGGCATTAAGCTCAAACTGTATAAAGCCAATAAAACAAGCTATATCAGGATAAGACTGGACACCCTCATACAGATCTTGAAGTACACCACTACCTGCAATTTGACTTCGGGTTGTTGCAAATTCTATATATCTGCCAAATTCATCAAAAAGAAAAACTAAGGATTGATAAGGTTTATCTTTTCCACAATACTCATCAGAGACTGTAGCAATTAGATCCTTAACAGACTCACCTCCAATAGCTTGTATTGGAATACCTTGAATCGTTAAAAATTTATGAACTTGCGAATAAATATGTTCATCCTGTTTATTAAGCGAACCAAGTACATCTTCAAGATCAGAAATATGACAAAAATCTAGTAATTCTTTTTTCGAGGAATCCTTTAAGTAACTTAATATTTTTACAGCATATTTAAATCGAGGCCGTAAATCATCAAGGGGTTTTGTGTCAATATTTTTATCTCTAATTTGCTTGTAAATTTGCTTAGATATCTCAGCGGTTAAATCAAAACTTTGCATGCCATTTAGTGCTACAACAAGGCATGGTTTGTTATTTTCTAAAAGTTTTAATCTTATTTCTTTTCCAATATTTAAATCTACTGCTTCAATATTTGACAAGATATTTTTAGATATATTAGCATCGGGTTTACTTAACAGGTTTGCAAGTGTTAAAGCTAAATGCGATTTTCCAGTGCCATAACCTGCAATTGCAAGTGTAAACGGTTGATCTTCTTCGCCATAACATCGTTTAATTACAGAATTCGTAAAGGTTACTGTATCTTGAAGATGATGACCATGGCTAATGCCAATATCATTTTGAGTAACACCATGGTATTGTGGTCCATGAAAAACAAAAGCTTCAGCTGCCTTATGGCTCTTTTTTATATTATTTAAAAACCAACTAAGGTCAACAGCTCCATTAAATAACTGATCTCCTCGATAATGTATAATATCTTTTAAAATTTGTGACATTACTAACGCCTCAAATTAGGTCGTCATATATTTTCTTCCATGCTTCGTCCGTAACTTTTATTGCCCGTAGCAACCATGGATTCATAGTGCGATCGACTTCAATAATTCCTTTTCTTTGAATTAATTTCAACACTTTATTAGTATCAAAAGTATTCCACCCAGGTATCAAACGCCAGCCAGCCTCTTTATCTAACTCTGTTACTGAAATCTGATCACTATGTGGAAAATGATCACTCATAAGCTGTAATATCCATGCACCATAGGCCAAACAAAACTCATCAGCAATCGGTGCTTTTTTCCGGTTAATTACACCAGAGCTCTCTGATAAAACGTTACATATACAAAATGATGCTTCATCCTGATACATACGAATTAGGGGACCGATTAGGTTAGATCGATTAACTTGATATTTAAGAGCTAAATATTTTGTTAGATTTTCCCGTTGAAAAGACATGCCTAATTCATGAAATCCTTTAAAAAAAGTATAATACCAAACATCTGCCCCAAAGATAGGGCTGCAGAGATTAAGATGAGCAATCCACTGAGTAACTCTCTCTTTTAAAAAAGGATCATTCAATAAAACCGTACGCCCAAATGGTGTTAATTCCGGTTTTTTTATCCCTTTCTTGTATCTATTATTCAGCTTCACTAAGCCCATTCCTTTGCAATACTCTAGAATTGAAGGTACCTTACCGCTTGAATTACCCATAGGAATATCTGTTTCAGAAGCAATATCTTGATAATTACCTATACCTCCTGATGCAGCAAAGCGCAGCATAGCATTAATGTATTGACGCTCTGGTATAAATGTCTTATGAAAATTTCGCGGTAAACGATAATACTCTAAATTATCTTTTTGCACGGTTTGATCTATCCTTAAGGGATGTGATTAAAATCGGGAACGCTTTAAATTCTAAACTACCGGTTGACTCATTCAGGCTAGGGCCAAGTGAATAGCACTCGCCTTTTTTCAGTGATGCCAATCTTTTAATCCAAACATTTATTTTTTCATCCGTGAAAATTGAAGCTATCTCTGCATATTTTTTAATCTCAGTATCCGCTGGTCTAAAAAACAATTTATGTGCTGCATTAAATAATCGATCTCTCTCATCTTTTTCTAAATTACTCATAATCTGAGTTGCAAGAATTAATGAGAATCCAAATTTGCGACCCTCGCGTAATAACTGGGCTAAAGGACTTTCTTCCCGATGATCTAAATTTTGTACTTCGTCTAATACCAAGACATGTGGGTTATCTTCAGTTCCTTTCCCACGATAGTACCAGTAAAGGTCTATAAGTAAAAACTCTGTAACTAAACGAGCAGCATCTTTTGCAAATCCTGTCAATTGAATGATATGACAATGATGTTCAAGGTCATTAAATATTTTATCCCAACTCTCTTGGTCTTCAATTCCAAAAGGATTTTGATCAACAAATGGCTGAATCTTACTAATTACACTCCCTGCAGATGTTCCAATTACGCCTTTTTGCTCTTGAATCTCTTTAAGACGTGGTATAAGATTAAATAATCCCATACACTTATCAGCATTAAGTTCTAACCATGATTTTATGGCTTGATATAGAACAGATTTCTGTTGATCACCAAAATTATATACCTCTGAAAAAACACCACTTACCCGCTGTGCTGTACTTACAAAACCTTCAGGTGTAAATTCTCCTGCAATATTTTCCATTTGTCGTCTGAAAGGATTGATAGCGAGCGGTTCTCTCCGAATAACATGTTGAACAGGTCGAAGTAATGTCTTTATTTCTGATTCTAACTGATTATCAAAAAAACCATTTGTGTAATCTACTATCAAAGAATTTTCTCCCGTACGGCCAAGTTCCCAAAGAAAACACTGTATCGCATAGGTCTTCCCCATGCCTGAAGCACCAAAGATAAGCATATGTCGATTATTCAACTCATCATGTCCAAATTCCCAATAGACTTCTTTGAAACCCCTTATAGATTTACCCAGTAGTATTCTTTGTGGAATAGGTAGCTCAATATTGATTGCGGTATCCTGTTCTTTAGATACTGTCTCTGTTTTGGTAGATACAACAGCCTTACTTGGCTCAGGAAAACGACTTACATCTGTCTTGCCAGAATCATCTTTATCCTTTGTTTCACTTTCTACGCTTTTTTTATCTTTCTCTAAGCTTGGTTTTTGAATAACAGAATCAAATAGGATCATCTTTTCACCCCAAGGTAATGTTTCAGAAATTCTTGATGTGCATAGATCCCGTACAAAATCACTTCCTGCATATACTACGCCAATATCCAATTTTTGACCCTCAAAGGCAAATGGCCAAATCGCATTAAGTGAAAGTGAAATATTCTTTTGGTCTGTCCAATAAGTAATTGCAGATGCCCGCCATTTAATACTGTAGTCACCTTCTGCCATGCGTTCCAACGCTGTTAAAACTCTTCTTCTTTTATCGTGACCAATAATTTTTGCTTTACTTGCAATTAAGCGATGAAGCTGTAACCACCAATAACGTTGGTCAGGCCTGTCATCTTCAATGCTATTATCATCACGGCGCGGCATAAATACTGCAATTAGATGCTTCAATCCATTTCTGAGCTGTAATTGCGCTTTATCTAAATGTACATCTGACATCTTTGCTAACTTGCACTCAATGAGTCTCAGATCGAGATGAATTCGCTGATCATTCTCAATTCGCGCAACGACCCATAGGAGATCAGGCCGAGTTTCAGATTCAGCAGAATCAAACCAATGACGATATGCGTCAAGAGATACGAGTTGGTCACATAATACATTTTCATCTGCAGAAATAAGTTTACGAGTAAGGGCATAAGCCATAAAATCTCTTATGTAATCACCAAGACCAGTTGCTCTCACCAATGAAAGACCTGATAATCGACGAGATTCTTGTAAAATATTTTGAGCAGCTTCTTTATAGGAACTACCCCAGCCAGCATATAATTCGCCAATTGATGAAGTTAAACTATGTAACACATCTGAAAGTTGGAACTGCTCAGTAGAAATGGTATAGTTCTCCTCTCCGTGTGATCCTACGCCTGAACCAAAACCAATAATTTCTCGCGCCTCTGTCTCCAATAAAACATTGGATTTTTGAGCGATTAGCTTCTCGTCAATGTTTGGATCGATGCAAATAACCCATTCTGCATGTTTGTGCAGTTCATCAACAACTCCTTGCCAGGGGAAAAAATCGCCAAAGCCTAATACAACATGGTGTGTATTTTGCGGAATCTCTCGGTTCTTTAATCGAGCCAATAGTTCCGAATAACGGGTAGTTAGACTAAATTGACGATTGCTTAAAATTCGTGCACGCTGTAAATCTTTACCAGGATCTCCAATAGCACAAAAAGATTTTTCCAATATAGGAAATTTTAATGTACGCGTAGTTACATCATATGGCTCAACTTGCTCAAATTCATTCCCTTTTATACCAGCACCTATGAAGTTACTTAAAAATACTATGTCGGCTTCAAGTCCCTGCTTTACGATTCGTTTAAATTGTACATAATTATTTTTTGAAGATACAATTCTATGAGCAATTGACATAGTTGTTTTTTGGTAATGTGATAGTGAATCTTGCACTTCTGATGTTTCCCAACGTTCTTTCCATTGATTTATCCATCGAGAAATACTTGAATCATCAGCTGATTCTGTAAATACACTAATTGACATAAAATATTTTCTTGATAAATTATCTTCTTCATTACAAACATCTTTTAAATATTGATTTACTGCAGCAATAATTGGTTGAATATCTTTGTTCTGATAAATGGCCAGACTCAAACCATCATTAGCATGAGGATGGAGCTTACGATAATCTCGTAATATATTGTAGTAAACCTTTGATTCTCGGGTTTGACAAAAAATTTCAGTATCGCTAATATCGCCTTCATTGAATTCATCATATCTTAGCAATAATCGTGTAGTAAGTGATGCTTCTGAATTTTCGATATTTCCGATTCGATAAATAAGGTTCTCTCCACGGATATCTGTATCCAATATTCTATTTTCGCTTTTAATAAGACCACAAAGAGGCATTTGAATTTTCGCAAGATCAATATAATTCTGCCATAAGGTATCTTGAAAATTTTTTGTTCTAGGTTCTCTCAACTCACGAACAACCAATGTATTAAAACATGTAAATAAATATATTGCTTGTGATTGTAGCATTTCCAGTAAAGCCGGATGAAGCACAGTAATTATTCCTGCTTTTTCGTATGACTCCCATATCCACCTTTGATCACGGACATCTTCTCGTTGTTGAATAATGAGAAAGGAACGAAACAACAAGGTTGCCATAGGGCTTTCCGAACATTCTGGTTTAGTCAAGTAAGCATCAAAAGCTTGTTCATAAGCTTGTCGAAGTTTATCCCATGTGTCATTAAATACGCTATGAAGCCCTTCTTTTGCTGCTTTTTGAATGAAAACGTCATATTGCATTGCTAGTTTATTTATATATTCCAAAAGAGGATCTTTTTTATCAATATCTGAAACATCTAACAAATTAAAAATACAATTTCCTTCATTATCTATGCATTGTAAAAGTACCCGACAAGTTTCTTCGTCATCTTTAGCTAGCATGAGTTCCTCAAAATAGGGAATGTTAAAAACTGGCAAACAATAGCCTTTAATGTTTTTCATCTCCTGTGCGATCCTTTGGAATATTTCATCTGCTATCCGATATGGCTCAATCTCAGGCAATCTCCAGGCAAATATTTTTTGAACAGGTTTTTCCGAATCCTCTCCAATAAGAGTAACTGAAAACTGAAGGTATGGCTCTGATGTCCTAGTAAACTGACAATCAAGATCATCGCGGTATAATGTAGAGTGGATCTTGATATGTTCTTTATTTATATTAATTTTTTCTAAATCAATCCATTCTTCAACGAGAAGGTCAAGCCCACCCAATAACCGAGAAAGATATACAAGAGCACTTTCCTTGCGTTGGTCAGGAGTATCCCCACTACAGTCATGTTTGAAAAGAACAGATTCGATATGAATTTCTTTTAAAATTTCATGCTCGTAATTACCATATTCTGACGTAATTTTTTTAAATTCTGCAAAGGTGTTCCATAATGCTGTTAGAATAACCTCGACAGGGCTTCCGGATAATTTTTTAACGAATTTTGTAGGTTTTTTATCCTCATCTGGTTTTTCCGGTTTATAATTAAGTATACGATCGCGTATAGTAACGAAATCACATTTCTTCAGTTTTTCACCTAAATTTTCGTTTCCAGATTTAATGTAATCCTTAATACCATTTATAAATTCTTCATCACTCTTAAAAGGTTCACGCTCATTTTGTAAAAATAATTCTCCAAGAGCGTTATCCTTCATGGAATCATCCATAAAGTTATCTATGCTCTTTAATGCTTTTTTACGAGATTGTTCTTCTAGAAACGTGTTATAAGTGAAGAATGCAATTGCATCATCGATATAGGGGCCGAATGACCTTCGGTTTCTAAATTTGTATCCAATAAACAAGGGAAGTCCAAATAGATTGAGACTTTGTAGTAATATTTGCTCGGCATCATTTCCATCCTGTGCCGTACTCAAGTCAAGTTCTTCCAGCAATGTGCTAATTTGAAGAATATCAGATAAACCTCTATTAATAAGTGAAATAAGAATATGATTAAAGTGTGTAACTGTCTCCTCTTCAAAGCCTATAAACGACCTGTTAAATAATTGTTTTATCCATGAAGAAAATTTTTTATCAAGATCTTCCCAAATTGTATTAAAATCACAATGATGGAAATCTAAAAGACTTGAAGCATCAGTTACCCTATCTACACCTATCAGAAGTACAATTAAAAGACCATTTTTTTTATTTGAAAGATTCCGATAACTAGTAAGATTTCCTTGTGCATCATTCCACCCCTTTTTTGCAATTTCCTCACAATAATGACAAATATTGGAGTCATTGGAGAGCTTCCAACCGGAGTAGAGGTCTTTCGAAATTTTGATAACTGGCAATGTTAATTCTTTTTGATCAGTACAATACCCCTCAAGCTGTTTTCCTATCTTGTATGCAGCTGAAGCAGATATACTCGGCATCATAATAAGAAGTTTATTGTTTACACCACCTTGCAGTAGATGCCTTTCAACTTGTTTACGGATATGTTTTAAAACAGAATCTGCAAAAAATATCATAATTTATTATCTCCATTATTAAAAGGATTTATAATCAATGAATGTGCATCTGATAGATGCAACAGTACACCAGAAGCTTCTAGCATATTAATAAACCACGCGTCCGATTCTTCGCCAAGCGTAGAAAGTTTTCTGCTACCACACCACTCACAGGCTTGTCCAATCTTTTCTCTATCAAGGGCTATACCGTAGTGAGCAAAAATTAAATTTTTAAAAGTATTATATCGCGTTCGTTCACCAGGTCTAATCACGGACATCACAAGAAACCTGATTAATTTGTCATTTAAAATAAATCGTGCACCTGCTCCTCTCTTTGGAACAATTAAGCCAATTCTTTTAGATAAGGTAAGAAATAATTTATAACCATATCGAGTATCCACATCATTATAAGGATCTTTCCACTCCAACCCATATACAGCATCATCATTTTTTTGTTCTTTTAAAACAGACTTAATGTTGGGATGCCGAACTGCGTCATAAATCATTCTCTGAATATTATTTACACAACGCTTCGAAATTTGTTTCAATGCATTATTTAGTCCATTAGGATCAGAAATTGCCCACACATAATTTAATGGCCCACTGTATTTTTTCCGTTCTTGTACCCAACCAACATAACGGGCACTTTGTGCACACAGACTACGAAGCACTTGCATCGCACAGGCTATTTCCATAAGTTCTAAACGCTCTATAGGATCTATAGCAGCTTCTGAAATCCGCAGTATCTCAACGGCAAATAAAAAACCCTCGGGCCAACTCTCGGTTGGGCACCACCCACATCGTGTAACACGAGGTTTTCCAGATTTTTTATCATATTCAGTAAGTTTAGCAGTCTCTGATTCAATTCCGGTATCAATAAAGGCAGCTAATTTACCTATGGTATCTGGACATGCATCTAGAGCAGAGTTAATTGTATTCTTCAAGGCGTTGTGGAGTTTTAATGGAGATGATTCACGGTTTGAAAAACTAAGCCTATTTTTTTGAGCCCAGTTTCTTAATGTTTCTTCCTCTTGCCTAAGGGCATTGCATATCTGTAGATAAAG
This sequence comes from uncultured Eubacteriales bacterium, assembly GCA_964410125.1. Classification (GTDB taxonomy): domain Bacteria; phylum Acidobacteriota; class Aminicenantia; order Aminicenantales; family Aminicenantaceae. The sequence goes on along the minus strand of CAYPGQ010000073.1, from coordinate 8,584 downwards.
AAGTTCTCCACCTCGCGCAAGAAAGATATGTTGATTATATGCAAAATAATTCAAAGCTTCATACCAATCTGTAATGTCGTCAGCTATAGCACGTGTTTTTTTCCAAATACTTTCTGCTCCAATAAAATTCCTAGCAATTGGAACTAATGCTTGAGCACACCATGTCCTCTGCCCACCTACACCTTGAAATCCAAGAAAAAGATTCTCTAGTGTACGGAGAACTTCTGTGGCATCTATTGATTCACTCCTTACCAATTTCTCAGAACTCTTAAGCGAATCGAGAAGCCTTCGATAGTGCTGCTTATGACTTTTGTGACGTGTTTCTAATTTCGAAGCACCCAAAAAAGAAAAAAGCTTGAGATTCAGCCTGGCTTTAGCTGCGTATTCTAAAGGTATTTTTTCCGGCCAGTTGCATAATAAATCAAAATCCGGAAATACTTGATCTATGGAAATTCTGGCGCTACCAATCTGTTTGATAGATGAAGCAACAAGTAAAAATTCACTCAACAATTCTTGAACTGTTTGATCAGCAAAAAAACGACGTCCAAAGAGTTGTACAGCAGGATTGCGATCTTCACCGCCTTTTCTCAAAATTTCTTTTTTAATTGGTGGAAATTGTTCAACCATCTATTACCTCCAGCGTGTTATTCCGCACTCTAAAAATCTGGCGGCGGAAAGTATGATTAGCACTAAGTCGTATGAGCATAATGCCATCTTTTTGTATAGAATCTGCCTGGCGGAGTAATTTTCCTTTAAAACTTTCCAATCTGTCAACATAAGCAGTCTTGAGATTTTGTCCTACTTCTCCAAAATTTCTCATCATGACATAATCTAAAAAAGGCAAACCAAGAGACAAATTCGCATCCACTCTTCCCTTTCGCCCTTCAAATATAAGCTCGCGTCTGATCCCCCCGACACCATTGTCTTTTTTACAAAGGCGAAGATTAAAATCATCCTCTGAAAAACGTGCTAATACTATTTGTGCGCTCTGACGAACTTCTTTAGATCTCCGATTTAAAGTAATAAATAAATCATGGTCAGGAGTAACTCCTTCCGGCAATCTTACTCCGGTAAAGTGTTCTTGAATAACGTGAAGAATTTGCTTTTTTATTTTATTAACTTCAAAGGATAAATTTTCATCAGATTGAATCTGCCAAGATGAAAAATCTAAAATCATTAATGAATTTAAAAAAGTTTTTATAAATATGCCATTGTCATGTTTATCAAAATCATGAAGAAAATAAAGCATTCGGCGCACCTGATTGCGGGCTTGAAAATAGGGCATGCTATCATCAAACTTAAGGCGTGCACCACATCGCCGTAAATTCTCAAATTCATCTACACAGCCTTTTGCCTTCAATTTAAATGCCAAATGCTCACTCTGCATCCAAAGACGTCGTTCCCATGTTGGGCAGGTTCGTGTTCCAAAATATTCCTCACCAATAGTTCTAACAGATTGTAATTGTCGTGCAGAACTATCAATCTCATTTCCAGTATCACCAAAAAACCGATTAAAGAACATAAACTTGGTCATTAATGGTGGAGTAGCACCCTGTAACATCTTCTCAATGTCCTGATAGTTAAGCCCTGAAGTAATCATATATGCTAAGTGTGCAGTCAATTGGCGTAATGTAAATCGTGTCCCATATTCGTACATTTTTCGATACGCCAAGAATAAACGTTCCCTTACAACTTTCTCATTTTGCTTAATCAACTCCACATTACGATAAATTGGGCATATCTTTTGGCAATCCTTCATTTTACAAGTTTCCCAGAGGTCTGTGTTAATCATACGCTTAAAAATTTGCTCTGCTACACCAAGATTATCTACCATCGATAGGTTAATGATAACAAGGGAGGTTTTACGGAAGGTCCACGGGCGAGGTAGAGCAGTATCAATATTAGAAAGTATTTCGCTTTCAGTATTTACCCAATCTCTCCCCTTTTTTTGCTCAAAACTACAAAAGGAATCTAATAATGTTCCAGAATTTGAAATTAAAAAGAAGCGATTATCATCATCCTTAAGCATCTCTTCAATAAGACCCATACGATCTTCTAAAGACCATTCACTTAAGTCTTTAATTAATGAGATCCTTCTATTTTTTGAGTCCAAGTCCTCACGACGTGATAAGTCTTCTTTCAACGGGTGATCAAGGTTAATATTATAAAATCTTTTAAATATTTCTACAGCAATCGTAGTTTTTCCATCACCTGCATGCCCAGTGAGGATCACATGTTGTTTTTGGTCACCTTTTAATATTTCTTCAATCTTCTCTGTAAGTGGATGTGTTACATGTATCATTCCGGTAAAAGGATTTGTGGCAAGTGACTCAGCAAGATTCTCACTATTTGCATCTCTACTATGAAGCACATTTAAGTAATTTACAAAAGAACTTGGTTGTAACCTATTCCCAGTTTTTAATTGTACTTGCTCCATTTTCTCTAGAGGTAGAAGTGTGTAAGATATACTTGATACCTTACTATCTAGCCATTTAATAATTATTTTTCGAAAATTATGATTTCTCAGAGAAGAATCGAAATCTTGATTAAGATAGCCAAAATCGATTGTTTCTAATAATCTTTGTTTAGTAAACCTAGTGTTTGGTGTATTTTTATATTTTAAAAAAATATCCTCCTTGTTTTTCTTGACTTTTAAATTCCAAATTTTATCATTCATTAAATGATAAAATGGATACTCAATAAAAATCTTTTTATGATCTGTATTGGGGTATTTTTCAAGCCAAATTTCAATAAATTTTTTTTCAAGAGTATCATTCAGGTAAAAACGATTTTCCCGATAAGGATCCTCCTCATATAGTTTAGCTAAGATTAGTAAAAACAAAAATTTATGTGGTGATTCATTGCCTTTTGTACTCATAACACGAATTAAGCGTAATTGTTCTAAAACAAGATTTATCATACTTTTTGATTCACCCATTCTTTTCCTCCTTGGTTAAAGAACCTACGTTGGGGGAATTTTTGTAGATATCAGAAAGGTTTTCTATTAAACGATATTTAGGTTTTGGTTTTAAAATTGGAGCTTTATTAGTATCAATTACAAGTTCTCTTAAAAAACCACCGCTTCGCCAAGTATAAGTTCTACCATCTGAATGATTTTCTTCATAATTACAAGCTTTTTCAAATAAATCAGGATGTTTTATCTTAAGTCCTCTCCATTCACTATCACGTTGAAAGTAACAAAAGTAACAACCGGATCTTTGACGCCAAGAATAATATGAAGGTAAGCCTAGACCAACATTTTTAAGAATATGAAGAATATCATCCAGTATCAAATTATCTTTAACAAATGGATGAATAGGTTTTATATCCTCATTTTTAGGCCTATAACCTTCTCTTCCTTCATCCGCGCGGAGTCCAACATAACTAAAAATTCTTGCCTTACAATAACTATCCTTTAACCACTTATTATAAGGTACTAATTTTAGAAGGCGAGTACACCATCTGTTGGTTGGTGATGGTAGGACACCGCCAAAATACTTAAGCCAATAATCAAAATTTCTCTTTGGCCTGATCACTATGATTTTTATATTGAGAATTGCACGGATTTTGTTCAAATAATCGTAAGTCTCAGGTAATTCGCATCCACTATCAACAAAGACATATTCCAAAGGAATCTCTGGATATTTCTCCCGCATATACACTGCAAGAGCAGCACTATCTTTTCCGCCTGATAATGCCAAAATATGTCGTTCTTGTTTCTTTTTCATTATTTATTCTCCTTAAATGACTCAGAAAGAAGCAAACATAAAGCTTCTCGGATTTTTTCCGGCTGATTTAAAATTTCGGAATAGTCCTGTTGAAGTTTTAGGCGGGTTTTTTTATCAAGCTGAATAAATTTTCGACTTATTCTTCCTCCAGAACGAATCAGCGAAACAATTGCTGCTTCAGTATTATCAAACCCTACACTTGTTAAAACAAGTTTTTTGTAGGATTGAATTCGATCAGATACATCAAATAGCATAAAACGGAATGGTTCTATGTCACTATCACGCCATGAATCAACCGGCTTTTTGACAAGTTGACCTGCAACTCCTCTCGCCCATTCAGAATCATCATCACACTCATTAATCAATGCACCAATGATTGGTTTAAGCTCCTCGTCGTTACACGGTTGTAAAAGTGGAGAAAGCATTTTATGTATCTCAACTCGAAATGAATGAAAATTCTTTAAATTTGGTTTCCACCCAAAAGCTTCCATAATAATATTTTTTATTTTAATATTAAGTGAATCATAGGCTTCATTAAGTTCAAGAAGTGCTTCTTCAAGTGATTTTTTGAGTACTGCTTTCCATAAAATATCTGCACCACCGTTATCGTTAATTGGCGTAACTCCAAGTGCTTCAGGAATGTCCTCAAAAAGAAGCTGAAATGGCTCACGCGAATTTACAAGAGTACCGCGTAATTTTTGTGCAGGAAGAGAAATCCGTCGAGTTAGACGCGAATATTGTGGAAGCCCATCAACGAACTTCAACAAAGGAGCAATAATCTTTAGTAATGAGGTATTTCGCAAACTATCATCCATTTGAATCACTTTTGTATTGAGTACTTCAAAGTAAGCTTGAACAACATCTCTTCTAACTCCTGTTGGCAAATAACGTTTTAGAGAAAAAAGATCAGGCCGTTTAATTAACAAAGCGATCTCGGCTTCTCCAAAATACGGTTTATAAGCACCTTCCTGATACAATGCTATCTCATCAGCATTTATAATGAGATAATGACATAAAAAAAGCGGTATTGGCCCCTCTCTCATACCAAACGGGGGTTGTTTTAATTTATCGATAAGAAGTCGAACAGCAATATCCTTAGAACTATGATGAGATAAATCTAACATCTCATCCAGCAACCTCCACATTGATAGAAGTTTAGGACTATCTTCATCAGGCTTTACAAATGTCCACCCTTCTTTAGTTTTTTGATGAAGCCCTGTCGAACGAAATAGAGTTCTATATAACGCAACCTCAGGTCCATAACCTGTCATCCCGAGTTGTTCTTTTTTTTCACGAGTAACCATTGCTTCTGCTAATTCACGTCTTGCACGTGCAGTAGAGTTAGAAAGTTTTTCATAATTGATCATTTCGTTTTTAATTAAAGGACACTGAGAATATGTTTTATCGCAAAGTTCTGATAGTAATGACGACAAATCACGAGAGGAGTGAATTTTCTGTTCTTTTTGGCCAACATACCAACGGGCATCAACAGAATTTGGTGAGTAAATCTGGTGAATATATTCTCTTAATTGGTCTTCCGCTGCATACACACGATATCGAACTTCCTTTCGTGCTACTCCATCATAGGCAAGCTCCGGAGATTCATCCAAAATAACCTTTGCAGCAGCGGCTTCAAGAACTATTTCTTTTATTTGATTTTTGTGTGCACAATAAATAACAATTAAGGGCCTGCCATCAGGGCACTCAATTGGAATACTTTTAATTTTAAATTGATTACCAAATGCATACACTATGAGGCCATCGTGCCCTTCCGATGGGCACGGAATATTTCCTTTAACCACCTCAGAAATATCCATCCATTTACCTTCAAACCTTCGCACTGTGCCCGTTCTATATGAGTGACGCGATGCAATTAAGGAAGCTTGAGAACAATATTTTTGTAGAGTATCTTCTAAAGGTTTGGTTGCAAGTGTGGCTCTTTTCTTCTCAATCGCTCCAATTATATCAAAATCAGATCCTTCCCAAAGCCGATATTCTTGCGCATACTCCCGGAAAAAAAGGATACTCTTTGATAAACTTGCAATTTCATTATCAAGTACTCCACTATCAATACCAAGAGGTTCTTTAAGCACACATCGTAATATTTTTGGATTTGCAGGTAAGCTGAAGTGACTGGCTATTAGATTTAAAACACCTACACTCTTAAGAATCGCTTGTTTAACAGGTGACAGTGAGTGTGATTGGCCAATAATATCTTGAATCTCAAACCATCTTTGAGTTTCTGGTCGATTGATAAAGGTAGATGTCGAGACTGAGAAGAAATAATCATAAAGATAATTAATTCCTAAGAATGGTAGCCTATCCTCAATGTCATGATTCTTCAAAAACTCGGGTAAAGCATGCAAATCTCCACTACAGAGAAAAGAGAAAAGTGTACGATCATTTTGTGCAAATCTTCTACAAAGCTCAGGCAATACTATTGCAGCAGTTGGATGGATTGGATAAAGTGCAATAATCTCCTGTTCTGTCATGTTTTTTATAAGAGGGATCTTTTCTTTTTTCGCATATTTAATAAATGAGACTGCCCATTGTTTTAGTAATTCTTTATTTTGGACATTCGGGCGTTGCACAAGCACACGTCTAACAAGAGAAAGCATTTGAGATGTAGACTCAATAAAGGATATATCCTCAAATCTTCCTTGGACTTTACTCCATTCTTTTCTTTGTTGGGCAGTTAATCCCAAAGCATAACCTTCAAATGATTGATGTAAACATACCCATAGATAAATATCTAATGACTCTGCTAGTAGCTGCAGTATAAAAATATCACCTTTGTCTGGATGATGGGCCATAAATTCAAGATTTTTACCAAATTCATCTATAACTATAATGATGGGCCTATCGATTTTTTTCCGTACTATTGATAAGCATTTAATAATTGTTTGGGTATCTGAATATTCAAGTTTCGATAATCGCTGAAATTCTGGAAGTTTTTGAATTGATCTTTGTTCGTGTGGTTCTAAATAGTTGTTTAAAAGTGCATTAACAATACCTTTAGAAAGTGAAAAGTTCACTGGTTCATATGATGCAGTTATTGGGATATGAAAAAAACCTCTGTTCTCTGTAACTTTATCAATGGATTTTACGAGGCTTTTTTTAAGGTTATTATCAAAGTTCTCTAATTTTTTTCGTGTTAATTCTGTCTGTAAGGAATTCCTTTTCCCAGTAAGCGCTAGAAGAAAATTGACAAATGCAGATTTGCCCATTCCATATGGTCCTGTAAGCGACCATGCTGATATTCTTTCCCCATTGAGAGCGGAGGAAAAACGACGAAGTATCTCAATTCCTTTCCCTGTTATCTGATAGTCTTTAAGCGTCGTTTCGTACCCTCTGTCACGCTCAAGATTAACAGACCGAGTAACATTAACATCGGGATAAACAAATTCCAAAAGTTTCATATCTTAATACCCCTCACATGTTCTTTTTCGTAATATTGTGAAAGAATTTGCCAAAATAATTCTTCTGGGTTTTTATCAAATTGAAGTTGCCTATTTCCCATAGATTCAACAAATTCAACCCCTTCTATTTTTTTTGCAGCATCATCAAGCATGCAACCTGCTTCCGTTTCTGTGACTTTAAAGGCTATTCCCGGCGAGTTAAATTCATAAAGAATTTTGTGAAAAGAAAGTGTCCTTTGATTTGGCTGTGTGTATTTTGCATAGGAAAAACAGGAGGCTGCAAAGATGAGGCTTGGAAGAGTATATTTTTCACCAATCACAAAACGGAAAGTGCTTTGTTCGTCTATCGATCGTATGAGCCCTATTTGAGTAAATGGACAGTCTATTCCCATTCTATGATTTTCCTTACCATCAGAATACATTCGTATCAAACATGAAGCATCCTTATCGAAAGAATCATCCGAAAAACCAGAGAGCTTATTATGCTGTTTTGCTGAAGAGATAAGCACCCTCGTTAATTGCTTATGATCGAATGATTGGAGTGAGCAATAGTTAAATGCAAGTGGCCAAGAAGAAGCTTCGAATGGAGGAATAAAAAGTTGCCAATGCAACAACAACAGACTTGATATATCTTCTAGATATGGGTCCCATTCATTGTTCGAAAGTAATTTTATTCCAAGTTTAGTTGACCTGAGAGCACCTTTTTTCCTTTTATTATTAATGTTTTCACACGGCTCTATTAAATGAAAAGCTAGGCACCATGAACGAATGGATCTAACCATATTTTTACCGACACCTAAACGTTCGATAGCGTCTGGAGCATTAAAGGCTCTACTATCCTTTACTATTACATCAAATCCCTTTTTTAACCATCCGTATCGTGGAGTAAAAGTCTCATGGCGACTTACTCCCCCAAATGAAATCTGTTCACGTAAATCAATCATACCATGCCTTTCCGTATTTAGATTTTCTTCATTCGAGATATAATTCGTTAAAAATTTACGATCCTTTATTTTTAAAACACTGGTTTACATTGTCTATTTTTTACAAATAAATTGAAATAATTTAGTCCCATTTTATTTTATCAAGGTTAATATTAAACACCAAGTTCATGTAAGATTTATAATCTCTTTAAGTTTATCTTTAAAATCTTGAGAGTCTTTTTAACTATTTAATTATTTTTCAATAAAAAATAAAGGGTTAGATCTCGACATTTGACATAAAAGCGTTTATAAATTAAACCCTATTTCCTATATCCGTTCAAAATATTTTTGTATAAACAAAAAAGACAGAATAAAAAAATAAGGATATTACTTTCTTACTCTGTCTTTTTACCTGAAAAAAGATTCTTCCTAAAGCATTAGGAAATAGTTCTTTTTAGTAAACTCTGTAAGGGTTTTCCTAAAAATCAGGAATTGCCCCGTCTGTGCTTTTTAT
>CAYPGQ010000072.1:0-20835 GCA_964410125.1 uncultured Eubacteriales bacterium | reverse complement strand
CGGGAGTGAGTTCCTTAAAACCTGTCGCTTTTTTCATCTGTCTATCCTCCATCCAATCTGTTATGTTTTTTCTGAATGGGCCATCCTTGCTGCTGCAGCAACCTTGGTCCGTGAATAATCCAGGCTAAATAATCCAGAATGTCCAGAATGAATAAATTATTTTGTAGCACAATTCTCTTCTAATGTAAAATGGGGACGTCCCCAAATTGTTTCCCTTGAAGAACGGATCGTGAAGGCTAAATCTTCAATGGTCGCTTCAATCATCCCCAAAAGCCCCATTTATCACGAAAATAGAGATGCTTACCCCATTGAATGAATTATTGAATTAAAAGACCTATATCTGTTAAAATAGGAAAAATTTCCGAGGAAGCAAGAGTGAACAACATTTGTATAAAAAGAGTTACAAGACGAAAAGACCGGAAGATATTTGTGTATTTTCCATGGAAAGTCTACAAGAATGATTCCAATGGGGTTCCTCCAATAGTTCTGGATTTCAAGGAAAAAATAAACAAGGAAAAAAATCCTTTAAATAAGGAGAAATTATGGATTATGTGAATGTGCAACTTCGAAAGGAAGTACCTCTTGGCTGGATAATCATCAACCGGCCGGACAAACTGAATGCGCTGAATGCCGAAACGATCAGAGAGCTGTATTCTGCCTTCATGTCCCTGCGGGATGATCCTGAAATCAAGAGTGTGATCCTGACAGGATCCGGTGATAAAGCCTTTGTGGCAGGAGCAGATATCAGTGAATTGGCCAGGCTGGATTATGCATCCGGAAAAGACTATGTTCTGGAAGGTCAGGAACTCACAAAATTGATAGAGAATTACAGAAAACCAGTCATCGCTGCCATCAATGGCTTTGCATTAGGCGGCGGAACAGAACTCGCCCTGGCCTGTCATATCCGGATTGCATCGGAAAATGCCAAGATGGGACAGCCCGAGGTGAAACTGGGTTTGATTCCTGGCTTTGGGGGCACACAAAGATTGGCCCGGTTGGTTGGAAAGGGAAAAGCCATGGAGCTTATCCTCAGCGGAAAGATGATCGATGCTCAAGAAGCATTGGCCATCGGTCTGGTCAATAGTGTCGTACCCCAAAGTGATCTAGTATCCACGTGTGAAGTCTTAGCCGGGGAAATGATAGCGAATGCCCCCCTGGCTCTGGAATATTCCATCCGGGCTATCAATGAAGGATTGGACAAAAGCCTGCCCGAGGGTTTGCTCCTTGAAGCAGAACTCTTTGGCACTGCCTGTTCCTCAGAGGATAGCGATGAAGGGACAAAGGCCTTCCTGGAAAAAAGAAAGGCCAATTTTCACGGAAAATGAGGGAGAAATAAAATGGAAACTTACCAGGGAAAATTGCAAGCGGCTGGCTTTAAGATCGGCATTGTTCTCAGCCGGTTTAACCAGTTTATTTCAGAAAGACTTTTGGAAGGAGCACTGGATGCTCTCCATAAGATAGGGGCAGAAGAGAAGGATATCTCCATCTACAAGGTCCCTGGTTCTTTTGAAATCCCAGTCTTGGCAAAAAAACTTGCAAAAGCAGGTAAAGTCGACGGCATTCTTTGTTTAGGAACATTGATCAGGGGGGATACTCCACATTTCGATTTCCTGAGTGCAGAGGTCACAAAGGGATTAGCCCAGATTGCCATGGAAGACGGGATTCCAGTCAGTTACGGGATACTGACTGTGGATACGATCGAGCAGGGCATAGAAAGAGCGGGAACAAAAACCGGCAACAAAGGATATGATGCCGCCTTTGCTCTCGTGGAAACGCTAAGCCTGTTGAAGGAATCTGGGCTTGATTGAACGATACCTTTATGGGTAAAAGACGGAAAGCCCGAGAAAGCACGCTTCAGATTCTTTTCCAGCTGGAATTTGACAATGCCAAACCGGAAAAAGTCTTTGATTCCTTTTGGAAGAACAAAAGGGCCACAAAAGAGATTAAGGAGCACAGTCGATGGATTGTGGACAAAATCACGTCTCATCGTGAAAACATCGACCATCTAATTCAATCTGTTTCTGCGAACTGGCGCATATCTCGGATGGCTATCGTGGACCGCAACATCTTGCGGATGGCAGTCTGCGAGCTTTTGTACGAAGAGAGTCTTGCCCCTGCGATTGTTATCAACGAAGCCATAGAAATTGCAAAAAAGTACGGCAGCGAGGACGGAGCTACCTTTGTCAATGGGATATTGGATGCCGTAAGAAAAGAAATTCAGGCGATGAAAAAAGTTCCTGAGGAAGATAAAGATGTCTGATACAAAAAATGAATCTAAAAAGACCGATCAAGAGATTGCTCGTGATCAGAAAATGGAAAAACTGGCCCAGGAGGGAATAGACCTCTTTCCTCACAATGTTTCCCCTTCCCATACCATAATGGATGTCCTCACGGATTATTCCGAACTATCCTCAGAAGAACTGGAAGAGAAAAAAATCGAGGTTTTTGTGCCGGGAAGGATCATGTCTGTCCGCAAGATGGGCAAAGCGACGTTTTTTCATATCGGGGACAGCAAAGGAAAACTGCAAGTTTACCTGCGAGAGGATAAGGTGAGCGAACAAAACTACACGGTGTTCTCTCTTGTTGATATCGGAGATATGCTTGCGGTCAAGGGCATTCTGTTTAAAACGAGGACCGGAGAGCTTACCATAATGGCCGAATCTTTTGTGTTTTTGGCCAAATGCTTGCATCCCCTGCCAGAGAAGTGGCATGGCCTGCAAGATGTGGAGCTCCGCTACAGAAAACGCCATCTTGATTTGATCATGAATCCTGAAGAAAGCGATGTATTCAGGCTCAGGAGTTCAATCATGGGCCACATCAGAAAATTCTTTGATGAAAGAGGTTTTATCGAAGTCGAAACCCCAATGATGCAGGCCATTCCCGGAGGAGCTCTGGCACGGCCGTTTAAAACCTTTCACAATGCTCTTGGGATGGACTTGTATTTGCGTATCGCGCCGGAATTGTATCTCAAAAGGCTGATCGTGGGGGGCTTGGAGCGTGTTTATGAGATCAATCGGAATTTCCGTAACGAAGGAATTTCTTCTGAACATAACCCGGAATTCACGATGTTGGAATGGTACAAGGCCTACAGCGATTATAATGACATGATGGATATGACCGAAGAATTAATCTGTTACCTTGGAGAAACTCTGTTAGGAACCGATGAAATTCCTTTCGGGGAACATAAGATTTTGTTGAAAAGACCTTGGAAGAGAATAAAATTTATGCAGGCTTTATGCGAGTACAGCGGCCTTGCCCCGAATAGGTTTGATGATAAGGCAGGGATTTTGGAATTGGCTTCAACGCTTGCACCGGATAGCAAATCTCTTTCCCTCGGGAAAGCGCTGGATATAATTTTTGATAAAAACGTGAAGCACCAACTCATCCAACCGACTTTTATCACCAATCCTCCCAAAGAAGTTTCCCCTTTGGCCAAGGCTGCAAAGGATAATCCAGGTGAGGCCGAAAGATTCGAACTCATCATCGCAGGGATGGAGATTGCCAATGCCTTCAGCGAGTTAACCGATCCTGAGGAGCAGAGGAGGAGATTTGAACAGCAGGCCGAAGAAAGAAAAAAAGGGGATGATGAATCGCACATGATCGACTTGGATTACATCCAGGCTTTGGAGTACGGCATGCCTCCTACAGGAGGAGAAGGGATCGGGATCGACCGGCTTATCATGATATTGGCCAACAAAAAATCCATAAGGGAAGTCATCCTGTTTCCGCTCCTCCGACCGAAACAGTAACCCTGAATTATTCAGGAAAAAAGATGTACACATGAATTTTGAACTGTTCATTGCCAGGCGATATCTGACGGCCAAGCGGAAGCAGGCGTTTATTTCCGTGATCACCTTCATCTCCACCCTAGGGATAGCCATAGGCGTTATGGCCCTAATTATCGCTATCGCCCTTATCACGGGTTTTCAGGACGATGTTCAGGATAAGATACTGGGATCGACTGCTCACCTTATGGTTCAACATTATCTCGGGGAAGGTTTAAGCGATTACTCTCAACTAATGGAAAAGTTGGCGGCCGATGAAGAGGTGATCAATGTCTCTCCTGTTGTTTATGATTATATTCTGCTAACCGGGCCGTACAAGAATTCTCCTGGTGTTCTCAGGGGAATCGATTTTGACCTGGAGAGGGAATCTACCAAGTGGCTCCAGGACCTGCAGGGTCGCCTCCCTGGGCCTGATGAAAAAATACCCGGCATTTTGCTGGGTCGGGATCTAGCTTTGAATACCGGAGCAGGTATCGGTGATCAGGTGAATGTTTTGACCCCATCCTTCCGGCTTTCACCCACTGCCCTGATCCCCCGGCAGAAAAGATATGTTGTCACCGGCATCTTTCACACCGGGCTGTATGAATTTGACAATACAACAGCTTTGGTTTCTCTGGAAGCCGCACAAAAGTTATTCAAGTTGGGAGATAGAATTAACCTTCTTCAGATTCGCATCAGCAATATTTTTCGTGCTGAGGAAGTAGCTGATCGTATCAAAAATGTTCTGCCTACAGAGACCTATGTTACAACCTGGATGGAGATGAATAAGCCGCTTTTTTCTGCCTTGAAACTGGAGAAACAACTTCTATTTTTGACTATCACACTCATTGTTATCGTAGCTGCTCTGAACATCGTGGCCACTCTCATTTTGATGGTCATGGATAAAACCAGGGAAATAGGAATCCTTATTGCTATGGGCGCAACAGCGAAAAATATCAGGAAAATATTTTTCTTCCAAGGTGCCATGATCGGGATCATCGGAACGGCTACCGGAACCGCTTTGGGTTTGTTTTGGAACTGGCTGGCAAACACGTTTGAACTCATTAAAGTCCCCGTTGATATTTATCATATTGCCTATGTGCCGTTTCGTCTGAAATTCCTTGACCTTGCTTTGATTATCGGGGTTGCCCTGCTGATCAGTTTTCTTTCGACACTCTTTCCTTCCCACAGGGCGTCTAAAATCGATCCCGTGGTGGCATTAAAATATGAATAACATACTCAAGACAGAAGATCTGGGCAAGGAATATCCCTTGCCCAAAGGCACGCTTTGTGTTTTCGATAAATTGAATTTTGAGCTTGAAAAGGGGAAGATTATTGCGATCATGGGTGTTTCGGGTGTCGGAAAGACAACCTTTCTCAACCTTATCGCCGGACTTGATACCCCTACGAATGGGAATGTTTTTCTAGAGGGGGAGGATGTGTTCCGACTGAGCAAACGGGATAGAGCCTGCATAAGAAATAGGAAGATAGGCTTTATCTTTCAATTCTACCACCTTCTTCCCGAATTCACGGCTGTGGAAAATGTGGCATTCCCGCTCCTCATCGGTGGAGTCGAAAAAAAACAGGCTTTTGAAAGGGCTTTCAAACTTCTTCAGGAGGTGCTATTAGAGGAGAAAGCGGACCTTCACCCTGGAAAACTATCGGGTGGAGAGCAACAGAGAGTGGCTATCGCAAGGTCCCTGATCAACGAGCCAAAGCTGCTGCTGGCCGATGAGCCGACCGGAAACTTGGATTGGAAAACAGGCCAGAGCATTTTAGAACTCATTCGTTCCCTCCACTCCGAAAAAGACCTCTCCTCGATTATCGTTACGCACAATGAAAGAATCGCTGATTTTTGTGATAAGGTTTTTTTAATGGAGAGAGGGCAGTTGAAACTTTTATCCCGGCTCTAGAGTTTTAATTACGTTGGGCAAAATTATCAGGGTCAAAGTTTGCTCCGAATTGCCCCTGAATGTCTTTATTTTTCAGGGAGAATATGGTATAAGGATAGAGTCATGAAGAGACTGATTTTTGTATTGATTTTAAGCTTTCTACCTCTATTTATGTTTGGGCAAGATGTGGTGGAGAAGATAGAAATTGTCGGAAACGATAGGGTTACCCGCGAAACCATCATGTACTACCTTTCCTCGAGAGAGGGGGAGTACTTCAACGACAATTTGTTGAAGCGGGATTTCAAGGTTTTATGGTCCACAGGCTTTTTTGCCAACATCAAGATCGAACAGGATCAAGGGACAAGTGGGAAGATCATTCGGATCACGATCGAAGAAAATCCGATTGTTAAAGAAATTACCTACAAAACCGGTAAAAAGGTAAAAGAAAAAGATATTCTCGAAAAACTCAAAGAAAATGATGAAAATATTCTTCCCTATTCCTACTACAGTCCTTTTAAGATTCAAAGGGTCACTGCGACTATTCAAGACCTTCTGTTGGAAAAAGGCCTTATGGACGGAAAAGTCGATGTCAAAACCGAAAAAAAAGGGAATAATGAAATTGAGATCATTTTTAATGTCGATGAAGGCCCCAAGCTAAGAGTCGGGGTAATCGCCTTTGAAGGGAGGACAAAACTGCGCGAAAGCACCCTTCGAGGAGCGATTTCCGAGAACAGAGAGCACAGCGTTTTAGCCTGGATTACCGGAAAGGATTCTTACAAGCCGAACAAAATGGATGAGGATATCGCCAGCCTGAAAACGAGACTTCAGGAACACGGGTACATGGAAGTCTCGATCGGAGAGCCTCGTATCGAGGATATAACCAAGAGAACGATCTTCTTTAAAAAACAAACGATGAAAAAGATTATCATCCCCGTTGATCTTGGATACAGGTATTTTGTGGGCGATGTTAAAATCGAAGGGAACCAAATCATTTCCACACAGTATTTGCAAAAACTCATCCAGCTTAAAAAAGGGCAAATTTACAGCACAAAATTGCGCGAAGACTCCATAGAAAAAGTAAGAGAGCTATACAATGATACAGGATACTTAGGCGCTCAGATCATGCCGATCGAGAGCCTGGATCCCAAGAGAAAACTTGTCAATGTAACATTCAATATCCATGAAGGCGATGTCTTTTATGTCAATCGTATTGATATCAAGGGAAATACATACACCAAGGATAGGGTCATCCGAAGGGAAGTTTTGCTTACCGAAGGCATGCGTTTCAGTTTGGCCATATTCAGAGACAGCATCCTCAGGATGAGGCAGTTGGGATTGGTGGATTTGGAGGGAGAGCCGGATATCAAGCCCAGTCCCGAAGATCCGGCTCGGCTCGACATCACCCTCCGAGTCAAGGAATTGCAGCGGAACAATATCCAGTTTACGGCAGGCTACAGCGGGTACGAGGGGACTTTTGTGGCATTGAGCTACTCTACGGTGAACTTTTTAGGTGCTGGAGAAACGCTTGAACTGGGTCTTCAATACGGGAAAAGGGTGAAGAATTATTCCTTCGGATTCTCGGAGCCCTATGTTTTTGATCTCCCACTGACTCTCGGATTTAACATATATAGCCGTTTTAATAAATATCCTGGCCTGTTCGACCAAAAATCGAGGGGAATCGATCTTCAAGCCAATGCAAGGGTATTCGGATACTGGAGAACAGGTCTTGTGTACAGCTTACAGTATCTCGAAATGTTTGAACCGAGCATTGAATACAGCCAATACTATAATCCCAGTTATGGTTATGGTGGTGGCTATGGTGGTGGCTATGGCGGCTACATGAATCCGTATTACGGCTCGTATGGCTACGGAAAATACAACATGAGCAGCATCACCCCCACGCTATACAGGAGCACTATCGATAGCCCACTGACACCATCGAGAGGATCTCTGGTTTTGGCGTCGATTAAATTTGCCGGTGGTCCGCTTGGAGGAGATGTTGATTTCATCAAACCGCGATTCGAGTTCACTCACTATCAACCCACCTTCGGGGAGCAGAGATTCGGAATTCATTTCGAATACTCCTACCTCACATCTGTCGGAGAAGCTAGTATTCCTTACTGGGAGCGATTTTATTTGGGCGGTGAGCGATCTATCCGAGGATATGAGATCTACACTATCGGACCTCGCAACGAAGATGGTCGAAACCTTGGGGGTGAGAAATCCCTGGTCGTGAATGCCGAATATATCATTCCCGTAGGCGGGCCGATCTACAGCATTTTCTTTTTCGATATCGGGAATGCCCTGGCAAGAAATCAGAAGATTAGTTTCAGCGACATGTTTTACTCTGCGGGATTGGAGTTGAGAATTTTTGTTCCGGCTTTGCGTGTTCCTTTCAGGCTCATTTTTGCCTATAATAATAAAAAAATCTATCTAGATGATTCCAATTTCGCATTTCGTTTTGCGATAGGAACGACATTTTAGCGAAAGACACGAAAATACTGATTCCATAAAAGGAGGTTTAGGATGGAATGGAGAAGCGCAAGCAAAAAAATCCTGCTGGTTCTGTTTATCGCTGGATTGGTATCTTTGGGGTATGCCCAACAGCCCATGAAGGTTGGTGTGGTCGACTCCACACAAGTACTCGAAAAATCAAAGGAAGGAAAAAGAGTGACAGCCCAGATTGAAGCCAAGAACAAAACACTTCAGGAAGATTTAGTCCGACTCGATGACAAAATCCGTGATCTTGAAACAAGGCTCAACACGCAGAGGCTTACCCTCAGTCAAGAAGCTTTGGGCAATCTCATGGCAGACCTAGATAAACAAAGAACAGCAAGAACACGATTCGTCGAGGATTCGCGCAGGGATCTGAATGACCTCACCCAGAGACTTTTCGCGAAACTACAGAGCGAGCTCCGCCCGATCATCGCTGATGTCGGAAAGGGAAAAAATCTGGATATTATTTTCGACGTAGGATCGAGCGGTATCATCTATTTTAATCCTGCCGTGGACATCACTCCGGAAGTCATCCAAAAATACGACATCTCAAAGGGTTCCGAATAACCAAGTTGTTTAATATAGAAAAAATTCTCCGTATGCTTCCCCACCGGTATCCCTTTTTATTGGTAGATAGGGTCTTAAAACTAGAAAAGGGCAAGTCTATTGTGGCCATCAAAAATGTGACGGTCAATGAGTCTTTTTTTCAAGGACACTTTCCGGATTTAAAGGTGATGCCAGGGGTTTTGGTAGTGGAAGCTATGGCCCAGGCAGGAGGTATTCTGCTTTATAATTCCATTCCGGATCCCGAGGACAAGCTTGTCTTCCTCAGCAAGATTGACAACATGAAATTCAGAAAGCCGGTGGTTCCCGGTGACCAAATCAGGCTGGAAGTTGAGATCGTGAAGCTCAAGAGCCGGGTGGGCCATATCAAGGCAAAGGCAATCGTGGGCCAGGAAGTCGTGACCGAAGGTGATATCATGGCCTCTCTGGTGAAACTTGAGAGACTGAATGAGTGACGGAGAAGTATCCGTCCATCCCACCGCTTCTGTTCATCCTCGAGCACAATTGGATTCCGGGGTAAAGATCGGCCCTTACGTTGTTATAGGGGAAGACGTCACCATCCTCGAAAATACCGCGATCAATGCCCATGTTTGTATCACTGGGAAGACAGAAGTAGGAAAAGGCTGCCGGTTTTCTCCCTTCTCCTCTATCGGAGGAGAACCTCAAGATCTTTCCTATAAGGGAGAAGAGACGAGCATCAAAATCGGAAACAATAACACTTTTCGGGAATTTTTGACCGTTCATCGGGGCACGGTCAATGGTCGGGGAAAAACCGTCATAGGGGATGACAATTACTTTATGGCCTATTCTCACGTTGCCCATGATTGTGTCGTAGGTGATAAGACTGTTTTCCTCCATGGGGCGACGATCGGTGGTCATGTTGACATTGACAATTTTTCTCAGGTTGGGGCGTTGAGTGGGGTTCATCAATTCTGCCGGATCGGGAAGTATGCTTTTATCGGCGGAAACACGGTCATCACTCAGGATGTTCTCCCATTCTGCCGAGTGGCAGGAGCGCGCCCTACCCTTCTCTATGGTTTGAATGCCATCGGGTTGCGGCGACAGGGATTTTCCAGAGAAAGAATCAAGACCCTGAAGGATATGTTTAAAATCGTGTTTTATTCCGACTTGAATACGGCCCAAGCAGTCGGACAGATTGAAAAAGAGTTTCCTCCAGGAGAAGACCGGGATGAAATTCTTTGTTTCATCCGGGATTCCCAAAGAGGAATCGTGAAGAAACCATCGGAGAAATGGGACGAAGACTGGGTGTGATAGCCGGTTCCGGCTGGTTTCCGATTCATATCTGCCAGGAAGCTCAGCGAATGGGAGACGTTTGTGTGGTGGCCGGTATAAAAGGGGAAGCTGACAATATCCTTGCAGAGAGAGTTGAAAATTTTGCGTGGTTCGATGTCCATGAAATCGGCAATTTAATCGCTTTTTTTAAAAAAAACCAGGTTTCTGAAGCGGTGTTTGCCGGAAAGATCGACTATAGCATCATATATAAAAGCGAAGAGATGAGTAAAATTTTGTCTGTTTTGCTTGGAACAGGGAAAGATCGAACTCCTTCAGGTTTGATCAAGACGGCCATCCAGATTTTATCCACACAAGGGATTGCCATTATGGACCCGACTCCCTACGTTGCATCTGCCTTTTGTAAGGAAGGGATTCTGACAGAAACGAAGCCATCTCCAAAGATAAAGGAAAACATTGATTTTGGTTGGAATATTGCAAGGCAGCTTGCTGACCTCGACATCGGTCAAACTGTCATTATCAAAGGAAAAGCCATTGTGGCCGTGGAAGGTATGGAAGGAACGGATGAAGCCATCAAGCGTGCGGGAGAATTGGCCGGGAAAGGGATCGTTGTGGTAAAAGTCAGCCGGTCCTACCAGGATCCACGGATCGATCTGCCTGCTGTAGGGCTCGAGACGGTTAAAAGTCTGATTCTTGCTGGAGGGCAGGCATTGGGTTTTGAGGCCCAAAAAATCCCGTTTTTCCAGAAAAAAGAGGCCATTACTCTGGCAAATACTAATGGTATATGCCTAATCGCAAAGCAATAGTGATATTTTTATGCCTAAAAATTGTATAATATACAATCGGAGTGAGGGCAATGGATAAAGTCAAAGTTGGAATCATCGGTGTCGGATACCTTGGTACACAGCATGCCAGAATTTTGTCCTATTTGGAGGAAGCCGAGCTTATAGGGGTTGCCGACATCGATTTTAAAAAAGCCATGGTGATAGGTAACCGGCATGGTGTAAAGTATTACGAAAACTATGAAAACATGCTGGATGAGATCGATGCCGGCATTGTTGCCACCCCCACTTCCGAACACTTTGCTATTTCCAGGAAGCTTCTAAAAAAAGAAAAATCTGTTCTTGTCGAAAAACCCATAGCTGAGACGGTCGAACAGGCAGAAAAATTGGTCGCTGCTGCAGACAAGAAAGGGCTCATCCTGCAAATCGGGCATCTCGAAAGGTTTAATCCTGCTGTAGAAGCCTTGGAGGATCTGATCTCAGAACCCAAGTTCATCGAAGTGCAGCGATTGGGATCTTTTTCTGCAAGATCCCTCGACATCGATGTTGTGCTCGACCTGATGATCCACGATTTGGACATCATCATGGCACTGATCAAAGATGAAGTGAAAGTCATCCGATCCTCAGGTATTCATGTTCTTTCCGACAAGATCGACATCGCCAATGCCCGGCTTGAGTTTGCATCTGGATGTATCGCCACTCTGACAGCCAGCCGTGTCCACCAGGGAAAGGTGAGAAAACTGCGCATCTTTGAGCCCACGTCCTATTATTCGATCGATTACATCGACCAAGAGGTGAAAGTTTTTCCGCTCAACGGCCGTCAAACAGACATCAAGACATTGAAGATAAAAAAAGAAGAACCACTCAAGAAAGAACTGCAAAATTTCTTTCGTTGCATTATTGACGGGAAGAAAAGGAAGGTCACCGGGGAAGAGGGGCTCCGTGCTCTCAAACTTGCCTACAGTGTCCTAAGAGAAGCCGAGGCGTAAGCAGCTTATCGTATAATCTTGATCGTCTGCCCGCTCTTAGGAGTTGAATCCAGCTCCATGTGGTTCATTATGGCAAATTTGGGCCAGAGATCTTTTGCCATCCCAGCTTTCTGGAAAATTGCCTCAAGGCTTTCCTTCCCGTTAGCTTTAACCAACCGGATCCGGTGAGGTTTTCGGTTGAGATATCCTGCATCCCTGAGTTCCTGGAACGAGCTGACAACGGATTGGAACTGCCTGTCATATTTGCTGAATTCGTTTTGCGCACTAAGGGCGAGAAAAGTGTAGATAAAACCATTTTTTTTAACATAGGATAAGCGGGTTCTTATATCTCCTCCCTGTTGCTGGGTAATATCATAGACTTGGTGATAGGAACTCAATCCGTTGATTTTAAAACTTCTCTCGTCGATGAATTCTCTGTTGTCGATTTTTGAGGCAATCCTGTTGCCATAGTCTTTGAGATTTTCCGAAGTCTTTTCCGCTTTAAGAATGATGCCCGCATGGCCATCTTTGGTGGCCAGGGTGACCTGGGTGGGTGTATTCTTCACCTGCCAGCCTTCAGGGAATGAAAAGAAAAAGCGTAATCCAGGGTGGTAAAACGCATTTTTTTCCACATAACCTTGCCTGGGATCTTGGCCATAAACCATGTTGTTGACAGCCCCCAGGTAGCCGTTTTTTTCGATCTTCAATTGCCGGTCAGATTCCATTAGCATGTCCTTGGTATTCTGGATGCGTTCGCCTGTTAGAGGATGGGTAGAAAGGAAACCAGGGAGGCTCTGCCCACCGGAAAAATCCCCCAATCTTTCGAGGGATGCAAAAAAGTTGATCATTTCACCTGGGTTGTATCCGTCCTTCCGAGAATATTCCACGCCTAGGGCATCCGCTTCTCTCTCATCATCTCGGCTGAACTTAAGAAAGAGAAGTTGAATCCCGATACTGGCAGCCCCCGATAATTTGGCAAATGTTTCGCTGATTGCTCCCGCAACTCCCAAACCGAGTTGAGCGAGCATCAGTTGGCTGAGCTTGGCTATACTGTGGCGGGCGTTGACATGCCCGAGTTCGTGACCCAAAACCACGGCCAGCTCTGCCTCTGAATTCATCAAGGCAAGAATACCTCTTGTGACATAAACATATCCTCCTGGAACCGCAAAGGCATTCACAACAGGTGTATCGAGGACGGCGAAGTGATAGGTGAGGTGAGGGCGATGGGTAAGAGGGGTCATGCTCTGTCCGACTCTCTGGACATAGGTGTTTAAGGCTTGATCACTATAGATACCATACTGGGCTTTAATTTCCCTGTCGGTTTGTTTTCCCAGGCCGATTTCTTCCTGTTCCGAGATGAGACTGAGCTCTTTTTTTCCTGTTACCGGGTTGATGGCACAAGACATGGTCAGGAAAATCAGAGAAAAACACAAAACCGGAACAATTTTTTTCAATTTGCCCTCCATCCTAGCTAGACGGACAATTCCACCTTGTTTAGATTCAAAGTGGTTAAATATTAATAGAATTTATTCTTCTTTTTTAAAAAGAGAATCCTCTAAGCCCGTATTGATGGCGACTTCGGTAAAGACCATAACCATGCTTTCTTCACCCTCTTGCACGATCCTCATGGTATGCCAGACCATCAAGTCGTCCACTTTTTTGTAGTCCGAAACGAAAGACTCTGTGTCTACCTGGATTCCTGCCATATTGGCAGACAGGCTCTTGGATTTGTACAAAAGATATGTTTTGGCATCGAGATACAGGGTCTCTTTGTGGCCGTCTTCATAAGCCTGTTCCAGCAGTATGTAATCCTTTCCTTCAATGGTTTCCTTGCCCTTGTAAGTGAACGTGATACCGTGTTTTTCCGGATGGAGAAGAGCCTCGTTTCCCATAGCCATTCTTTGGATTTCCTTGGCCTGGTCTTCGGGCAAGTCTTGTATGCTCCCTGTGTTAGGATCCACAGCCCAACCGTTTTCTCCATCAAAAGCTCGGGTCACAACCATGCCCATGAACTCCATATCCATTCTGGCTTTATTAGGTTCTTTCCGGTACATGGTCATAGAACCACTGATCCCCATGGATACTATTTCTATTGTGCCTGTGAGGGTCATGTCCTCGATTTTCTCAAGAGCTGCTTTCCCGCCCTGGGCCTTGATCATCTTGGCCACGATCTCTTCGGACGTTTGGGCCATTCCTGTTGAAACAACAATCGTTGCCAGAAATAATCCTAAAACGCAGATAATTGTGATTTTTTTCATGAATGCCTCCTCCTTTGTTTTCTTTCTTTAAGCCGATTTAGCACAGCCAGCATCCAGGGTATCATAATTTAAACCGTGTTAAAGAGCAAGGTAGAGCTTCCGTACTCACACCCCAAACCAAGTTTGTCCTCCTGACAAACCTCCACAATCCCAGTGGTGCCCACATTTCCCAGTCATTCCTCTCTGAGGTGGTCCAATCTGCAAAGGAAAAAGGTATTCCTGTCGTTATCGATGAGATTTACTTGGAATTTTTAGAGGAGGAGTCCACAGCATTCCATCTTGCTGATAGTGAGCGGGTTATTCCTTGATCTTCTTTTCCAATGATGTTGGGGGCACATCGAGAATTTTTGCCGTTTCTTCAAGGCTATTATCAGTTACGTTGAGAAGGTATCGGACATAGTTTTTTCTAATCTCTTCCAAAGAGGGAAGTTTTTTGCCGGGATTTTGTTTCTTTTTCATATCCAGGTAATAACTCAGATAAATCGACATCGCTATTTCCCCGTGACGGCTTGAATTTTGCGGATGTTGTTGGAAACGATGTAGGACATGGCAAAATTTCCAGCAATGGATAGAACCCAGCCGAGGGTTTTGTTTTTTTTGTATATGTTTTTCAACAAATAAAAATCAAGGGCGGTCAACCCAATTTTGACAGTGCTGAACAAAAGGATATTTTTCGTGAAGGGACGTATGATTGGATTGCCTTCCTTTAAACCAGGGAGTTGGAGTGCTTTGACAGTGGAGACGTAGTCCGCAATGTTAAGCGCGGTGAGAGTCAGGAGAGACGCAGTAAACAGAGAATTTTCCATTCGTTTGGATTGTTTCGGTGCTTTCTTTAGAATTTGTGAGGGAATTTCCTTGTTTTTTTGCTGAGAGGGAAAATACTGATTTGGAGCATATAGAGTTTTGTTTGTGAGAGTGAATACGGGCAGAGGTGCCAGGCGAAATGCGATGGTTTCAAGCTTGAGTGTGTCAACTTGTAGCTGATTCGGCTCATTTTTGTGCTTTTTTTCTGCCGTAGAACTCGGAAATGCCGAACACAAGATGAAGCCCCAAACAAAAAGAATAGTAAGTCCTTTTTGCACAGAATGATATTTTTTGTTCATGATTAGCCCCGCAAAAAAAAATCAGAACAATTTGTTAAGCAAGAATGATGCCAACACAGAACAATTAGATATCTTGTTGATAATAAATAAGATACAAGAATTTGATCGCGAAGATATTATGGGAGAGGTGTGTTCAATAACTGAACATGATTGTCTGGAGATTCAATCGGAACGAATCCTTCTGGGGGAGATTTGTTTTTTACAAAATATGTTCAATAATTGAACATGTTAAACTGTGGAGCTAAGGCCTGATGCAATATTTCTTTAGTTTGCTGTACAGGGTGGTTCGGGAAATATCCAGTATTTTTGCTGCCTTTCGTAGATTGTTTTCCGTGAGTTTCAATATGTGGATGATATAGTCCTTTTCCAGATCTTCCAGTGTGGAGAGCTCTTTTCTTTCGATGAACGGGATCCTATCAAGTGAATCATAGTATTCTTGGAGATACTTAGGAAGGTCCGGGATGTCGATGTAGTTTTTCTTGGTGAGAATGGATGAGCTTTCCAAAACATTCTCCAGCTCTCGGACATTTCCGGGCCAAGGGTATTTCTGAAAGAGTTTTTGTGCCTGCTGGGAAATCCCGTTTAAATCTTTCAAAAGATATTTGCTGTTGATGGCAATAAAATGCCTCACAAGCAGGGGGATGTCCTCAAGTTTTTTTCTCAGCGGATGAAGAAAAATTTCGACTTTGTTCAACCGGTGAAACAAGTCTTCGCGAAATGTGCCCTTTTTGATTCCTTCTCTCAGATTTTTGCTGGTAGCCGCAAGAACACGGACATTGACCGATCGAGTCTCATTGGATCCGAGAGGCCGGAATTGACGGTGTTCCAGCACACGCAGCAGTTTGGCCTGAATGGAAACGGGTATTTCTCCGATCTCGTCCAAGAAGATGATCCCTTCATCGGCGGTTTCGAACAGACCTTTTTTATCCTGGTTAGCTCCGGTGAATGCGCCTTTTGTGTAGCCGAAAAGCTCGGATTCAAAAAGATTCTCCGGGATAGCCACACAATCACATACGACAAGTTTTCTGTTTTTTGTGTCACTCAACTTGTGAATGGCCCGAGCGACAAGCTCTTTTCCCGTTCCCGTCTCCCCAGTGATCAGAACCCTCGTGAAATGTTGAGCAATATTCTGGATGAGAGAAAAAATCTCGAGCATGTACGGGCTTTTCCCGATGATTCCTTGGAAAGAATATTTTTTTTCCAGTTTCTGCTCCAACCGAAGAGTATCTCTTCTGATGGCCCGCTTCCGGGAGATTTTTGACAGGATACGCTCTAGGGTTGCAGGCTGAATCGACTTTTTCAAATAATCTGTTGCGCCATTGCCGATCCATTCCACAACATCCTCTTCTGGAGAGGTGGCTCCCAATATCAACACATCTATCAATGCATCGAATGTCTTGATTTTTTTTAGCAGGCTGAAGACCTTCTTTTGATGTTTGCGAAGATCGAGATCGATGACGACAACATGGATTTCCTCCTCTCCTAGCAAAGCAAAGACGTCTTCTTGTGGAGGCAAGTACAGGATGTCGTGAGTCTTTGTGATGTCGGATCTTTTTGTTTTATTGACGAGGGCGGGAGTCTCAGAAATGATCAGAAGTTTTAAGTTTTGTGTCATGGCTAAATTTGTCTTAGTTTATCAATTTGGCCATCTTTTAGCAATTCCCTTTATATCAACTAACTGGCCTATTCCTCCCTATGGATTTTTCCTGGGCGACTCCGTATAAGTTGAATATGGACTCTGTCCTGGCCTTCTTCTTCGATACGCACAGTTTCATACCGGGCTTGTGACAGGTATTTGGCATGGGCCCTCAGGTATGTCAATCCCTGAGTGACCATAAAATCAAGCCACTTCTCCTGAGCCGTTTCATCCATCAACTCAGGTGTTTCTTCCACAAAGGTAACCCGGCGCCTATCTGAGAGTTTGCTTTCCCTTGAGGAACGTCTTTTAGCATACAAGTTCACACCATCATGGACTTCCAGGTAATTCATGTGTGGTTGCCAGCGCGCAGCCCAGCGGTAATACCGGTCGTAAAATTTCCTGTTCGATTCCTGAAATTTTGTGTTTGTGTTGATCTCCTGTGTGATGGAATCCTTCAGCTCTTCTCCGGCCTTGGCCCATTTTTCGTACAGAGGGAGGGAGAGCGCTCTGTAGTAGGCAAACCATCCCCTGGGGATCCAGTAATCGCGGAATTGATAGGGTATGTAGTTGGAAAATTGTTGAACCCATTCATGAGATGGATATCCATGGAGGTTGAGGTAAATGTCCGGAAGCCATTTATCATAAAGATTTTTTCGCACTTTTGCCTCGGGAAGAAGGGGTTTGGATGCCCCGACTTGGTATCCCACATCGATTCCTAAAGAGGTGTAACGTCCCGCATGCAGGCTGTGAAACGGCGTTATTTTTTGAAGATCGTAGGCCAGTTCAGCGCCGTCGGGATTTTCCATCGGGTGGAGGATGAAATTTATTTTTTTTGTGTATTCTTGGTATGCAGGATTTTCAGCCAGGAGTTCAGCAAATTTGAGGATGTAGTTTGTGGCCGACACTTCATTGGCGTGCTGGCGCCCGCTGAGATAAAGGGTGGGCTTGAGAGTGATGAGGCGTGGGATAGAGACATATTTTTCTAATGGAGTGAAGATTTCCAGAACTGGAATCTTTCGGTTCTCGTAGGATTTTCCTCCGATATAGGTTCGGACGCTGTCGAAGCGGCCCAGTTGGTCCACCAGATCCAAGCACATTTGTGGCGATATGATCTCTTCTGTGGGAATCGAGGCTTGTCCAGGAAGAGATTTGGCCAAATGAGCTTTTTCTTTTGTGTTTGTGGGTTTGAGCAAGAAGATATCTTCCTTTTCCCAGTCTTTGTGTTTGGCAACGATTGCCAAAGAATGGAGGTTCGGGAAGCGGAAAGGTTGATCCGCAATGCCAGCACTGTGAAGATCTCTGTATGCGTCGATGATTTCGAGAAGCGTCAAGTAGTCTTTTTCTTTTTCGAATTCGAGTTCGGCCGTCAGTTTTTCGATTCTCTCTTCCATCCCGTTGTAGATGAAAGAAGGAATTTGGAGGTTTTTGGTTTTGAGCTTGGGGAATGTGAATTTTTTATTCTTTTCTCGTTTTCCTTCCTCTTTCCACTCTAAAACCATCTCCGGAGAGCTGGCCTGCCAGCCATCGAAAGTGGCTTTGACCTTCCCCTTTTTTCCTTCGGAAGAGGGATAGATCTTGGGGAGAATATTGCCCGGAGCAGAATACCGGGATGTGTCTTCAGGGATTTCATCATCCTGTTCCAGCTCGATTTCGGTTATCCCTCGAAAAAAATCAAGCGTATCGAAATAAATTTCATCATGAATGGCCTCAAGGCTGCTCACAATTTCCTCGTCCAATCCGATCTTGAAATCGGGTTCGCTGAACCACATTTCGATCAGCATTCTTTTGAAATACGGCTGTTTTTGGAATGTGGGTTGGTTCCCGGTTTTTTTCAGGATGTGGGTGTAGACTTCCTTGAGGATCTCGGCTTGATAAAATTCCCAAAATTTCTCCAAATCGCTGTTAAGGCCCGAGTCTAGGAAAACTTTTTTGTCCTGTTCGATCCTGACCCAGCCAGTGGTCAATTTTACTTTCCCCCACTCGGGAAGAGCTTGCATATAAACGGCTTTCTTTGTGTGAGGCGAAAAATGATCTGCGAGAAGTATTTTATCCGTTTCATCAAAGACTATAACATCATACACAGGTTCTTCCTCGTCTTTCATTTCGAAAGCAATCCTATCCAGGGGAATTTTGATTTCATCGGCGATGAGCTCATCCACAGGATAGAGCTCCTGTAGCCAGCGGTAAGATTCACTGTAGAAGCGTTTGGGTTGGGAAAAATCCTCTGTTTCCTGAGCAAACCGGATGAGCACACGGTGAACGTTTTTGTCCTTAAGCCTCGGGAGCACTTTCTCTATGATCCAGAAAAAGCCCTGTTTGTATGAGGAGGAAACATCGACTTCATATCGGTAGAAATCGGAGCTCTTGAGAAGTTCTTCAACCTTTTTTTTGATCCTTTTCCTGACTTCCGGAGATTCACTCACGCCCACGCTGATTTGGATCGGAGAATCAGAAACCTGCAGTGTATTCACATTCTCTTGGATCAGATGAATGGCATCATCCCCTTCCCAGGAGAATACTTTTTCCTTTTGGAATATGTTTTTGCTGTCTCTCAGGGCAAAATTTTGGATGTCGATCTTTTTAGCATCCAGGATTTTATCGAGAAATTCCTGGAGATGGTGCACAAATTTATTGTTTTTTTCGGGGAGGAAAACGCGCAGATTGAAGTGGTCGAATTTTTTGTCCTTCAGGTCCTTGATGTAAGTTTGGAGTTCTTTCCAAAAATGGGCTTCAGCGCTTCCTCTTTTTCCTTCTAAAAATTCTTCGAGCGCGACGGGAACATCCTGCACTTTGGCATGCCCCTCACCGAATTCGTCGAAATACGGAAAGGTTCGACTGATAAAAGAGAGGGTTCTTTCAAGCCCTAACGCATCCTCTTCGCAAATCACCAGCGCACTCGACTTGTTGAGCGCCTGAGGTACGATCTGCACATTTCCCCAGCCTTTTTCCATTTGGGGCAGTTTGATCTTTCCAGCATCCTGTAGTTCTTGATTCCATTGATTATCTTTTCCGATGAGAATCGGGGCTTTGAGGGCCTGTCTGTTTTCAATCTCTTGGTCAAGATATGCCATCGGGAAAGAGGCACCAGCCGTGTTGAGGACCAAGCGCGATGTTATCCAATGGGTTCCTTGGGAAGGAGTTTTCTGGGGAATGACCACGATGCTATCCAGTGTATCCAGGATATTGTCTCTATCGGAGTCCGAATAAAATCCTTTGGCTGTGAATAGATCGGTTAGGTCAAATTCTTTCCCCGATCTTCCGGGCCGGAGTCGAGGTTTGTAGAAAGGAGTGAGCATTCTTTTTGGATGGCCCACACGAGAGAGAGATATTTTTGAAGCTTTCCCATTGAATCGGAGTTCAAACGTGATTTTGGCACAACCTGGATAAGAAAGTGTGTCCGTCCTGATCCCTCGTTTATGGCAATGTTTGAGCTCTTCAAGAGTCTTGATGGCTTGAGTCTGGGTCTCGGGATGATCAAAATCGACTGCAACGAACAGGTCTTTGATTTCTCCACGATCAAACCGCAGTTTTTTTATGGCATCATGAGGGGATTTTATGGTCGGAAAATCATAACAAGCTTTCACGATCGTTATTTGCGAACAGGGCAGCTGTTTGGCATCAAAAAATGTGTGGAGGTCATCCTCCAAAGAGAGATAAGTATCGCCTTCCTCACGTCCCCAGATTTCCCACAGGTATGGCCAGCGGAGGAAAAATTCCCGGGCCGTGTGCAATAGCGCCTCATC
This sequence comes from uncultured Eubacteriales bacterium, assembly GCA_964410125.1. Lineage (GTDB taxonomy): Bacteria > Acidobacteriota > Aminicenantia > Aminicenantales > Aminicenantaceae. Next base: position 375 of record CAYPGQ010000072.1, on the reverse strand, counting down.
AGAGCCTGCCGCCAACACAATGCCGCTTCGCACATTGTCGGAGAACAGAGCGACGATTCCCCGATCTTTTTCCAGTTGATCTAGAGAGAGCCTTTCCCGTGCGGCCCAATTTTTAACTGCAACCAGGTTTGATCCGATCAGGATGGGGTATGTAGAGGAAGATATTTTATCGAATTCGGATTCTTTTTTTACTAGAGAAAAATCGACAACCAGGCTATCAAAATTTGCCCGGGCGGCGATGTCAGAGGCCGCAGCGATTTCAAAGGCCGATGGCTCATCGGGAATGACGATACAGAGGGCTATCCTATCCGCTAAACCGTCTTTGTCCTGGTCTAGGATTCCTTTGCCCAGGTAAAACACGTCAGACAGGCTTTT
>CAYPGQ010000071.1:0-21312 GCA_964410125.1 uncultured Eubacteriales bacterium | reverse complement strand
GGGGATCGTTTTTTTTATGATTCTTCCATTATTCGTCGTGCTCTTTGTTTTCTACACCTTTCTCTGGGGGTGGATGTTTACTCTGTTTTTTTGTCTTTATGGTTTTGTGGTATCGAGCCTCTTGGTAGAAATTGTGTTTGTCAGCCATCGGAAAATTCCGTTTGCATGTTCCTATCTTCCGGGAAAAGGGAAAATGCATATCTTCTGGATTGTGTATCTATTTTCTTTAATATCCTACGTTTCCATAATGAGTTTAGTGGCTTATAAGCTGCTGCTAAATCCATCTGACTTCATCTATTTTTTTGCGATTGTCGCTATTCTTTTCATAATAATCAGGTTTGTCCAAAACCGCCTTCTCTTGCATAAGGCCGATATCATCTATGAAGAAGAACCGGAACCGGTTTTAATGACACTGGTGCCCGAAAAATAAATGAAAAGCTGCACCCGGAATATTCTGCTCATTTTTGGAATATTATTGATTTTTGCTTTGATGTTTATTCCCTATAGATCCACTCACATTAAATATCAAGTTAATTCTCATTCCATGACTAATTACAAAATAACAGCACATAAGAGTGGATACATGTTTGTGTTTAAATATCTCAAGCTGAAGTCACAAGAAATATCAGATCCGGGAACCGATCATGACTCCTATGTCTTCAATAAAACTTTATTCCTCATAGAGATGATTATAGTAATTGTGTTGGCGCTTTCCGATTATTTCTTATTTTGTGTAATCTTAAGAAAGAAAAAATTGTGATTAATCTCAGGTTGGATTATGATGATATGGAAAGGGAGGGCATCATGTGGCAAACAAACCAATCATGTAAAATCATTGTAATATTCCTATGGATTGCCCTTTTGATGTTTTCTCCTTGCTTTGCGCAGAAGATCAAGATCGAAAAGAAGGATGATGTCACAATCGTCCACAATCCCAAAAAACCCGCTAAAGTACCCGGGGCTCCCAAAAGCCTGACCTTGGAAGAAGATCTATGTATAGGTGTTGAGAGCGGCGATGAAGACTATATGTTTGCCCAACTCCGTTCGGTCCAAGTTGATGAGGAAGAAGACATTATCGTTTTGGACTGGAAATACAACGTCATAAAAGTCTTTGACAAGAACGGCAAGCTTATCCGAACATTTGGAAAACACGGACAAGGTCCTGGAGAAATCCAGGGGCCTTCGCGTATGTATCTCAAAGGGGGAAAAGACATTGGTATCCTGGACACCTCCAATAATCGCTTCTCCTATTTCTCGAAAGAAGGAGAGTGTCTTAAGGAAACCGGCTTAGGAAAACATGCCATGATTTTTCGCGCCATCCCCGACTCCCGGGGATTTATCTACGGCGATACATTCAGCATAGAAGGAAACTTACGGAAACACTCTATTCTCAAGTTCGATCCCGAATTCAACCTTGTTATGACCGTTGTCACATTCGATAACTCTTTAAGCATTCGAGAATTGAATCCCGTCAGAGAGGGGCCGGTCTACCAGGTTATGGCGAATGACAGATTTGTATGGGCCCATACTTATGAATACGTTCTCCACGTGCTCGATCCTGAGGGGAAACTTATTAAAAAAATCATTAAGGATCATAAGCAAATAAAAATAAATGAAAAAGAGAAGGAAAAAATGATAAAAGAGATGTTCGGGGATGAGCCCACACCTTCCGGATTTAAAATAGCAATCCCCAAGCATTACCCTCCTATATATTATTTACTGGGTGATAATAAGGAAAAAATCTATGTCCGCACTTATGAGCAGGACTCCCAAGGAAAGATCAAATGGGATGTCTTCGATGAAGAAGGACGTTATATTCTCAGCTTTTTTCATCCGGAAGAGGATATTGTATTTGTTATCAAGAATGACAAAGGCTACAGCATGATTTTGGAAAGTGAAGAGGAAGGGATCCCGCTTGTAAAGCGCTATAAAATGATTTGGGAATAACGATGATGAAAGGCTAGCGCATTGTCAAAAAAAACACTTATGTTGTGAATGCGGTCTTATATATTTTACAAACGAACAACCGAAAAATATAATGCCTGCCCCAAATGTGGCAGCACTCAAATAACTTCAGATGTACCGTAAGATAAGTGATTGTAATGATATCGACTGCATTGCACAGGCATGTTGCTTGTAATTGGATGGGCTGGAGAGAAATGATAACAATTACAGGCGAGCTTTCACTTTACTCTTTGCTCAGACGGCCTCTTATTGATGGAGAGGAACTTCATAATAGATCTCGATTGATCAACCTGTTTTCTCGGGACCAAAATATTAGAGAAAAATTTCAAGTTCCCCTATCGAAGTTGGGCAAAACGGAAGACGTTTATCATTTAGATATACTTTGGGAGGACCAGCCGCCGCGTAATAAATATACATTCCTCTATAGGTTCTTATTGTTATTGATCCCTTTTTTTATTATTTTTGGCATCTTAAATTTCAGCTGGGCTTGGTTTGGACTTGGAGCAACCATATTTTGCAATATGGTCATTCATTACCGGACCAAAGAGAAAATCAACGAATATCTCTCTTCCATTCGGTATTTAGGAAAGCTTATCAGATGTGCCAGAAAAATATCTAATATCAGACATCCTGAGCTGGAGGGCTATCGTATCGACATCGAACACACACTTACAAACGTGTCGTACATTGGGAGCAAAACTGGTTTGTTTGGAAGAGAAGCTGATTTTATTTATGAATACTTAAATATCATCTTTCTCATCGAAGTTCGGGCTTTTTATTCCTTATTAAGTGCTCTTGAGAAGTATAAGCAACAACTAAAGAAAATTTTGACTGCTGTTGGATTTATGGATGCAATGATTTCTGCCGCCTCTTATAGAGCTGGATTAGAGAGTTTTACAGAACCAAAATTTCATAATTCAGGATCTTTTATAGATATTGAAGGCGCGGTACATCCGTTACTAAAAAAACCTGTCTCTAACTCTGTTGTTGTTGATTCAGGAGGAGTTCTGATAACTGGCTCAAATATGTCGGGAAAAACGACTTTTTTAAAAACTATTGGCGTAAATGCAATCTTAGCTCAGACCATCAATATATGTTTGGCAAATGAATACAATGCAAGCTTTTTTCAGATCAAAACTTTGATCGGTAGAAAAGACAATGTTATAGAGGGAAAAAGCTATTATCTCGATGAGATTAATGCTCTTCTTAGAATTATTAAAGCATTAGAAAAGGAAGTCCCCTGTCTTTGCTTGCTGGATGAAATCTTCCGGGGGACAAACTCAGTCGAACGCATTTCAGCTTCAGCGGAAGTTCTCCTCTATCTGGCGAAACATCATTGCCTAATATTTGCTGCAACTCACGACCTGGAGCTTACAGAACTTGTCAAAAGTTCTTACAGAAATTTTCACTTCCTCGAGAAAATAACAGAAGAAGGAATTTCATTTAACTATAAATTGATGAGGGGGTCATCAACTACGCGAAATGCAATAAAACTGTTACGTCATGTGGATTATCCAGAAGAAATCGCAGATGCAGCTGACACAAGAATTCAAAATACAAAAAGCGATGGATAATCTATGAAGTCATATCAGACCACTTAATATTTCGTGCAAGGTTGCATATCGATTTTGTCGACATGTTAAAATAAAAATAATGGAATAAATTTGTATCGGCTTTGTATATAGAGATAGAGGGGAAAGTGCGATGAAATACAAAAGCTTTATTTTTCCGACCATTGTATTCCTTTGGATGATTTTTATTTTTGCTTCTCCTGTGCAACAAAAAGCCTCATGGAAAGGAACCATGGAGGAAATCGATGGAGTCATGGTTGTCAAGAACCCGAAAGAACCGATATATGAAGAGGATGTTTTTCATCTGGAAGAGGAGTGGTCCATCGGGGAAGAAGGGAAAGGAGACGAATATATATTCTCAGAAGCAAGAGATATCGCAGTCGATGCGGAAGGGAAGATATATGTTCTCGACACTAGGGAAGCTCATATTAGAGTTTTTGATACAAACGGTAAACACATAAAAACAATCGGGAATAAAGGGCAGGGCCCAGGAGAAATGAGCAGCCCCTCCTCTCTTCAAATCACTCCGCAGAATGAAATTGCCGTCAATGATTGGTCAGCACGAAAGATTCATTTCTTTAATATCGATGGAAATTTTCTGCGTGCCGTCCCTCAGAGGAATATGGGTTTCTTTACCGATCCAATAATCGATAAGGAAGGAAACATCACGGCAAGTTACATGATAATGGATAATGAAGTCGTGTATGTTTTGAAAAAATTCAATCCTCAATTAAAGGAATCCTTCCCCATTTTCTCAAAAGTAATCCTGAAATATCCGAATTTCGATCCGTTTTTCCCACAATGTTATTGGGATATCATCGAGGAGAATAATATTATCTGGGGATTCGCCGATAAATATGAATTATTCATCATCGACTCTGAGGGAAAATCCGTCAAAAAAATCACAAAAGAATATGATCCGATCAAAATAACGGATGAGGAAAAAGAAAAAAGAATCGAAGGATTACGCGAAGGGGTCAAACTGATATGGAATGATCACCACAATCCCTTTATTTATTTGTGTGTGGATGATGAAGGGCGAATATTTACCAGGACATACGAGAAGGCACGCAAATCCGGCGAATATTATTTTGATGTTTTCGATCCTGACGGGAAATACACGGCGAAAATTCCCCTCAAATCCAGGCCCTATGTCATAAAAAAAAGCAAGCTCTACACCATTGAAGAAGATGAAGAGGGATACCAGCTCGTGAAAAGATATTCAGTTAGATGGAAAATTTAAGCGATTCTCTTTTTTTGGGGGGGGTATGTGGAAAAAATCATCAGGCATGTCCGCAGCGCCATTGAGGATCTAGACATTGCCACCGGTCCTCGAGGGAATCTGATGCAGTCAGACGGCGATGTTGTATTGAGCACGACTTTTCCTTGGGATCAGACATCCGGCCAAGCACGGGAACAGAGAATAAAAGTTTAGGGGCAAGGAATAAATGTGCGCAGTTCATCGCCGCCGAAAAGGACGGTAAGGGAATGGCGTAAAAGATCCTCACTAGAGCGGAGGACATGCCTGATGACTTGGTCATTCGGAGCGGAGTGAGTCGACCGGATTCGCCATGGCGGCCCGGATTGCATGGGAACCGACTGTAACCAGGGCGATAAGCAGGGCCGCACCTCCGCTTAAAACAAACGGTATGGGGGTCAGCGCAATTCTGTAGGCAAAGTTTTTGAGCCACGTGTCGATCAAAAGGTAAGCTATCGGCCATGCCAAAATATTCGAAACGATCACCCATTTCGCGAATTCTTTCGAATAAAGCGCGGCAATGCTTCGGACCGAGGCGCCCAAAACTTTCCTGATCCCGATCTCCTTGACTTTTCTGTTCGTCATAAAGGCCGCCAAGCCGAACAAACCCAAACAGGATATAAACAGGGCCAACCCGGTAAAAACAGATATCAGTTTGCCGGTTTTTTCTTCCGCGGAATAAAAACTGTAGTAAGCGTCCTTCATGTATCTGTAATTGAATTCCGACTCTCCCAATACCGTCTTCCAAACATCTCCCATATATGCCAGGGTCGATTCGGAATCTTCCGGTTTAATCTTTGTCGCCGTCAACAGGTAGAATTTCGGATCGATATAAATTAGCACCGGACTGATCTTGCTGTGCAGAGATTTCACATGGAAATCTTTGACCACTCCAATGATTGACACTTCCCTTTCCCCGAAAATCTGAAGCTTTTCGCCGATCGGATTTTCATATCCCAACATTTTAACGGCTGCTTCATTGAGGATGGCGCTCTCTTTGCTGTCCAAAGAAAATTCTTCGGAAAAATCTCTTCCCGATAGGATTTCCACTCCCATAGACTTCACAAATCCAAAATCGGCGGGAAGAGCTTGAATCGAAACACTATCACCCTCTCCCCCGCCCTTTTTCCTGAGAGTCATGTTATACTGACTGTTTATGCCCGGGACTGTGTACACACCGGTGACCTCCACAACATTTTGATGCTTCAAAAATTCATTTTTCAAGACAGGATATTTTTCCTTAGCCTGGGGGTTCGTAAAAGGAAAATAGGCCAGGACAACATCCTCCTTATCAAATCCCAAATTCGTGTTTTTCATGTAATCGATCTGTTGGTAGATGAAAATCGTGCCCACGATCAAAATGATGGATATCGCGAATTGAAGGACCACCAGAACATTTCTGAAGGACACCCTGGCCATGCTTTTCATAGCTCTTTTGTTCATGATGTCGGAAGGATGGAACCTGGACATGAACCACGCCGGATAACTCCCCGCCAACAGCCCGACAACCAAAACCATCAACATCACGATGACATACAGATTCTGGAAGTGGGAAATGCTAAACCCAAAAGGGGTGCCCAAGTATGAGTAGAGGGACGCATACAGGATATTGAACAAAAGAACGCCAAAAGCCATGGAAACGGTGGTTACCAAAAGAGACTCGGTCAAAAACTGCCTGATCAATTGCTTTCTATTCGCCCCGACGACTTTTCTAATCCCAATCTCTTTCATCCGGTCCAGGTACCGTGACGTGGATAAATTCATAAAATTGAAACAAGCGATAGCCAACACCAGGATCGCAGCCGATAAAAATAAATACACATACAAAATATTTCCTTTTAGTCCGACATCCCCCCTATATTCTGTTTCCCAGTGAATTTTTGACAACGGCTGCAACACAAGATCCATTTTGTTCGTGAACCACTCCCCGGTATTTTGAGTCAGCAAGGCTTTCACTTTATCGGCAACGCTGTCCAGGGAAGAATTTTCTCTCAGCACAAAATATGTCAGATCATCTCCCCACTTCGTCCATGGCTGGGAAGGATATTTGTCCAAAGAGTGGACCGTCGAATAAGATATTAAAATTTCACAGTCCAGATGGGTATTAGGGGGAAAATCCTCGAGCAGCCCTGTTACTATGTAGAGATTGCCGTCGATGTTGAGCGTTTTTCCTATTGGATAGTCATTGTTGAAATACTTTTTCGCGATTTTCTGAGTTACAACGACCGAAAAAGGCTCCGCAAGAACAGAGGATGGTTCTCCTTCGAGGAGGTTCCAGCTAAATATGTCAAACACCTCGGGGTCCGCATGAAATATCTGGGACTGTTTATATTTTTCGTTTTGCGCACCAAGAATGATCATTTCGCTGTTGTGCCTGAGTCTTGCAGCGACTTCTATTTCGGGAATTTCGGAATTCAATGCTGGGGCGAACGCCGGCATGGACCCGGCAAATTTCATTTTGCTGCCCTCTGTGCCCCAATCGGAGGCCAGGCGATAAATCCGGTCGCCCTTTTCATGGAAATCATCATAGCTTATCTCATTGACCACATACATCAACATCAGAAGACAGACCGTCATGCCGACGGCTAATCCAAAAATATTGATAAAAGAATATCCCAAGTGCCTTTTGATGTTGCGAAAGGCTATTTTTAAATAATTTTTAAACATGGACACGCCTCCATAAACGGCCTCCAACACAAGAGGCACAACGATTATGACAAATTGGAAGGCCCGGCTGATCTTTGCTCTAAGTCGTCCTTTTTCCCTCAAGTCCTGGGAAAATCTGTATTCCATATCTTCGATGATAGACGAACACATGACCTCATCAGTGATAAGAGAAAGTACCCCTTTGGCAAATCGGGTGAACATTTTTACTTCACGTCAGGAACATTGGTCCAAATGGCCCTGTTTAACACTTGGATGGCCTGTAGCTTTTCCTTTCCCACATGAGTGAGTGTGTAATAGACGCGGGGTCTTCCCCTCTGATCGTTGCCCTGTTCGGCTATTTCTATCTTGACATACCCGTTTTTCCTCAGCCGGCTTAACGGGCCATAGATTGCACCCGAAAGCCATTTTACACCCGTGTCTTTCTCGACCTGTTCTCTAATCGAGATGCCATAGGCATTGTCATCCAATTTCCATATAGTCAAAAGTAAAATCTCTTCGGTCCTCGATAAAAATTGCATTGTCTGTCCTTCCCAGCAACCTGGATTATTAATAAATTATCCAGGTCGTCCTGAATTATTCATGATCGAATTTAAACAGAAATTCAGAGGACACGTTACCTATTTCAAAACAAATCGGTACATGTCCCCAATTTCTAACAACTTGTTTATGAATAATTCATATTAATATACGTTTTATAGTATTTTTACAATAGTATAATTTATCTAGCATGTCAAGTAGCAAATGCAGTAAACAAATTTTGTTCTTGGGACGTAATAAATTATAGAAATGAAGCAAACAACACTCATCCAACTCGTACTTATCATTTTAGCTATCGCTAGCATGCTGTTCTGCTGCAGTCAACAGGATCAAGACAATGAGTGGCGGGCTGTAAAAAAAAAGGAAGAGGGGACGACAATCATAACGAATCCGAAAAACCCAAAATACGGCGAAATCAGTCTTGATCTTGTTGAAGATTTGAGTATCGGCAATGACGATGATGAGAACTACCTGTTTTACCGTGTCGAAAGCATCATTGTGGACAATGAAGAAAACATATATGTGCTCGATGCCGGTAATTGCCGGGTCCAAAAGTTCAATAAGAACGGGGAATATCTTCAGACAATCGGAAGAAAAGGTCAGGGTCCAGGTGAATTCACGAATCCTGCTGCTTTTTATAGAGACAGAGAAGGCACCCTTTATGTTTTAGGGCAGATGAAGATCCAAGTCTTTGATGCCGCAGGAGAGTATAAAAAAAGTATCCCTCTGGAAAACCGCATCTATGAATTTATGATAACTCCTGATGGACAGATCATCACGCACACAATACTGAGGGTAGATGAAGGTAACAAAAAAGCTATCATAAAACTTGATCTTGAAGGAAAAATAATCGCAACAATGGCTGAATTTTCCGATGTCAAGGCCGTCCAGTCGAAAACCGAAGAGGGAAACACAGTCACATTCAAAGCCTACCATCAATACAATTACTGGCCATATCTGTATCCAGCGGGCTGGGAAGGATTTGTGTATGCCTATCCTTCCAAATACAAAATATTTAATATGAACACGAAGGGGGAGTTAAGGCTCATCATACAGAGAAATATTGCCCCAAATTTGATCAGTCGGGAAGAAAAAAATTTCATAATGAGTGGCATTAAAAGACAAGCAGAGAGGCGAGGCATACAACTGACAAATGATGTTCTGGAAACAGCGTGCCAATTTCCTCCACACAGGCCTTTTTTCAATCGAATCCTTCTTGATAATGCAGGAAGAATATATGTCAGAAAAGCTGGATCGGTTCTTGATGGAAACATTGAGGTTCAATTGGATATCTTCAGCAAAGACGGTTTTTATTTTTACAGGGCTTCGGTTCCTTTTACTCCCGATTTTATATTTAGGGGCTATATGTATGATGTTTTTACCTCTCAAGAAACAGGTGAAATCGAGGTCAAGAGATATACAATCAAGAATTGGGACCAGTTGGAGAAGTAAGGTAGGGTTCGATATGGATTAGAACATTGACTGGTTTTTTCAGTTCTTTTTCTATCCTATCCTCCACTCTTTCACAAATCACATGACTGTCTCTTACGGATATTTCTGGGTCCACGAGCAGGTGAAGATCGATAAATAGCTCTCCACCAACTTTTCTTGTCCGCAACGCATGCCAATCCAAAACCTCCGGTTCTTCAGAGAGGATTTTGCTGATTTTTTCGATGGATTCTTTATCTGCGGAGTGCTCGGTGATCTCGATCAATCCCTCATACAAAATTTTCCCTGCAACTCCGATGATCATCAGACCTACTATGATTGTAGCCACCTGATCGGCATAACCCCAACCTAAGAGGCTGGCTACACCTCCGATAAGAACAGCCCCTGACGAGAGAGAGTCCGAGCGATGATGCCAGGCATTGGCAAAAAGGGCAGTGCTGTAGGTTTCCTTCGAGATCTTTCTTGTCATAATGAATAGGATTTCTTTCACGATGACAGAAATGCCGGCCACAACCAGCATCATTCCTCCGGGAAAATTCTCTTCGCCACGAAAGATCGTAGTGCCCGCCTTCCAGATAAATCCAAAACCGACCACCAAAAGTATGAGACCTACCACTTGCGTTGCAAGAGTCTCGAATCTTTTGTGCCCATAAGGGTGAGCTTCGTCAGGCGGTCTGTTGGATAAACGGACTCCAACCAAAACCACAAAATCTGTTGCCAGGTCTGATAAAGAATGAAATCCATCGGCGATAAGGGCCGAAGATTGGATCAAAACGCCTGAAAACACTTTGACGGCTATCAGGAAAATATTAGCAAGTATCCCCCAAAGCGTTATCGAACGGATCTTCCTCTCCCGTTCTCTCAGTAGATTCTCATTAACAACTTTCATCTTAAAAAAGAAAATCCTTTTTCAAAACAAGGCTATTATAAATGAAAAATTCCCTTCTGGCTAATCATGAGAATCCTAAGACAACCTGCCCTATGAAAAAAAATTCTGTTTTGGTATGATGGGCTCAAATTTGCTCATGATCAGGAACAAGCCGTGACTTTTCTTAAATCTTCTTTCTTTAAAAAATATCTTTTGCCTGGCTTTGTCTTCCAATCTGTTACCATAGCTGGAGGATACGGCACCGGCCGGGAACTGGTGGAGTATTTTCTCAACTACGGACCGTTGGGCGGCCTTTTGGGCATGTTTTTGGTCACGACCCTGATGTGGTCGATCATACTGGCCGTGTCCTTCGAATTCAGCCGGAGGTTCAAAGCCTATGACTACCGGACTTTTTTTAAGAAGCTGCTCGGGCCCTTTTGGTTCCTGTTCGAGATCATCTATGCCGTTCAGATCTTTCTCGTGCTGGCCGTCATCGGTTCGGCTGCAGGCGTCATCCTGAGGGATAATTTTGGCATTCCCTACATAGTCGGCGTTTTTATCATGTTGGCTGCCGTGGGCTTTTTGACTTTCAAAGGAAAAGGCCTCATTGAAAACTTTCTTTCTGTGTGGTCCATCATCCTTTATCTCGTTTACGCTGCCTTTTTTGTGGTCGCTCTCTTAAAATTCGGTCCCATGATTCAAAAAAATTTCGCATCCGGAATCATTCTCCCCAAATGGGCTTTGGGAGGATTCAAGTACGCTCTGTACAACCTCGGTACTGTTCCGGCAGTTCTTTTTTGCCTGAACCATATCGAATCCCGGAAAGAAGCTGTCACCGCAGGAATTCTGGGAGGATTCATAGGAATTATTCCAGGGGCGCTGTTTTTTGTATCAGTCGTCGGTCATTATCCTGGAGTCCTTCCAGAAGAGATCCCTGCCGTCTTTTTATTGCAGAAGGCCGGTGTTCCTTTGTTGTTGATCCTCTTTCAACTCGTCCTTTTCGGAACGCTGATCGAAACAGGCACAGGATTCATCCACTCTGTGAACGAACGGATCCGAGCCACCCTCCAGGCAAAAAGGAAGGAACTGTTACGCTGGCAGAGGCCACTCGTCGCATTGATCATGCTATTGATAGCCCTCGGCATCTCGACGTTCGGGTTGGTGAATCTTATCGCAAAGGGCTACGGGAGTGCCGCATGGGGATTTCTGATAGTCTATATCATCCCGATTTTGACATTGGGAATCTACAAACTGGCTAAATCGAGAAGCTAGAAAAGATCTTAGATATACTCGATCGTGGCCGGTGGCTTTGGGGTAATCTCGTAGGCAACTCTCACTACATTCGGCAGTTCAGCCGTTATTCTCCGTGAAATCGTCATCAATGTTTCCCAAGGAATGGGCGTCGGCTCAGCCGTCAGGGCATTCCTGCTCTCCACAGACCGGACAATGATGATATCTCCGAAAAGCCTCTTCCCTTCATCGATCCCTGTACCCTTATCACTCAAAAGAACGGCAAAGGCTTGAAAGGGCTTTAGCCCAGTGATCTCCTCTTCCACAATCACAGTGGCTTTTCGGACCACATCCACTCTCTCCGGAGTCACCTCTCCCACAACGCGCGTTGCCAAACCTGGGCCTGGAAACGGCATTCGCTGATGGATCGTCTCAGGAAGACCCAGCTCCTTGGCCACTTCTCTTACCTGGTGTTTGAACAAATCCCGCAGGGGCTCGATGAGCTTGTACCCATATTCTTCTTCAGCAGATATCCCGATCTGGTCGAGGATGTTGTGCTGTGTTTTAACGCCACCCTTTGTCTCGATGATGTCGGCTGCGATTGTTCCTTGAATCAGGAACCGGGCTCCGCTGTCTAACACGGCCTGTTTGAACACTGTGTAAAAAGTATTCCGGAATGCTTTTCTTTTCTCTTCAGGATCGACTTTTCCTTTCAGAGCCATGAAAAATTCATCCTGGGCATCGATGATATCAACCGTTATTCCAACGTCTGCAAAGACTTTTTGCACCTCTTGGGGCTCACCCTCTCTCATCAAACCATCGTCGATGAATATCACTTTCATGTTATCCCTAATGGCCCAATGAGCCATGACTGTGCAAGCAGAGCTGTCAACGCCTCCGGATAAAGCCGAGATGGCTTTCTCAGACCCAACAGTTGTTTTAATCTCTTCGACTCTCTGATCGATGAATTCTTTTACATCCACTTTTTTCTCCTTTAAGAATTTGCTAAATCATACACCATATCCATAAATACGGACAATAAAATAAATTACAAATCCGTCACCTTTAGAGGTGACAAAAGCAAAATAAAAATCATCCCCCCAACTACCCCGAAAGGCGATTGACCCCTCTGGGAGGCTGTGACATTATCTCTATGGAAAGAATGACAATAGATATAAAAAAAAGAGAGGAGGGCCACATCCAAGGCGTAGTGAAAACTACAAAGGGAGTAGGAAGTACGGGGATTCCTCTCTCGGCCCTCCTCCCCTAATAGTCATTATCCAAAAAACTCCTAAATCCTAACGTTGTGACTTCCCTAAAAATTGAACCAACCACAATATATTGTTGCTCTCTACAAAAAAAATACGATATATAGATTTGATTGTCAAGCATTAATTTAAAAAAAAATGGAAACAAAGCACAAATTGCTATAGAATCACATCACACCTGGATTATTCACGAGCCTAGGTTGCTGCAGATGAGAGGCGTGACCCATGCAGCTGTCGTTGCGAGGAGTGTTACGACGAAGCAATCGCCGGAGATTGTTTCACTACGTTCGCAACGGAGGATCGGTTCGCCCGAAGGGTAAAAAATGCCGATGAATAGGAGAAATGGGAGTGAGCGATACAATCACCATAGAAAAACCAACGGGTAAACTCGGTATCCTTATGCCTGGCTTGGGCGCTGTGGCCACCACATTTGTCGCCGGAGTAGTGGCCATTAAAAAAGGAATTGCACGCCCTTTCGGGTCATTGACTCAAATGGGGACTGTCCGGCTCGGAAAAAGAACGGACAAAAGGATTCCGATGATAAAAGATTTTGTGGAGTTGGCCGATTTGAATAACCTGGTATTCGGCGGCTGGGATATTTTTGAGGACAACGCCTATAACGCGGCTTTGAAGGCAGGAGTGTTGGACAAAAATTTATTGGACAAAGTCAAACAAGACATCGAGCCCATTACTCCCATGAAGGCAGTATTCGACCAGAAGTATGTCAAAAAATTGCAGGGAGAACATGTCAAAAATGCGGATACAAAATATGATTATGCACAAATGCTTATCGAGGATATCCATAAGTTCAAGGCAGAAAATAATTGCGATCGGATAGTGATGATTTGGTGTGCAAGCACAGAAGTATTCATGAAACCTGATCCTGTGCACGAAACGATCGAGTCTTTTGAGAAGGCCATGAAAGAAAATCATCCTGCCATAGCACCCAGCATGATCTATACCTACGCATCGATCGCAGCAGGTGTGCCTTTTGCAAACGGCGCACCGAATCTAGCGGTAGATATTCCTGCCATGGTCGAGTTTGCGCGGCAAAAAGGGGTGCCGATCGCCGGAAAAGATTTCAAGACCGGCCAGACATTGATGAAAACCATCCTGGCACCCGGATTCAAGGCCCGGTTGATCGGCTTGAACGGTTGGTTCTCGACAAACATCCTCGGGAATCGAGACGGCGAAGTCCTGGATGATCCGGAATCTTTCAAGACCAAGGAAGAAAGCAAGTTGGGAGTGCTGGAATATATTCTGCAGCCCGATGTTTATCCTGAGCTTTATCAAAACCTGTACCACAAAGTCCGGATTAACTACTATCCTCCGCGGGGAGATAACAAAGAAGGGTGGGATAATATCGATATCTTTGGATGGCTGGGATATCCGATGCAGATCAAGATCGATTTTCTCTGTAGGGATAGCATATTGGCCGCACCTATTGTCCTGGATCTGGCGCTGTTTTTGGATTTGGCCCAACGGTGTGGGATGAAGGGAATCCAAGAATGGCTTTCTTTTTATTTTAAAAGCCCGATGTGTGCCCCGGAACTCTATCCAGAACACGATTTGTTCATCCAGCTGATGAAGCTAAAAAACACGCTGCGTTTTATCAAAGGAGAAGACCTGATCACCCACTTAGGCCTGGAATACTATGACTAGATGACGGTAAAAGAACGGTTGATGCTGGCCATCAACAAGGAAAAACCCGACAGGCTGCCTGTATCCATCCATCAGTGGCAGGATTTTCATCTTGAAAACTTCATGGATGGGATGACTGACCTGGAGGCTTTCCAAAAAGTTGGACTGGACGCCCAAATTCAGTATCCTGCTGAAGGGATTTCGAGCTCTAAAACATGGAAAGATGAAGCAACCATTATAAGCGATAAACCTGGAAAAAAAATCACACACCACAAGATTCACACACCGGAAGGCAATCTTTCCTACAAAACCGAAGGCGACCAAAAAACCACATGGATCACAGAGCATCTGATCAAGCGGGATGAAGACATCTTTCTCATTGAAAAATTCATGCCTGTTCCCCGTCTTAACCTGAAACCGGTTGCCGAAAAACACAACGATATCGGAGACGAAGGGATTCTGCGGGGATTCGTGTGGGGAGATCAGGGAGGATGCTGGCAGCATGCAGCCTGTCTCTTCAATATTTCCGATTTGATCATGGCCACATTCGACAAGCCAGAATGGGTTCATGAGCTTCTCCAAATTTTGCTGGATAAAAAACTTCAATTTATCGAGTCCATGATAGGAGCCAAATTCGACATAGTGGAAACGGGCGGAGGGTCGGGTTCTTCCACGATCATATCCCCTAAAATTTTCAAAGAGTTTTGTTTGCCTTATGACAGGCAGATGCATGAGGCCTTGCACAGCTTAGGCTTCAAGGTGACTTACCACACCTGCGGCGGAACTTTGGGTATCGAGGAAGATATCATCAAGACAGGGGCTGATGTTTCCGAAACTCTTGCTCCGCCAAGTGTTGGAGGAAATCAAGAGCCGTGGGAGTTCAAACAAAAAGTTGGAACCCGGATAGCTCTTATCGGCGGCTTGGATCAATTCAACATTTTGACATCAGGCTCTGAAACAACGATTCGAGATAAAGTTTTCGAACTTTTTGATAAGGTCGGCAAAAACGGGGGTTACATCTGCTCGGCTTCCGATCATTTCTTCGAAACACCTGCCGATAATCTGGTTGCATTTGCCAATGCCGCCAAAAAATGCGTCTATGTTTAAATTGGGGACAGGATACCCTTTCACTTATTTTTTTAGCTCAAGGGGAATTGCCTGATTCTGTGATTTCCTAGAAATAAGTGAAAGGGTATCCTGTCCCCAATTTTATTTAAAAAAAACTTGACAACGGGATAAAAAAGTCTTATATTTAACTTTGTAATACAAAGTACTTTGATTTAATGTGATTCGAAGGAAAATAAACGAGGACAAAATGAATGAAGACAAAAGACAAGAAGCCCTGGAAAACATCGAGCTCATCAAAGAACTGGTTTTCCAGACAAAAAAGCATTTCGGTCATTATGGCGGAGGATGGATATGCTTTATCTGGGGGATTTTCAGTTTTGTTGGGGTATCAGGGCAAAGGCTTTTTATCCCACAAGGACCGCTGATTGGAGTATGGTGGATTGCGTTGGCTGTTGTTGCAGGATTCGCGACTTACTTGGTCACACGAAGCTTCACGAAAAATCAGCCGGTCAGGGCTCAGCAGGACTATATGCGTTATTTTCTCCGATTCTGGATACCCCTCATGCTTTTGGGTTATACGTTGGCTACCTTTATCGCCCTTATTCCCTCCCTCTCTAACCACTATATTTCGATCGTTATCCTGCTTGTCGTATCCACCGGATATCTCATCATCGGCTTCTTATTCTACAAATGGATACTTTACATAGGAACTTTCGGTTATATCGGTTCGATCATCTGCGCTATCTATTTTCTCGAATACAACGATATCATTCTGGGGATCCTTTTCGGCACGGGCCTAATCATAACAGGCTTATTCATCAATAAACAATGGAAGAACATATAGCGATCAAGCTCAACAAGGCCATCCATCAGAAGGCCAGGCTGGGGATCATGTCCATTCTGATGGCCTCTAAAGAAGTTGAGTTCAACTACCTCAAGGAAAGGCTCAAACTGACGGATGGAAATCTCAGTTCCCACCTGAGTCTTTTGGAAAAGGAAAAATACATCAAGATCAAGAAAAAATTCGTCAAAAAAAAACCCAAGACCTTGTGCCAGATGTCCGATAAAGGCCGCCAGGCTTTTGAAGAGTATCTGGAAAACCTGGAAAAAATTATCCGCAGCACGCCATAAAAACGAGGAGGACAAAATGAGAAAATTTTTATTGTGTTTATTATTCCTTTCCCTTCTTATGATCCCTTTGAACGGATCTGGAAACAGCAAAAATTCCATCTATCTTACAGGAGGCAATCTCCTCGATGTCACACAAGGGAAGACCATCCCAAACGCTCTCGTTATCATCAAGGAAGACACAATCGTTTACGCTGGGCCGGAAAAGAAATTCGAAAAGTCGCCGGACATAACCGTGATCGATTGTTCGGGAAAAACCATTCTTCCCGGTCTCTTCGATGCCCACATCCACCTGGGGGGAGCATCCACTCTTGGATATATCTATATCGAAGATACGAGAAAGCTCAACGCTTTTTTGTATTCGGGCGTGACATCCGTGTTTGACCTTGGAGCCGTGCCAGACCAGATCTTTTCTCTTCGTGAGGAAGAAATAAAGAACAACCTCGTGTCGCCGCGAATCTTTGCGGTGGGCCCCGTATTCACTTCTCCGAAAGGCCACGGGACAGAATACGGCGTTCCAATGTCCATAACCCCGACGACAGAAAAAGAAGCCCGGGATGCTGTCCGGAAACTGATAAAAGACAAGCCTGATCACATAAAGATTATCTACGAAAAAGGATCCGAACGTTTCACTTCCCTCAGTTACGAATTGATGGAAGTCATCATCGACGAAGCGCACAAAAACAACTACCCCGTCGTCACTCATATCATCACCTTCGAACATGCAAGAGATGCCCTCAAGGCCGGAACGGACGGCCTGGCCCATATGGTCACAGATCAGGAGGTTAGCGAAGAGTTTTTAGAAAAGATGAAACAAAGGGGCATGTATTGCATCCCGACTTTAGCTGTTTTTGAATCTCTGTCTGGAGGTATGCTGGCCAAAAAAGAGGATTACAACTCACCACTCGTAAGCCAGGGGATCAGCCGAGAAATTCTCGCAGATTTGGATAAAAAAAGAGAAATGCCAGGGATAAAAGAGAGCCTGAAAGCATGGAAAAAGACTCTACACTTTGCCAAGATAAATGCGAAAAAAATGTCCGATTTTGGCATAAAATTGGCTGCCGGAACTGATGCCGGGAATCCGGCGGTGTTTTTCGGGCCTTCGGTGCATCGTGAGATGGAACTCATGGTGGAAGCCGGGATTCCTCCGGACGAAGTCATCAAAGCTGCCACAGCAAATGCAGCGGAAATTTTAGGAAAAGGCGACAAACTGGGGACGATCTCCAGGGGAAAGCTGGCCGATATTCTGGTTGTCGAGGGAAATCCATTTGAAAACATCCAAAACACACAAAATATCTGTATGGTCATCAAGAATGGAGAAGTCCTCGACAGGGACGAATTGGCCTGGAAGATCAATCCTCCTGAAAAGCTTTCAGTCAAACCAGAGAACAAAGCAAAGGCATCAAAAGAGGCAGAATTAACTCCTACTCCAGAAATCGATTCAGCAGTTAGGAAACAAATCATCGCAGCAAAAGAGCTACTGAAAAAAGGTGTGGACACCTGGGATCCTGATCTTATGAAAAAATCAAGAGATCGACTCCTCGGGCTGATGGCCAGAGAAAAGAAAGAGAACCTGTATATCCTTTATTACATCGCACTCTGCGACTACCGGTTGGCCACCTATTATCTCACCTTAGGTCAGATGGATAAGGCCGAACCTTATATCAAGGAGGGCCAAGATTATTTGAAAAAAGCCATGGAGCTCGATCCCGATTTCGGAGAGCTGGATGCCTTTTACGCCTATATGCTGGGGTTTGAAATCGCCCTCAATCCGGAAAAAGCCATGTCACTGGGTATTCAGAGTTATCAATATTTCGGCAAAGCTTTTGAGAAAAGCCCGGAAAATCCCAGGGTTCATTATCTCAAGGGCGTATCGGATCTTTACACCCCGGAGCAGTACGGAGGGGGAGCGGACGCGGCCATCAAAACGCTGACAAAAAGTGTCGAGTTGTTCGAGAAAGAAAACATCAAAGATCCTGTGCTCCCTTCCTGGGGGAAAGATGAAGCCTACGCGTTTCTGGGCATGGCTCACAACATGAAAGGGGATAAAGAAAAAGCAGTAGAGCTTTTTCAAAAGGCTCTGAAAGTCAATCCCGCATTTATAATGGCCAAGGACGAACTGGAAAAAATCAAAAAATAGAAAGCATGTTCATACAGAAAAAACCTGTTTTGTTTACCCTTTTCATTTTTTTATTCTCTGCCAATATTTTCTCTCAATCTCCGGCTATCATTCAGGGGAAAGTCCTAGACAAGGACACCAAAGATCCACTTCCCGCCTACATATCCATCAAAGGCACAGACAGCGGAAGCTCGGCGGATTACGACGGTACTTTCAAACTTGCCCTTGATGCAACCAATATTAGAAAGCCAATAATCCTCGAGGTTTTCCAACTCGGCTACAAAAAAAAGGAGGTGGAAGCCAGAATAGGTGAAGAACTCCTGATAGAGCTTGAACTGGAACCCCTCCCCTCTCACGATGTTTTAGTCACTGCCGATAGCCTTGTCTCAGAAGACAGCACCCAAAAAACAGTGACTTTGAAAAAGATGGATGTGTATACACTTCCCGGAACAGCCGCAGACCCTTTGTATGCTTCCCAAATCCTTCCGGGTGTCAATTCCCTGCCCGACTCTTCCAGCTTGCTGATCCGAGGTGGTTCATCCGAGGAAGTAGCCTATTATTTCGATGGGATCGAAATCGCCCACCCCTTTCTCACGGGTTCCCTTCATGAAGCCTACTTCAGCATATTCGACAACCAGGTTATCGAAGGATTCCGTGTTTCTACTTCAGGCTTTCACGCAAAGTTTGGTGATGCCTTATCAGGAGTCATGAACATTAGCGCCAAAGATAATCTTTCTTCGGGTGAAGGAGGATTAGGGCTCTCTATTATGGGATTAAACAGCTATGTGGGATTGCCGATCAAAAAGGTGGGGAGTTTTATCGCCAGCTACAACAGAGGACATTCAGGCCTAATGACCAAGATCAACAACAGAGGAGAGAGTGAATTCGAGACCGAGCATGCATTCGCCAAATTGAATATCACTCTGAATAAAACAACCCAACTCAGAATTTTGGGCCTGAGGGATAATTACAATTTTGCTCACGACAGCGGATTTAGCACAAAGTCCAATAATTTAATCGCCGGTTTTTCACTAACATCAACTCTTACTAAAAATCTGGTCACAACTTTTACTCTTTCTCGTGTTGGTCATCGGGCTGTTTTCGAGATCACAGACAATTTCAAAAAAGAGATAAAGGACAACGCGCTTCAAGCCAGGTGGGACACATCACTCGACCTGGAAAGGCATTACATCGAATTCGGCGCAGACATACAGAGAAGAAATCTCGATTTTTCTTTTTGGATGGTAGAAAGTTTTTCTGAAATTTCTGAGGCAAAGGGGACACGTTTTGGATTCTACTTCAGCGACAAATTCCGAGTCTCTGATAAATTCTACTTTACTCTGGGCGGAAGATTTTATGCCCTATCCATAAAGGATACGAATACGGACGTGAATTTCGATCCCAGGCTCTCTCTGGCTTACTTCATAACGCATCAGGATATATTGAGATTTTCGGCAGGCTATCATCATCAATATGGTGACTACTTCACGCTTCATAGTAATGATCTCAGGGCAAAACAAGCAGGTCATCTGTCCCTGACTTACGACAGGATAAGCGAAAGTATGGATTTCCGGGTCACTTTATACAACAAACAGTACTGGAATCTGTTTTTGTATCGAGATGGGATGATCAGCAGCGACGGAAAGGGTTTCGCCCGGGGAGCAGAGCTGTATATCAAACGGAAACATACTAAGTATGATGCGTTTTTTGTTTATAATTTTTTGAGCTCAAAAAGAAAAGAGTACGAAGTCCTGGTCCTTACGACATCCCCCTTCGAAATAAGTCATTCCTTCACAGGTATATTCCAATATAAGTTTAGCTCTGGGACCCTAGGTATCCGGTTTTCTTATGCCACAGGATTGCCTTACACACCTCTGCTCGGAAGAGAATGGGACGAGATCAACAACGTCTTTTTTCCACTCTGGGGGGATCCTTACAGCCAAAGATACCCCTCCTACCAAAGACTGGACATTAACGGCAGCAAAAACTTCAACCTCCACAAAAAACTTATCGTTTTCTATTTCGGGATCACGAACCTGCTCAATAGGAAAAACATTCTGCGCTACGAATACAGCAGCGATTATTCTGTGCACAGCAATAGTTATTCCATCTTCGGCCGATCCATCTTTATCGGAATCTACATCCCTTTTTTCTAAATTAATTCGGGGACAGGTACCGAATTATATGTCCCGAAATTTGAACATGACGCAATTCGGTACCTGTCCCCGAATCAAATACCGCAGGGCTGACTGTAGGCATGTTCTGCTGTATACTTATGCTTATATGGAATAAAATTTTGACTCAGTTGTGATTCCAAAGGAAGGCTAGCATGAGAAAAACAACAATTTGCTTTATTCTTGTCGTTCTCTTTTTGAACGGGGCGTCTCTCGCTCAAGAGGAAAATTTAACCGTAAAGGGAATTATCCCCTTTGAACTTAAGGAACACCTTATTATTATCAAAGGGAAGATTAATGGTTCCCAGAAGCACTATAACTTTCTTCTTGACACCGGAGGTTTGACTTTCATCGATAAAGAAGTCGCTG
>CAYPGQ010000070.1:0-21506 GCA_964410125.1 uncultured Eubacteriales bacterium | reverse complement strand
ATTCAGAATCTCTGTTTGCTCAACTTAACTGGAGACTCCTTTTTCATCAAAAATGGCCGAAGCCTGAAACTGTAGGAATATTCTTTCGGGAATAGTGTGTAGTGTTCCAGAGGACGAGCGCCCCATGAATTATCGCCTCCCACTCCCGTTTGTTTGTAATCGACATGGAATTCAATAAAATCCCGTTCTTCCAAGTCTGTGGGATGTTTTGTTCCGCGACTTTCTTGTGTTAAATCTTCTGTCGAATAAGGCAATGCCGAAAAACATAACGTGGGGAGACCGACAGCCAACAATCCAACTCCATTTTTTTTAGTCAATGCCACCCACCGCACATCTGTTTTGTACCCATTTTCTTGTGGACTGGCATATTTCACATTTTGGTCACGCACTGTATTAGCATAGAGTCCGATAAATGCGCTTGTTTTTCTATCCCAGTAGTTTTCATGAGGACCCCGTCCATACCATTGGACATATTCAAAATCTCTAGGCATCCTCATCTGCATCCCGAAGCGGAGGAGTTCGGGCAACTCCTTTTTCCCAGGGAGGAAATGATTGTTTATGATCACATCGCTCGTATTCAAGATGGTATATGTCACCGTGTGTTTGGAATCAACGGCTTGCAGCAAATATTCTACATCGATCTGAACCTGCCTTTCATCCTGTTTGACAATTTCGAATCGATCCAATTGCCTGCTTATGCTGGCGTTTTTCCAAGCCGCGCATCGTTCCGGCATTCTGTTGCCAAAATCATTATCGGTGGGGGCCCGCCAAAAGTTGGGAGACGGACCTTCAACCATCAGTTCTGTTCCCTTATACAGATAAGAAAAAAGAAGGCCTGTTGATTTATCAAACTTCACCGTAAAATCTTTGCCCCTAATGTGCATTTCATTTTCCGCCTCTGTCAGTTTCAAGGGCTGTTTTTTGGGTAATTCTGTATTGACAACCTCTTCCCGATGCGGCAAAAAAAACTGTTCTTTTGCCACTACATGCCCTTTCGGCAAAAGCTCGTATGATCGTGAATTTTGAGCATAAACATTGAGCAAATATTCCGCTCCTGGGCTTGGTGTAATCTTATCCAGCCCAAAATTAAAAATTTTAACTTCTTTGGGTGCGATATCCGGTTTGCCAATAGAGCCTGCAAGAATTATTTTGCCATCCTCCAGCACTTCCCATTGGATGGCAAATCGATCCAGATTGATAAAATCATATTTGTTGGTGATTTTTACTACTCCTCTTGCTAAATCCACAGGTTCCATTTTGATGTATTGGTAGACTTTTTTTACTTCCAACAGTTTTGGTGAGACCGACCGGTCGGGCAGGACAAGACCGTTCATGCAAAAATTTCTGTCGCTTTTTTCCTCTCCGAAATCACCACCATAAGCCCAATATTCTCGTCCATCCTCGGTTTTTTTCCGCAATCCCTGATCTACCCAGTCCCAAATGCATCCCCCTTGGAGATGGTCATATTTTTCGATCACATCCCAATAATCAATAAGATTCCCTACGGAGTTACCCATGGCATGCGCGTATTCACATAAAATCAACGGCCGATCTTGTTTTTGTTCGGCATATTTGATCAAACGTGGAATTCGCGCATACATAGGACAGTAAATATCCGTATGGGGCTTTAATCCTGCACGTTCATAATGGACAGGCCGAGAGGGATCCCGTTTATGAATCCAATCGCTGGCAGCCTCAAAATTTGTTCCATCGCCCGCTTCATTTCCCATCGACCAAATAATCACACTGGCATGGTTTTTATCCCGCTCCACCATTCGTTGGATGCGGTCGATATGCGCTTTTTTCCATTCCGGCTTGTTCGCCAATGTTATGTCCGGTCTATAACCCATACCATGAGATTCAATATTGGCCTCATCTATGAGATATAGGCCGTAAACATCACACAGGTCATACCATTCCGGATCATCAGGATAATGACATGTCCGGACCGTATTGATATTGTGCTGTTTCATCAGTTTGATATCTTCAAGCATGGATTTTTTTGTTAAGTAGTGTCCCGAATCGGGATCATGTTCATGCCGGTTGACACCCTTGAGTAGAACAGGAACCCTATTCACCAACAGTTGCCCATTTTTAATTTCAACCTCACGGAAACCGAACCGGCAGCTCTGATATTCTAAAATATTTCCATCCTTATTCTTAAGAGTCAACAACACCGTGTAAAGGTTTGGTTCTTCCGCCGACCATTTCGCAGGATTCCGAACAGCGGCTTTCATTTTAAAAATGCTTTCCGCTCCAGGCGAGAGATACTCACTTTTTCCGGACATCAAAATTTCCGATTCTACGGAAAGACTATCCTCATCCAACAACGCTATATCGACGGTTTGATTGAGACTTGCCTTATCCCCGAAATTTTTCACTCTTGCCGAAACATACAATGTTGCATCCTGATAATCGTCGTCGAGATCACATAATACTTCGAAATCCCGGATATGAACTGTCGGTGCCGAGAATAGGTAAACATTCCGAAAAATCCCGCTCAACCGCCAAAAATCCTGGCACTCGAGATAAGATCCATCTGACCAACGATAAACTTCTGCGGCCAAAATATTTTTTCCTTCTCGAAGAAATTTCGTGATATCAAACTCGGCGGGAGTTCGGCTTCCCTGACTGTAACCAACTTTTTTTCCGTTGATCCACATATAAAAAGCGGACTCCACACCGTCAAAATGGATAAAAACTTGACGATTTTTCCAATCTTCCGGAGTTTCAAATTCCATTCGGTACGATCCGACCGGGTTAAAATCATGTTGAATATAAGGAGGATTTTTTTCAAAAACATAGGGGTGATTCAAATAATACGGAATCCCATACCCGGTCAGTTGCCAGTTCCCCGGAACCTGTATTTCAACCCATGGGCTGACATCATAATCTGGCTTATAAAAATCCTTAGGCCGATCAGACGGCTTTTTTACCCAATAAAATTTCCAATTGCCGTTGAGTGATTGAAAGAATTCCGATTGAAATCGATCGCAACGTATGGCTGCTTCTTTATCAGAATATGGCATCAAGGTGTTATGCGCAGGTTCTTTGTTTTGAGCGATCATTTCAGAATTTTCCCAATCATTGTTCTCATTGGAATCAACAGCATTTAAAAGAAAAAATGAAACCGCATATATAAAAAAGATAAAAAATAAAATTCTTCCCTTTGATTTAAAAGTCATCATCCTTTTCTCCCTTTAGATTTTTTTCACCCAGCCACAAAAGCTTAAAAATAGGTTTATTCCAATTCGTATCCATTTCGCTACTGTTGACCGTATAGTTTTGAGTGTGGAATGCGCCTCAACTTGATCTGGGCTTTAATGCCTTAACCACCACAAATGATCCTTCTCCATATCCCTTTTTAATCGGTTCGAGATTTTTAATTTTATCCAAGCTTTGGAAAATCGTTTGTTTAAATATCAGGTTCTTAAAACCCGCTTTTTTCAAATATAATATGACCTCATCCACAGCATAGAACGTGGCCACGCTATAGAACTTGCTATCATTTTTATGCTGTTGATACGACATTCCCACAGGACTGTTTCTATCGATAAAACCAATGATTAAGTGGCCACCCGGCTTCAGCACTCTGTATGCTTCTTTAAAAGACGTTTCTATGTCATCTAAAAAACAAATCGTCGTGACCATCAGGACAAATCCAAAGCGGCAATCATCATAAGGCAGTTTCTCGGCTACTCCATCAATTGCGGTAATCCCTTTGCTTTGAGCTAGCTCCCTCATTTTCCCAGAAGGATCTATACCAATCCGGATACCTAGAGAGGCAGCAAACCGGCCGCTGCCTACTCCGACTTCGATACCTTCTTCTTTCTTGGGCAATTGCTCCTGTATAGCCCGCAGTTCTGACTCAAAAACAATCCTGTTATCTTCAAACCAGGCTTCATATTCTGAGGCATGTTTCTCAAATGGTGCAATTTTTGCCATTATCCTCTCTAAAGATTTTCTTCCCGTCCGTTTTTTATTCTATTTCTCGATAAAAATTCTGCTGCCAGAACTCGTGCCATCACTTTAGTGTGGGAAATTCGGCTATGCGCAGATTGGTGCACCCGTAGGGAATAAGGCTGAGTTCTTCCAGGTCGCTTGTGGCTGAAAGTTGTACCGATCCGGTCGATATGTCCATCCTCCCACCGCTATAATTACTTATTATCGCTTACTGTAAAGGGTAGGTCGACTCTCCCCCCCATTCCTGGGCTGCCCGATATCTTGGCAATTTGTTCGCCGTTTTCCAACACAAACAGGGCAAAAGTTCCAATATTGTCCGGACTGAGCACTACCGTGACTGTGGCCACATAGGAACCCGGAGATAGGTTCAAACCATACGATCTCAAGCCCCCGGTCGGAGTTGTCCCCAGGCTGCCGTAACTCGATACAGAAAGATCAAATGAGTCGTCCTTTAACGGACCGGAATCATACAGGACAAAAGTAATGTTATAGCCTGAAAGCGCTTGAACAACATTATCCTGGAAACCGTCTCCCGTATTGTCTACTCCATCACCCGGAATTTCCCTCATAATCCCACCATCCTGGAGGAAATCAGGATCAGATCCCGGAGGAGCTACGATGCTATCTCCCAACTGGATGAGTTCGTTTTCATCACATCCATTCTCCTGCAGTCTTCTCTGCATGTGTTCGAGCCGCTGCTTATAAGTCCCCATCCCGGATGTATTGGAAATGATGGTGTTGATCGAGGTCCCTCTTCTTTGCAGCTCATCAGTGAATCCTTGACACACCTCGTTCATCAAAATGATTTTATCTCTTAGCTCCCTGGCTTGGGGAACGTCGTTGTCAAGAATTCGGGCAACTTCTATGGCTTCTTTGTAACAATATCCCACAATCCCATTCTGGCATATGTCAGTCCTGCGGTCATCCACTTCTTTATCGAACTTGTTGGCATACATCATGAATCGAGAATAATTTACCATTGTGCTAGCCATAAGGTCATCCAAGTCGGAAAACACCTCATCTATATTTTCTCTTGTGCAGAGGTCCTCTGTGCCCTCATCTTTCAACATATCAAGTAAAGCTTCATCTATGTCGTCAATTTCCGGCTCCTCATCTTCAGGGGTTGGCGATGGAGTGCTTTCCACAACGACTGTAGCCTGGTTTTCTGTCATTTGATTTTGGTAAAAACTGAAAACAGGAAATTCTCCGATCTCCCGTCCGACAAAACGCTCTGTTTTTACCACTTTGCGCGTGTTGTCTGCAAAAAATTCAACGACATCAAACATGGTTTCATCACCCTGACCGATAGTTGCGCTTGAAGGCTCGATGAGAAGCGATAGTCTGTCGAGTTCCCTCACGATAACTCGAGCGGATTCGATATCACCAGGATAGTCCTCTGCCATGGCATTGATCGTAAATTCTCCGGCTTCCGGGCTCGAAAAATTATTGGTCGGGCTGATTTGAGCCTCTTCTGTTATATCTTGATTCATGACATTGTACTTTGCATAAACGCGGAAACGAACCGCTTCATTTTTGTTGACAATACTTTCTTCAGGTACAATCCACATCCTCTCCAGCTCATAGACATAGATAACCGCCCTGTTTATCGTGTCTTGATCCTTGTAGCTTCCCATAATGGTGAACGTTCCGGTTTCTGTGGCGGAAAACTCTTTATTTCCCACAATTTCTTGGCTATTGTCTTCGAAGACTTCCACGATATCGAAGGAGGCCGATTGACCGACGAACAATCTGCGGTTATCGGGCAAAATTCTGAGAGCGATCCTTTTTTTCGGTCTTACAGTTACACTGGCAGACTGGATATTTCCTTGGTATCTTTCTGTCGTGGCCGATATCGTGAAAGTTCCGCTCTGGCTGCTTTTAAAGTACTTAGACGGATTCCATTCCACTTCGTTCGAAATATCTATTTCCCGGTCATCCATTAGACGTGCAAAAGCCTTGAATCCCATACCTTGATTCTTATTGACGGTAGCTTCGCTTGGTTCTATCCACATGGCTTTGACTGGTTGAGCAACAGGTCCTGTCGAATTCACATAGATCGTGCCGGTTGCTGTTTCACCTATCGCATCTGTAATGGTTACAGTAAAACTCGTATTCTGATTGAGCACATCCGCATTTGTGAATCTGCTATCTCTCCTCAGCCCCGCAGCTAACGAAGGAAAATTCCCGGCTTGGGTCGTGTATGTTTGCCCCCCGATATTCCACGTGTATTCGAACGGCCCTTTTCCGCCTATGGCAGAGGCATAGACGTATTTTTCACGGTTTTCTACCCATTCGCCAGTACTGCCTAAATCAATCCACTTCCCCTGCAATCCCATTTTAAGCTTCAAATCCGACCAGATATAAAAATAGGCATCTCCTCTATCTATAAGGGGAAAGCGGCCGTTTCTATCGGGTCTATTGGACCACACTTCAAATAAAACCGCGGAAGTGCGCCCATGAATGAAGTGATCGGCAGTGTAGTATTCATTGGGGACGGTCCAGACATAGGTGTACTGGCTGTTGAATCCACCCGTTTGAATAACCTCGACATCCCCATAGGATGCTGGCAAAGAGCGAACAGCCCGATTATTTGGAGGCGGATTTTGAAAGACGACTCTCCTCTTGTTATAAAGGCCGGTTTGAACAGGGGAAAGTGGATATTTCGGCTCGGGAAAAAGCAGGCTCACTTCACTCACATGAGGTACTTCTCGCCTTGGAACCGTAACCGTGACCGTGATTCGATCTCCCGCCTGGACTTCTGTGGGACTCAGAGTAATTCTTGACCTGTCTTCGTAACCCACAGGGTCAACGAGGTATTCGCCCTCGATAGGATAAGGCTCATCCCAATTTTCCAAAGTAGAATAACTATATAAAAATGTTCCTTCCTTCATGCCCCAAGCATATATCGTGAAAGAATTCTCCAGTTGCCAGCCACATCCCTCACACGGAGGAGGGCGTTTGGGACAAACAACCTGAATCGGCAATCCCACCCCACCCACTATACCCGCAGGAGGCCCGTCGTAAACCGTTGCAACCCATTTTTCAGGCGTGTGCTCGCTACGAGCCAAGGGTCGCATTGCTACTCGAATCCAGTCAATCGAGGATTGGCCATCAATTATTGCAGCTGAAATGAGATAAATCCTGTGGATTATTCCCACGCGCCCTGGTGCCAGTCGCACTTGATTGGGGACGTTCGCTCGACCGATAAAGGGACCGTGTCCCTGTATGAAGGGCTCCGGCTTTTTTTCGTCCTTTGGTTCTGTTGCATGAATGGATAACAGTGTAACACCCAACAAAAGAACTGTTATTGCAAGCGGGATAAATTTTTTTATATTTTTTTTCATTCTTTCCCCCTGTTAATTGTACCTGTATTTCAATCCGACCAAAAATGTGAACCTCGTGTTTTGCGTCATCGGATTGATGCTTATTTTTTCATCCATATCCGTGTCGATCTTATAAAAGTTTGCCCGCCCGAGCAGTTCAAAACTTTTATACACAGGTATCGTGATGACGGCGTTTCCTTGAAAGGTGGTCGGATGCCTCTGGAGCAGTTCTCCTTGATCAAATTCTCCACTATTCGGGTTGATCGAAATCTCGTTATTATACACAAATCCATATTCGTAGGACCCACTGAATGCCAGCTTAATCCCCCGGGGAAACGGAATATTCCCCTCCACAATCCCGCCAAAACGGATCAGATTACCGTCTCTCCTGAAAAACTCCTCTTGATCCGAAGAGAACAACGCATGAACCCCCACCGTCGGGCCGATCCGGATATACTTGAAACTCAAGCCAATTTTTCCATAAAGATCAAAAACATGAGGTTTGACTTGTCCTTCATCCGGATTTCCGGGACTGTGCCAAAAGCGAAAGTACGTCGAAAAATGGCTGAAAAAGACTTGCGTGTTTCCGCCTAAATCCAATCTCAATTCTGTGAAACTATTTGCCGTATTCGTGGTGTAAAGATTCGAGTATATGGATGGCCTGAAGATCGTGTTGAAGCGCCCCCCTTTGGTGGACGCGTATCGTCCCTGTAGCTGGATATAATCGCCCCCCTTATTTTGAGGAAAACGCTTGGCGGTTGCCGATAAATCCACTGACTTGGAAGAACCGCCTGCTTTGCTATTTAATCGGAAATTAAGGACTGCGCGGTTGTAACTCCGCAAGTCTAAATCCGGGTAGGAAAACATATCATACAAAAACCTGAATTTGGTTTGTGAGTTTCCTCCATATTTATCATAGGTGATCGACGGCACAAAATTGGTGGAATTATAAAGAGCCTGTTCGCTTGTCTGCAAATTCGAGAGCATTTGCACTGTAAATTCTGATTGCGGGGTGCTTTTGAATTTGAATGCGCTAAAAATCTTATGGCTGGCGTAGTTATTGCCTTCATTTATAGAGAAGCTGTTCTGCAAGAAGGAATAATCGAACAAAAGCCTCGAATTCTGATTGAATGAATAGTCCCCCCCAGCCGCCAGAGTCAATCGGGAATAATCATTGAGATCGGAGAGGTCATCATTATAAGTGTTGAAATTGATCGCGGTCTTGAAATTCAACCCGCTATCACCGGTGTATGAATAGCCGGCATCAACAGTGGTGGTTGAGTAGGGGGTTTGGATGATGTCTCTTTTGTTGGTAAACTTGACATCAAGCTGAGAGGATTCGCCTAGAAGCGCATTAGCGCCCAAGGTTATATCCCGAATTAAGCCGCTGTTTTTTTCAGGACCTTGATTCAGGTATTCTGTGCTAAAGCTCGAGCTTCCGAAGAGGATCTCCGTCCAGGCTGACAGTTTGGTCAATAGTGGCAAATCTTTTGTACCCGCCTGAAAGGATTTGTTTTCTACAAACTTTCGATAGAATTGGTAGGCGTAGTCATAATATTTTTCTATTTTTAGGTAGGCTGCCTGAAATTCCAGACTTCCTTCTGTGCCGGCAGAACTATATTTTTTATAGATTTGATCGGCTAAAATCTTCTGTTGAGAGATTTGTTCAAATATGTTGGAAGCGGCCTCTATAAACTTTTTTACTTCTGAGGCTTCGATTCCCAGGAATCTGATCTGGGCTTCTCTTTTTTGTCCGGAAAAAGGCTGAATACATTGTTCAGATATCCAGCCTTCACGTCCATCAAACAGAAGAATCTTATAAAATCCGTCATTCCTTTCCCTGACTTCAAACTCGTCGTTAATGCGTGGTGAATAGATGACTGAAGACATGGTATCCATGGCTTCATAAACGCTGCATCTATCGATGACAACCCTCACCATATCCACACCATGCGTATCAAAACCCGAAGTTTTTTCGGGATCCATTTGTTTTATCAAAGATAGGAACGCTATAGAATGCTGTCTGGTGGTCTTTTCTATTTTTGCAATTTGCTCCAATTCCTTTGCATTGACTCCACTATAGGACTGCGGTTGGCGTGATTGTGCAGCCTCAGCGGAAATTTCCTCAGCCATGTTTTGGTGGATATATCCAGCTCTGGTATATCCATTTTCATCTGGAGGAAGCGTTACAAAATACCACTGCCCAACCTTCTTGGTGACCTCGAGGATTACGTCACGCGCAGCCTGAATTAGAATAGGACTGTTGGGGTTTGGCTCCAAATGGATTTTGGCTTTTTCGACGATAACCTTGATCTTCACATTTGCCGCCCTGCTAATGCCAGGAGGGACCAAGAGGATCAAGAATAGAAAAAACAAAAAACTCCTTTTTATACTCCCTTTCATATGCCCTCACTTAATTAAAATTTTTACTTAAAACTCTCAATCGTTAGCGGATTGAGAACGTATTTCTAAACCTTCTGAAATTATGGGCTAATCTAATAAAAACTCTTTCTACTCCTTTAAGATTTCTACATCGTCTTGATGAATAAATGCATCATACGGCTCTTTCCCCTGCGGGATCATTCTTATCACGTACCACTCGTCGGCCTTTTTTTTCGAAAGCAGGACAAAATCCTGTGTAAAGGTTATAATGACAGTGCTTTCCGCATCTGGTTCCGCTTTCACTTCGGCAAATTCTTTAATAACCCTTAACTTGGTTGGTGTTATACCTCGAATTTCTATGACTTTCCCCTTATTTTCTGAAGGCTTTTCAGCTCCTTTCTCTCTAGGATCTGGAGTGAATGGTTGCGAAACCTTGCTCTGCTGGATGTAGCCGGCACGGGCATATCCGCTGTCGTCAGGGGGAAGAGTGACAAAATACCACTGCCCTACCCTTTTCGTAACTTCCAACACCGTGTCCTGGATAACTGGCATGATAACGGCACTATTAGAATCAGGCTTCAGGTAAATATTTGCTTCCTCCACGTTGACAATGACTTCCTGGCTTTGAGCAATATTTAGACCAGAAATAATCAAAAAGAGGAAGAAACCTATAGATAAAAATTCCCATTTTTTCATTTTTTTCATGTGTCCTCACTAGACAAAGAATTGTCTCTTGGTAATAAACATGCAGGTCCCGCGTTAAAAAAGACAGCAACCTGCTGGGCCAAATCGCCTCATTCTTATCACACGCAAAAAGATAAAGTCAAACTCTGTGGAATTCAAAATTTTATTCCTGCGACAAAAATTAGAGCCTGGGTTTTTATCCGGTTGGAATCTTCAAGCTGATCCTGTTCACTCGAAGTATCAAGAAGGTTAGCGAGACCCAAATGATAACGCCCTTCCACATAGAACGGGATAGGCCCCGCATTGATTTCGAATCCCGCACCGAAGACAAGTCCGTAATCAATATCCTTGATGCTTTCTTTGGTATCCTCGGTTTCTGCGAATTTAGCACTGGTTGCCGTATCCTCGAGGGTATAAGAAATTTCACTTGAAAGAACAAAAGCGACTTCGCCACCTCCAAAAAAATAAGGGGTCGACCCCGGCAAAACTCTGACTTTCAGGAGAACAGGCAAGCTGATTTGGTTGATAGATTGAGTTATATTAAAGGTTCCTGACAAACCTAGATCGCCAAGTGTGATGTCTCCTTGAAATTTTGCTCCTTTCTGAATATAAAAAAGGTCAATTTCCAAAGAAATTTTTGATCCTATCTCATACCCAATGCCCCCAGTGAATCCCAGCTTCGATTTTTTATATTGATCGAGATCAAAGTCCACACCAGCGATATCGAAGTTGGTTGTAAGGTCAAGATTAGCGCTTACGACTCCTCCCATTACTTTCATTCCCCCTGCTCCATAATGTTTTTTTCCATAGGCGATTTTTTCCGGAGCAGGTTGTGGAATATATGTCTGTTGAGGTTCGATGGTTTTCACGGGTTCGATCTTTTTTTGAGGTTCGATAGTTTCTACCCGGGAAATAACCTCCACAAAGCTGGATTTAATAAATCCACTTCTTATTTTCCCTTCCTGGTTAGGCGGAAGAGTTACTTGGTACCATTCCCCCCGTTGTGCATCAGCTTCAAGGATCACTCCAATCGGAACTTTCTGAAGGACTTCGCTGTCTATGCTTGGGCTGTCCAGTATAACGGCTGATTCAGCAATTACTCTAATCTTTATTTGAGCAGCATTTCCCCAAATGGGAAAAAGAACAAGAGTCAATACGCCTAAAACTTCTTTCCATCTAGATCTGAAATAATTCATGAAAAAACCTCTCTCTGATATGAATTCATTTTTTTTGTTAAAATAATTCTTAAAAAAAAATAAATCAAGCAATATTTATATTATTTTATAACTTTGCTGTGCGATAGGTGTTCTTCACTTCTGGTAGTAGCATGGCAGATGTCATCCCGAAGGGATGATCCATTACTTTAAGATGGGGAATTCGGCTATGCGCAGATTGGTGCACCCGTAGGGAATAAGGATGAGTTCTTCCAGGTCGCCTGTGGCTGAAACAGGACTTTGGGGAAGTTCACCGGTTGAGCCGTTTTCCAGCTTCCAGGCATCAATCCTTGTCCCTTTAACTTTAACAGAAACTGGAGCGCCTTCAGGTGAAAATGGCACATCACCCACGGGATGTTCCTCAAATTTCAGAGTGTCCAGACTCTCCACATTCAGATCCAAAGCATAATTCCAGGGGGTTGTGGGGTAAATTTCCCAATCGGCATGGGGAAGTTCACGATGTGGTTTATTGGCATTGACCCGCTTCCACTCCTCTCCTATTTTAAGGGCATACAGCAACGGTCCCCGCTCTAAAGCAAGTGCATTGTTGTACCGGCGTGTTGCACGAGGTCTCATCGGAAAGTCCATCTTGACTTCCGTAGAGCCGGTCCATTCCCTATCCAGCACATAAAAAGATCCTGCCGAGGGAGTACGTTGGTTCTCTCCGATGGTTATCGTGGCCTCTTCAGCCCATGCAGGAATGCGCAGATGGAGAGGAAATCGAACAGGCTCATCAACGCTAACCTCTAACCTGATATCTTGACGAAACGGATAATCGGTGACAATCTCTATAGAAACAGGAACATCCTTTATACATGTGGACACGATGTTCGGCGCATAGGCCACAGCCGCCAGTCCCTCATCTTCTGTCTTCATCCACAGGTGAGCGGCGAATTTGGGCCAACCTTGACTGAGGTTGGATGTACAGCAGCCGTAATTGGGTTCCAGGCCGAAGATGTTGGATTCCGGGCCGTTTGTTGTCCAGAGCCTATTCTCCCGGATGCTGCATTCGACCTGATTGACCTGCTGGTCGTACTGGTGGGACCACATATCCGGAGAAAACGTAGCAGGCAGGGCATTGAAGGTCACCTTTTCCAGACGGTCGCCGAAGGCGGGGTCCCCCAAGATTGACAATAGTTGCTCCAGGGAAAACTGATATTCCACTACCGCGCAGAGCTCCGTACCCTGAGATGGATTCTTGCCTGCGAAGCATTCATCCCCGCTGAAGATTCCCGCCGCTTGACCGTGGTACAGATCCTGCTTAGCCATCATCTCATAGACCATTAGCCGGTCGTTCTCATCGCCGGTCAGGCGCCACCATAGCGCGGGGGCTTTGACAGCCATGCCGTTATTGACCACATGGCCCATGTAGGTCCATTTCCCTTTGGGAGTAATTCCAGTAAGAGGAAAACGCCTGAAAAATGACTCCCAGTCGAAACCTTGAGCGTGGAGTTTCACAGCCAGGTCCAGCAGCCAATCCTGTTGAGTCCTTTCATAAAGCCAGTATATGCTCAACAGTGATTCAAACCAACGGAATTTACCCCAATTGAAGAGCGGCCTCCGGTCGATATGTCCGTCCACCCACCGCAGCGTCTTCTCCACAACCTCTGGAATCCGTTCATCTCCAGTTGCCTCATAGTATTGGATCAAGGGTTTCAGCACCAAAAATATGGCCCAGAGGTCATAGTCGGACGGAGATTCAGAAGGAGAGATCCAACCGGATTCGTCCTGGTTTGCGATGACATGATCCATGTATTTTTTGACTCTTGTTATTAGATTTTCATCCTCCAAGAGAAACGCCAATGGAACGACACCATCCAACCAATATGGCGCCCTTTCCCAGGCATCCGACTTGCCACCGAACCAGGCACTGTCATGGATATCGGGCCAGAACTCATCCAGGTGTCCGCTGAGCCCATCGGCCTGGATCTGGAGTTGATTTTTCAGCCACCCTGTAGGTTTGATCGACCCCAGTGGAACCGGCTTGAGCTTAACAGGTTGGATAGACACTTCGGGTTGAGACATCCCCAAATCCTCCTTATTCTGTTGGCTGTTACAAGCTTGAAAGGTTACGAACAAAATGATTGCCAATATCCCGGAATAAATCTTGAATCGTTTTCGCATCCCTCCTCCTTATTAGGTTTATGCCGTGCTAAGTAAACTGTATAAACATGTAGCCTAAAATTTATTGAAAAATTCTAATGACAGCATTGGGCTCTTTTATTTTCCCTTTTTTCACTTGAATCATCGCATCTTGCAGCTCGTCCAAGCAAAAAACGCGTCTGCCCATTTTCATGCCCGTCTCTCCGGCAATTTTCAGAAACTCTTGTGCTTCATCTTTGTTCACATTATATAACGTTCTGATATCCTTCCCCCACAGGTTATCCGAATAATTTTTTATCTCGATTAGGGACATACTCACCGGTGCAAGGACCAGGATTCCCCCTTTCTCCACTTGGGAAAGGGCAGGTTCTACCAGAGGACCTGCAGGAGGAAAGAGAATGGTTGAATCAAGGCAGACGGGGAATTTTTCTTCCATAATATTCCCTGCCCAAACGGCTCCATTTTTTCTTGCTTCTTCTTGATGGATGGGGGATCTTGTGCTGACATAAACTTCAATGCCCAGATAAGTTGCAGCCTTCAAAACATAAAAAGCTGTCGGACCGAAACCAAAAAGTCCCAGCGTGTCTCCTCTCTCTATCCCTGTCAATTTGAGAGCACAGTATCCGGCGATACCGGGACACAGGAGCGGAGCCATATCTTCAGGTTCCATGTCGATTCCTTGCAGGGAAAGAGCAAAATCCTCTTTTATGGTGATATACTCTGCAAATCCACCGTCCGCATCCCAACCTGTGCATCGAAAATCCGGACAGTAATTTTCCTTTCCCTTTCGGCAGTATTCACACCTGCCACAGGTGCTATAAAGCCAGGAGATGCCAACCGGATCTCCAGGTTTAAAATTTTTGACTCCTTTTCCCGTTTTCTCGATCACCCCGATGATTTCATGCCCCAGAATCAAAGGGGATTTTTTCAAGGGAAGATCCCCTTCGGCAATATGGATATCCGTCCGGCATATTCCGCATGCCTGAACCTCAACTCTTATCTCCTGATTGCCAGGGTGAGGCAAAGGCACATCAGCCAGTCTTAAAGGTCTCTCTTCTATGTTTGATTGCTTCTCTAAAATCCAAGCTTTCATGTGCCTATTCATCCTAATCTTCTCTGTACTCCTTTTTCAATCCCGGTATTTTAAGTTATATTAGAATACAGCCCATCGTCAAGGTGACGTCTATTTTTGAAATAATTTTTTGTCCCGTTTATTCATTTAGCTTTTTAGTTTCCGCTTTTTTTGATATATAAATTTATGTTCACTAAAATTCAATGTACAGGGAATGAAAATTAAAATTTTGGGATCGGAGTCTTTGGGGGTTCGAGGATTATCCTGTGTTGTGGAAACTCATGACCGCAATATAGTCATCGATCCCGGCGTGGCTTTGGGATATCATCGTCATGGACTTCTCCCTCACCCTTTTCAAGTCGCTGTAGGCGAGAATGTGCGTCTGAAGATTGTGAAGGCTTTGAAAAACTGCACAGATATAGTCATCAGCCACTTCCATGGTGACCATATACCTCTTGCAAATGCCAATCCCTTTCAGTTATCAGCCCGAAAGGTATCCCGTTATTTTCAAACGCCCAAGTTGTGGTGCAAGAGTTCTAAAAATCTTTCTCCTGCGATTACTAAACGCTACCGCGATTTATCTCAGGTTTTAGGACGGAGCCTGACATGTTCAGAAGGCCAAACAGATGGTCTCCTCAGCTTCTCTCAGTCCATGCCCCATGGAGAAGCAAATAGCCCTCTGGGCGGCGTAATGATGACCCGGGTGGAGGATGCACACGAAGTTTTTGTTCACGCATCGGATATCCAGCTTTTAGATAGTGAACCTGTAGAGCAAATATTAACCTGGAAACCTGATATTGTTCTCGCTTCTGGCCCCCCTTTATACCTCTGGCATCTTTCATCAAAAAAACGAAAAAGAGCTCGCGAGAATGCGTTGCTTTTATCTCAGGAAATCTCAACTTTGATTCTGGATCACCACCTATTGCGGAGCGCAGAGGGATATCGTTTTTTGGAAGACCTCTCAGCCTCGGCTGGCCATAAAATCATCTGTGCGGCCGATTACATGGTGCGTAAGCACCTTCCGCTCGAGGCTTGTAGGCAGCACCTCTATAGGGAGATGACGGTTCCAGAAGGCTGGCACAAAGCATATTCTCGAGGAAAAGCGGATATGGATCCATACAGGAAATGGAGGGGCCTGGATATTCAGGACATTAAATAAGGAAAAAACGAACATGAAACTCATAAGTGCATGCCTTTTGGGAGTGAAATGCAGATGGAATGGCAAAGATAATAGAAATGAGAAAGCCTTGGAACTTGTCAAAAAAGAGATCCTCATACCAGTTTGTCCCGAACAACTTGGGGGTCTTTCCACTCCACGAACGCGCCAGGAAATTCAAGGAGGGGAAGGGAAAGATGTGTTGGCAAAAAGAGCAAAAGTCATTAATGATGACGGTGATGATGTCACAGAGCAGTTTATAAAAGGGGCTGAAGAGACCCTAAAGATCGCCCTTATCTATCAAGTGAAAGAATTTATCGGAAAATCTTTTTCTCCCTCATGCAGCGGCTCAAAAATTTACGATGGGACATTTTCTGGGAAATTATTGAATGGCCGGGGGATCACCGCTGAACTATTGATGAGGAATGGGATAATAATCAGAGAGGAAGAAGATCTATAGTGGATTAATATCTCTGAAAACAAAATCATTATGGTTAGAAATCGGACTTTCGGTATTTGTCATTGTCATGGCTTTGATCGTATTGGTTAAAGCTATTTTGATAAAAATATAAAAATAAAAAATAGTCTTTGTGATATAAGGGACTTTTTCCTTTATTTTCATTTTTTTTGTTGACAGAAAAAGAATTTTAGTTTATATTACTAATGATAATGATTCTCATTACGAAAACAATTCTCATTATCATTGAATAAGCAAATGTCAGGACCGCAAAAATGGAGACATCGATTCCAGAAGCACATTACGCGTTGGACTTTGCCCCGTGAAGCAACTCTGGATCTATTATCTAGAACATCAAAACATATGAGTGCAAAAGATATTTACGATACTCTTTCTACCGTATATCCAGGAATCGGGCTGAGCACCATTTACCGCACCCTAGAACTTTTGGTCCGAGCAGGCTTTCTGAACCAAATAAATATTGGTGATGGTCAAAGCCGCTACGAATTCCAGCCAGGAGAAAAGGATAAGCACCACTATCACCTTATTTGCAATAAATGTGGAAAAATCATTGATTATAACGAATTTTTAGAAGAGGAACTGGAATTTGTAAAAAAGGCAGAGGAAAATGTAGCCAGAAAATATAATTTTTTAGTCCAGGATCACAATATAGATTTTTTCGGATTATGCAAAGATTGCCAATAATAATCATTTTTTAAAAAAAGGAGGTGAAGAAAATACCATTGGGTGATAGAACAGGGCCACGGGGACTCAGCCCAATGACTGAACGCGCCATGGGTTGCGGACAAAAAAAATAAAAAATAATGCCTCTTTTGAAAGGAGGGGAAAAAATGAAAATCGTGCTATCTGCTTCGAATTCTGAGCTCTCCAGCTCCATTGATCCCAGGTTTGGGAGATGCCCTTATTTTATATTCATCGATCCTGAGACGAT
This sequence comes from uncultured Eubacteriales bacterium, assembly GCA_964410125.1. GTDB lineage: Bacteria > Acidobacteriota > Aminicenantia > Aminicenantales > Aminicenantaceae. The sequence continues at coordinate 4,200 of CAYPGQ010000070.1, read as the reverse complement.
GGATTTTGAAGCCGTTAAGAATCCTTATGTGGCTTCTTCCAGCGGAGTGGGCATTCAATCCGCCCAGTTCATTGCGGAAAAAGGAGCAAAAACTGTTCTTACGGGAAGCTGTGGTCCTAATGCCTTCCAGACACTCCAGGCCGCAGGGGTGGAAGTGATCACAGGAGTCACAGGAACAGTCAAGGAAGCTGTAGAGAATTATCAATCAAGTCGATTCCAGGCTATTGCTCAACCCAATGTTCCTTCTCACTTTGGCTTAGGCGGAAGCGGAGCCATAAACCCTGGTTTCGGTATGGGCAGAGGAATGGGCCGTGGTATGGGCCGTGGTATGGGAAGAGGCATGGGTTTAGGCGTTAGATATGGACCTGCTCCTGAGTCCACAGGATCACCCGCAAACAGTTCAACCACGTCTCCTCCATCCCCTAAAGAAGAAATCAGAGACTTGAAACAGCAAGCTGAATTACTCACGAAACAGTTCGAGGATATTTCTAAAAAAATAAAAAAATTAGAAAAGAATAAACGTTGACTTATCTTCTCTCGATTGCAAAACAAGAATCTTCAAAAGATATTCTTCACTCCTTCAGCCGTCATACCAGGAAAGCCATTCGATCATGGCTTAACTGTTGCAGAAGAAAAGAACGAAGTGACATACCATCTTGTTCTGACGGAGATGCCTGTAGTAGTGATTAGGTTCTTGAGAGAATAAGACAAGCTCTTAGGACAACCAAAAGGAAAAAGAGATATTCTCCTGGAATGATTAGAATGGTCAGAAAATCGTCTATTGAAATGCTTGTCGTTTATGACAACAATGCCTATAACAAAAGGCTCAAAACTGACTGGGGTTTTTCCTGTTTAATAGAAGGACTGGAAAAAAATATTCTTTTTGATACCGGAGCCAATGGCCAAATCCTGCTCTCCAATATGGAAAAACTTGGAATCCAACCAGGAAAAATCGACATTGTTGTGCTTTCTCATGCCCACAGAGATCATACAGGCGGGCTGGAAAATCTCATTGCCCAAAATTCTAAGATCGAAGTGTGGTTGCCTCATTTTTTTTCCTCTGATTTCAAACACGGAGTTAGAAAAAAGGGAGCCAGAGTTGTCGAAGTCGAGACTTCCCGAGAAATCTGTGAAGGCGCCTTTACTTCCGGAATAATTAATGGGTGGATCAAAGAGCAGTCTCTAGTTTTAAACCACAAAAAAGGCCTTATCCTTATAACAGGTTGTGCCCATCCGAGGATTATCAATATCATTTCCAAAGTTAAAGAATTATTTAAAAAAGAGATTTTCCTTGCCCTTGGAGGATTTCATCTGGCAGCTTTTGATAAAGCAGAAATTAAGGAGATCATAAAAAAATTCAGCGATTTAAACGTTCACAAAGTTGGTCCCTGCCATTGTTCAGGAAATGAAGCACGGATGCTTTTTCATGAAAAATATCAAAATAAGTTTATAGAAATTGGAGTGGGAAAGGATATTAAAATCCAATGATCCCATTTGTGCTGAAAGATACAGTGCAACATTATTTTAAAAAGAAGGGAAAAAATGGAAAAAGAAAGCGATCTTGAAATATTCGCCCGTGAACTCCAGGCCGAGATCATGGAAAAAATCAGAAAACAATATTCTGAGGTCGTTATCGATCACTGGCAAAATCCCAGAAATTTCAGAAAAATACAAAATCCAGATGGATATGCAAAAGTAACAGGGCCTTGCGGCGACACCATGGAAATGTTCATAAAAATGAGAAATGAAAAAATCTCTGAATGCGGATTTCAGACGGATGGATGTGCAAGCTCTATTGTTTGTGGAAGTGTTGCCACTGAACTTGTTCAGAACAAACCTTTAACGCAAGCCCTTGGCGTGATTCGTGCAGATGAAATTCTCAAAATACTAGGGGGGCTGCCTGAGTCCGATGTCCATTGTGCACAACTGGCGGCAGAAACAATGAGGCGTGCGCTGACTGACTACTTCAGCAAGAAGAAATCTCCATGAAAAAAATATTACAACCAAACCTGAATAATCGCTTATGGTGTGATGCGAAAGCGTACATTCTGTTTTAGAAACAATGTCTGTATTTGTTGATATAGAAAAATGCAAAGGATGCGGCCTTTGTGTTTCTATTTGTCCGGTCCAGGCTATATCCATCAAAGACAATAAAGCCTTTATCGATCGAAAAAGATGCAATGATTGCCTGCTCTGTATGGATGAATGCCCGGAAAATGCAATCCGTCAGACGCCTGAAAAAGAAGTTTATCTCACAAAAAAGGAATATCCTGTCCCTTATTCCCTGAAACAGATCACCCCTCCTGCCAGACAATCATTTACCAGCATTACAAGGGATCGACAGGCAGAAAAAAGAGAGCCGATGTTCATAAATAAGCTTATACGGGCTCTTGATAGCTTTTTTGAATTCAAGTCATCATCAGGTATAGGCAGAAAAAAAAGCAAAATAAAACACCGAAGGCAGAGAGGAAGACACAGAAGAGGGAGATTTTGATTGTATAAAAATATGGCCAGGAATGAAGAAGGGGGATAAGTGAAAAGCGATGTAGAAAAGTGGCTGGAAAAAGATGGGGTAGGATTTTTGAAGGCCGTTGGTGTTAAAGAAGGACATACAGTATTGGATTTTGGTTGTGGAGAAGGTCATTATTCCATACCCGCTGCAAAACTTGTCGGAGAGAAGGGCAAAGTGTATGCGGTAGATAAAGATGAACAGGTCTTGCATCGATTGATACGGCGAATAGAGGAATACAACATAAAAAACATAGAAGTTATAAAAAAAGAATCAACAACCTCATTGGACGATAATATTGTGGATTTTATTATCTGCTACGATGTTGTCCATTATCTAAACGATAGAAAGACCCTTTATCATGAATTCCATAGGATTTTGAGGCCAAAAGGAAATTTGTCTCTTTTTCCTAAACACCACAAAGATGACTATCCTTTAATGGAACTGGCTCATATGAAATTGGATGGGATTTTAGAAGAAGTCGAAGATGCGGGATTTGCTTTACAGGAGCATTTTCTGAAAAAACTTATTCATGATGATTCTTATAATACGGGATACATACTGAATTTTAAGAAGGATTAATTTGGAACTTTAGGTTCATAGAAAGGAATAAATACTGGAGATAGGAGATCCAAAATTTTAACATTGAAAAACCCATTCATTTTTGCTCCCATAAAAACAGGTTATAGCGACGGAAGCGGTGTCATAACCGAAAGGCATCTTGCTTTTTATAAAATAAGGTCGCAATATTTAGGCGCGGTTATTCCTGAACCTTTATATCTGGATAAAGGGCTGAGGGAACTGCCCACACAGATTGGAATTGATGATGATAACAAAATAGAGGGATTGAAAAAATTAGTGGATACTTTTCATGAATTTGGTACGCAAGCTATTGCGCACCTTAATCATCCTGGAAGAATGGTAAATCCTAAAATTCCAGGCAATTATTTCATCTCCTCAACACATAGACCCTGTGAAAACGAAGGTGCAACGCCAAAAAAAATTGATAGAGAAGAAATGACAAAAGTCGTTGATCAATTTGTAAATGGGGCTGTGAGGGCCGAAAAAGCTGGCTTCGATATCATAGAATTGCAGTTTGGGCATGGTTATCTCCTGGCTCAATTTATTTCTCCTTTTGTTAATGACAGAACCGATGAATTTGGTGGAAGTTTTAAAAACAGGACAAGGTTCCCGCTGGAAATTTTTCAAGCCGTTATGGATTCTGTGAATCTGCCGATAATTGTCAGAATAAGTGGTGATGAAATGACTCCCGACGGCATAAAATTGCCAGAGATGATAGAACTTTCCAAGCTTCTCAAGAAAAATGGCGTTAGCGCCATACACGTCTCTGCCGGCACCGTATGTTCTACTCCTCCCTGGTTCTTCCAGCATATGTTTGTTCCAAAGGGAAAGACCTGGGAAATGGCAAAAAAAATCAAAAAGGAAATAAATGTTCCGGTGATATTTGTGGGGAGAGTAAATAGCCATGAGGATATCGAAAAGTTAAAAAAAGAATATTCAGCCGAATATATAGCCATAGGAAGAGCTCTGGTCGCTGATCCAGACTTTATTGGCAAATATTTCGCCGAGGTAACAAGGCCAATAAAACCCTGCTTGGCTTGTGTCGAAGGGTGTCTGGGAGGTGTAAAATCAGGACAGGGCCTCCAATGTCTTGTCAATCCAGAGGTTGG
>CAYPGQ010000069.1:0-22199 GCA_964410125.1 uncultured Eubacteriales bacterium | reverse complement strand
CACGGCTACTCCCCTTTTCCTAAGGTCACCGCGCCTGTCTTCGACTCTACCGAGTCGAGATTGCTGTAGCGGCGAGGAAGTGGCTTATGAAGCTGTAGTGAACTACCGCAAATGGGCTACAATGAAGCCGATGAAGTGAGATCGGCTCGCCCGTAGGGTAAAGAATGCCGATATAGAGGAAAAGAAGTGCAAGGGAGAAGAGTTGATATGTTATGCCTGATGGTAAAAAAGCACTGTGATAATTGTGCCGTAACAAAATGGAAAAATTCCAATCTTTTTACTTTAAAGGCTTGGATTGTGTGAAAATTTCTTTGGCTTCGTCGTCCTGTGTATAGAAGGAAAGGAAATCCATCATGAAGGAGATTTGCAGCCACAAGGATCAAACTCAAGGGCACCGCCAGAGATTGCAGAGAAGATTTCTGAAAGGAGGTCTTCATGGATTTTTAGACTATGAGGTTGTGGAGTTGCTGCTCACTCTGGGTACTCCTCGGAGGGATTGCAAAAGGCTGGCCAAGCAGGCCATGGGCAAATTCAAAATGTTGAGATGTGTGCTCGAAGCCAGTGAGAATGAACTCCAGGAGATCGAAGGACTCGGCCCGAAGAACATTTTTGGCATACGGCTTGTTCAAGAGGTGTCGCGACGCTTCCTTCGGGAAAAAATGATGAGCAGGCCGGTCTGCCATTCCTCTCGGGAAGTGTTCGATTATCTGTATCATTCCCTCCGGGATGCCAAAAAAGAAAAATTCAAGACAATTTTTCTTGATGCGAAAAATCGAATCATCGAGGAGGAAACATTTTTTGAAGGGACGGTGGACACGAGCGCTGTTTATCCGCGAGAGATTCTGAAGAATGCGCTCAAATACAATGCATCTGCCGTTATCTTCGTCCACAACCATCCCTCGGGTGATCCCGAGCCCTCAGAAAGTGACCGGGAGATCACCAAGGAACTGGTGTTTGCAGCGAGTACCATGCAGCTGAAGGTTTTGGATCACATTATCATCGGCAATAATCAATATTTCAGCTTTGCCGACCGTGGGCTCATCGAAGAATACGAATTTCTTTTTCAGGATTTAAAACGAAGGATTTAATGCGAAAGAAAAGAATTGTCAAAAGCATGGACAGAATGTAAACTCATACAGAGGAGGTCGAAATGTTGGATGAGAGAGAGATTGCGGAAAAAGCAGGCATGAAGCCGATAGAGAAAATAGCCCAAACGTTGGGATTGGATCCTGAATCGCTAGAAAAATACGGAAAATATAAGGCCAAGATTTCACTGGATAGAGTGGAGCAAAAAAGCGAAAAAAGAGGAAAGTTGATCATGGCCACAGCAATGAGCCCGACACCCGCAGGAGAAGGCAAAACCACAACGTCCATCGGGCTGGCCGATGCCATGAACCGCTTGGGGAAAAAGACGACAGTGGCATTGCGGGAACCTTCTCTCGGGCCTGTTTTTGGGATGAAAGGCGGTGCCACCGGCGGAGGATACGCCCAGGTAGTGCCCAGTGATGAGATAAATCTCCATTTTACCGGAGATATCCATGCCATCACGGCCGCGCACAACCTTCTGGCTGCTATGGTCGACAACAGGCTGCATTTTGATGGGGCCTGCGGGCTTTTGGATTGCCGCCGGGTGACCTGGAAACGTGTTATGGACATGGATGACCGGGTACTCCGGGAAGTCGTGATCGGGATCGGAGGGCCGTTGCGGGGAATCGCTCGGGAAACAGGATTTGACATCACGGCCGCTTCAGAGGTCATGGCCATATTTTGCCTCTCAGAGGGGTTGGCGGACCTTAAGGAACGGCTCGGGAATATTTTGATAGGATATTCACCGGATCGGCAGCCTGTGTTTGCCCGTTCAATCAAAGCCGAAGGGGCCATGGCAGCCCTGTTGAAAGATGCTCTCAAACCCAATCTTGTGCAAACTTTGGAGGGAACCCCAGCTTTGATCCATGGCGGGCCGTTCGCCAACATCGCCCATGGAACAAACTCGATTTTAGCCACCCGCTTGGCACTCGGACTATCCGACTTCGTGATCACAGAGTCGGGATTCGGCTCAGACCTGGGAGCAGAGAAATTTTTTGACATCGTGGTCAGAACAGGTCATGTGCCCCCTCCAGATGCCTGTGTGCTGGTGGCGACCATCCGGGCGCTGAAGTTCCACGGAGGTGTAAAACTGGAGGAAATCAACCGGGAAAACCTTGATGCGGTGGAAAAAGGTTTCGCTAACCTTGAGAAACATATGGAAAACATGCGGACCTTTGGTGTTCCTTTTGTTGTGGCCGTGAACCGGTTTCCCTCTGACACGGCGGCAGAGATCGAAAAAGTCAAAAAACTCTGCCTGGATAAAAAGGCGAGAGTGGCTCTTTCAGAAGTGTACAGCCGGGGAGGAGAAGGAGGGGAAGAACTTGCCAGAGAAATCCTTAAAGCCGTCGAGGAAGACAAGAATAAGTTCCAATTTTTGTATGAACTGGACATCCCCATTGTAGAAAAAATAGAGACGGTCGCCAAGAAAATTTACGGGGCATCGACGGTCGCTATGGAAGGAAAAATAAGACGGAAAATCCGCCGGATCGAAAAAAGGGGATTCGGTAATCTTCCGGTGTGTATCGCCAAAACCCAGTATTCTCTCTCCGATGACGATGAGGCTCTTGGCAGACCGAAGGATTTTACCTTTATTGTCACCGATGTTTCCTTGAGTGCTGGTGCGGGTTTTGTCGTGGTTTATTGCGGAGACATCATGACCATGCCGGGTTTGCCTAAAATACCCTCTGCGGAAAAAATCGACATCACAGAGGATGACAAAATAGCAGGGCTCTCATAGGGTGGGTTTACACTGTTTTTTAATTGTGATAAATAAAGAAAGCCTTAATATCAATCCAACATGAAAGGAATAATACATGTGTGAAGTAAGAGATGTTTTTATTGTCGGGGCGGCCCGGACGCCGATCGGTAGTTTTCTCGGGGCGGTCAAGGATATTAAAGCCCCTGAATTAGGGGGCATTGCGATCAAGGAAGTCTTAAAACGTGCGGGTATCGCAGGGGAAGATGTCGATGAAGTCATCATGGGGAATGTGGTCTCCGCGGGGGTGGGACAGGCGCCTGCCAAACAAGCCATGATAAAAGGCGGCATTCCCCCCACCGTAAACAGCTTTGCGGTGAACAAGGTCTGCGGTTCAGGCCTCAAAGCCATTCACCTCGCTGCCCAGTCCATATGGTTGGAAGAGAATGAGATCGTGGTGGCCGGGGGTATGGAAAGCATGAGCCAGGCACCCCACATGGTTTGGGGCGTTCGGAACGGCGTCAAAATGGGCGACATCCAGATGAAAGATGCCATGATTTATGACGGGCTCTGGTGTGCTTTTGACAACCAGCACATGGGAATGACCGGTGAGGTGGTGGCGGAAAAATTCGGGGCTAGCCGGGAAGAGCAGGATGCCTATGCTGTGAGCAGTCACCAGAAGGCTATCCATGCGATCGAAAAAGGTTATATGGAAGAGGAGATCGTCACGGTTGAAGTCCCCCAGAGAAAAAAGGACCCGATTTTGTTTTCTGTGGATGAGGGGCCCAGAAAGGATGCCACCATCGAAAAGTTGGCCAAACTTCGGCCGGTTTTTCAGAAAGATGGGACAGTTACGGCCGGAAATGCGTCTAGTTTAAATGATGGGGCTTCTGCCGTGGTGGTGGCCTCGGCCGATGCAGTAAAGGAGAAAGGATTGACGCCGATGGCTCAGATACTTGCGGTCACGTCCAATGCCCTTGAACCAAAATTGGTCATGTACGCGCCCAAAGGAGCAATCGAGAAGCTTTTGGCCAATGTGGGCTGGACGATCGACGATGTGGAGCTTTTTGAGATCAACGAGGCATTTTCCTCACAGCTTGTGGTTTTGATCAAGGAGCTTGGTTTGGACAGGGAGAAGGTCAACGTGCATGGAGGGGCTGTGGCCCTGGGCCATCCCATCGGCGCCACAGGTACCCGGATTCTGACAACCTTGATATATGCCATGAAGCACCGCGGGCTAAAAAAGGGCGTGGCTTCCCTATGCTTGGGCGGGGGAGATGCCATGGCCATGGCCGTGGAAGTTATGGACTAGGGAGGAACGATGGATATAAAAAAAATCGGAGTTATCGGTGCAGGAACCATGGGAACGGGCATTACCCAAGTGGCGGCCACGGCGGATTTTGATGTCCTCCTCCATGATGTGGAAGAAGATTTCCTGCAAAAGGCTCTCGCCAGATTGGACAAAACTCTGTCAAAGCTGATAGAGAAGGGGAAAATAGAGGGGGATAAAGATACCATATTAGGCAGGATCCGAACGACAACAGATCTGACCGACTTCAAGGAGGTGGATTTTGCGGTGGAGGCGGTTTTTGAAGATTTTGGAATTAAAACAAAAGTCTTGAAAGAGCTGGATGAGATCCTGCCTCCTGGCATCATCTTGACCTCCAATACATCTTCCATCTCCATAACACGCTTGGCAGCTCTGACCAGGCGTCCTTCCCAGTTCATGGGGATGCATTTCATGAATCCTGTGCCGCTGATGAAGCTTGTGGAGCTGATCAAGGGAATCGCCACCGACCAGGAGACTTTTAACCAGGTGAAATCCTTGACGGAAGCCTTGGGCAAGGTTCCCGTGGAGGCCAACGACTATCCAGGATTTATCGCGAACCGCATCCTTTTGCCGATGATCAACGAGGCGGTTTATGCAAACATGGAAGGTGTGGGGAGTGTGGAAGCTATCGACACCGTGATGAAGCTGGGGATGAACCACCCGATGGGGCCCCTGGCACTGGCAGACCTTATCGGACTGGATGTTTGCCTGCAAATCATGGAAGTGCTGTACGATGGATTCAAGGACCCCAAGTACAGGCCCTGTCCTCTGTTGCGGAAGATGGTGGATGCCGGATACCTTGGACGGAAGTCCGGGAGGGGATTTTACGACTACAGCTCTTAACAAAGAAAGAATAAATAAAAGGGCTTTGATAAAAAAGCCCAGGAGGGCGATATGAAACAAGGCGACACCGAAGAAAAACAGGAATCGAGAAATAGAGCCATCGAAGCAGCCGTCCTGCAGATCGAAAAGCAGTTCGGCAAAGGCGCTGTGATGAAACTCGGCCAGAAGGATGCAGCCCTAAAAGTGCCTGCTATCCCGACAGGATCCATTGCGTTCGATTTGAGTCTGGGCATAGGCGGCTTTCCCCGGGGAAGGGTCATAGAAGTCTTTGGCCCGGAGGCGACAGGAAAATCTACTCTGGCCCTCCATGTCATTGCTGAGGCCCAAAAACAGGGAGGGCAGGCGGCTTTTATCGATGCTGAACATGTCCTCGATCCGACTTATGCCGCCAGAGTGGGAGTGGATGTGGATAACCTTTTGATTTCCCAGCCCGATTACGGAGAACAGGCTTTGGAAATCGCCGAGGTCCTTGTGCGCAGCGGTGCTGTGGATGTTATTATCGTCGATTCCGTGGCCGCTCTTGTGCCCAAAGCAGAACTGGAGGGGGAGATGGGAGATGCCCATATGGGGCTTCAGGCCCGCCTTATGTCCCAAGCGTTGAGGAAACTCACAGCGATCGTGAGCCGATCCAAGACCTGTTTCGTTTTTGTCAACCAGATCCGGCAAAAAATCGGATTTTTCCTCGGAAGCCCTGAAACAACCTCAGGCGGCAGAGCTTTGAAATTCTACACATCGATGAGGATCGATGTACGCCGGATTGCCGCATTAAAAGACGGGGACCAGGTCATCGGAAACAGGGTTAAGGTGAAGATCGTGAAGAATAAAATGGCCCCACCGTTCCGGGAAGCCCAATTCGACATCATCTTCGGGGAAGGGATATCCACTGAAGGAGACCTGATCGACTGCGGCGTCGATACAGGCTTGATCGAAAAGACCGGAACCTGGTACTCCTACAAAGGGGAAAGGCTTGGCCAAGGCCGGGAGAACGTCAAAAAACTCCTGAAAGAAAACACTGAGTTAGCCGACCAAATGGATAAGGAAATCCGTCAAATATTGGGACTTTTGCCTGGGAAAAAAACAGAAGAGAAAGAAACCTCCCCTAAACAGGACGAATAGTCAGGGCTAATCCAACGATTCACCCCCGTCCTTCACATAGCGGGCGATATCTTCATGCGTAGCGAACCAGACATCGGCATGGGTTTGCATGTACTGGATAAGGGTTTCAAGCATGGTTATGCGGCTTCTGTGACCGATGTACTTGGGGTGCATGGTGAGCACGAACAAAGTCCCCTCCTCGTAGGCCTTTTCGAACTCAGCCGCCCAGATAGAAAACACATCCATCGGCTTGACGTGAGGGCGGACACTTGAGTACCGCGAGAATCCGAAATAGGGATAATCGTCGAGCAGCCACTCTACCGGAAGTTCGACGACTCCTGTGGGTTTTCCGTCCTCCAGTATCTCATATGGACGGTCGTCGGCCATCAAGCTGCTATCGTACAGGAGGCCCATTTTTTTGATGATGGCGAGCGTGTAGAGGCTGAAATCCCAGGAAGGGGTCCGGATCCCGACCGGCGCCTTGCCCGTGAGTTCCTTCAGCGTATCAAAAGATTTTTGCATGAGTTCCGTTTCTTCCTTTTCACTCAGAAGCGAATTTCTTTCGTGGATCCAGCCGTGTAGGCCGATTTCATGCCCGTTTTTTGATATGATGGCTTGGATCTCTTCTTTGTGAAGCAGGGCAGTGACCGCAGGGACAAAAAAGGAGGCCGGGATATCGTACTTGTCCAGAAGGTTGAGTATTCGGGGAACAGCCACGCGTGCGGCATACTCTCCCTGGGAAAATGTGCCCGGAGATAAATTCAAGTCGCGGAGGGCGTTTGTTTCTGCGTCGAAGTCAAAAGAAAGGGCGACAGCAATCCTTGCGCCGCCCGGCCAACTTTCAGGCGTGAGGTCCTTTCCGGCCCGGACTCTGTTGACCTTGGATTGGACTTGCTCCAGACTCCATTCCCAAGGTTTTTCCTCCTGGGTTGGCGTGTTTGTGCAGCATATAAACAAAAGAACCAAAAGCGAAAGGACTGAAGAGATCCATATGTGTTTTTTCATTTTGTCCTCCTAAGCTTAAAACTCACCAGGGATGCCCGACCACACTCATGTACAAAACGCTTTCCTCTGTGCCGTCGATGTCGAGGAGTGCGTTGACCTCATCATCGTACAGGGCAGCGATCTGGCAGGTGCCCAAGCTGAGGGCGACAGCGGCCAAGGCAAGATTCTGGGCGATGTGTCCGGCATCCAAGTAAACATAACGGTAGGCCCGTTGCTCGTATTTCCATTTTGACCTTATGAAAAGCGCTGTCCACACAAAAACGGCATTTGCTGCGTAAGCCATATCTTGGTCGAGAGCGGCTTGAGCGATCCGCATACGAAAATCCCCTTTTTGCATCTGTTCTAAGCTATGATCCTGGATATTGTAATGATAAATCCCGCCATCGATTCTCTCCACATTGTTGAGAACCAGATAGGTCTCCACAGGATACAGGGCTCCCGCAGAAGGGCAGGCCCTGAGTTCAAAACCCATATCTCTTTTGGTGATACCTTGAGTTGCCCAGAGAAGCCTGGAGAGATCCTTTTTCGTAAGGGCAGCGTCCTTGAAATTCCGGACGGAGCGGCGTTTGGCGATGGCTGTCCAGAGGGGTTCTCCTCCATCTCGGCGCGGCGGTTCCAGCGGGATCTTCGGAGCCTCCGGGTAGTGCTTGTAAGTTTTGGGTTTTTTGTGCCAGAGTAAAGCGCGATTAGAAAGCTTTCCCCTGAAATATTTTGTCTCTTTTTGGAAAAGGTCGCCGATGGATTCTTTCATTTTTTTCTCTCTTTCTCGAGAGTCTTGATTTTTTTTCGGACTTCTTCCAGCTTCCGATTTTGCCTCAAAGCTTTTTTATAGTACAGAAGAGCCGTATCCTTCTGCCCGAGGTCATGGAACATATCTCCCAATCCCTTGAAAATACCTGAGGACCGGGGATAAAGTTCTGCGACGATGGCCGCGAGATCCGTAAGCTCGCTCAGCTTTTTGGCTTTGATCAGGTCATGGGCCAGGCCCTGGAATTGATCGATACTCAACCTTGGATGAGAGGGATCTTTTGCATGGGCCTTTTGGAAAAAACGCCTGGCTTCTCTTGCGTTTCCGGTCCAGATGTGAAGGGATGCCAGAGCGGTTATCGGGCTGATCCTGTTCGGGTAAAGCTTGTGGGCCAGATCGAGGAAGGAAAAGGCCTGCTGGATTTTATCGTTTTTGAGGTGAAACTGGGATACCCGGATCAGGTCTTCATGAAAATCCGGGTACAGGGAAGCTCGGGAAAAGGAGGTCTTCAGTTTGTTTTGAAGCTTAGTGAATTCAACATCCAGCGGAATGTGGAAAAGGCCGATCTCATCAACATCCAATTTTACCCGATCTCTATCCCATCGGGAGAGCATATGCCTGAATCCTCTTTTGAATCCGAGTGATTTTTTTAATGAAGGCGAAGTTTGTGCAAGCATATCATAGTCCCTGAAAAAAGCGATCGGACCGGTTTTATGATAATCCAGGAGTTTGTCCCTACCGTAGGCTTTGTCCAGTTGGGCAGCCATGAACGAGCCGACTTTGGTGAAGGTTTGGCCTGTGGCCGGATGGATGCCGGCCAAAATGTTGTTTTTTGTCATCTGGATGTTTCGTCTCAAGGAGACCAGGTCGCAATTTTGATTGAAGAAATCAAAGGCTTTCTCAAGATCTTTTTCATTTTTGGCGAGAGTCCGGGAGTGCCAATAATAATGGCTCAATCCGTAGGAAAAAGCCTGCTCACAAGCCGAATAAACTGACTCTTCCAGCTCATCCGTTACGTAAACCGGGGTATCCAGGTTTTCCTCCAGGACGAGCTCTGCCAACTTGTATGCATACAACTCTCTTTCAAAACTTTCCAGGTTGGATGAGATGGCCACGGCAAAATTTACTATTGGAAAAATCAGGAAATAGGTTTTTGTCTCTGCCTGACTTCCCCCGTGACTGATCTGGAAATGCCCTCTCCGGGGGCGGACCATCCAACTCATACCCCTCCCCGTGAGGAGACCATCCTTTGTGGCCAAGGGAACCAGCATCTGCCTCCAGGTTTGAGGCTCCAGAAGTTTCCCCTGGATGATCCCTCGGGCATACTTCAAAAGATCGACGACAGTCGATCGGGTGCCTCCAGCCGCGAACCGGCTGGATATGTCCACATATTCGGATCGGGCGATCCTGCCGCTTACAAACCGATACCCCTTGACACGGTTGAGAAAGGGAGCCGTCGGATCATCCATCCGGGAATCGGACATTCCCAGCGGATCGAAAATGTATCGTTGGATATACTCGCCGTAGGAAAGGCCCGAAGCCTTCTCGATGGCAGCTCCCAGGAGATTGTATCCGTAACTGGAATAATGGTATTTGGTGCCGGGTTCGGCAACAAGGTCAAAGTACTGGAAGATGGCGATGGCTTCCCGCGTGTTTTTGTGGGTTTTGTTGTGCAGTTCTTTATCTCGGTCCACATAGTGAGGGATACCTCCCATATGTCCCAGCAGCTGCCGGATCGTTACCGGCCATTTTTTTTGCGGAAAATACGGGACATAGGTCTGTATCTTGGCGTCCAGGTCCATTTTCCCCGCTTCCACAAGCTGCAGGACGGCAAAAGCCGTGAAGGTTTTTGTGATGGAAGCCATCCGGTAGGAGCTTTCCTGCTTGGCCGAGACTCTGTTTTCCAGATCGGCAAAGCCGAATCCGCGGGCCCAGGTGAAATCGTCTTTGATAAATCCCACGGAGATTCCTGGTGTTTGATCGAAGGCCATCTGCTCTTTTACGAATTGCTCAAAGGCCTGGATAGCCTTTTCATGAGGTCGGTGGCTTGACGGTTTTGATTGTTGTGACAGAGAGCCTGATAACAGGCTAAAAAACAGCAAAAAGGCTGTGCAGCCCAGTCTGAACCGGGATGTTGGTTTGTTTAATCTATGATAGTGCATACCCGAACACGATAAAAAGAATTAGGGAAATCCCTGCAGCGATCAGGGCATAAGGGATTTGTGTGCGGACATGGTCGATATGGTCGGTTGCCGAAGCCATCGAAGAGATGATCGTGGTGTCGGAAATCGGCGAACAGTGGTCTCCGAACACTCCTCCTCCCAACACGGCCGCAATGATCAGGCCGGGATGAAGGCCGATTATGCGGATGATCGGGACGGCTATCGGGATCATGATGGCAAACGTTCCCCAGGACGTGCCGGTGGAGAAGGCGATGAAACAGGAAATCAGGAAGATAACGGTCGGGATGATGCCCGGGTTGAGAGTGGCCTTGGCGGCTTGGGCCACAAACGGGCCGGTGCCCAGGGCATCGCAGGTGTCGCCGATGGCAAAAGCCAGGATCATCAAGCTGGCCAGGGGAACGAGGCCCCCCACTCCTTTCATGAAAATATCTGTTATCTCCTTGGTCCGCATGATCCCCTGTGCCCTGTAGGCGATGGCCCCCGCCATTAGGCCGAGGATGACCGCCCAAAGGACGGACAGGGACCCCGATCCTTCCATCAGGTTCCCTTTGCCTGTGATGATCAGGACGATTGGCATGGCAATGACCATCGTGACCACCGGGATCAGCATGTTGATTGCCCGGGGTGTTACGCCAGGTTTTTCTTCCATCATCACCACATCGTCCGCGATCAGGGGTTCGGCCCCGTCTCGCAGGAGCTTGCTTTCTTCCTTTACCCGCTTCTCGGCTTTTTTCATCGGACCGATGTCCTTCCGGGCTATCACCACAAAAAGGACCAACAAAAGGGCTGTGATGGCATAAAAGTTGAAGGGCATCGAGGAGACCAGGATTCGGACGGGATTTTCCATCCCCTGGGTGGCCAGAAGGCCGATGATAAAAGCTCCCCAGGCGTTCAACGGGATGAGGATGCACTTAGGAGCAGAGGTGGAGTCGAGGATATAGCTCAGTTTCTCCCGGGAAACCTTGAGTTTGTCGAAAATCGGGCGGCAAACAGCCCCAGAAACGAGAACGCAGATGCTGGATTCGATGAAAATGATAAATCCCAAAAACCAGGCAAGGAGGCCTGCAGATCTGTGAGTCCGGACAAGTCCTTTTCCGACAACCCAGTTCACGAATCCCTTCATCCCTCCCGAGTACTGGGTGAATGTTATGATCGCACCGATCATCGCGCTGAAAAGCACCACCCGGGTGTTGTCGGCATCCTTGAACACAGCGACCAGAGCGTTTATTGTCTGGATGAGTCCAACCAGCGGATTCCATCCGTGGATGATAGTCCAGCCGAGCCAGATTCCAAAAACAAGAGAGATGTACACATGTTTTGTTTTGATGGCCAAAAAGATAGCCAAAAGAGGGGGAAGGATGGAGATCCAGCCAAATGTATCCATTAGCCATACTTTACCCAAGAGACAATATCACTGCCTCCCTCTTATGTCAACTTATACGAGGTGATTACGGAGGAAGCGGGCGGTGTAGGATTTTTTGGACTGGATGATCTGCTCTGGGGTGCCTTTGGCGACCACGCGGCCTCCCTTTTCCCCACCTTCGGGTCCTAGGTCGATAATGTGATCGGCACATTTGATCACATCCATGTTGTGTTCGATGACCAAGACCGTGTGCCCGTGGTTCACGAGTTTTTGGAAGGTGTCGAGCAGGACAGAGATGTCGTTCGGGTGAAGGCCGATGGTGGGCTCATCGAACAGATAAAGGATTCTTTTCGCCTTTTGATGGACGAGATTATGGGCCAGCTTGATCCGCTGCAGTTCGCCGCCGGACAGGGTTGTGGTGGGCTGCCCCAGCCTGAGATAATCCAGTCCCACCTCGATAAGCGGAGCCAACTTTTTTCGGATTTTTGAATTTTCTGCAAAAAAATTGTAGGCTTCTGAAATACTCATCCTCAAAACATCGCTGATGTTCTTACCTTTGTATTTGATATCTAAGATTTCGTCCTGGAATCTTCGGCCTTTGCAAGCTTCACAGGTCAGGACGATGTCCGAGAGAAACTGCATCTCCACGATTTGCCGGCCCGCGCCTTTGCATTCCTCGCAGCGCCCTCCAGGGGTGTTAAAGGAAAAAACCCCCGGCCTGTAACCCATGGCCTGGGCTTCTCGTGTTTGGCTGTACGCCTCTCGGATGTCGTCCATGGCCTTGGTGTAGGTGGCAGGGATGGATCGGGGAGATGTGCTCAACGGGGACTGGTCGACCATTAGGATTTTATCCAAGTCCTCTCGTCCTGCGATTTCCTGGAAACCGTCGGATGATTTTCCTTGCCAACCCAAGTAAAGGACATCATGTAGGAGGGTGCTTTTGCCCGATCCAGAAACCCCCGTGACACACGTGAAAACGTTTAAAGGGATTTGGATATCGAGATGACGCAGGTTGTGCTTGTAGGCATCCCGGATGAATAAAAAGGATTCGGGTTTGCGCCTTTTATCGGGGATCTTTATCTTTTTTTCCCCTCTCAGGTAATCCGCAGTTAGAGACCCGGAATAGGCGAATATGTCCTTCAAAGGGCCGGCATACATGATTTCCCCTCCTGCCTCTCCGGCCAAAGGGCCCAGATCGATAAGATATTCGGCAGATTTGATAATTTCGGGGTCGTGTTCCACAACGAGCACGGTGTTCCCGATCTCTTTGAGGGATTTAAGGATGTCGATTAAGCGTTGGTTGTCGCGTGCGTGGAGTCCGATACTGGGCTCGTCCAACACAAAAAGGGTCCCCACCAGGGACGCACTTAAGGCAGCAGCTAGATTGATCCTCTGCGCTTCGCCACCGCTAAGGGTAAAGGTCATCCTGTCCAGTGTGATATAATCCAGCCCGACTTCCAACAAAAATTTAAGCCTGTTTTGGATTTCTGCGATCAATTTTTCCGCTACTTGTTTTTGGAAAGAAGAAAGGGGGAGATCCTGGAAAAATTCGAAAGCATGCCGGACGGTCTTTTGGACGACTTCGCCGATATGGAGTCCTGAAATCTTGACACTCAAGGCATGCGGATTGAGCCGCATCTGATGGCACCCAGGGCAGGGAACATATTTTCTGTAGCGGCTGATAAAAACCCGCACCTGCACTTTGTATTTTTTCCGTTGGAGCCTGTCGAAAAAGGCCTGGACCCCGTGAAATCCGGAACCGCCTTCGAAAATCAATGTCTGCCATTCTTTTTTAAGGTCCTTGAAGGGGATATCCGTAGGGATATTGTGTTCCTGGGCCTCCGCAATCAACCTTCTCATCCTCCTGCGGGATACAGGCTTGGTCCAGGGCTCGACAGCTCCTTCTTCCATCGATTTGTTCTTATCGGGAATGACCTTGTCCTCGTCCAGAACCGCCAGGTCCCCGAACCCGTGACATTTGGGGCAGGCGCCCTGAGGGCTGTTGAAGGAGAAGAGGTTAGGAAAGGGATCTTCGTACTGGATCTGGCATTTTTTGCACTCGAGTTTTGTAGAGAACAGGAAAGTTTTGCCTTCTTCTGTTTGGACTTTGACCCTGCCGTCACCCTTTTTCATCCCGATTTCCAGAGAGTCGACAAGCCGATCCCGTTCCTCTTCATCCAAGGTCATTCGGTCCACCAGAACATCCAAGGGTTGGTTTTTTTTGCCTTTGGCTTTATCCAGTGGAATAATTTTGCCCTGGTGAATGATCCGGTGATACCCGTCTTTCTGCAAATCCGAGACTCCTTTGTTTCGAGGCCATGGGAAGGATATCCAGATTTTTGTTTGGAGAGGAAAAGGATGGAGTTTTTCCACGATGGCGTCGATCGTGTCCCTCAGTACAGGTTGGCCACATTTTTGACAGTGAACTACCCCTATCCTGGCAAAAAGGACACGCAAAAAATCGTAAATTTCCGTCACGGTAGCCACAGTAGAGCGAGGATTTTTGGTGACGGCTTTTTGCTGGATGGCGATCGCGGGAGGAATTCCTTCTATGCGTTCTGCCTCAGGTTTTTCCATCCTCTCCAGAAATTGGCGGGCATAAGCGGAAAGGGACTCGATATACCGGCGCTGTCCTTCGGCGTAAAGGGTGTCGAAAGCCAGGGAGGATTTTCCCGACCCGGACACCCCGGTGACGACGATCAATTTATCAAGGGGAATATCCAGGTCGATGTTTTTCAAGTTATGAACCCGGACGCCTCTGAGGGCGATTACCTGTTTCATGATAATATTTTTCGCTTTTCTCTGATTAAGAATTCCTATTATACACTGGTTTTCCCATATTCAAAATTATAGTAAATGTTATTTTAATCGGTTCTCTTCAATTTTGTTTGGGCATTACATTCAAGGTTTTACTTTGCCATCAGGTATGTCTGGAGCGCTTTTCTCGGCGGCTTTGAACTGCGCACGTTAACTCCTTAACTCTACAACTCTATTCTCTGTTCCCGTGCCTGTCCGGATCTCTGATCCCAAGGCAAAGTCGTGCTCAATACAACATCGCCGACAATATGAGGATATTCCCATATTGTTACCCTCGAAGAACGGATCGTGAAGGCTAGATCCTCAATGGCGCTCCAGACATATCTGATAGCTTTTTCCCTTAGAGCTTGCCCACACAAAATGGAAGAGAATTTTTTGTTCTAACAGACGGCAGGAATTTATTTTGATATAATGGCAGACCTTAAGGAGATTGGGATGAAAAAAGGGACAAGGATCGCTCTTATCCTAGGAGCCATTCCGTTTATCACTATGGTTTTTGCTCTTCCGTTGGTCAACCGGATCGAACCGATCATTTTGGGGTTGCCGTTTTTGTTGTTCTGGTTATTGGCTTGGGTGGTGCTTACACCTGTCATCCTTGCCTTGGCATATAAGCTCGAGAAAAAATACAACCCGCCAGAAGAAGGGGAAGATAAGTGAACGCGGCGTTATTCATCATTTTGGGCACCATCCTGTTCTCTGCCCTATTGGGCATTTATGCGGGCCGACGTGTCAAGATGAATCTGGAGAACTGGACGGTGGGAGGTAGACAGTTTGGGATAGTCATCATATGGCTGTTGATGGCAGGGGAAATCTACACGACGTTCACCTTTCTTGGGGCCAGCGGGTGGGCTTACTCCAAAGGAGCGCCTACCTTCTACATCCTGGCCTATGGTGCTTTGGCCTACACCCTGTCTTTTTTTATCCTCCCAGCCCTGTGGAAAGTGGGGAAAAAACACGGCCTGCACACCCAGCCGGATTATTTCGTCAATCGGTATAACAGCCGTGCTCTTGGGATCTTAGTGGCCCTTATCGGCGTTTTTTCTATAATTCCCTATCTTCAGCTTCAGCTAACGGGATTAGGCTTGATCGTGGAAGTGGCCAGCAACCAGGCCATTCCCTCCCGTTTGGCCATCGCCATTTCTTTTGTTTTGACCTGTGTCTTTGTCTATACCAGCGGAATCCGAGGAACTGCCTGGGTGTCCATCGTCAAGGACATCATGATGATCGTGGCAGTGCTTGTGGTCGGGATCGGTGTGCCGATGATCTATTTTGGAGGATTCGGCAATATGTTCCGCACCTTGATCGAGCAAAAACCGCAATACCTTGTTCTTCCGGGAGGAACATCCCACATGGGTGTGATTTGGGTTATGTCCACTCTCCTCCTGACCGGATTGGGATTTTATATGTGGCCCCATGTGTTCGGCTCGGTCTTTTCTGCCAAAAGCGCCAACATCATCAAAAGAAACGCCATCATCATGCCTATCTACCAGATCCCGATCCTGCTTATCTTCATGGTGGGATTCACCGCCCTCCTGGTTATCCCCGGTTTGGCAAATGGAGACATGGCTTTCCTGGAATTGGTCAATAAAACGTATCCTTCCTGGTTCATGGGGTTTGTGGGGGCAGCAGGGGCTGTGACGGCTATGGTTCCCGCCTCGATCCTCGTTTTATTTGCTTCGACGCTGCTCGCAAAAAATGTGTACAAGGCAGGGTTCAATCCGAAAGCCAGCGAGGAGACCGTGATGAGGCTTTCCAGGTTTCTGGTTCTTGTCATAACGACCATAGCGCTGGTTTTTGCGATAGCCTTTCCTGAGGAACTGGTCAATCTGTTAATCTTCGGGTATGACGGCGTTTGCCAGTTTTTTCCGGGGGTTGTCCTGGGGCTTTTTTGGAGGCGTGTTACAAAAACCGGTGTTTTTTGCGGTTTGATCGTGGGGATCGCTGTTGTAGTGGGGCTTATTGTCATCGGTCGTGACCCGTTTCTCGGCATGAATGCGGGATTTGTGGGATTGGCCATTAACAGCGTTTTGACTTTGGTGGTTAGTCTTAGCACGAAACCAACGGATGTGAAAAAACTTGAATCGGAGGAAAGGCATGATCGATGAGTTAAAAAAAGAAACTGAGGAATTAACCAGCCAACTAATCGCCTGGCGGCGCGATTTCCATCGGAACCCAGAGACTGCATTCGAGGAGCACCGGACATCTTCGGTTTTGCGGAAATTCCTGGAGGACCATGACATCCCCGTTCAGGTCATGGCCAAAACAGGGCTCCGAGGTGTATTGAAGGGAAAACCTGGAGGCAAAACCGTTGCGCTGAGGGCCGATATCGATGCCCTTCCTCTAAAAGAAGACGGGGACAAAGAGTATATATCCGAAAATCCTGGAGCTGCCCATGCCTGTGGTCACGACGGACACATGGCGATTCTGATGGGGGTGATCGAGCTTCTCTGTCGAAGAAAAGATGTCTTCCAGGGCGATGTGGTGTTCCTGTTCCAGCCCTCCGAGGAGAGGATCCCAGGAGGAGCAAAGCTCATGATAGAAGAGGGCGCCTTGGAAGGTGTGGATGCCATCTTCGGTCTCCACCTCTGGCAGCTCCTTGCCACGGGTGTTGTCGGGCTCGTGAAGGGTACCATGATGGCCCAACCCGACAAATTTACGATCCGCATCCAGGGAAAAGGCGGACACGGCTCGATGCCCCACCAAACGGTGGACCCGATCCTGGTGGCATCCCATCTAGTCGTGAATATCCAGAGCATCGCCAGCCGGAATGTGGACCCCTTGAAGCCTGTCGTTGTTTCATTCGGAACCATCGAGGGAGGCACGATTTACAACATCATCCCTGAGGAAGTGATGCTGACGGGAACGGTACGGAGCTTTGATGCCGATGTGCAAAAACTGTCCGAAAATCGCTTGAAGGAGATAACCGATGCCACGTGTGCGGCCTTCGGGGCAACGGCTGATTTTCAGTACGAGAAGGGTTATCCCACGCTTGTCAACGATGAAACAATGGTGGATTTTGTGGCTCATATAGCCGGTGGAATTTTTGGAGATGGCAAGGTGCAAAAAATCGAGCCTGTAATGGGCGGGGAGGATTTTGCCTATTTTCTCCAGGAGATTCCCGGGGCATTTTTGTTTTTTGGGATGGGGGATGGGATGAAATATCCCCATCACCATCCG
The DNA here is from genome assembly GCA_964410125.1 of uncultured Eubacteriales bacterium. Lineage (GTDB taxonomy): Bacteria > Acidobacteriota > Aminicenantia > Aminicenantales > Aminicenantaceae. The sequence continues at coordinate 4,856 of CAYPGQ010000069.1, read as the reverse complement.
GCGTTTGATATAGACGAAAAAGCACTTCCCCAGGCAACTCTTTTGATGACCGCTCTTGCTCTGGAGTATTTGGAACAAAATTCCTGATGAATCTTTTTCTGGTTATTTCTGTTGCTCTGGCATTGGCTATGGATGCCTTTGCCGTATCGATTGGGCTGAGCGTGCTCCCGGATGGCCTGAAAAAAAGTCAGCGTTTACGTCTGGCATTTTTCTTTGGGTTTTTCCATTTCCTTATGGCACTGATCGGGTGGCTGGTAGGTCAGGGATTCCTGGACTATATCCGCGATGTGGATCATTGGGTGGCGTTCGGATTGCTTCTTTTGATCGGAGGTAAAATGGTGGCGGAGTCATTCCGCAACAAGGGCTCGGCAAAAAAAGTATCGGATAATCCGACCAGGAGCGTTACCCTAATTATGCTTTCGATCGCCACCAGCATCGATGTCTTAGCTGTTGGCATAAGTTTAGCCGCCATTCAACAGAAGATCCTGTATCCCTCCATCATCATAGGAGTCGTGGCCTTTGTGATGACATATGTCGGGACAAAGTTAGGGCCTGTGATCGGCAAAATGGCTGGGAAAATGGCTGAACTTTTTGGGGGTCTTGTCCTGATTATTATCGGAATCAAAATCTTGGTAGAGCATTTGTGATCCTCAGGAATTGTTCGCTTCTCGTTCTGGAAACTATTGACAAAAACAGGGGCTGCTACAGCTGGGAATATTGGTGGAACATGGAGAGACAATTTTTGTCTGCAAAGTCCTGGAATGAGTGTATCACGGCCAAAACGACAAATTCAACAGGAAAGAGCTCGAACTGCACGACCTGCGGAGGGGGAGGTTGCTGAATAATCCAGACTGACTATTTGGTTGTCTTGCGTTTTCGTTTTTCCTCTAAACTGCCTAAAAATTCGTACATAACAGGGACGACGATCAGACGAAGCAGGATGGCAAAGAAAAATCCACCGATATAGACTACGGCAAGTGGACGATGGAGTTCAGCACCGGTTGTGACGATCAGGGCCATCGGAAGAACCGCAACGATCATCACCAGGTCTGTCATGATGATCGGCCTTAATTTCGTCAGGGCCCCTTCCACAACGGCTTGATGCAGCGCCATGCCCTTTCTTCTGTAGTCGTTGATTTTTGCCACCAGGATGACATCGTTCTGAACGCATATGCCGAAGAGAGCGATCAACCCGATGGTTGAGGAAACATTGAGCGTTTGCCCGGCGATCAGAAGACCCAAGATTCCTCCGATTAGGGTCGTGGGAATGTTCAAGATGATCAGGGAGGCCTGCCAGATGGACCCGAAGGAGGAAAAAAGTATAACAAAAATGATCAGGATCACGATGAACATCAAGGTCGTCAGGTGGCTCATCGCTCTCTGCTGACTCTCGAATTGTCCGCCAAAGGTAACAAAATACCCAGGAGGAAGATCAACCTCTTGTTCGATTTTTTCTCGGGCTTCACTGACAAAACTCCCGATATCTCGTTTCACCACATTGCAGAGAATGATCTTGCGGCGCATCAAATTCTCGCGAAATATGGTTTGTGGACCTTCACTCTTAGTTATCTCCGCTAGCTCAGAAAGGGGGATTCTCTCCCCGTTCGGGGCATCCACTAGGAGGTTTTTGATGGCCTCCTCGTCATTTCGATACTTTTCAGGAAGCCGGATGAGCACAGATGTGATCCTGTCCACCTCGTAGACATCCGTCACTTCGATACCGTTAAGAGCAGTCTCGATGATATCAGCGACATCACTCACCGGAATTCCGAAGCGAGCTAATTTGTCTCTATTGAGGCTTATGACTAATTGGGGGATGCCTGTTGTTTGCTCGACCTGCAAATCCGCCACTCCTTGGATTTCTGCCATGATATTGCGGATTTCTTCGATTTTGTCATTCAGGGTGTGTAAATCCTGCCCGAAAAGCTTAACGGATAATTGTCCCTCAATACCGGTCAGCATCTCGGCCAGTTTATTGGCTATCGGCTGTTCAAAAATATAAGCGATGCCAGGGATCTTATCCAATTCTTCTCGCATGGCTTGTGTGATTTTTTCAAAACCTCTTTTTCTCTTTTCTCTGGGAAGGAGTTCGATGTTGTAATGGCTGTGGTTAACGGGATGGAGATGTTCAGAGCCCTCAGCAGTTCCTGTGGTACGAGAAACAGATAACACTTCTGGGAATGAGAGGAATAATTTTTCGATGTGCGTCCCCATTTTTATAGACTCTTCCAGAGAAGTCTCGGGGAGCATCACGGTTGAAGCCATGATGGCGCCCTCATCCAGGGGAGGCACGAATTCCTTACCCAGGAAGGTATAGGAGATACCAGCCCCTATGATGAGAATCAAAAAAACGATCAGGATGGTCCTTTTGTGCTGGAGAGCTCCAGAGAGTATGACCTTGTATTTTTTGCTCAGGAATTCTGTGACCGGATTTCTTCGTTCCTTGATGTGTTTTTCTGTCAGGACCATGGATGCCAGGACAGGTTTCAGCGTGAGATTCAGGATAAGAGAGCCAAACAGGGCAGCCGCAACAGCAAAAGCTGTGGGCCGAAACATGGCGCCTTCGATCCCACGTAGCGTTAAAAGAGGTAAAAAAACAAGGATAATGATGAGATTGGCGGAAAAGAGATATTTCCCCACATCCTTAGCTGCTTCAGAAGTAAGGGCTAGGGTGGAAGCCTGGCCTTTTTTTTCCTTGAGCACCCGGTAAATATTTTCGACCATGATGATGGAGCCGTTGGCGACCTTGCCAATTCCTATGGCCAATCCTCCTATTGACATCACCGTCAGATCTACCCCGAATATGGCCATGAACACCAATGCGATAAGTATGGAAAAAGGGATAGTCAGTGAGGCGATGAAAGAACTCCGCAAATTCCACATGAAAAAGATCATGACTAAAACAATTAGAATTGCGCCTTCCAGGATGGAGGTTTCCACATGTTTAATAGATTTTAAGATGAGTTTGGATTGATCATAGAAGGATTTAATCTTGATTGTTTCAGGGAGGTCCTTATCCATCTGAGAAAGGGCATTTTTTGTGTTGCTGATAGCTGTGAGGGTGTCGCCTCCATATTGTTTTTCGACGGTCACATACACGGATTCTTGGGCGTTATGGCTGCCTGATTCCCTTCTGAATTTTGCTCCGATTTTCACATCGGCCACATCCATAACATGCACAGGAATATTATTTCTTGATGTGATAACCGTTTTTTTGATGTGATCCAGCGATTCTAGGCGTCCCAGGCCTTTGATCAACACTTCTTGAGAGCCTTTCATAATGATGCCACCTGAAAAATTGCGGTTGCTGTTTTCGATCGCCTCGGTGACTTCGTTGATCGTGATGTCGTAGTGCTTGAGCATTTCGGGCTTGAGATGGACCTGGAATTGTTTGATGAAGCCGCCCAGGTTGATCACAAAAGACACGCCGGACACACCCTGGAGTCTGTACCGGATCGTCCAATCCGCGACCGACCGAAGCTCCATCGGATCAGTGCCTTCTCCGGTTACAGCGAATTCGAAAATCTCCCCCATCCGGGATGAAACCGGTCCCAGTATCGGACGAGTCGTTCCGATGGGGAGCCGCCCTGCGATGAGTTCCAGCTTGCTCGAAACAATCTGTCGAGCAAGGTAGATATCCATACCCCAGTCAAATTCCACTGTCACGATAGAATCGCCAGTGGCTGATTCAGATCTCACCCGTGTTACATGAGGGGCCCCGTTGAGTAAGCTTTCCAAGGGAAATGTAATAAGACGTTCCACATCTTCCGCGGCCATGCCCGGATTTTCAGTGATGATAACTACAAGCGGGGCATTAAGGTCAGGATAGATATCCTTTGGCATTTTTGTATAAGCGATTATTCCCCATAGAGATACCAAAATCACAAGCAGGATGGTTAAAAGCTTATGTTTCAAAGCAGAATCGATGATTTTATCTATCATCTTTTTTTTCTCCACATTTTGTTCACCGGGCTAGTGAATATGCCCTTTTTTAAGGATGTCCTCATAAAGTTTGGATTTGAGCTGGAAATTTCCCTTAGTCACCACTAAAGCACCCTCCTGAATTCCTGCTAAAATCTCGACGTATCCTCCGTTGCGGACTCCGATCTTGACGATTTGAGGGATGTATTTTCCCGCCACTTTTAGAAAAACGATGTTTTCGTCCTTTTCAGCCAAAACAGCTTCGACAGGGAGAACAAGAGCTTCATTTTGGTGGTTAAGAATGATGTTGATATCGGCAAACATGCCGGGTTTAAGTTTGTATTCTCTGTTTTTGACATCAGATCGCACGGTTATGGTACGGGTTTCTTCGTTCAACACGTCGCCTATGAAGCTGATTTTCCCTAAAAATGTTTCTCCGGGATAGGCTGGAACAGAGGCTTCAACCTCCTGCCCGATACGTATCTTCGCGATATCTCTTTCATAGATATCGGTATGGATACAGAGCACGGAGGGGTCCATGATGATCAGGATTTCTGTTGTTTGGTCGACCATAGCGCCGAGTATAGCATTGTTTTCGATAATTTTTCCGCTTATCGGCGCATACATGGTGATAATAGGATTGATCTGGTGCGTTTCAGCAATCTGCTTAACCTCAGACTCAGAAAATCCCAACACATGGAGTTTTTTCTCGGCAGCATCAAGGCTCGCTTCAGCGACCTTATACTCGGCCTCACTGGAAAGAAAATCCTTTTGTGCGCCTACTCCTCGATCGAAAAGCCTTTTTTGCCGTTCATGATTCACCTTTGCCAACTCGTAGTCCGCTTGTGCTTTATAGAATTCCGATTTTGCCGTTCCCACTTCTTCGCTCTGAAGGGTAACGAGTTTTTGCCCAATTTTAACCCAGTCTCCTATGA
>CAYPGQ010000068.1:0-22292 GCA_964410125.1 uncultured Eubacteriales bacterium | reverse complement strand
GTCCCTTTCCGGAACGGCATTTTTTTGGCCTTGGCAGCAGCCTGGGCCGAGACAAAGGATATCACCGGGATAGTTTGCGGATTTAACGTGATCGACTCTCCCAACTACCCAGATACTCGAGAGACGTTTGTAAAAGCAATGGAAAAGGCCATTAACTCAGGCACAGGGGCAGCATTGGGAAGGAAAAAAATCGCCATCCTCGCTCCATTCCTGGATATGAAAAAATCAGCCATCATCAAAAAAGGCCTTGCGCTTGGGGCTGATTATTCTTATTCCATTTCTTGCTACAGAGGTTCAGAAATTCCGTGTCTGCAGTGTTCCTCCTGTCTGCTCCGTCAGAAAGCGTGGGAGGAGACCGGGATGAAAGATCCTCTTTTTACAAGGTTGGAAAAGGAAGGAAGATTATGAGTTGGATACTAAAAGTCCGGGATAAATTCCAAGCAGCACATTACTTGAGAGAATACCAAGGCAAGTGCGAACACATGCACGGCCACACCTTCCATATTGAGGTCCAGATTCAAGTGTGGGATCTGGATAGCACAGGCATCGGGATCGACTTCACGGAGATCAAACAGAAACTTGCAAAAATTCTTCCTGACCATGTTCTTCTCAACGATGTATATGATTTCAATCCCTCGGCAGAAAATCTTTCCCTCCATTTTTTTCAGGAATTAAAAAAAGAATTTCCGGTTAAATCCGTCACGGTTTGGGAATCCGAGGATGCATCAGCCACCTACTCTGAAGATCAATGAAATCTTCCCCTCGATCCAAGGGGAAGGAGTCAGACTAGGCAAACCCACTCTGTTCATCCGCTTATCCGGATGCAACCTGAAATGTGATTTCTGCGACACAAAGTTTGCCTGGCATACAGGACAAGAAATGTCAATTGAATCCATCCTTAAAAAACTCAAAAAGATGCACACCACTTTTCCCACAGAGTGGGTATGCCTCACAGGAGGAGAACCCCTTTATCAGAATATCGGAAGACTGGTGCAACAACTCAAGGCAGAAGACTTAAAAATCCAGGTGGAAACCAATGCCACCATCTACCGGCGGATCGGCGTTGACTGGTACACCATATCCCCCAAACCACCCGATTATTTTTACCAGCCAGAGTACATAAAAAAGGCCAAAGAAGTAAAAATTGTGGTGACCAAAGGACTCGATCTCGGTGTGTTGAAAAAACTCAGGCAGGATTTCCCTGAAAAAATCCCGCTCCTTCTTCAACCTCAATCCAACAGCAAATCAAGCGCCAAGCATGCAATAAGACTCCTCAGGCAAACCCTCAAGGATGATATGAAAAATATCCGATTGACCGCCCAAATTCACAAAATATTCGGATGGCGTTAGATATCACTCCTGCGCCTGTTTCCCCAAGCGGAAAAAAAGCGGTATCCGGATCGCGTCAAATAAACACCGGCCAATATGATTAAGGCTCCGACAGCCTGCCAGAAGCCAATTCTTTCAGCGATAAAAATATAGGCAAAAATGACGGTGAAAATCGGGAGAACATTTCCGTATATGACTGTTTTGCTGTTTCCGACCCGCTTGACAGAAGCATACCAGACGACATAGCTGACTGCCAGAGCAAATATGCCGGAAAAAGCAAGCATGGCCCAGGCTTTAAAGGAAATTTGTCCGAAGTCCTGCCTGGAAAATGCCGGAACGCAAAACGGGAGATAAAATATTGTTCCGACAGCCAGTGTGAGAGAGGACCATTTAAGTGGTGTTATTCGACCCAACAGGGGTTTGGAAAAAACCGTGTAGACAGCCCAAGTAAGGTTTCCGAATAAAATCATTATATCGCCTCTTAAATTCTCCCAAGAAAACACGAATGACCCTGGCCGCTTGGTAATCACCAGATAAAAACCCACAAAAGACAGAGCAATACCAAACCAAGCTGCCCAGTGGATTTTTTCATGTTTGAAGAGCAAACTCAACAAAGCGACAGAGGCCGGAGTCATGGCCATGATGATGGATGTATTAGAGGCTGTGGTCAGGCTGATACCATGAATAAACAATAACTGGTAGACCGTATTGCCGATGATTCCCAAAACCACGAGCTTCCCAATGTCCTTCTTCGGCACTCCAAGACCTTGCTTGGTTATGAACAGAACAAGAACCAGAATGATGGAGGCAAAGGCCATCCGGATCCCGTTGAAAGCCAGCGGGCTGAATTCAGCCAGTGCGATCTTGACAAAGGTAAAATTGATGGCCCATATCAAGGTGACCAACAGCATAAAAAGATCTGTGATACCTAAGGTTTCCTGGTTTTCCATGGCAAATCGAACGGACAGTATATCCGGTTATTTTCTGCTTCTGGGATAATGCGCCTCTACTGTGGACAACATTCCTCCTCTCGGATTGAATTCACCGATAACGGTCGCGCGAACCGGTCGGCAGGCTTTGACAATATCATCAAGGATACGATTCACGGCGTTTTCGTAATAAATTCCGAGGTTTCTGTATCCCAACATATACAATTTAAGAGATTTTAGCTCGAGACAGTGTTTATCAGGTGTGTACCGGATTTCGAGAACGCCAAAATCGGGAAGATCTGTTTTGGGGCATACGGATGTGAATTCGGGAATTTCGATTTTGATCTCATAATCGGGAAACTGATTGGGAAAGGTTTCGATCGGAGGAAGCTTGTTTCTAAGGCCGGCTTTCGCCTCCTTTTCCATAGTGTGGGATTTGGCTTGTTTTGCATTCTTATTTTTTTGCATTTTATCCAGTATAAAACATAACGAAAACTAGGGCAATTGCAACCTAAACTCCGATCCAAAAATTTCTTCTTGACAAACAAAACTCAAAACCTTATACTGTTAATGAAAATGGTTTTCATTTTCATTAAGGAACAATAAAATGCCAGGACCGCGCAAATGGAGACAAAGGCATCAGCGTTATTTTGAACGTTGGACTGCTCCCCGGGAAGCGATCCTTGATCTTTTGAGCCGAACATCCAAGCACATGAGCGCCAAAGAAATTTACGCCGTCCTTTACAGATTGTCCCCCGGAATCGGATTAACTACGATTTACCGGACCCTGGATCTGCTTGTCAAGATGGGCCTCATCAATAAATTCACGATCGGTGATGGGCAGAGCCGTTACGAATTCCAACATGAGGATAAAAAAGGGCACCATAATCATGTCATCTGTTCCAAGTGCGGAAAAATCATCGACTACGGCGACTTTTTGGAGGACGAACTAGAATTGGTCTTTAAAACAGAGAAACATCTCTATCAAAAATATAATTTTAAGGTTTTAGGACACAACATCGAATTTTATGGCCTTTGTGAAAAATGCCAATAATTTTGTTAATGCTGGTTTATTCACAAGCCAAAAAATAATCAGTTTTAGAAAGGAGGTGAATGAGATGCCAAGAGGAGACAGAACAGGACCTTGGGGAGCAGGCCCGATGACAGGGAGAGCTAGAGGATATTGTTCCGGATACTCAAACCCGGGATTCATATATCCGGGCCCAGGATTGGGCTTTGGGCGTGGTTTCGGAGGAGGATTCGGCAGAGGTAGCGGATTCGGCAGAGGTAGCGGATGGAGAAGAGGCGGTTTCAGCCCCTTCATGGCCTACCCCCCAATAGCAGCTTATGGACCCGGATACGGGACGGAATATCCAGAATATGGGCCCATCAAGCAAACCAAGGAGGATGAAAAACAATTCCTCCAACAAGAGGTGCGCGTCCTAGAAGAGGAACTCACCCAGATCAACAAGCGACTGGAAGAACTAAAACAGGAGAAAGGAAAAAAATGAAAATTGCGGTATCCGCTTCAGAACCAGAGTTGAACAGTTCAGTAGATCCTCGGTTTGGACGAAGTCCTTATTTTATCTTTCTTGATCCCACCACTATGGAGTTTGAGGCAATCAAAAACCCCAATCTTTCCTCTCCCGGCGGCGCCGGCATCCAAGCTGCCCAACTGGTAGCCAACAAAGGAGTCCAGGCGCTTCTTACGGGCAGTTGTGGACCGAATGCTTTCCAGACCCTTGAGGCTGCAGGAGTTGAAGTCTTTATCGGAGTGACAGGCACCGTAAAAGAAGCCGCTCAAAAGTATGCAGAAGGAAAGCTCCAATACACTTCAAAACCCAATGTTTCCGCCCATCATGGCATGGGAACCGGGAGTGCCCTTCCGCCAGAACCAGGTTTCGACCCCGGTTCTGGCGGGGGAATGGTGCGCGGCAGAAACATGGATAGGGAGCAAGAAATCGAAGAGCTCAAAAAAAGGGCTGAATTTCTCAAACAAGAATTTGATCATATCACACAAAGGATTGACGATCTGGCGAAAAAGAAAACCTAGCCACAAATCCAGGAATTCTAATTACACAAGGAGCTACACATGAAAATAGCTATCTCTACAGATCAAGGGCAAGTTTCCGCTCATTTCGGCCGATGTCCCTCCTATACTATATTGGAGATAAAAGAAGGCCAGATACAAAAACAGGAAAAAATTCCCAATCCCGGGCATCAACCCGGATTCCTGCCTCAATATCTACATGATATGGGAGTTGACTACATTATTGCCGGAGGCATGGGCCCCCGAGCCCAGGCTCTTTTTTCCCAAAAAAACATCGAAACCATTATCGGCGTCCAAGGTCCTATCGATGAGGTCATCAAAAAAATCATCAACCAGGAGCTGGAATCCGGCGAGGACCTCTGTGATCATGGCAGTAGCATAAGCCACCATGATGGACACCATGGGGAGACCGGCCACCAGCTCGGCGTTTCTCGATCAGCGGCACCAACAGGAAAGATTTGTTTCACGTCATCCGGAAAAGATTTGGACGCAGAATTGGACTCTAAATTCGGCAGGGCTTTATATTTCCTTATATTCGACACAGAAACATCCGAAATAGAAGTGGTCGAAAATCCAAACAGAGACGCAGCCCAAGGAGCGGGCATCCAAACGGCTCAGCTCATATTGAACAAGGATGTCAGCATTATTGTCACCGGTCAGGTCGGCCCTAACGCACGAACCATTCTCGAATCTGCAAATGTCCATTTGATAGAAGGAGCCGCCGGAAAAATCGGAGACATCCTTGAAAAACTCAAAAGCGAGGAAGGCTGATGGCAACAAAAGAAGAAAAAAATCTCAAAGAAGAAGAAATCAAAGTCTCTATAACCCTATCGAGGATAAAAAACCGGCTTCTTGTTTTTAGCGGCAAAGGAGGAGTCGGGAAAAGCACCGTGGCGGCAAATCTCGCAATGGCGTTTTCCAACAAAGGCATGAAGGTGGGCCTTTTGGATGTCGATATCCATGGCCCTAACCTCCCGAAAATGCTCGGCGTCGAGGACAAAAGATTAGACGTCTCTGGGGCAGGAATAAAGCCTGTGGAAGTGAAAAAAAACTTGAAACTGGTTTCCATGTCTTTTTTGCTCCAAGACCCGGATCTTCCCGTCATTTGGCGCGGCCCGATGAAAATGAAGGCCATACAGCAATTCCTGGGAGATGTCAAATGGGAGGATTTGGATTGGCTTGTGATTGATTCCCCCCCGGGAACTGGTGATGAGCCCTTATCCGTGGCTCAACTCATCCCTGCCACAGGGGCTGTGGTCGTCACCACTCCCCAAGAAGTCTCACTGCTGGATTCCAGGAAAGCGGTGGCCTTTGCCCGGAAACTAAACCTGAATCTTCTGGGAATCATCGAAAACATGAGTGGAATGACATGCCCCCATTGCGGAAAAACAGTAAATATATTCAAAGAAGGAGGGGGACAAAAGGCGGCCCAAGAATTGGGGGTGCCTTTTTTGGGTAAGATACCACTCGACCCCCAGATCGTTTCCTTAGGAGATGAAGGGAAGACATTCATCGACACCCAACCAGATTCAGAAGCCTCCAAAGCGTTCATAAAAGTCGTCGACAATATCATCAGGATCAATTCTCAGCATTCATAAGGAGTCTACGTTGAAAAAAATAGGGATCATCATATGCGGCCGCTATCAAGACTGCGGGGGAGGGAAATGTTTTCGTGCTCTCAGGGAAAGAGTAGGCGGTTTTTCCGGTTATTCAAAGGAGGAACAGGTGGAGGTTGTGGGCTATTCCTACTGTGGAGGATGTCCCGGAGGAAATATCGAGTATGTCCCTGAGGAGATGAAAAAAAACGGAGCAGAAGTCATCCACCTCGCCACAGGACTGGTTGTGGGCTATCCTCCATGCCCTCGTATTCGCCATTTCAAGGAATTTATAGAGAATCATTTCAAAATTCCTGTGGTAATCGGAACACACCCCATCCCGCTTAAGTATCTTGAGGCACACGAAAATTTATCATTCTGGAAGAATACAAAAATGGAAGAGATTGCCGGAGAGTTAATGAAAGAAAACAGAAAAATCATGGAATCTTATAACTAACATGGCTAATTTATGAATAATTCAGATTAGAAAAAGGAGGTCAACATGCAAGGCGGAGGACAAGGACAGGGAAGAGGCGGAGGAAGTGGTCGGATGGGCGGCCGAGGTGCAGGCCTGGGAGGCACATGCATCTGTCTATCCTGTGGAAAACGCGTTCCTCACAGGCAGGGAACGCCCTGCAATAAAATATCATGCCCCCAGTGTGGACAAAAGATGACTCGAGAGTGAAGCCCCCATGCCCATTTACGAATACAAATGTCTGGATTGCGGCATCAAAATACACATTCACACACGGATTGACCTGCTGTGGGCAACAAGAAAGATGCGACACACCGCCATGTTCCGATGATAAATCATGCCGAAGAGATTAGGCCGACCCCTATGATATTATCCATCGCAAGCGGCAAAGGAGGGACCGGGAAAACCACGGTTGCTGTCAACCTTGCTCTTGCTCTGAAAGATTCTTTCTCGATCCAATTTTTAGATTGTGACGTGGAAGAACCCAATGCCCATTTTTTTCTCAAACCTCGTTTCGAGGACAGCCGAATCGTCCATCTCCCGATCCCCGAAATACTGGAAGACCGGTGCAACTACTGCGGAAAATGTGCCGAAGTCTGTGCTTACAATGCCTTAGCTGTTCTCAAAGATACCGTTCTTGTCTTCCCGGAACTCTGCCACGGATGCGGAGGCTGCCACTTGCTATGTCCGGAAAAAGCCATCCAAGAAAAAGGACACAGGATCGGGATCGCCGAATCCGGCACTGCCGATGGAATTACGTTTGCTCACGGAAAACTCGACATCGGGCAGGCCATGTCTCCACCGCTCATAAGAGCAGTAAAGACAATGATGAAGCCTGACCATGTGGTTATCATCGATGCGCCCGCAGGAACATCCTGTCCTGTTGTGGAATCTGTCAAGGGAAGTGATATATGTCTTCTTGTGACAGAACCCACGCCCTTCGGATTGAATGATCTAAGCCTGGCTGTAGAAACCCTTAAGGAACTGGGCATCCCGATTGGGGTGGTCATCAATCGTTCTGATGGTGAAGACCGGGTGATTCGGGATTACTGCCATGAGGAAAAAGTGCCTGTTTTGATGACAATCCCGATAGATCGCACCATTGCCGTGGCCTATTCGGAAGGACAAACCATCATCGCCACCCAGCCTTCCTACAAGGAAAAGTTTTTAAACCTTTTTCAGCAGGCTCAAAGGCTTATCCAATGAAACAACTGGTCATCCTGAGCGGTAAAGGCGGAACAGGAAAGACAATTCTTTCGGCCTGCTTTGCCGTGCTGGCTTCGAACAAAGTTATGGCCGATTGTGATGTGGACGCCGCCAACCTCTATCTTCTCCTTCATCCGGACATACTGGAAACCCACCTCTTCTTCGGTATGAACAAAGCCAGGATTGAAACGGAAAAATGCACCTCATGCGGGCAATGTACGGAAGTCTGCCGCTTCGACGCCATCCATCAAACACAAACGGGAGATTTTTATGTAGATCGGATTTCCTGCGAAAGTTGCGGTATTTGTTCCTTGATCTGTCCAGCCGAAGCCATCCCGATGGAGAAAAATCAATCAGGGGAATGGTACGTGTCTAGAACTTCCTACGGCCCGTTTGTTCATGCCAAACTGGGTATCGGAGAGGAAAATTCCGGTAAACTGGTAACAGAGGTCAGAAAAAATGCTAAAGAATTGGCTGAAAAGACAAGCATGGAATGGGTCATCATAGATGGCCCACCAGGTATCGGGTGTCCTGTGATCGCATCCCTTTCCGGTGCAGACCTAACCCTGATCGTCACAGAGCCGACACCCTCTGGTATGCATGACATGAAGCGTGTCATACAAGTCGCTTCTCACTTTGGGATCAAAACAGCCTGTTGTATCAACAAGTACGATCTGAACGTCTCCAACACCGATCAAATCCAAGACTGGTGTGACAAAAATTCTGTTCCTGTTGTCGGGAAAATTCCCTATGACGATTCCGTCACCAAATCCATGACACAGGGTAAACCTCTTGTTGAATACATCGATAATCCCACAACAAGGGCTATAAAGGATTCCTGGAAAAAGCTCAAACATTCTGTGTGAAAGAAGGAGAAAATCATGAAAAAAACGGACTGGCAATATCTGGTGAATACCCTTTTATTCGTTTGCATAGTCGGGATCATTATCATCGGTATTTTTATGGGACTCTTCCTTCCCAAGGGGCCTTCTGCCCTGGAAAGCTCCAAGTATTTCCTAAACCTCCACCGACACCAGTGGGGAAATATCCATTTTTATTTATCCATAGCATTTACCGCATTACTCATCATCCACCTTACGCTGGATTGGAAGTGGATAAAAGCACGGGCAAATAAAATCTTCAACACAGGGTGGAAAACAGCTTTAATTGCTACAGCAGGGGTTTCCATCCTCCTGCTCTTTGTCATTTGGTTGTTTTATCCAAAGGAACCCGGAGCCTACGAAGACTATGGGATCGGGAGAGGAAGAAATGAAACAGTCCAAATAGCGGATGACCAGGAATACCTCACCGTCACCGGACAGATGACGCTCCAAGATCTGGAAAAAGCTACAAACATTCCTGCCCATAAGATCATTGAAGTCTTAGAACTTCCTGCAAAAGTTTCACAAAAGGAAACCATCGGAAGGCTGAGCAAAAAATACGGAATCTCCCTGGTGGAGACAAGGGATGTTCTCACAAAGCTTTTGAACGAAGAAACGGATGCACAAAATCGAATATCATCCGCCCAAGATTATCAAGATATGATCCCGGAAAAAGAAAGGAAATCGGAGGCGGACGTTCCCGACATTCAGGCCAATCATGACAAAACAGAAGGAGAACACAAGGAAGAAGAAAAAATGACCCGCGGTCGACTGGCCGAAGACCAATCAAGCATCCTGATCACCGGACAGATGAGTTTTCATGATATTCAAAGACAAACGGGCATTCCGGCCCGCCAGATCATGAGCAAATTGGGCCTTCCTGCAAACATATCCGCAAACGAGAATATCGGACGATTGAGAAGGAGATACAGTTTTACCCTGCAAGAAGTCAGGGACATTGTTGAGTCTTCTATCAAAAAAAAATAAAACAGAGGAAAAAAAATGACTCATTTCAATCCTAATGAATCCCCACTTTTAAGCCTCACACGAAAATATGTGCCCGAAGGAATACGGCAGACCTTGTCTTCCGATCCGATCATCCCTGCCATAGCAGCCAAAGCTAAACGGATTGTGCCGGAAAACCCTGAATTTATCCGCAGCGATCAAGGCCAGATTATCGGAGTATATCCAGATAAAGAAATATATTATGGTCCTTCTTCAGGATTTGAAGAACTGCGAGAACTGGTGGGACAGTTCTGGACTTTCGCCTACAACCTGAAAGGAAAACCAGGAATCCCTTCACAAGGCCTGGACCATAAAAACGTAGCCATTGTCTCGGGAGCGACCGAAGGGCTGTCTATAGTCATGCATCTTGTCGCCTCCGGACAAAACGTGGGGCTTTTGCCTTTATACTGGAGCAACTACAAGGGAATCATCAGGAATGCCGGGGGCAATCCTGTCGTTATCAAGGTTTTTAATGAAGATTACCATGTCGACTTCAATCAAATCAAACGAACAATCTTAGAAAAAAATATCACCTCTATTTTGATCAACTTTCCTAACAATCCGTCTGGAGACATCCTCACGGAAGAAGAATTTACGAAGCTGGCTGAACTCGCCGAAGAGACAAATCTCATCATCATCTCGGATGAAGTCTACAATTTCATCCGCTACAAGGGCACTCCTCAATCCATGCTTGGTTTTGCTCCCGGGAGAACCGTTGTGGTCAGTTCTGCATCCAAAGAATATTTGATACCCGGGGCCCGAGTCGGATATGTGATCTCTGCCGATAAGACATTCACAAACGACTGGATGCCCAAAGTGATCCGGTCCTTTTCTTCTTCCCCAAACGTCCTTGGCCAACAGCTGTTGATTTCTCTTTTAAAAGGGGAAGTGGAAGATTTGAAAAACGGTCGCCATCCACAACTCATCACAGAAATAAAAAAAGAACTCAAGGCGCGTTGTGAACTCATGCTTGCTGTCCTCAGGGAAAAAGGATTTTCCCTGGCAGGGCGAGACACGGACTTTCCCTCCGGCGCTATCAGTGTTTTAGTCAGATTGCCTGAGGATATCAAAATCGGCGATACGGAGTTCATCAATAAAGCTATAGAGCTTAAGAAATTCAGTGCTGTCCCCGGCTCCGTGTTCGGAGCGCCTCGCTGCATCAGGTTTGGTTACGCCGGCATGACCCAAGAAACCATCAAACGGTTTGCGCAGAATCTGCAAGATGTCTTGGATCACCTCCGGTCTTAAGACAGATCATTCTTTTGCGACAAAATGATTAAATTCCTCGATGTTTTTGTTATAATGGGGATTCTCTAAGGAAGATTGGAACGGAAAATGAATAAGGATGAAGATCTGGAAAAATACGCCAAAGAGCTTCAAAAACAAATCATGGAGCAGGTCAAAAAGCGGTATTCAGAAAATGTGATCGCCCATTGGCAGAACCCGAGAAACTTCCAAAAAATGAACAACCCGGATGGCTACGCCCGAGAAACAGGTTCCTGTGGGGACACGATGGATATGTTCTTAAAAATGAAAGATGACCAAATCATTCGATGCACCTTCCAAACCGATGGCTGCGGCTCAAGCATTGTCTGCGGGAGCATGGCCACCGAGCTTGCGCAGAACAAATCATTCATCCATGCACTCGGAACTGTCTCTACAGATGAGATCTTAAAAGAGCTGGGAGGGCTGCCGGAAGAAGATGTTCATTGTGCTCAACTTGCAGCGGAAACTTTACGACGCGCTCTGGCAGATTATTTGTATCAGAAGAAGACCCCCTGGAAAAAACACTACCGGAATACTTAAACATCGAAACAACAATCCTTCGACGGAGTAAATCATGAAAGAATGTCAAGAAAACAACAATCTCCAGAATTGCAACTGCACGTATGAACCTTGCCATCGCAAGGGTATTTGCTGCGATTGCATCCAGTATCACTGGCAAATGAGAGAGCTTCCAGCTTGCCTATTCCCCGATGACGTGGAAATGACTTATGACCGGTCTTTGAGACGATTCATCGAAATCTACCGAGACAAGGTATAATGCACATTTATGGTCCTGTCCCATCCAGACGCTTGGGCTATTCCCTGGGAGTCGACATCCTGCCCTTTAAAACATGTTCTTTGGATTGTATTTACTGTCAACTGGGAACCACAAAATACAAAATTGTCCGGCGGAAAAAATTTTTTGTTTGTAAAACAATATTAGACCAAATAAAAGAAGTGATCGACTCGGGGCAACACATCGATTATATCACTTTCTCCGGCTCTGGAGAACCCACTCTTAATACAGCCATCGGAAATCTCATCCGGAAAATAAAAAAAAGCACTCCAATTCCTGTCGCTGTTCTTACCAATGGCACTCTTCTTTTCCGAAAAAGCGTGCGGGATGCTCTTTCCCTTGCTGACTTGGTCGTTCCCTCGCTTGACGCTGTGACTCAAAAAATATTCGACCGGATAAATCGACCCCATCCATCGCTCAAGATCGAAAAAATCATCGATGGCCTGATGAAGTTTCGCCAAAAATTCAACGGAAAGATTTGGCTCGAGATTCTTTTGGTCAAAGGCGTGAATGATTCCCCTGCCCATATCCAAAAACTCAAAAAGGTCATAGCCGAAATAAACCCGGACAGGATCCATCTCAATACGGTTGTCCGCCCTCCGGCAGACAAATCCGCCTGCCCTTTGAGTCCTCAGGAACTGGAAAGAATAAGATCCATTTTTGGGAAAAAGGCTGAGGTTGTCGCGGAATTTAAAAAAACCCGACATATGCCCGGCTTCCACGATATCAAAGATGCAATCCTATCGATGGTGGCGAGAAGACCCGTCACTCTTTCGGACATGAGCAAATCCTTGGGAAAACACAAAAATGAACTGATAAAATATTGCGATTTCCTCCTCAAAGAGGGCAAAATCAAACTTATCATCCACGAAGGCAAAAAGTTCTACGAATTAAAAAAATAAAAAAATCTCTGTAAAAGATAAAAAATGAAAGACATCCGTGATTTTGATAAGCAGGAGCTAATGGCCGTTCTTACCGATGCTGCGAAAAACTGGCTCGCCCATGATGGTCTCTGGTTCAGAGCCGTCGAGGCAAAATTTGGGATGGAAGCAGCCATGGAATTGGACAAAAAAGCCTGGGAAAAGTTCACCGTGATCGAGGCCAAAAGGATCATGAAAAGACTCAACATGCCAACGGGAGGAGGCATTCCTGCCCTCATTCAGGCCCTCAAATTCAGACTTTATGCCTTTATCAATGTGCAAGAGATCCTGGAGGAGAGTGAAACCAGGTGTCTCTTCCGGATGAACCGTTGCCGTGTGCAAGAAGCAAGACAGAGGCAGGGATTACCGGACTTTCCGTGCAAACCCATCGGCATCGTGGAATACAGCGGTTTTGCCAGTACCATCGACGCCAGGATCCAAACGCGGTGCCTTACTTGCCCGCCCGATCCTCATCCCCCCAATGTCTGGTGTGCCTGGGAATTTTTCATCCCAAAGTAAATTTTAATATATTTATCCTCGGGAAAGGATTCTGCAATAAGGCCCTAAAGGAGTCATAATGTTTGATAATACACACTTCCCAAGAGCAAAGAAATTTTGGCATATGGGAAAATTCCACGATTGGACGGAATCCAATGTCCATGCCATGAGCCATGCTCTCCATTACGGAACCTCCGTTTTCGAGGGCATTCGGGCATATCAAACAGCTAATGGTCCGGCTATTTTTCGTCTGCCTGACCATATCGATCGGTTCTTCTACTCCGCATCCTTGTTGCGAATGGACATTCCTTACACCAAGCAAGAAATTATCGAAGCTTTAAAACTGGTCATAAAAGAAAATCAATTGGACTCGGCGTACATCCGCCCCCTCCTCTATTATTCCTACGGGAACTTGGGCCTTGTTCCCAAGCATTCTCCTGTCGAACTCATGATTGCTGCCTGGGAGTGGGGCGCTTACCTCGGAGATAAAGCCGAAAAAGGCATCCATGCCTACCTTCTTCCCTGGCGACGGATCCATTACACCCAGTTCGATATGAAGGCCAAACTCGGCGGATTGTACATCCTGTCGACCATTTATGGTGTTTTGGCCCGGGAAAAAGGATATGACGAGGCGATATTCCTGAATCTCGAAGGGAATGTCGCAGAAGGCCCAGGCGAAAACATCCTTATCGTCAAAGATGGCGTGGTGAAAACCAATGATATGAACGAATCGGTTCTTGAGGGAATAACCCGAACAAGCATCCTCAAAATCGCAGAGGACATGGGTATCCCCACATCTATAGGTCCGATCACCAAACAAGATTTTTTCACGGCGGATGAAGCCTTTTTCTCAGGGACAGCCGTGGAAATCGCGCCGATCACACGCATCCTGGACGATTCCGAACAAGACGAATCTCCCAAAGAATACACGATCGGATCGGGGACAGCCGGCGAAATCACCACCAAGATAATTAGGGTTTTTAAAAATATCGTTGCGGGCGAGAATAATAACTACAAAACGTGGCTGACATATATGAATGATTAAGACCTCATTTTATTACATACTCCCTGCATGAAATCTCTCGGGGAAAAAGACGTGAGCGGGAAAGAGCAAGATAAAGGCACTTACATTTTGCTCACCAAATTGGCTAAAACTCAAAAAATAAAACCAGGAAAGCTTCCAGAGACCGATTATAAAAAGGGGACTTATCTGTATGTCGGAAGGGCGCGGACCGGACTTAGAGCTAGGATCAACCGCCACATCAGCAGACAAAAAAAGTTGTTTTGGCACATCGATTACCTGTTACAAAAGGCAAAAATCGTGGAAATATGGATCCGCCAAGATTATTGCGCCGAATGCAACACCGCTGATAAGATACGAGATTTCAAGCCCACTGCTGCAAAAGCCATCCAGGGATTTGGCTCATCCGATTGCAGATGCCTGAGTCATCTTTTTTATTTACTCCCTGGCACAAAAGGGCTAGAATTCTTGAGAAATGAAATCGGATTTGAAAAGGTGAAGATCGATGGGAATAATCTTTAAACCAATCGGGACAGTCCATTCTCCTTTCCAAAAAAAGGAAGACATCAAAAAAGTTCGCTGTGTTGATCCCAAAGAATTTGTCAGTATCCAGGGAGAACTGGAGATTTTCGGAGAATTCGCCGAAGGCTTGCAGGATCTCGACGGATTCTCCCATATCATCCTCATCTTCGCTTTCCACAAATCAACAGAGAAAAAACTTTACGCCCATCCCCCGTACGATAACAAGCGGAGGGGTGTCTTTTCCACCAGAAGCCCAAGCCGGCCCAATCCCATCGGCTTTACGGTGCTTCGGTTCATCAAAAGGGACAACAATAAATTGCAGGTCCAAGGGGTGGATATGATTGATGGAACACCTATCCTGGATATCAAGCCTTACACACCTAGAGACCAAAAATCTGAGGCCCGATTCGGCTGGCTTGAGGATTGGTTAGGCTAGGTTTTTCCCTTGTTTTATGGGGAGGTTTTTGGTATAAAAAACTCTCTCAAAAAGGAGGACAAATAAAATGCACAAATATCTTTCTTCTTTTTTATGTCTGCTACTGATTCTCTTTGCCCCGATGATTCTGCAAGCCTCTAAAATATTTCCATACGATTACAAGGTCGTAGAACTGGAGAACGGCTTCAAAGTTGTCTCCATCCCTCTTCCCAACCCAAACATAATTTCTTATTATACCATCGTTCGATCAGGATCACGAAACGAGGTCGAGCCGGGAAAATCCGGTTTTGCCCACTTTTTCGAGCACATGATGTTCAAGGGCACGGAAAACATGTCTCCTGAGGAGTACGATAATTTCCTCAGTAAGATCGGTGCGGGAACTAATGCTTACACCACGGATGATTACACCTGTTATTATGTTGTGTTTGCCGGTAGGGAAAACTTGGAAAGCGTGGTCAAAGCCGAAGCGGACCGGTTCATCAACCTGTACTGGGATGAGGAAATGATTAAAACCGAAGCAACGGTTATCGAGGGTGAGTATTACGCCAGCGTTTCCAGCCCATCCAGAAGGCTATTCGAACTTCTCAGGAATACAGCTTACGAAAAACACTCCTACAAACACACCACTCTTGGGTATCTGGAAGACATCCTGGACATGCCGAACCAATTTTCTTACAGCCAGTTGTACAAGAAACGCTTTTACGCGCCGGACAACGCAATACTCCTGGTAGCCGGAGACTTCGACCACGGTCAATTGATGACCTACGTGAACCAATATTACGGCGGCTGGGAAAAGTCCGGCTACAATCTGGTCACTCCGGAAGAACCAACTCAAACCAAATCCAAAAGAGCCCATTACGATTGGCCGACTCAAACCCTTCCCCTGCTGGCCATCGGATTCCATGGACTGGCCTATTCGGATGAAAACATCGACAAAGCCGCACTCGATCTGATGGCAGAAATCGCTTTTTCCCGCTCATCTGAGCTCTACCAGAGACTTGTCATCGAGGAACAAAAATGCCAGTCCTTGGGTGCCAGTTTTGCGGACAGGCGAGATCCCTATCTCCTGATTTTTAATTCCGTGGTCAAAAATGAAAAGGACCTTGCCTATGTGGAAGAGGAGATATTCAATGCGCTGGAAAGGCTAAAAACAGAGCCGGTCTCTGAGGAAAAACTAACCGATATAAAGTCTAATCTCAAATACTCGTTTGCTAATTCTTTGGGAACCACGGACGGTGTCGCGGGATCTCTTGCCTTTTACATCAACCTGACAACAGACCCTGGATCTGTGAATAAAATGTTCGATCTCTTCGAGAGAGTCACCCCTCAGGATATCATAGCTATGGCTAAAAAGTATTTCAAAAAATCAAACAGCACGGTGGTAACTCTGACAGGAGGGGAAGCCCAATGAAAAAAACAAAAATACTTTTGCTTATCGTATTTTTAACCGTGGCTCTTTTCGTAACCACATCTTGCACCAAAGAGACAGCAGGAAAAATAGGATCAGAGCTTCTTCCCGTCGAGGGAAGTCCCTTGGTCAGTTTCCGGATCTTGCTCAACATTGGGTCTGCCTATGATCCGGCAGGAAAAGAGGGTCTCTGCCAGCTCACCTTTAGCATGCTGACCAACGGGGGTACTAAAACTCTGACTATCAAAGAAATCCAGAAAAAATTCTACCCGATGTCTGCTAGTGTGGGTCTCCGGGTCGAAAAAGAGATGTCTGTTTTCACAGGAACCATTCATATCGATAATCTTGATGAATTTTATGCTGTCTTCAAGGATATGCTGCTCGAGCCTGGGTTTCGCGAAGATGATTTTATCCGGTTGAAGACCAACCAGCTCAACTTCTTGGAAAAAACCCTGGTCGGCAACATGGACGAACAATTCGGCAAAGAAATTATGAACCTGATGATGTACGCTGACCATCCCTACGGCCACCACAATGCAGGAACTGTAGAAAGCGTGAGAAGCTTGAGCTTAGATGATGTCAACACCTTCTACCAGGAGCATTTCAAACAGGGTAACATCACCATCGGATTGGCAGGCGGTTACCCAGCCGACTTCCCCACAAAAGTCGCGAATGATTTTTCCGCTCTTCCGGAAGGATTCGATCATCAACTGGCACTTCCAGCCCAACGGATGCCTGAAGGGCTGGAAATTGTGATCGCCGATAAACAAACCCCTGCCACGAATATCTCGATGGGTTTCCCCCATACCATAGGAAAGTCATCCGACGACTTCTTTGCTCTCTGGATTGCCTGCTCCCACTTCGGCGAACACCGGCAGAGCCTTTCCCTTCTCTACCAGAAAATCCGGGAAGAACGCGGACAAAACTATGGAGACTATGCGTATGCAGACCATTTTATTCAAGGCCGTCGCAAATTTCCTGCAACCAATTATTGCCGTCAGCAACAGTATTTTTCGATCTGGATACGAGCACTTGCTAATTCTAACCGCCACTTTGTTTTGCGCCAGGCTCTCCGGGAGCTGAAAAAACTAGTGGAAGAGGGAATTCCTGAAGAACGATTCGAGCTCGTTCGCACCTACCTTCTGAACTACACCAAACTTTATTCACAAACACTCGGGGAACGGCTTGGCTGGCAGATGGACTCTCGTTACTACGGTTACCAAGATTTTTTGGCGGAAGTCCAGGACCGCCTACCCAAAATTACACGCAAGGATGTGAACAACGCCATCAAAACTTATCTGAATTCCGACAATGTCTATATCGCCATCATCACACAAGATGCCCAGGCTTTTATGGATGCCCTGGTTGCCAACACGCCATCACCGATAAGCTATGCCAATCCGAACATGCCCCAGAGCATCCTGGATGAGGATTTGGTTATTCAATCTTTTCCACTGGATATCCTGCCGGCAAAAATCCGCATCGCCAAGGCTTCGGACTTTTTCCAAAAAACAGGAATTCCAAAAACAGAGTGAAGGGCTGGAAATCCCATCTCCACGCCGACGCCACTCCCTGGCTCAGAGAGGATAAGAATCCTTCCGTCCAATACCTGACATTAACAGAAATTTTGGAAATCCAAGAGTCCCAACCTGAAGTCCAAGCATCTCGTAAAAACATCATGAAAACCGGAGTGGTCCCAAAAATTCTTGCTAAACAATCTCCTGGAGGATACTGGGAAAAAGCAGAAGACTTCTATATCCGCACAAAATACAAGGGATCGGTCTGGACATTTATTATCCTTGCGGAGCTGATGGCTGATCCCGAAGACCCGCGAATACAAAAAGCTTGCGAATTTATTCTGGATTGGTCTCAAGACAGGAAAAGCGGCGGTTTTTCCTACCAAGGCAGCCCAAAAGTTGGAGGGTACCATAGCGGGGTTTTTCCCTGCCTAACGGGCAACATGACTTGGGGGCTGATCCGGTTTGGGCGTCTGGATGATCCTCGAGTGCGTCAGGCCATCGACTGGATAACCAAATACCAGAGATTCGATGACGGCGTGGCTAAAGCCCCCGAGGGGTGGCCTTATGACCGGTATGAACAGTGCTGGGGAAAACACACATGTATATTGGGCATCTTGAAGGGGCTGAAAACCCTCTCAGAAATTCCACCACAAAAAAGGTCAAAAAACGTTAAGATCTTTATCCAAAATGCGGCAGAATTCCTCCTGAAACATTACGTGTACAAAAAAAGCCACAATCCTGATCGAGTGGCCAAGCCCAAGTGGACCAAGCTCTGGTTTCCCTGGATGTGGGACACTGATGTTTTGGAGATATTGCTCATCCTAACGGGACTGGGGATTAGAGACAAAAGAATGCAAGATGCCGTGGATTTGGTCCTGTCCAAACAAGGAGAACAGGGAATGTGGCCTCTTGAAGACACCTATAACGGCCGTTTTCAGGTCAACATCGAACAAAAAGGCAAGCCCAGCAAGTGGATCACGTTAAATGCGCTTAGAGTTTTGAAGAGGTATTATGGATAAAACCCGACTGAAAATTGCCTTTATCGGAGACAGCTTGACAGAGGGGATTGTCGGGGTTTCATATTTCGACATACTCCAAAACAAATTGTCTCAACATGAGCTGTTAAACTACGGTAAAGGCGGAGACACTTTGATAAGCCTTTTTCGCCGTTTACAAAAGATAAACATCAAATCCCCTCTGGACGTCGGATTCCTCTGGATCGGCGTGAATGACATTTTTGTTAAAACCCACTGGTCATTCCCGCTCGTCAAACGCCTGCGAGGACAACCCTGGGCAAAAAGTCATATGAAATTCCAAGATTACTACCGTTCTATTTTGGAACTACTGCAGGATAATATCACCCAAATTTTCACTCTTCCGCCTCTCCTTATAGGAGAGGATATCTACAATGACTGGAACAAAGAATTAATTGTCCTCTCAAAAATTATCCAGGACCTATCCATTTCATACCCGAATGTTGAATTTATCGACTTGAGGAAGCACTTCATCCCACAGCTTGAATCAAAAAATATCTCTCCTTACGTTCCCAAGAGCATTTTTCGAGTGATTTTGGATGCTTTAGTCGTTAAAAAACCAGAAAAGTTAGAAAAAGAAGCACTAGAGAGAGGTCTGCATTTCACGATAGATGGGCTACACCTTAACAAGGCAGGAGCCGAGAAGGTTGCGGATGTTCTATTAGAAAAAATCCATTCAAACTTTCGATTCGTTGTTGACAACACCTAAAACATCAACTTCTATTTCACCACCGCAGTATTCCTGTACCATGCGGCTCAAATCGGTAACAACGTGTTCGATTTCTTCTGCTGTTACAGGAGGAAGGCCCTCTGATACCAATAGCACTTCTTGTGTTTCCTCTGTCATCTTTGTTTTTTCACTCTCCCGCCAGTTCCATCTCCGGCAAAGGACCTCCCTTTCGTCCACATAGACAACCTCCCCCTTCCGGGCTGTTTGCAATTCATCAGAACCTAGAGGAAAAAAAGGCTCATCTCCCTTTGCAAATCTGAGAAGGATATCCCCTTCCACATTCGCCAAATCATCCCCGCCGACAGGAACCATGTAACAAAGAGACGCACAATTGTAGATATCCACCAGCCTGTTGATCGGATGCAGATCTTTTCCCTCCAAGGTCAAGCGGTATAGATTTTCCACAGAACTTCGATGTTTTTTTGGTTTGGCACCAAAAAGAGTGTATGCATTCCTCCAGTTTTGGATTTTTGGGTGATTAGAAAGTGTCCCCATATCAAAATTACCCCTGATTTCCCCCTGGATCTTTTTGATTTTTTCCAGGATTTCGGAGCAATCCCCGTGATTGTCCACTCCTTTGGCACTCACGATTCCAATATGAAGCCCTGGAAAAGTTGCGAAAACCGCAGGATCAATCCTGAATTTCACTGCAAAAGCTCTTTTGCCGTCGTCTGGACCAGTTCCCAGGCTTCACGGACATGATTCTCCCCGGTCAACCTGGCGGCTATGGACATCCTCAACACATATTTTCCTTTCAGCGATGTATGGGTTAGAAGCAATTTTCCTGTCTGGTTCAATCTTTCGAGAAATTCTTTATTCAGCTCATTCAGTTGGTTTTCATCGCGGCCGTCGTTCAGACGAAAACAAACCAAACTCACGGGCACAGGCGCCATGAGTTCAAACCGTTCGTCCTTCTCCACCCAATCCTTGACCATCTCAGCCAGCCGGATATGCTCCCGGACGATTTTCTGCAGTCCTTTCACCCCGTATGAACGGATCACGAACCAAAGCTTGAGCGCCCGAAAACGCCGCCCTAATTGAATGCCCCAGTCTCTATAATTCTTCACCTCGGCATCCACACTTGTTTTGAGGTATTCGGGATGAATCTCGAAAGTTCTTATCAGGGCTCTTTCATCCTTGACAAAATAGGCAGAACAATCAAAATTGGTCAGCATCCACTTATGGGGATTGAACACAAAAGAATCCACATATTCCACTCCCTTCAGCATCCATCTTTTCTCTGGAAGAATGGCGGCTGTTCCGGAAAAAGCGGCATCAACATGGAACCACACGTCATGGCGACCGCATATTTTACCGATTGGAGCCAACGGATCCACCGCAGTGGAAGAGGTGGTCCCTACGGTTCCGATCACACAGGCAGGCTGCAATCCCTTTTTTTTATCCTCTACGAGGATCTTCTCGAGTTTTTCCGGTATCATAGCAAATTTATCATCCGTCGGAATATACCTAAGATTTTCCAAGCCATACCCGGCAATTTTCACACCTTTTTCGATACTGGAATGTGTTTCTTCCGAAGCATAGACAGTCAAAGGTTTCTGGATTCCTCTTAAGTTTGCTGTAAAATTCGTCCCTCTTTCCCTAGCGGATAGAAGAGCGACCAGGGCGGCTGTGGATGCAGTATCCTGAATAACGCCGCCCATCCCCTCAGGCAATCCCAGCATCTGGCGCAACCACTCCATAACAACTTCTTCCAATTCTGCAGCTGCAGGGGAGGTCTGCCAGACCATGCATTGCGCACCTATTCCGGCTGTAAGCATTTCCGCCAGGATTGATGGAGGGCTGTTATTAGCAGGAAAGTAGGCAAACCAGGAGGGGTGCTGCCAGTGTGTGATACCCGGAAGGACGATGTCTTGAAAATCTTGAAAAACACTGTCCATAGACTCACCCTGGACCGGGGGTTTTTCCGGAAGTTTTTTCCGAACATCCCCAGGTTTTAAACTAGGTTTCACCGGAAGTGTCTCGATTTTTTCAAAATAATCCACCAGCCAATCTACAAATTGATACCCATACTTCCGAAAGGATTCCTTATCCATAACGATTCTCCTTTGGCTTTCTCGCCTCATTCTAAATAAATTCACCCTTATTAGTCAAAGATGC
Source organism: uncultured Eubacteriales bacterium (assembly GCA_964410125.1). Taxonomy (GTDB): domain Bacteria; phylum Acidobacteriota; class Aminicenantia; order Aminicenantales; family Aminicenantaceae. Next base: position 553 of record CAYPGQ010000068.1, on the reverse strand, counting down.
GTTTTTTATTCCTGTTAAAAATAGGGGGAAACCAGCGATTTTCAGGCGTAATGCGTGTCATTATTCCTTCAAACTTTGCATTTTAAAAATATTTAAAAAAAATCGTTGAATATTGCTAATTTTTTGTGGTATAATAATAGAAAGGTTTCAAAAAGGGGAAAACCAAATTCGAACCAAGCGATGCTTTTTGTATAAATTTTTTCTTTTCAAATAATTACACACAATTCCATCCTTGAAGTCTTTATCTTGTCCGGCTCTATTTTTGTCAAAACGTGTTTTATTTTGCCCCATCCATTCTTGTTTTTTTGCCTTTCGGCAAAATATTTAAAATCCGGGACAATTTTTTACGAATTCAGCAACTTTTTGTCCAAAACAAGCGTATATATATATGGAATGACTAAAACGATGAGAAAAAAGAAAAAACAGGAAACAATAAACTCCCTCCTTTTTTTCCCTCCTTTTAGCAAAGGATTTCACATAGATCCCTTAACCTCTTAATCCATCCCCTTAAAGGCTGCCGATTCCACCATTAGGTAGAAGGCAGCCTCTCTAT
>CAYPGQ010000067.1:0-22338 GCA_964410125.1 uncultured Eubacteriales bacterium | reverse complement strand
GGAACTTTCATCCGCTGGTCTATTGCACCATCGTGGCGCACTGAATAATCCAGGCAAAAATTTAGCCTAAGGGAATAACTCAAGATTCTGATTGTATAATAAAAGAGGACACACATTTCGGATGGATCGAGGGAGGGCCATGAAAAAGCTGCTTTTTCTTTTATTCATTATTACCATATCCATTTTTTGTTCCCCTAAATCAGAACAGGTCGAAAAATTCACAGAAGACGGAGTTGAAGTCGTCATTAACCATCTGGAGCCCTATAGAATAAAAGGTGAACCAGCCATTCTCACCCTCGAGAAAGAATTGTCCTTCGATTTTGCCAGGGAGGATATCGGAGAATTGGGGATAGCGAGTGCAACAGTTTTCGAAGTAGACTCTAAAGGCAACATCTATTTTTTCTATGCTAATAAAGAGGGGAATCTGATTTTCAAATTTGATCCGAACGGCAAATTCCTGCATTCCTTCGGTCACAAAGGGCAGGGGCCTGGAGAGATGCAATGGATTATCTGGACAGGAATCGACAGCCAGGATCGCCTCATCGTCTCGGACAACGGAAACAGAAAAGTCCTGCTGTTTTCCAAAGACGGAGATCTCGTCAAAGAAATTCGATATCCTTCTAATGTAGGCCTGCTTTATCCGTTGGAGAATGGGAATTTTTTCGGACTCTGGGACAAACGCCCAGCACCCTCTATCAAATATATGTACGTTTGGGCTTTTAGCATGTACAATCCCGAGTTTGAAAAAATCAAGCTGCTGGACACACAAAATGTATACGATTTCAACACTCAAGGCAGCAGGGGAGTCAATGAACGGCCATTTTTCAGACCCCGGATACAAAACAATAATATCTATATCTCCTGCGAAGACAGAGGTTATGAAATATTGAAGTACAATCTTGAGGGCAAGATCCTTCAGAAAATTCAGAAGGAATACAAGCCTGTGGAAGTTTCTGACAAATTAATACAGGAACGAAAGAGACAGTATGAAAAGTGGGGCGCGAAAGTATGGTTTCCCAAATTCTGGCTTCCGATGCGTGATTTTTTCGTGGATGATGAAGGCCGGATCTTTGTGATGACATTTGAGCGAGGTGAAAATCCCGATGAATACATCTTTGATATCTTCAATCCAGAGGGAGTTTTTGTCGGCCGTAAAGCCATGAATATTTTGACTCTGGGTGATGCCATTGTCTGTGCAAAATCCAGAAGAGAACGCCTGTATTGTTTCCATGAAAAACCGGATGGTTTCCATGAATTCAACGTCTTTCGGATGAACTGGGAATAAAAATGGTATTATAATGTGGCACATAAAGAGTAACATCAGGTACAATAACCGTAAGTATAATTGGATTTATTGGAGACTAGTTATGAAACACAATATTGCTAGACTTTTTATAACTGTTTTATGCGGTGTTTTTTTAATCAGTTCCGTAAAAAGCAATAATAATGAAGAACTCTTAACCAGGATAAAAAATGGCATAAAATCCGGGAAGATTGCGTATAAACTGACCGAACCCGATGAGATCAAAGCTCTGCTCGGAATTCCTCAGAAAGAGTCGGAAAGAAAGAGCGGCGGAATGCAGATTCTCGAGTTCAAATATTCGGATCTTCAAATCACGTTTTGGAAAATGAGGAACGAACCGACTCCTTTCACAATAGGGCGAATCCACCATAAAGAAGTGCAACTCGACATAGGAGAAAATCGAAAAGTCGTGCTGAGAACAAACAACGACCTGAGAAAACTGGACCGATTCTGGGGACTAGCCAACATCTCTCTTGTGAGATTGGACCTGAGAGATAAGATGAAATTTTTGAATTCCATGACTTTTGACACCCTTACAGAATGGCCATCCGAAGACAGACTGCCGCAGGGATTCCGTCCTGCCGATTTCATCGCAAATGCAAAAAATCCCGGGCTCGGTGTTCGTTCTCTCCACGAGAAAGGAATAGACGGATCCGGCGTGGGAATCGCCATCATCGACCAGCCTTTGCTTTTGGGCCATGTCGAATACACCTCTGCCCTCACCCGTTATGACGAGACCGGACTCGGAGAGCTCTCCCCACAGATGCACGGCTCGCCCGTTACATCGATAGCAGTCGGGAAAAACCTGGGAGTTGCGCCGGGCGCTTCCCTCACCTACTTTGCCGTCCCGATGTGGGATCGGGACAATAGGCCTTACATAAATTCTCTGCAAAAGATTTTCGAATGGAACAAAATCCTTCCAAGAGAAGAAAAAATCCGGGTAATCAGCATCTCGACAGGAGGATTTTCCTCACAACCACATTATGAAGAATGGAAGGAAATTCTGGAACAGGCAGAAAGTCAGGGGATACTCGTCATGACCTGTGACCAAGCCATATTGGACTATGGCATGCTGTCCCTTAAGCCAGGAAAGGATCCTGACAAACCAGATAACTATAATCCGGGCTACTATAGCTCTGAAGGGGATGTGATCAGGGTCCCCGGCTCAAACAAGACTGTGGCTAGCCACCAAGGGAACGACGTTTACACGTTCGATAGGATGGGCGGGATGAGCTGGGGTGCACCTTATATCGCCGGATTGGCTGCACTCGCCTACCAGGTCAATCCGGATATCCAACCCAAGGAAATCATCCAACTCTTTATCGAGACCGTTGTTAAAACAGATGCCGGCCCAATCATTAATCCTGGGGGTTTTGTCGAAAAGGTCCGCGCTAAATAGCGGCTTTGTAATAGTTCAAGCGCATTTCTGTATTTTTTTTCCAGCTAAATCCAAGGGCTTTTTTATGGGACTTTTCTCTCAGGCTCTTTTTCTCATCTGCAGGAAGATTTAGCATGGATTCCATGGCTTCTGCCAGTGACGCAGGATCCTCGACGGGCACTGTTTTGCCCCCTATCAAATCCTTTAGCGAAGGAATGTCCGTGGCGACCACAGGCAATCCACATCCCATAGCCTCGAGTGCAGCCACAGCAAATCCCTCGTCTCGAGAGGGCAAAACACTAAATTCTGCGATATTGTGAAACTGGGCAAGCACATCTTGTGTAACATGACCGATGATATGGGCGTTTTGTTTTTCTTCTCTCGTAGGAACTCTCCCTAAAACGTCCTCCAAATCTCCCGAGCCAAAAAGCAGCAGTGTGTATGGCCGCCTTTTTTGCAGAATCGCATTGGCCTCTAATAAAACATCCACGCCCTTTGTTTTAGACATCTTGCCGCCGAATGTGACAACCGGTAGAGAGATATCTGCATTGATGCCATGCTTCTGAAAAATTTTTGCCTTGGAAAGCTGACTCGGCCGGAAAATTTTATTGTCGTAACCATTCGGAATGACGATCACTTTCTCGTCTTCAACTCCATAAAGCTTAAGGCAATCTATCTTCACAGCATCGGAGATGGAAAAGATATTTGCGGCATTATGTGCACACGTTGTGGCATACGGGCGCATCCGGGAGTCATACCGAAATCCCATCTGATCGGAATTATGGGCCCCCACAATATAGGTGTATCCCAATTCATTCAGGACATACCCCATCAGCCAAACGTGTTCGGTCTCTATGACATCCGGCTGAAATTCCTGGATGACCTCTTGGAGCCGAAATTTCAGGAAATCGATGTAGCTGACAAATTCGATATCTGACATGTCTTTGAAAGTCCAGGCTTCCTTTAGGTTTCGAGGATTGGGATCGGGAACGATAAGCGGGAAAGTCGGAAAATCGACACCCTGATATTCGACCGGAAACTTTATGATGTGATAGAGTTCTGGATTCCCGTAATATTTATCTGCATCCGGAGAGGGCAATCCAAGATCGGGAAAAATAACCTTGACTATATGCCCAAGATTCTGCAATTCCTGGACAACCCCATCCACGACAGTCGCGGCCCCGGTTCCCCATGGCCCTGTTATTGTAAATAGGATTTTCATTTTAGTGGGGTGGTACCTTAAGGAGCGTCCCCTATTCCCGGGATTGGTAAATTTTCCAGGCGATGACCATGACGATGCCGATGGCCATCCCGATTAAACACCGGCTCCGCACGGTTGCTGCCAGCTCCGGATCATCCGCAAAAAACGAGATGACAAAGCCAAAAATCCCGGTCACAAAGATCAATATGATGCCGCAACCTAAAGCGGCCTTTACCGAGCCCAAAGGTGCTTTTCTCATCCTTGTTTATGCTTGTCCATTATTATACACACTCCAGGATTTGTCTAGTTACCGACTATTGCTTTTCAATCCAGTTGACTCGGTAGCACTTGTACACCCGGCAACCTGTCTCTTCGTCGGTTTCCCTCGTGTACATTCCAGCAAATTACTTCTCTTTCACTCTTTTTACGATTTCTTGGCGACCGTCAGAAAAATGGGAGATAATGTCGCAAGATTCACTTTTATCATCGAGCAAAAATTCCACGCGGACATCAGGCATCCCATCCACAATAAAATATGTCTCACTCAGAGAGATCATCTTGAATTTTTGCGGTCCAGCTTGAATAAAAAGCTGTCCTTCCATCAAAGTCACTTCTCCTCGAGTGTATTTGCCCACATATTTTTCTAGAGTTTCCGGTTTAACTATGGCAGGCTCTATTCTTGCTTTTATGCCGTCCAATGCCCAATTGAGCTGGCGTTTTTTTTCCTCATCATCCATTTTTTCCATCAATTTTTCCAGAGCCGTGGAATGGGCTTTGTCCAAAGCTTTATCCCTTGGTACCGAAATATGTGGTTCGATGCCGGTCCCTTCCCAGTTTGTCTTGGAAATAGGGTTGATGGCTCTTCCGCCCGGCACCCAGACGAGAAAATAACTGTTGACGATGCGGTCTCCCCCAGGATGGGCTCCTCCTCCTGTGGTTTCACCGACAAGGGTGGCTCTCTTTAGATTTTTCATGTTGTACGTGAATTCTTCTGCCGCCGAGAATGTCCGGGAACTAGTAAGGATGTAGAGTTCGGTGTCATACATTTTTTTCCCAGGGACATAAGGAAGGGTCCAAAACTGGGCAATAGTTTCTTCGCCCCGCCATTCGAAGCTATTCAGATGTGTATAATCCTCGAGAAAATAGCTACTCATGATCTGTATTGTATACGGGCTGCCTCCTCCATTATTGCGGAGATCGATGATCACGGCATCGGTATTCGCCAGAAAATTCATGGCCGCAACGATTGTATCCCCTGCTTGGGACAATCCAGTGAAGTATTGCAGGTCAAGATATCCTATGTTTCCTTCCCGAATCTCTACCCTTTGAAAGCCGAAATTTTGTTGGCGTTGCCGTTCGATGTTTGCCTTTCTTTCTTTCTTCCGCTCCTCCTCACTTTTGCTTTGGCTGGCCCTAATTCTCTGGACCCTCTCCGGACTATAGGTGACTCTAATATGCCTATCCTCACTCACGCTCCGCAAATCCTCAGTGAGAACGCGCGAAAATTCATCGGCGTCATCGATTTTATTGTATTTTCCTTCATCGAACTGTGTATTCAGCTTTTCCGCCATTTTTTCGCCGGTCTTTTTGAATATGTAATGATTTTTCATCAACTGACCGATACGTTTGACAACTCTGGCCCTCATTTCTGCATCCAAGGTGAGCGTTTTCTCTTCGGCCTTTTTTCCCTGTGAAAGGACTGGCAAACTGATCACTGTAAAAAAGAATAAAAAAAGCAGGATAATCAAACCGAGTTTTTTTGCATTCATCCCGAGCATTACAATACCTCCTCCGATATTAAATCCAATTTCATTTGGATTCCGAATCTTTCTCGTTCATATTTTCCACTGGCTGTGACTTCGATTTGCGCAACCTTAAAGCCGAATGTGCGGTATAAATTCACCGCAGCCCTCAACCGGTTGTCTGTCTTCAGAATGAGCTTTTCCGCTCCCTTTTCTTCGGCCCTGGCAACCGCTTCTTTTGTTAGTTTCCGTCCAACCTGCATACCTTGGGCTTTTTCAGTCACGGCCATCTTGGCAATCTCATAGGTCTTTTTGTCTCTTTTTAAAACAGCAGTCGTGCCTACGATCTTCTCTCCCATTCGTGCAAACAACACAAATCCCCCATGTTTAATGATTTGCTCTTCTGGATTGAGGAGAATTTTTTTGTCCAACTCCTCCACGTGGAAATATTTTTCCAACCACTCATAATTCAACTTTTGAAAATATTCTTTGTATTCCGGCGTGTAATCCAAGATTTCGACCGCATCGTACTGTCTCTGTTTGATCCGGTTAATGATTAGGCTGCCGACATCCTCCTTATCCAAAAGGACTTCGATGCGTTTGATGATGCCCAACATGTCCACACCAGCCTTATCAAAGAGCTCCGATGTGGCTGTCTCGAAATCATTCCAAACAGGCATAAGGAAATTCACAAACTCTTTGCCTTTTTCTGTTATGGCAAGCCGTCTGATCCTTCGATCTTTACTGTCCTGGAAAGATTTGATCAATCTTTTTTTTATCAGCATCTGTGTTGTCTGGATGACCGCGGGATGCGAGATTTTCAGAGAACTGGCAATTTCAGAAATAGACAACGGAGAATCTTGGGTATAAATCAGATAAAAAGCGGTAAACCAACGGGGCTCAAAATCGATTCCCAAAGATTTGTAAGCCTGGCTGCCTCCACGCATGAACCGGTCTGTCAATCTTTTCATCCGACTGGCTACAGCGAGATATCCAAGCTCTTTGATAAAATCCATCTTTTCCAACAATTATGTAATCACTTACGTAATTATATCACAATTTCTAGAAAAATCAAGATATTCAGGTGATTATCAGGAATTGGGGAAGACCTTTAGCAGATCCGATCTTATTTAATTGTTTTTTGCCTTGTTCTTATCGGACTTTTCCAAATAACCCCAAACCTTAGCAAAATAATTTGTCTCCCCAGTAGATGGTTCGGAGAATTCCACCCGAAGCCCCTTGCTCTCGAAGATTCTCATCCATTCTTTGAGTTTGTCGGGTGAATAAACCGTGATTTCAGCCACAGGACCCCCCTTTAACACTACTTCTTCCATCTTATTTTCAGGAACCATTTTTTTCGTTATCGCCGAAATTATGTCTTTCACTTCTTTTAGCAGCCGATTGGTTTCCTGTGTTTCTTTCAATATATCATTCAGGATTTTTTGTTCTTTTTTCATCTTCCCAAACTGTGCGATCTCTCTGCCATGATTATAGAATATTTAACCTCGACTTATCAAATCTTGGAATATTCTCAACAACAGGAAAAAGATTTGCAATTTGGAAAGGAGGAGTCAACTAGCCTGGATTATTCACGAGCCAAGGTTGCTGCAGATGCGAGGCGTGACCCATGCAGCTGTGGTTGTCCACCGCAAATGGGTCACAACAAAGCAGATGTAGTAAGATCGGTTCGCCCGAAGGGTAAAAAATGCCGATGAATATAAAAAGATTCTTCTTGAAAAGTTTTTTCTGCAATGTCAGGATAACTTCCTGATATTTCTGAACTAAAAAAAGCATCGGCATTTTTTATGAATAGTTCAGGTTAGTCCATTCAGCGATCTTCTGCTCAAGTTTTTGTGGTTTGACCGGTCGTGACAGGAAATCGTTCATCCCAGCCTCTAAACATCGTTCCTTACCTTCTTTGAACACATCGGCCGTCAGAGCGACGATCGGGAGAGTTGTGTTTCCCTTTTTTCTGATCTCTTCGGTCGCTTCGATACCACCCATAACCGGCATGTGGATGTCCATCAAACAGATATCAAAATCTTCGGTCATCGCCTTTTCCACCGCCTCTTTGCCGTTGGAGACGATGTCTCCTTCAAAACCGAGTTTTTGTAATAATATTTCGATGAGTTTTTTGTTGACAGGATTATCCTCTGCCACCAAAACTTTCGCTTTCTTCCCAATCAATTCTTCAGCCATATGAGTCGTGACGATCTGCCCATCAGCCCTTTTGTCCCCCAAAACCGTTTTCATGACATTGATGACGCTTCGCTCTGTGACAGGTTTGGTTATAAAGGCATCAAATCCGGCATCTTTGGCTTTTTTAGCAGACCCGGGCCTGGCATCCGACGACACGGCAATAAGTTTCATACCTTTGAAGTTGTTGCTTCTCACTTTGCATGCAAACTCAAACCCATCCATCCCTGGCATCATGATGTCAGAGAGAATAAGATCGGGGATCTCCTGCAATCTTTCCAGGTCTTTCAGGCCTTGGATGGCGGTTTGAGCCTCAGCAACGATGTTTAATCCTGCCTTTTTACATAATGTCCTCAAAAGGCGCCTGGCATTCTCATTGTCATCGACAATGAACACATTTTTGCCCATGAGCTCCTCGGTATTGAGGGGGGAAATTTTCGCGATCGCTTTAGGATCGGATTTCCCGAGATTGAGGGTAAACGTGAACTCGCTCCCCTCCCCCACTTCCGATTCCACCCAAATCGCACCGTTCATCTTTTCGACTAAAGCCTTGGTAATAGCCAATCCCAATCCCGTTCCCCCATATCTACGGGTCGTCGAAGAGTCGGCTTGGGTGAAAGTATCAAATATCAGCTTCTGTTTCTCTGGGGGAATCCCGATTCCTGTGTCTTGTACCGAAATTTGAACCGTATAGCGCTCATTTTTTGACTGTTCACCGGCTTTTTTTCCTGCAGATAACAACACACAAACGCCGATCTCTCCTTCTTCTGTGAATTTTATGGCATTGTTCAAAAGATTCAGGATGATTTGCCTCACGCGTGTGGGGTCCCCGACAAAATTTTCCTGCACTTTTTCATCATAATCATAATACAGCTCGACCTTTGCATCAGTCACCTTTGGCCTGGCAATTCTCAATACATCTTCGACTAAATTTTTCAGGTTGAAGTCGATCTCCTCCAAATGGATCTCCCCTGATTCGATCTTGGAAAAATCAAGGATGTCGCTGATAAGTGCCAGGAGCAATTTCCCACTCTCACGAACCGTACCCACATAGTCTTTCTGGATGTTATTCAAGGAGGTATCCGAGAGAATATCCGAAAATCCTAGGACTGCATTCAGAGGAGTCCTGATCTCGTGGGACATGTTCGCCAAAAACTCGCTTTTGGCTTGATTGGCCTGCTCGGCAGCTTCTTTAGCTTTGATCAGCTCTCTTTCATATTTTTTCCGCTCTGTTATATCCGTAGCTGCATAAACAATTCCAGCCGGATTTCCTTTCTTATCTTTAATAAGCGAGGCTGAAACGCTCAACTCGAGTTTTGTGCCATCTCTTCCCTTCCATTCCATTTCTTCATCATGCAGGATCCAGCTTTTATTGATATTTGGAAAGAAATTTTTATCATTTATTTCAAACAAAAGTGTAATCGGCTGTTCCTTCAGCTCCTTTTCTTTGTATCCCAGGAGCTCGCACAGCGAGCGATTCACAAAAGATATCCTTCCGGAAAGATTGACAACCGCTACCAGTCCTTCCATGGTTTCGAGGATATGATTGGCTGCAAATGATGGGGTCAAATCGATCAACCTGAAACGCATGATGGTCTGACCGAGGATCAAAGTGCAAACAAAAATGGGGATGTATCCAAGGGGATAAGCCTGAATCCCAAACACCCCAACAAAATCGACTGCCCCCAGCAAACCGACGGCGACCCCGAGAAATATCCCCATGAGCCGGCTGCGCTCCCGATCGGATGCGCTTTTCATGTATTCAAGCCAAATCAAATCCAAGCTTATCAACATAAAAAGAGCAAGATATGCTATCAAAAAGAATCCATAGGTGCCGTATTGCGCGTTATACCCCCATGGCATCGAGGTGATGCCTTTTATAAAATAGGGGCTTAAAACAAATCCTGCACAAAACCCCCCAGAGAGGATTAGAGTAGCCCAGCCAAAATATCTGTATTTTTTGTAACGTTGGATGATATCAAGCGTAAAAATGAAAAAGAAGCTGGGAATAAAGGCTACACCAATATGCTCGATTTTGGCCCAGAAGAGGGCTACGTGTTCATTGGAAGCCGAATAAAGCCAGGGCAAGGAACCCAGCCACACAAAAATGCTGATGGTGACCAAAAAAAAAGATGAACTTACTTTGGAAGCCCGATCCCTGATGAAGGTCACCAAACCAAGGATGAGCATCAAGAATCCGACAATAAAAGGAGCAATGGCATAGATATTGAGTTTTAAAAAGAGCGCCTCTATATTTTCCATTTGACCTAATACACTTCTACAAGCCTTTTATGATTACAGATGGATGTTTTTTTGGTCAATCACCGGAAGGGATGATTTTGGGGGTGAATTTTTGTATCAGTTATTCATACCTTATCGAATCGACAGGATTAGCAAGAGCGGCTTTAATGGATTGGAAACTTACCGTTAGCATTGCGATACACAGGGCCATCATACCTGCTGCGGCAAACGTCAACAGGCTGAGGGAAATCCGGAAGGGAAAATGGGGAAGCCAGTAGTTTTTAAGTACAAAATAAGTCACGGGCCAAGCGATCACGTTTGCAACCAGAACCCACTTGATGAAATTTTGTGAGAGCTGAAACACGATTGAACCCATAGAAGCACCCAGCACCTTTCGGATGCCTATTTCTTTGGTACTCTGTTCGGCCGTATAAGAAGCCAAACCAAAAAGGCCAAGACAGGCAACAAATATCGCAATAAAGGAAAAAAATGTGATGATCTGACTCAATCGCTCTTCCGAGTTGTAAAGGGCGTCGAAATTTTCGTCTACAAAAAAGTATTCAAAACTTCTCTCTTTCTCAAATGTATTCCAAGTCTTCTCAATGTAGGACAGAGTTGAAGAGATATCTTCTGTGTTCATTTTTATGGATGAATAGGACCCTTGGGTCGGCCTGAGAAAAATAGCCAGGGGACCGATAACTTCTTTGAGCGAGCGGTAATGAAAATCCTTGACGATACCCACGATCGGCCGCATGACTTCTCGGGAAAATCCAATTTTTTTCTCAAGGGTATGCTCTCCCCAACCAAGCTTGGCCACAGCCGTTTCATTGATAAGATAGGCTCCTTCATTGTCCGCTCCAAATTCATGTGAGAAATCCCGTCCTTGGAAAAGTTCTATTTCGTAAGTTTTCAAAAAATCATAATCGCAAAATATGTAATCGAACGTGTGGGTAACATTTTCCGGCTTCCCCTCTTGAAAAACGGTAAGGACAGTTTCTGTACTTCCTGGAATTCCGTTTGAATAGGAAACCTCCTGAATGTTGACATTTTTTTTCAGTTCATTCCTGAACGGCTCAAGCTGTTCCCGTATACCATCGCCTTTGATCCGGACAGCAAGCACCTGCTCCTTTTTAAAGCCCAGCTTTTGATTCTTCATGAAGTTCAATTGTTCCAAAACGATAAAGGTACTAATTATGAGGACAATAGAAATGGCAAACTGCAGGATAACCAGGACGTTTCGAAGGACCGATCGACCAGACCCTCTTTGCCGTTTTTGCCTGATCGTTTCGAGGGGCTGGAAGGATGAGAGGTAAAAAGCCGGATAACTCCCGGCGGCCAGACCCGTGAATCCTACTAGTCCGACTAAACCGAAAGCAACTCCCCAACTCAATAGAGATACCATAGTGATCTCTTTTCCGGTAAGGTCGTTAAAAGCGGGGAGCAGGAACCAGATTAGATTAAGAGCCAAGATCAAAGCAACGATTGCAAAGCCTGTGGATTCTATCAAAAACTGCATGACCAGCCGTTTTTTGTACGCACCCAAGACTTTTCTAAGACCCACTTCTTTTCCCCGGTTGGCAGATCGGGCCGTGGAAAGATTCATGAAATTGATGCAAGCAATAAGGAGTATGAATAAAGCGATTAAGGAAAAGACCATGACATACCGGATATCTCCATTCCCTTCGATCTCCCCCTCAAGATTGGATTTAAGGTGGATATCCGTTAGCGGCTGTAGGTAATAAAACATCTTTGTTCCATACTTTCTGGCGTCTTCACCTGTATATTTTTCTACGACAGGAGCTATTTTTTCTTCTAAAATTTTAGCGTCTGCATTCTCCTCGAGCAGAAGATAGGACCATCCAACAATGACCAACCAAGCATCTAAATACTCGGTCCTTCTTCCTTGTATCGTATTGATAGAAACCAAGCAATTAAAATGGAAATGAGAATTGCAGGGGACGTTTTCAACCACTCCTGTCACTCTCAGATCGCCGTCGGCGCTGAGGTTCAAGGTTTCTCCCAAAGCATCTTTATCACCGAAAATCTTTTTGGCCATATCTCGGGTCAGAACTATCGAACCGGGATTTTCGAGGGCTGTGGCCGGGTCCCCCTTGATAAACTCATGAGTAAAGATTTTAAAAAAATCTTTATCCACATAAAAGATGTTCCGTTCGTCAAAATTGTTATCGGCATGCTTGATGAGGCTTGTTCGCTGCCACAGCCTTGTGTATGCGCTAATTCCTGGCACTTCTGCCGCGAACACCGGAGCCGCTGGAAAAGGAGGAAGGGCATAGTGGTCAAAAGTACCGCCTATTTCTTCAGCATAGGTAATCCGATAGATACGACCCGCATTCTCATTATATCTGTCATAGCTCAATTCATCCTGAACCCACAACAGGATGAGGATGCAGCAGGTCATTCCAACGGCTAAGCCGGCAATATTGATAAAGGAGTAGCCTTTGTGCTTATTTATGTTCCTCAGCGCGATTTTTAAATAATTTTTAAGCATAGTTTTTTTCGTTTCTGATGTTAACTATGCAAACTCCATACCAATCGAATTAACAGAGTTATATTCTTGATTTCAAGCGACCGGAAGGAAATAGTGTCCGTTAACACACAGATATTGTCCGATTGTGAACAGTTATGGCGGTTAGAAACTATTCATATCTAAGCAAGTCCACAGGATTGGATCTGGCAGCTCTGATCGTCTGATAGCTCACGGTGAGCAAGGCAATGGTCAAAACAACGATGGAGGCCAACAAAAAAGACCAGATGGATATTCCCGGCCGGAATGCAAATCTTTGAACCCATTTGTGCATGAAATAATAGGCTATTGGCCATGCGATAAGATTGCTCAAGATCACCCATTTTGTAAATTGTTTGGATAAAAGAAAGATTATCTTCGATTCTGTCGCTCCAAGCACTTTGCGGATGCCTATCTCTTTGGTCCGCTGTTCGGAAATAAAGGCAGCCAAACCGAATAATCCCAGACTTGCGATGATGATGGCTAGAAAGGAAAAGGCAAAGAAAATCTGGCCCGTTCTCTCTTCGGCCTTGTATATTTTAGCAAAATGATCATCGAAAAATTCGTATTCAAAGGCCTGATTACCTGCAAATCTGAGCCAGGTGCTTTCCAGAAAGGCCAGGGTCTCCCGGACCCCTTCGGAATTTATCCGCACAGAGACAAAACGGCCTCTATTATTCGGGCCATATAAAAGGACGATCAAGGGCCGAATCTGAAAATGCAAGCTTTCAAAGTGAAAATCTTTCATCACTCCGATGATCGTAAAAGTTTGTGCTTGCTCCTGAGTAGGCCCCAAGGCGATGATCTGCTTGCCGACAGAATCTATCAATCCCAGATCTTTCACCGCCGCTTCGTTGATGACAACCGTTTGCTGGTCGGCTTGTCTCCCTTCTTCAAAATACCGGCCAGCCGCCATTTCGATCTGGTAGGTGTCGACAAAATGCGGATCTGAAAAATAGGTCCAGAGAAGATGGGTTTCCTCCCCTGTTTCACCGGCTAACTTGAAAGCGGAATTTCCGAAAGTCTGCCCGATGAGCCTGCCGGTGTTTGAGGCATTGTCGACACGCGCATTCTTCAGCAGTTCCTGTCTGAATGTCTGGATCTGGTTTCCAAGGTCGTCAGTCTTTTTCACGATAACGACCTGGTCCTTGTTAAAGCCCAGATTCATGTTCTGAATGTATTTCAACTGTTTATCCACAATGAATGTCCCGATGATCAGGACAATTGATACCGCAAATTGAAAAACAACGAGAATATTTCGAAGGTTGGATCTTCTTGTTCTCCCCATGGTTTCCGACTTCAAGACAACAGCGGGATCAAATGACGCAAGGAAAAAAGCTGGATATATCCCGGCCAAAATACCAATAAACAGGACCACTCCCAATAAAAAGGGGATAGTGTATGCATTTTCAATGTATGGGATGGCCAGCTCTTTTCCTGTGATATTATTAAAAGAAGGAAGGAGAATTTGGACGGCAATCAATGCGAAAAAAACCGCCACAAAACTCGTCAACGTGGTTTCTGCAAGAAATTGCCGGATCAACTGGGTCCTTCTGGATCCGACAGTTTTTCGGATTGCCACTTCCCTGGCCCGGTTCACGGAGCGGGCTGTGGCCAGATTCACAAAATTGATGCAGGCCACAAGGAGGATGCCCAACGCGATAATGGAAAATATATATACGTAAGCGATATCTCCGTTCGGTTCCAGTTCAAATTCATAATGGGAACGCAGATGGATATCTGTCAACGGCTGGATGAAATAGCCCCATTCCCCTCCAGATTCGAAAAACTGTTCTAACGAGATTCCCGCCGCTGCTTGAATCTGGGGCCCGACATACTTTTTGACCAATTCGACCATTTTTTCTTCAAACGCCTGTGGAGAAGCTCCCTTTTGAAGAACCAAATAGGTATGATAATTATTGCTGACCCAAACAGGGCTTCGGCTGTCCCCATAGGTTGAGAGGGAGGCCAAAAAATCATAGTGGAAATGGGAATTCCTGGGCGTGTCTTCCACCACGCCCGTAATCAAATAATCTCTCTGCCTATCGGCATTCAATGATTTCCCAACAGGATCATCATCTCCGAAATATTTCAGCGCCATTGATTGGGTGAGGACAATGGTATTGGGCTCAGCAAGGGCTGTTTTCATATCTCCATTGACAAAGGAGACGGTGAACACATTAAAAAAGGATTGATCCACCCAAAAAACTCGCTCCTCACTAAAAACCTTATCATCATACCGGAATACAGGGTAACCGAAATTCCTAACCCGAGTTGCCGCTGTGACTTCAGGATATTCGCGCACCAGAGTCTCTGCCATCGGAGCGCAGGTGACAACTCCCTTGAAGGAAGTGTTGTTGATATAGCCATTTATGCCGATCCGATAGATCTGATCCGCTTTTTCGTGATACCGGTCGAAACTTATTTCATCGAACACAAAAAGCACAATAATCAGACAACATGCTACCCCGATAGCCAATCCAAAAATGTTGATGAACGAGAATCCTTTATGCTTCAGAAAGTTGCGCATGGCAATTTTGAGATAATTTTTAAACATTAAACTCTCCTCCATTTATCTATACGAAATCAGACTTCAGATGGTTCATACCAGATTATGTATCCTGGTTTTTTTTAAAAAATTGCAACATAATAGACAAAATAATGATGGGGAAGGGTTTTAGATATTAGAGCGGCATAATCCGGAAAAATATGAATTTAGAGGAACTTTACGACCGCCATGGAGAAAAATTGTATTATTATCTGGTAGTCAGGCTTGGCTCTTGTCAAGATGCCGAAGACATCTTGCAGGAAGCATTCTATCGCTTTGCCAGGTATTCGGTACGTTGGAAAATGGTCAAGAATCCCAAAGCCTTTCATGGAAAAAGATGACGATTGGCCCTGGAGGGAAAAGGGCAAATAACAGGTATCTATTCAGAGATAAGCAAAGTTTTGGGGTCCAGTTTTATCTTTAAATCTCCGGGAGGAGGATTGTCATAATTCTTGACTAAACTGAGACGCACATATTCGCCCTGGTAAGCGAGAGTGATAAGCACATCGATCTGATCCAGATAATCCTTGAGCTCATTGGGTAATCCCTTATCATCGAATAAGGGATCATCCGCTTTCAAGGAAGCGCTGAACCAAATACGTAGACCCATCTTCTTGGTAAAATCTTTAAACTTCTGCAAATCTTCAGACGTGGATTTCCTGAAATCGTACCCATCCACCATGATCGTATCGGCAGCAAAATCCCCATAATCGATCATCGCTTCAATCGTTTTCAACACCTGGTTTGTGTTGGCCGCATCCTGTTTAAAATTCATTATCACCCGATTCCGGATGATCTCATTGTGCACATCGACAGCCGATTTCAGTTGCCTTTTCTTGGCGATCTCTTTGAAGATGTCTTCATACCAGGTGATGATATAATCCACTCGACTGGCATACGAGACATGAATCACAGGTTTTTCTTGAAAAAGCTTATCAGTGGAAAGATGAACAAGGCATGCCGTTTTGCCCACGCCTTTTCGAGAAGCGAGAACTCCGACATTTCCATCTTTCAAACCACCATGGATGGCTTTTTCCAGAATCCGCAACGGGCTTCTTCTGATCAGCTCTTTTTTAACCATGCTGTCGTCTCCTTATCTATCAGAAAGTTTCTTTTTGTTTCGATTCACGATATTCTTCTTTTAATGCCTCGGCAATGCTTGATGGAACTTTTCCGTATTTCAAAAATTCCATCGTGAATTCAGCCTTTCCCTGTGTAAGCGAGCGGAGTATGGTGGCATAACCGAACATCTCGCTCAATGGAACTTCGGCATCCACGCGGGCAAAGGTGCCGTCTTCGACCGTACTGATGATGATCCCGCGCCTCTGGTTGATGCTGGAAAAGTAATTTCCGATGAATTCCGACGGCCCTTCCACAGAAAGCTTCATGATGGGCTCGAGGATCTGGGGTTTGGCTTTCATGTAAGCCTCCCTAAACGCCTCTCTGGCAGCCGACTTAAATGCTATTTCAGAAGAATCTACCGGATGTGATTGGCCGTCCACCAGAACAGTTCGAATCGAGGTAACAGGGAATCCGATCATCCGGCCTTTTTTAAGAGCACTCTGAAATCCCTTGTCGCAGGAAGGGATGTATTCTTTCGGGATCTTTCCTCCCTTGACTTCATTTACGAACTCATAGGAGCCATCGCTAAAGGGCTCGATGTACCCTGTAACCCGACCGAACTGACCAGCTCCACCGGTCTGTTTTTTATGAGTGTAATCAAATTCTGCCCGCTGGCTGATGGTTTCCCGGTAGGCGACCTGCGGCTTCCCTGTTTCCACTTCTGTATTATATTCCCGTTTCATTCTCTCGAGATAGACATCCATATGCAGCTCGCCCATACCCTGGATGATCGTCTGTTTGGATTCGGGATCTACATATGTCTTGAATGTGGGATCCTCCTTCACAAACCGTTGCAAAGCTTTAGCCAGATTGTCGGAACTTTTATTATCCACAGGTTTCACGGCCAAAGAGATTACGGGATCTGGGACAAAAATCGAAGTCATCGAGTAATTCAAACCAGGCATAACAAAGGTATCCCCTGACCTGCAATCGATGCCAAAAAGCGCGATAATGTCGCCGCTTTCAGCCTGGGAGATATCTGTCATCATATCGGCATGCATCTTGATCAACCGGCCCACACGGATAGTCTGTTGAGACCTGGTGTTAAGGAGTTGATTTCCTTTTTTCACTGTCCCTTGGTAGACACGGAGGTACGTAAGCTGACCATAGGGCCCGTCCTCTAACTTAAAAGCTAATGCCACACAACCGGCATCCGGATCTGATTCCAATTGAACTTCCTTGCCATCTTGGTCCAAATCCTTGGCATAACTGACCACATCGGCCGGATTGGGAAGGTAGCACACAACGGCATCCAAGAGGGGCTGAATCCCTTTATTCCTGTAGGCCGATCCCATCAAAACAGGAGTCAAATCCCCTGAGATCGTTCCATTGCGGACCGCTTCATTAATGAGATCTTCTGTCTCTTGTCCTTCGAGAACAGCTTCCATCAACTCATCCGAGAACATGGACACTACATCCAACATCTCTTCTCTACTTCTAGCCGCTTGGTCTTTGAGTTCGGGAGGGATGTCCTCGATCCGGACCTTTTCCCCATCATTGCCGTCAAAATAAACAGCTTTCATGCTCACAAGGTCCACCATCCCCTCGTGCTTATCCTCGAGTCCGATCGGAATCTGCATCAAGACGGCATTTCGGCCAAGACGATCTTTAAGCTGATTTTTCACCTTAAAAGGATCAGCCCCGATCCTGTCCAGCTTATTGATAAAGGCAATGCGTGGGACCTTGTACCGCTTGAGTTGTCGGTCCACAGTTATTGTTTGCGACTGGACACCACCCACCGAACAAAGCACAAGGATGGCGCTGTCAAGAACCCGGAGGGATCGCTCGACTTCGATGGTGAAATCAACATGCCCGGGTGTATCGATTATATTGATGACATGATCTTTCCAGTTGACGGTCGTAGCGGCCGATGTAATGGTGATCCCTCTTTCCTTTTCCAGTTCCATCGAATCCATGGTGGCGCCTTTGCCATCTTTTCCGTTTACCTCATGGATCTTGTGGATTTTTTTGGTATAAAACAGGATCCGTTCTGTCAGCGTCGTCTTGCCGGAGTCGATGTGTGCACTGATCCCTATGTTCCGCATCTTTTCTATACTCGTATTCATTTGTACACAATCCTTCTCTCTGCTTTAATTATGGGGGATTAAAGTGTCGTCAGAAAGATATTTTCTGAGTGTTAATTGTACTCGATTCTGTCGATTAAATCAATAGATGAATCCGCCCTTAATTGCCGTTAGACAAGCACCTCCCCTGAAATGGTTGGAATCACAACGCTTCTTAATCTTGACATGTGTAACCAATACGGTTACAAATATGAATTACCCAGGTGCAAATTTACATCAACTTAAAAACAAAATGAGAATAGGGAAACGACCTCCGACACACCCAGGCGGTATTTTAAAAAGACATTATTTATAACCTCTGTCCTTAACGATAACAGAGCTCTCAAAGAGACTTGGCGTATCAAGAAAAACCCTTTCCAAGATTATCAATGAACACAGTTCTGTTACTCCAGAGATGGCGCTGCGTTTGTCAAAGGCGTTCAACACCACACCTGAACTCTGGCTTAACCTGCAGCAGAACTATGATTTATGGCATGCTTCTCAAAAATTTAATGACTGGAAAATGGTTGAGTCGATTGCAGTGTAATCAACATATTTGAAGGCTTCCTTTTCGAAATCCGCCTATTTATTCGGTTCTTTGTTTGCGTCGAGTTTGCGCTTTTTTTTCACATAAGGAATGCCGTTGGCCATCCAGTCGGGCATAGGTTTCTCTTTCAAATAATGATCAAAATACTGCTTCATCCGCATCTGGAAGTCTTTCTGGTTCTCTTCTTTGGCAAGATGATGCGGCTCCCCGGGATAGGAGAGGAAGATTACCTCCTTGCCAAGATAACGGGCGCCATTGTAGTATTCCAACGACTGGATCCAGTCGACCGATCCATCCTCTGTCCCATGGAGCAGCATAAACGGGGTGGTGATTTTATTGGCGTTCTGGATCGCTGATTGGCTGCGGTAAAGCTCGTGGTCCTTCCAAGGATCTGTTCCCATGCGCCCCTGGCTGCGCGAGTAATAGGAGTGATTGTTGTTTCCCGAACTTTTGAAGATTTGGTTAAACTCGCCTTCGATGCAGGTCGGCGGGGCACCTGAGATGACACAGGCAAACATATCGGATTGGGTCACGATAAACGAAGTTTGGAATCCGCCCCAGCTGTGCCCCTGGAGGCCGATCCTTTCCGGGTCAGCATAGCCCAGTTCGATCACTTTTTTCACAGCACTGCTGACACAATCCAACGAAGAGGTGCCGGGCTTTCCGATCTCGAACACGATATCCGGCATTAAAACCAGATAACCATCACTGGCATAGGCCGACATATGGGGCCTGTCATCATAGGTCGGCATGGAGTACTGGTGATGGCGCTGGGACATCTTTTCGTAAAAATAAACCAACATCGGATATTTTTCACCCTCTTTATATCCTGATGGGAGGGTCAGAGTGGCCTGAAGTTTATGTCCTTTGCTGTTGGTGTAATCGATCAATATACGGCGACTCCAAGCATAATCTTTTTGTTGGGGATTGGCATCGGTTACTTTTTTCAGATCCTTAAAATTGAGATCGCTCACATAATAATCCGGAAATTCCACGAATGTCTCGATGGTATAAAGGATTTTGTCCGCTTTTTTGGCTTTACGGGGAAATCCAAATCGTTTATCCGCAAAAATCAACTTCTTGGGTTCACTTCCCACATTCAGCAGATAATAGCCGGACTTTTTGGTCCATTCCCCATACGCGGAGAGTAGCAACGGTTTGGAGGTGTCGATGAATTTTTCTTCGGGATCCAATCGGACATACCGAAACTGGATTTTTTCTTTATCTCCAAGACCTTGAAGGATGTTCGACGGGTTTTTCCCATCCAATGGCAAAAGCCAGAGGTCATACTTATGGTTGACGATCACCGCCTTGCCGTCTTTAGACCAGCCTGTAAGTCCAAAGGGAGGCTTTTCATTCGGGTGGTCATCCTCTTCGTTCACAAAAACAACCGGTGCTTCAACAGAGATATTAGTGGTCGTTCCCTTTTCAAAATCATAAATCCAGAGTTGTTTATCCTTTAAATAAAGAAAATGCTTGTTGTGCGGAGAGATTCCTAAAGATCGACGGATTCCTTTGACGATAGATTTGCGTTCCCCGGTTGAAGTATCCACTAAATAATAATTGGATTGCTGGGTTTCCACGTCCGAAAGATAGGGCATGGCATCTCGTCCGACACCCCATCTGCCGTCCTGAGAGAGGGAGATCGTGCGCATATTTTTGTCAGCGAGCTGCAGAAATTCTTTCTCTTTCAAAAGAAAAACAGACCTGAAGGTGAAATTGACATCATAATTGAAACGCCTGGCCTGAACAGATTGAATCTGTTCATCCTTCCAGTGCCAGATGTCCACATTCGGTAGCTCTTCTTTGCTTTTTTCGGGCTTTTTTTCCTGTTCTTTTATGCCGCAAAATATCCTGGACAGGTCTTTGCTCCAGATGAGAGCCCTGTTCTGCGAGGAGGCTAACGAACCAGGTCTTCTTCCTCTTTGAGGCATGATTCTCTCGGAAATCACCATGTTTTTGGGAAACGAAGAATCTTTGGATGAATTGTATTCGAACCGGGCGATGGGCTCCCCCTCCAACCCAGTGAAGGCCAGCAAAACATTGTCCTTTTCCCAACTGTTCTTTTCCAGTTTTCCCCTGAGGAATGCCAGGGCTGTGCCCTCCTTATCCCAAGCGATCTGAGCATAGTCGGCCTCGCCTGTATCCAGTGGAACAAATCGACCTGTCATCAATTTCATCAGGTACACACCATTGCCTCCTTTGTTGGCGGCATCGACTGTGTAAGCCAGCATTGTTCCGGGCTTGTTGAATTGATATTCCCCGACATTACCGATGTTCTGGGAAAGTTCTGTCACAAGATTTCGGAGCACAAGATCCGTTCCGTTGTGTTTGGCTGCTTTGTCCTGCTTAGCCTTTTTCGCCGCAAAAAACTTAGAGTTTTTGGAAAAGTCAATAGCCTCTGTATTCTCTATCGTGTATTTATCTCCGGTTTCCAAATTCAGGAGTTCTCCCTTTTTGGGGACAGGTTTTTTATCTTTTTGCAGTTTTTTCGCTTCCTCCTTGGACACCCCTATCAGATATGCTCCCCATCGGGAATCCTCTGAAAATTTCGCTCCCGACCCGAAGGAAATTTCATATTTCTTATCCGACGACAGGCTTTTGATGTACAGGATCGCATCTCCCCCATTGGGCCGAAGGGAATAACTGACCCAATTGCCATCGGCACTGATGGCCGGAGAAAGGATGTGCTTCCATTGGGGATAATCCTGCAGGGTCAACACTTTCTTTTCGCTTTGAGCAGAAAGCGAAAACGCCAAAATCAACACTAGAAAAATCAATAACATATTTTTCCTCATGCCGTTCATGTTTGTCCTCCTTAAAAAGAAATATCTCATATCACATCTCTCCCTTTTTCACAAATTCTGCACAATATGTATCTTTGTTTCCGTGATAAATTGGGCTTTTGGGGATGTTTGAAGTGACCATTGAAGATTTAGCCATTACGACCCGTTCTTCGAGGGAATCTGAGGCAGTCAGATGGCGAGGCTGTATTGAGCACGACTTGGCTAAAGGATTCAAGATCCAGACAAGCACGGGAACAAAAGCTATGGTTGTAGAAATAAGGAGTTAACGCGCGCAGTTCCGAGCCGCCGAGAAGAGCGATGAGGAATGGCGCTAAAAATCTTCACGGGAGCAAAACCATTACTAAAAGCCCATATAAAGCCTTTTGGTTCACGGAAATGGAGATGCTTCCACGCTTAAAGGATAGTGATTTAAAGGAAATAAAACTTCAGAAAAGTTTAATCATTCATATCTGAGGCATTCGACCGGGTCGGTGATTGCGGCTTTAATGGATTGATAGCTCACTGTAAACAGAGCTATGAGCAAGGCCAAGACGGCCGATAACACAAAGGGCCACAACCCGACACTTGTTTGATAAGCAAAATTTTGCAGCCATTTGCTCATGATAAAGTAAGCGACAGGCCAAGCGACGACATTGGCCACAAGCACCCATTTGGCAAATTCCTTGC
>CAYPGQ010000066.1:0-22449 GCA_964410125.1 uncultured Eubacteriales bacterium | reverse complement strand
AACCTTACTGTGGACGTTGAAACCTGTGTGGCGCCAGCGGAGAATTTTCTCGACAAGAGAAAGACCTATGAGCTTTTTCCGAAGCAGCAGGGAGAAGACCTCATGGGTGAAGATTTCTTGGATAACCTCGTCATGGAAACGACAGACACGGTGGAAAGCGCCATCCGGGGCTGTGCCCCCTTCGGTAATCAATACATGGATATAGGAATTGTGATGTGAGTTTATTCACAGAAATTTTGGAAAAAGGAGTGTGTTTCTGATCAAAGGCTGGGGTGTTCATTTTGGAATGAATAAGATTGCAAATATGTATGTATAATTATGGCCACAGCCATCAATATATTATAATAAATCGTTTTATGATGTCTATAATCATCATTAAAAATATTTTCCTTGACAAAGACAAATATATGTTTTATATTGATGTCTGTATCCATCATTATATTTTAATTTGGCTTTTAATGATGGTTAGAGGAATAATTATGAGCATCCATGGAATGAGTGACAAAGCCATCCTGAGAGAAATTGGATGTCGTTTGAGAAGAATGCGGCTTGAAAAGAACATATCGCAACAGAAATTAGCCGATATGGCCGGCTTAAATCGCACAACAATCCGCGACATTGAACAAGGCATTCCCTTTGGTGTCCTGACTCTCATACAAGTTCTTCGTGCTTTAAATGCACTAGAGGAGCTGGATTCCTTTCTACCTGATCCTGGAATAAGCCCGTTACAGCTTGCTAAAATGAAAGGAAAAGAGCGCCAGAGAGCATCTCGCCTAATTCCAGGTAAAAATAAAGTTGAGTCAGAATGGTAGAAAAAGTCGATACTGCGTATGTGCATATATGGGGGATGTTAGTAGGCGCCGTTTCTTGGAATGCAGATAAAGAATTTGCAACGTTTGAGTTTGACAGAAAGTTTCTCGAGCGAGGGCTTGATTTATCTCCCTTAGCAATGCCTGTGAGCGAAGCAAGAAAAGGGACCGCTAAATATGAATTCCGTGCTATTCCAAAAAGAACTTTTATGGGGCTCCCTGGATTGCTTGCAGATGCGCTCCCCGACAATTTCGGGAATGATATTATCAATAGTTGGTTGGCGCGACAAGGCCGTACTCCAGAAAGCTTTAGTCCGGTAGAGAGACTCTGTTATACAGGTAAAAGGGCTATGGGGGCTCTAGAATTTTTACCCATAATTAAAGGCTCTCTTGAACAGTCAGTTCCGATTGAAGTGAGTGAGTTAGTCAAGTTAGCCCAAAAAGTAACAGATGAGCGATCTCAGCTTAAAGCTAACTTTGGCAAAGGTGCATCTGAAGCTTTGTTGGATATAATCCGGGTTGGCACTTCTGCCGGGGGAAATCGCCCTAAAGCGGTTATTGCCTTTAACGATCAAACTAAAGAAGTTCATTCCGGCCAAGTTGATGCACCAGCGGGATTTGACTATTGGGTTTTAAAGTTTGATGGGATTAAGGATAAATCACTGGGAGATCCCGCCGGGTACGGGCGCATTGAATACGCTTACTACAAAATGGCTATTTCCTCGCGTATCGAGATGACCGAATGCCGCCTTTTCAAAGAAAATGGGCGAGCCCACTTTATGACCAGGCGTTTCGACCGGCTTAGGGGAAATGAGAAGCTGCACTTGCAATCTCTTTGTGCGATCGCTCACTTCGACTTTAATAATCCCGGGGCCTACTCCTATGAACAAGCCTTTCAAACTATGCGCGAACTTAGACTCCCCTATAGTGATGCGGAACAACAATTTCGGCGTATGGTATTTAATGTTGTGACTCGCAACCAGGATGACCATACTAAAAATATTGCATTTTTAATGGATAAAAGCGGTAAGTGGTTTCTGTCTCCAGCGTTTGATGTTATCTATTCATATAATCCTTCAGGAAAGTGGACGAGTAAACATCAAATGTCAATAAATGGAAAACGAGATAACTTCATTAAAGATGATTTAATACAGGTTGGTAAGGAAATGAACATCAAGTCCTGTAAAGGAATCATTGATGAGATTTTAGAAGTTGTCTCAAACTGGTCTTACTTCGCTAAGGAGGCAGGAATTGAGGCTGTGCATATCAAATCTATAGGAAAAACTCACCGTCTTTTTAGAAGTAATTAACCTGGATAATTCAGGATAATCTATTGAGGTTGAATTATTGTACGAAGACCCGTACTGAAAAAACTGATTATCCCCGAGAGAGGGATAACTCAAGCCCTACGTGTTGAACCAAAGTCCAACGGCTGGCAGCCGATGGCAAAGAGGTTTACTCTATGGATACAACAGGTGATTATTGTTGAGGGTGCCTTCAAGAAATTTTTCTGCTATTTCTTTTTATCGCTTATCCGTTCCCAGATCGCTTCTATGTTATTTTCATGGATGCTACCTCTTCTCGTTTCGATTATCTTATCTTTGAAATAGGGGAAGTCTTTCTCTACCATGTATTTTTTCTTCGCATCTTCGATGGTCAGACGGGCGAGGTCGAAGTCGATGCTGAAGGCAATATCACCGAGCCTCTTAAGTGGGACACGAAAGATTCGATAGCCCCCTAATAGGGACTATGAGGTGTTTTTAACTCTTTTTTATCATTTTTTTCCGAAAAATGGACACGGTATGAAACCTTAAAGGGGGAGAATATTCCGGTTTTGTTCTGCTGACCAAAAAGTATCCTTTTGCCGTTCAATGTCGGCCACCAGTTTCCATGCTCTGCCCGGATGGACTCTCTCGATATCAGGATGTATGCAGTAGGATGGACAAAATAGGCATCGGGTAAAAGATCCACCCAAACGAGGAGACAGTTGTCATCAATTTTGAACAGTTGTTCCGAAGGGCCATCCATGAGTCGGTCTTGGGAAGTGAGCTCGTGAGGATAGACATGAATGTCGATTTTGTCATCGATGAACCCATTTGCGGAAATTAGCGGCAATTCAAACGGACTGATAAGGGCATATTTTCCATGCTCGTTATGGAGAATCGTCTTGCCGTTGAGAACCGGCCACCAATCGCCCCTCTCTATCCGGATATTCCTCTTCGATATAAAAATATAGGCGGTTTTATGGGTGAAGAACATCCCGGGAAACAGATCGGCCCATATCAGGAATGTATCTTCCTGTATGTCTAATTTTTTTCCGAAGGGGCCATCTTGGAGACTGTCTTGAGGGGTTAGCGAATGGGGACAAAAATGGACATCGATGTGATGATCCCGCACCTGGGAGAACAGCGACAGGGGAAAAAGAACGATAATAATAATGCAGGTTTTTTTCATTGCTCATTTCTCCTTTTCCATTGATAAATCCTATGCCCACCCGAATATTTACTAGGCAAGAAATATGCCAGAGTCTTCAAAATCTACCTTACCAAATTGACATAAAGACTTAAGTTGTCGTATGAGGAGCTTCCTTGTGGCTTTGGTGCATGAATCCATTAGGGCGTTGACATTACATCGGTGGACCATCACTTTATAAGCATGTAAAATCCTTCCATTACGCCAGGCGGAAGGATTCCTCAAATCCATCCTTAAGCTGATGGATTTGCATCTGCCCTGCCCAGATCACACAACTGTGTCCCGCCGGAATCGAACGCTAAACGTCTGCAGATGCACTGGGAGCTTGTCGGAAGGCCCTGTTCACTTTATCGTGGACAGCACAGGTTTGAAGATCTGCGGTCAGGGAGAATGGCACTCCAAAAAACATGGGAAAAGGTGGCGCAAACGTTGGAAGAAACTGCACCTTGGTGTGGATGAGAATGGTCGGATCCTGGCCTCCAAGGTCACCGGTGGACACGAACATGATCCGTCTCAGGTGCCTAACCTTCTGGCTCAAGTTGACAGAGAAATTGGCCGATTCGTAGGGGACAGAATCTATGATCAGGAGGCAGTATATGAGGCTGTGGACCATCATTCACCAGGAGCCGAGGTTGTCGTTCCGCCGAGAAAAGATGAGGTATCGTTCAACAAGTCCATCAGTGTTCCCTCTCATCGAGACCGTCATATTGCAGAGGTCCTAAGCAAGGGATGGTCCGAGTGGAAACGTCAGTCTGGATACTATTTGCAGAGTCACAAGGAAAACACATTCTATCGTTACAAGAGAATCATTGGTGGGCGGCTGAGAGCTAAGAATGACGATGCTCAGAAGCGGGAAGCTGCGATTGGCTGCGCTATCCTGAATCGGATGCTCGAAATGGGTGAACCTTTATCGTATGCGGTTGGATAGAATCAAGTGTCAGGGAGGGGAGGTGCCCACGTTTTCGATTCATGCAACAAAGCCGGTATTTACGGCCTATCGTGCAGGAAGTGGTAGAGAAGTATTTGGATTGTGGAAATCCTAAGAACGGGTTTGCACGGATAAAGTGTAAAGATTGCGGCCTGGAGAGATTACTGATGTTTTCATGCAAGACTCGCGGATTCTGTCCTTCTTGTCATTCTAAAAGACGTGAGGAGTGGGCCGAATGGATGCGGGAGGAGCTTATACTGGATACACCCCACCGCCAGGTGGTATTTACCATACCCAAGATGCTGCGGATATTCTTCAAATATTGAAGTTGATCCTCTGTTGTGCCCCGCGTGTGGAGGACAGATGTATTATTTTTGATATTGTGTGCTTTGACATCAGAATTTTCTTATAATAAGTATATCCAGATAGTTCAGAGGGACAAAATAGGTAAAAAATGAGAGCCGGTCGACATCAACAGAAAAACGAAATTCCTTCCACCCCAAATATTTCTAATCTCGGTCAGCAAAAGAATATCAAGGAAATAGGGGAAGTGTCAAATTGACTTCGACCTTTTTCTGTGATAATAAATGAGAAGATTTCTGTCGAAATTGAGGGAATTTAGCACTTTCAATCAACAAAAAAGTCTTTTTTTTGAAGGAGGAAAATAAAATGATCCTACTTTTTAGCGGTGCTGTTCTTGCCGGATATCTTGCTTGGTGTCCTCGGGGTGGCAGGCCGCCCTGTCCTGATCCTATAGTGAAGACCCTATTTGGGGGTTTTATAACAGGAGCAATCGCCGGTGCGGCATATCTGTTCCTATTTGTGAAAGATCGAGCTGTTGAATGCTGCGATCTTATTGCTGTTGCCGTTATTGCGTACCTCTTCGCTCTCTTCATCTACACTCTCTTTTTCGCAAAAAAAGAGGCATAATCACCCATAAATTTATCTTATAACTAAAAACAGAATCTAGGAAAGGCTCCCTGGAGTCGAACCTGATTTGAATACTGGGGTTTTCTGCACATTTCAGTGAGGGAAAGATGAATATCATCGGAAAAACCATCGGTCACATCAGTATCTTGGAAAAATTAGGTGAAGGCGGAATGGGAGAAGTTTTTGCGGGTTTCGATGATAAACTGCAACGAAAGGTTGCTGTCAAAGCCATCGGTGCGAGATTGCACAAGGATCCTGAGGCAAAATCCCGGTTTTTGCGCGAAGCGCGTGTGCTTTCTCAACTCAAACACTCGCATATCTGCCAGATATATGACTACATTGAAGGAAAAGCAAGTGACTATCTTGTGCTGGAATTTATCGATGGGAAGGACTTGGAATATCGAATCAAAGACGGTATAGACAAACAGCTCAAATTGAAAATGGCAGAGCAAATCGCTCAAGTGCTGGTGGCTGCCCACGAGAAAGGCGTCGTTCATCGCGATCTCAAACCTTCAAACGTCATGGTGACCGCTAAAGATGAAGTTAAAGTTTTGGACTTCGGTTTGGCAGGATTTATCAGGAAAAAACACGAACACAAAGAGGAAGATATAGACGATGATATTGAACTTCCCTCACTTGATATTGAATCTCATGGGGAACAAGAAGGTGCCACCGTGACTATCCCCCCGAGTGACGACGAAGCCGAAGCAGAATTGTCTCAGCTTCCCGTTATGACCTTCAAGACCAAACATGGTACCGTCATGGGCACGCCACGCTATATGAGCCCTGAGCAGGCTCGGGGTGAAGCATCAGATGCGGCAAGCGACATGTATTCTTTTGGGCTCCTGTTGCAGCATATTTTCACTGGCAAAGCCCCGTATGATGAAACTGTTGACCGGACTACCATCCTGGACATGGCCATGAAAGCAGATACGATTCCTGTAACAGGAGTGAGTCCCGATTTGGCATCATTGATCAAGCGGCTGAAATCGCCCGTTCCGATAGCCCGCCCATCTGCGACCGAGGCATTGGAAAAAATACAAAGGATAAGGGAGAAACCGAAAAGGCGGGCCAGGAATCTTATCATAGCTGCAGTCGCTTTGGCATTCGTTTTAGTGGGATTTAAATACACTTTGGATCTCCGTCGAGAACGAAAACTGGCACTTCAGGCTCGTGATGAAGCAACGAACGTGGCAAATTTTCTCGTGGATCTCTTTGAGGTCTCTGATCCCGGTGAAGCACGGGGAAATACGATCACAGCCAGGGAAATTCTGGACAAGGGTGCCAAGGAAATTGAGCTTGGTCTTCAGGACCAACCACTCATAAAAGCGAGTTTCATGGAAACCATCGGAGCGGTCTACCGCAACTTGGGGCTTTATAATGAATCAGAACCTCTTGTAAGAAAAGCGTTAGAGATACGGGAGAATCAACTTGGGCCAGAAGACCTTCAGGTTGCTCAAAGTCTGATGGGTCTTGCTTTGTTGTTCGAGAAACAAGGGAAATATCCAGAAGCTGAAGAATTCTCTCAGCGCAGTATCGAAATCCAAGAAAAGAGTCTGAAATCCGATCATCCCGACATTGCCAAAAGCCTCCATTTGCTCGGACGCATATACTACAGGCAGATAAAATTTGATGCGACCACAAAGCTTTATAAACGGGCGCTTGAAATCCGCGAAAAAGCATTGGGACCGAATCACCTGGATGTAGCAGAAAGCCTGAATGACCTCGGCGCTCTCCACTACTTTCAAAGCCAGTTTGATGAGGCAGAACAATACTACTTGAGGGCCCTGGATATCAGGGAGTCTGTGTTAGGATCCGATCATCCCGATGTCGGTCTCACGCTCAACAGTCTAGGAGGACTTTATTTATGGCTTGGGCGCTATGATGAAGCTGAGCCTCTTTACGAGAGAGCTCTGGCTATTCGTCAAAAAACTCTTGGTCCCGACCACCCTGAGGTAGCCAACAGCTATAACAACATCGCAATTCTTCACCACCATCAAAAGAATTACGCAGAGGCAGAAAAATATTACAAGATTTCGCTGGAGATCAATAAAAAATCGCTAAGGGAAAATCATCCAGCGACCGCTGGCAATATGGAGGATTTGGCCGCTCTTTGCCATGTCATGGGAAGGACTGATGAGGCAGAGGCGTTGTATGTGCAGGTTCTCCCTATGATGGAAAAAGCCTATGGGTCTGATAATCCTGAATTGGTCAGTGTTCTCGATAGTTTAACACTTATTTATATAGAACAAGGCAATTACCGGCAAGCAGAAGAATACACCTTGCGTGCTCTAAACATAATGCAAGAAAATTTCGGGCCCAGCCATCCTCGTACAGCCAGGAGTTTGAGTAACATTGGCTATTTTTATTATAAAACCGGAAAGTATGACGAAGCAGCAAAGCAATATAAAGGAGCTGTTTCCATACTGGAGAAAGAGTTTGGTCCTGAGGATTTCGAAATAGCAGAAAATCTTAAATATTTAGGTGAGTTGTATATTGCGGCTGACCAGTATGAGGAGGCAGAGCAGCATTTGTTGCGGGGACTTGCGATTTTTGAGAAGGTCGAAAAGCCTGACCTTGAACAGAAAGCCAGCATTCTCAGTAATTTAGGATATCTTTACTTTCGCGGTTTAAAACGATATGAAGAAGCTGAATCATATTTCAAAAGGGCAATGAAGATCATTGATGAAAATTTGGATACTCATTATCCAGGACTTGAAATAATGGTGAAAGAATATGCTGATTTGCTCAGGAAATTGGGCAGGGAAGAGGAAGCGGCGAATCTTGAGAATCGGTTAAAACCTTAATCTGATATCACAAGCTTAAAAATCAAAGCGAGAACGAAAAAGAAATGCCGATTTGTATAAACATACCTGACAAATCTAGCTCAAATTCTCTGACTCTTGGGTCGTCTTTTTCCCACTCATTTGAAGGGAAAGGCGCAAATTCTTGGATTTCTTTCACTCCCCAGTATCCTTCCCAGATCAATTCGTCGGAGATATATTTGGTGTTCGGATCTTGATAAATGTAATATGTGAAATTCCCTTTACCAAGAAGATTTTTGGCAGTTTGGTATGAATAGCCGCCTTCGCAAAACGCCTTGATGCAACCTATTATCGTCATATTGATCCTGACTCCGCTATCCAAAGAAAGTCCGGTAGAGTGCCCCTGGATTTCATAAGATGTCTCATCAGCTCTGTAAACACTATTGTTCCGTGAATAAAACCGTGAGATTCCTACCTGATACCGGCATTCGGCATATAGGGGGCCTCCCGATAAGAAGAATTCAAAATTAATCAGCTTGCTCCTTCCGAACGAAAAATGAACACTCAGGAAAGGCACATAGGCGATTGTAGAAATGGAATAGGGCGAATACTCGTAATCCAGAATATGGGGCTGGCCTCCATATGCGTAATAAAGGGCAGATACTTTTGAGGTCTGGTTTTTAGAAAAATGTTTGAATCCAAGAGAA
Organism: uncultured Eubacteriales bacterium; assembly: GCA_964410125.1. Classification (GTDB taxonomy): domain Bacteria; phylum Acidobacteriota; class Aminicenantia; order Aminicenantales; family Aminicenantaceae. The sequence continues at coordinate 13,838 of CAYPGQ010000066.1, read as the reverse complement.
AGAGAAAAAATCCGGTTGAATCTATACCTGATTCTGAATCCCAAAGGAAGCGTTGACTTCACTTTCCTAAACTCACCAGAAGGATCTCCCTGTTGAGCGGAGGGATAATAATATTCGTAAAACTCTTTTCGATCGAATAGATATTGCTTATCGTATTCCGGCCTTAGGTTTAGATCAGTCGGGTCCATGAATGACATGCCACCAAATATTTCAACTTGGAATCTTTTCCAACTTGCTTTTTCTTGAATAGCGTCTTGTGCATAAGTGCTCTGGAACAAAAATAACACCAAAAGCAGGATGAAAATTATCTTATTTTTTTCCATGTGTATTGCTCGGATTTGGATCTTTGCTTTTGATCATCAATTTTGGTTGCCCAGATACTCAAATCTATTCCGTCCATCCTTGCCCAAATAGCATGAATTATCCCGCTTCTTGCAGCAACGTTGATATAGTCACCGAAAAAAATGCCGGAAACTGGTCTGAAAGGAAAGTCACTGATTTTATAATTTCTAAAAGTTTCTCCTCCATCATCAGATCTTGCCAGATAGACTTCTGTCGAATAGTCATTGGAGTCTCTTCTATCATAAAAAACCACATAGATGTGACCTGTGCTCTGATCCACGGTCATCCAGGCAAAAAACTGATGTTTTCCTGGAGGATCATCGTTTACTCTGATTTTGGGTCCCCAGGTCTCCCCCCCATCTGTTGATTTGATAAGGAACACATCGGTGTCGTCAAGGCCATTGCTTTGATCGGACCACATAATATAGATATTCCCACGATAGGGAGAGTCGCTGGTGTCACATGCAGTAACAGGAAAACCGTTGCATCTGTAGATTCCGGGGACGTCAATATTCCACCCTCCGGGCATTGAATTGACAAAAATATCCTCTCCGAAGGTTTCACCCCCATCCAGAGATTTATCAAAAACGATGCCCAGGGGTCCGGCCCAGCTTAAATAGACTTCACCCTGAGGGCCGATAGCCGGAACAGCCCCTTCAACAGTGTCATCCGAATCCAGACAGTTACCGGACACGTCACTGACAACGATCGGATTAGACCATGTGTTGCCGAAGTCTCTGGAATAGGAACAGAGTATTCTTGTCCTATCCTCAGGATCAAAACTCCCGTATGTGTCAAATTCAGTCCAGGATGTATAAACGGTGTTCCTGAAAGGGGAGCCTGTGTGGTCAGCCGCAAGCCATTCCTTATCCTGATCTTTTGGCGGATTCAGACCGATCCCTGCTCCATCGTTCCAGGTTTGTCCCCCGTCAGTCGATTTCTGTACAACGATTCGGTCGATGAAATCTCCATCCGGTGGATTAGAAAGATGAGCATAATAAAGATTGCCTTCTGCATCAAAAATGACGCTTGGATCACCCCAAACGCCTAAGGGCGACCACAACCGTCCCTCTGTCCAGCTAAATCCTCCGTCAAAGGAATAATAATAATAGTCGAGATTGGAACCAGCGACTACATTAAGAGGATTTATCGGATTTATGCATATCGACACTTCTTCTGGTTTAAAATTGCCGGGAAGGCTGACAAGGACATTTCTCGAAAAGTAAATGCCATCCACATTAGGAAGATTGACATTTTTACTCAATAAAAAGCCTAATAAAATCAGTATCGTCGGAACCAACGATGCAGTCTTTCTCATTTTCGCTTTTCCCCTTGGTGATATCATTGTCTCATATTGCTTTTACACACTCAAGGGCAGCGCTGATGGCTCCTGGAACACCCCCGATCTGCACAGCCCAGCATGAGCCGATGTACAAATTTTTAATCGGTGTTTTGATGTTGGCCATCATCCCCCTTTCATAGAATTTTTTGTTCGGGTTCCAACTCCAGGCCGAAGTGGCCCCATCGGTGTTGGCTGTGTAACGCTCGTAGGTCAGCGGAGTCGCTGCATCCTCGAACTCGATATAATCTCTTATGTTGGGAATAAGTGCAACCGCTTTATCAATCAAGGCATTTTTGGCTTTTTCTTTGAGGTTCCTGTAGGTCTCCCGATCGCTCCCACCCCAGTTGTTCATCCATTGGTGGGGTGTCATGGTTTGGATCATCAGGGAGGATTTGCCCTCCGGTGCAAGGTCTGCATTCATGAGAGAAGGTGAATACAGCATCATGAATGATTTCTCGAAATAGCTTTCATCATCGGCGTTGTAGATATCGACATTTGGGTTATCATCAAAACAATACACATGCGGTATCTTCAAATACTCCATCATTTTTTCCTGAGGGAGGTTCAATCCCAGATAGACCGTGAAAAAGCCCTCGGATACTGCCGCTTTTTCGATCTTCCCCTGCGTCTCTTGTGGGACGAGGGATTTATCATCCAGGAGACTGAGGAATGTCTTTTTGTAGTCGGAGGCGGCGATGACATAGTCGGCCGGGAAGTCCTCGCCCTGGTTTGTGACACCGACAGCCGTTCCGTCTTTTGTGATGATTTGGTCGACCCTGGATTTTAGCTTTAGCTCCCCTCCTAGACTTTTTAAGTTGTCGACAAGAACGTCTGCCCAGGACTGCATGCCTGTTTTGACAGTCCAGTAATCATCGTGAAAGGACCATATGGTCATACCGAGGATGGAGGCGCTCATATCAGGGTATCCCATATCTTTAAGCAGCGGGTAGATAGAGGAATCCTTATCGAAGTACTTTGCCGTAAATTCCGGGACGGTCATGTTCCCGTACTTTTTGAATAATTTAATGATTTTTAGAATTTTCAACGGAAGGGTAATGGTTTGAAACACATTGCTGGGTTTGCCCATGGAAATGATTGCTTGAGTCATATCGTCAACCTCAGCAAAATATCTGTCGAGGTTTTCTAGTTCTGAAGGAAATGACTCATAGAGGGCTTTTTTGAGATCGGCAGAGGATTGGGCTTGGTAATCCATGTCGTTGTATATCCAACGGCCGTACTGTCGGGAAAAGGGGATTTTTTCGTAAACACCGATTTCTTTCATGGCGCCGAACACCATATCCGAGGATTCAAATGAAAGGGTGCCGCTCTCGAAATAAAAGCCTTTTCTCCAGAATCCAGAAGTGTATCCGCCAGGAGTGATGTGGGATTCGAAAATGGTGACTTTATGGTCCTTTTTGGCCAGAAGATTGCCGGCGACAAGTCCACCCATACCAGATCCGATTATGGCAACTATGCTCATGGATAATCCCTTATCATAGTCGGGGAAAGAATACCAGGGAATAGGGGAGGAGTCAAAGGGGATTTTCAAACTTTTCCCTTAAATAAGACCTACTGGTCTTCAAAACCAGTGCGGGGCTGTGAAAAGTCCTGGGTGGGTTCGACTCCCACACCTTCCCGCCAGGGGAAAACCATCTTTTTCCTTGTTTTATGCTTTAACAACTAACGCCACATTTACAGCATAATTAACAACTTTTTGTGACATATATGTTACATGGAGAAGTGTTTTCTTTGTATGGTAGAACGTCTGCTTGCCAAGCAGAAGGTCGTGGGTTCAAATCCCATCGTCCGTTCCAGATAACCTCTCCATTTTTAACAACTTATCCTCTCAATGACATTTTCGCTGTAATGGTGTATTTTGGTTTTGCTTCCCCTGGAAGCGACAACCGAATGACAAATGAATGGCAAATGAGTCCCCCATATGAGAAGGATCTCAATGGCAATTCTGTTGTGACAGGTTGGATGTCGAAGCCTGCTTAAAGGGGATTCACTTTTCTTTTGTTATTTGATATTAATAAGAAAGTGAATAAAACAGACAAAAGGGATTAAATACACTTATCGTGATTAGCAGAGCCACAACTATTTCATTAGCAGAACTATATTGTGGGCTATTTGTTGAACGAAAATTTATCAAAATAATGGGAATTATTGATGAGAAACATGTGCTTAATCATAATAGATTCTATGATTATTTATTTAAGAGGGATTATGATGCTTGGTTTTTGAATCAGTTTAAATCTTCATTGCAGGAAAGGCAGTTCAAAGAATTTCTAATGAAAATTCATACTGGAGAGTCATTATTAGTGGGAACCCCAGAGTGGAATTGGGAACAAAGAGAAAAGCTTGGGCAACTGTATCTGAAGAATTTAGCCGAAGATTTTTTAAAATATTGTGATACCCCTAATTTCCCCCCATAATTTAAAGAAAAGGCAAATACTCTAAAATCCAAACTTGAATTAGATGGATACATTTGGAAAGGCAAACAATTATTGTTTTCTGAGTCTGCAGTACTTGATACGGAAGAGGAAGTAGGTATCTTGCAGAATCTTATTAATGAGCTTGGTTTAGAAAACAAAGATACGGCATTGCACCATTTACATTTGTCTGAAGATCATTATTTAAATAAAAAATGGGATGATTGTATTTCTAACTCAGTAAAATTTTTTGAATCAATTTTACAGGAAGTAGCAGCAAAGCAATATTTAATTACAGAGAATAAAAAAATCTCAAAATCTATATACGAAAGTCCAAAGGAAGTACGAAATTATTTAAAAGAAAATGGATTGATTGAAGAGAAGGAAAAAAGGACTACTGCTTCGATTTATAGCTTGTTAAGTGAAACGGGCGGACATCCATATATTGCAAAGCAAGAACAGGCAAGATTATTGAGACATTTGGCACTTACATTTTGTCAGTTTGTCATGCTTAGATTGAAGGGTTTTTTATTTTGAATAAGACTTTCAATTCGAGATTGAGTGAGCTGATTTTTTTCCAACGTCAACTTCTGTTGACATTCTTCCAAAGAGCGCCTGGATCAAAGATGGCCTTTTATAGGGGGTGCATGTCTGCAATCCTCCATCCTGGCCCGTTTCTTGAATCATCCCTGCTGCCATGGCAGGGGTTTATCACCAGCGGCATCCGGAACGGACGGTATTGTACCGGATGCTATTCCATTATTTTGAGAGGTTTTTAGAGGAGTATGAACACCGGTTTCAGAAAGAATATGGGTATTTACGGCCTATCGTGCAGGAAGTGGTAGAGAAGTATTTGGATTGTGGAAATCCTAAGAACGGGTTTGCACGGATAAAGTGTAAAGATTGCGGCCTGGAGAGATTACTGATGTTTTCATGCAAGACTCGCGGATTCTGTCCTTCTTGTCATTCTAAAAGACGTGAGGAGTGGGCCGAATGGATGCGGGAGGAGCTTATACTGGATACACCCCACCGCCAGGTGGTATTTACCATACCCAAGATGCTGCGGATATTCTTCAAATATTGAAGTTGATCCTCTGTTGTGCCCCGCGTGTGGAGGACAGATGTATTATTTTTGATATTGTGTGCTTTGACATCAGAATTTTCTTATAATAAGTATATCCAGATAGTTCAGAGGGACAAAATAGGTAAAAAATGAGAGCCGGTCGACATCAACAGAAAAACGAAATTCCCATGCCCGGGTTTTGCCGTTTTTGGAAACCCATACCATTATTCTGGGCATCACATCAGTCATTATCAGTCCCTTGCTGTATTTTTATGTAAAGGCTCTTACATCCTATCGTTTTTTATTTAAAAAAAAGGATGCTGTTCATTTACTCCCGTTTGCCTTTTGTTTATTGCTGAGTCTGCTATTCCTTTTATCCGATCACGGTTTACTCCATTTATTTTCCATGGCAAAAGATATGCTCCATAATATTATCAGCCTTATTTCCTTTATTGTTTTTGCCTTATATATTCTTCTGGCTAATATCAAGCTGTTTCATCATACAAAAACCATCAGCAACAATTTCTCCAATGTTGACAGGATAAACTTAATCTGGCTGCGAATATTTCTCTTGCTTTTGACATTCTTTCTGGTTTTTGCAGCGGTGTTCGACTTAATTTTTCATCTCAGGAATTGGGACATTATCTGGCTTGTCTGTACTATCATTATTTACATCGTAAGTTATTTTGGGCTTGCTCAACCCGCAATTTTTACCGTGCCTATCATGGAAGTGGGACTATCCACAAGGAATAAAAGCAAAAAATATGAGAAGTCTTCTTTGGATGAAGAAAATGCACAGAAACATCTCCTGAAGCTCAAATCAGATATGCAACTGAGAAAAATCTATCTGGATAAGGATATCAGCCTTTCAAAACTGGCTGAAGACCTGGGCATCTCTATCCATCATCTCTCCCAGGTCATCAATGAAAAATTGGGAAAGAACTTCTATGATTTCATCAATTCTCAGCGGATACAAGAAGCAGAAAAACAATTGATAAATCCAGACAACAAACACCTATCCATTGCCGCAATCGCTTTTGAGGTCGGATTCAATTCTTTGTCCGCGTTCAACACCGCCTTTAAAAAATTCACAGGCCTTACTCCATCGCGATTCAGGAAGAAACATTCTTTTTCTTGAGCTATCTTTTTTGCCTGACTTATAGGCTATTCATTCTTTCCTATCGGATAAGAAGAAATATCCATCTGTAACCTCTATATTTAAACCGATTCTCTCAATGATATTTCGGAGGTATCAATGTTAAACACTAAAACCATCAATAAAAGTTTCCGGACTTCCCTCTGGTTAGCCTATGTGATCATCGTATTTGAAATACTCTATATGATCAGTCCTTTTGCTTTTTTATTCTATTCTGTCTATGCTGTTCCTTTAAAATGGCTGCAGTCAAGTCCCCATACTTCATGGCTGACAACTAATATCCTGCCTCATTTTACGTTCCAACGAAGCATAATTATTTCTTTATTGAATTTGCTGAGCTGGCCGCTGATCGTCCTTGGAACATTTCTGTTTCTGGTAGGTTTTATCCAGATCTACTGGGCCAAATTCAGACGCAAAGGCAGTGTTTCAAAAGGCCTGTACAAATATATCAGACATCCTCAATACGTGGCTTTAGCCTTGATCGGTTTAGGTGCAGCAATCTATTGGTCAAGATTTATTGTTTGGTTCATGTTTGCAACCATGCTTTTTCTCTATTACGCATTGGCTAGACAAGAGGAAAAAATCTGTTTGATGAAGTTCGGTGAAAGTTATCAAATTTATCTCGAGAGAACAGGGATGTTTTTTCCAAAATGGCTGGAAAATCATTTCCCAAGAATTCCGACTCTGCTTCCAGAGAAAGGGATAAAAAAAATACTTGCACTGGGTTTGATCTATTGCATTTATATTTCAGCCGTAACAGGATTTGGGTTTTTGATGAAAAATTATGCTTTATCAAAAACAATGGTTTTATTTAATGATAATACAGCTATGCTTTCATTGGCTCCATTTCCACGCGGTCAGATACAAAAAATCTGGGAATTGGTTAATTCTGATTCCGAAGGCAAAAAAAAGCTAAATGGTCTAAATCTGAAGAAAAGCCTGATCTATATATTGCCTACGGAATGGGGAATTCCCGAATTGGGCATCCGCAGAAGAGGAAACAAACAGAATTATCTTCTGCATCCGGAAACACATGGGAATTCATTAGTATTTGATTCCCGGTATTTCACGGTGCTTGTAACTGAACCGATTCTTCCTTCACCCAAAATAAAAGGAAAAAATATCTTGAAACGGGCTTTAAGTTTTACTCCTTATCTGGAAATCTTCGTGGATCTCCAAAAAGAAGAAGTCATAGGTGATAAAGAGAGGAAAGGCCGTGGTCAATGGGATGGAATTCCGGTTCCCATATATTAATTTGTTCGATAAATTAAACAGCCAGGCAACTAAAAACATTGAGCATGCATATATATATTTGAAGCTGATATATGGATTGAACCTGCAATAAAAGACCTGAATTCTATTGAGCGAAAATCTGACCTGCTTCCTTCTTTTCATTCCTGTTATGAGTTATAAGATGACAAGACTGGATGAAGTAGCTCCCCTATCGACCCAGGTTTTGAGTTATAATTGGATGGGATTTTCATTATGGAGAGATAAATAGGAATGGAGAGTTTTTCGATAAATCCAAATCACAAGAAAATTCAATTTAGGAGGATGAAGTGATCAGAAAAATCATCATTTTTTCTGCCGTTCTCTGGTGTTTCGGATTGATACTGTCCGGCCTTCAAGCTGCAGAGCTCACATTTGCCTGGCACGGGCAGGCATGCTTCACAATCGTGACATCTCAAGGGATCCGAATCGTGACCGATCCGGTGAAAATGGGGAATTACGATATCCCTCAGTCCTTCAAGGCAGACATTGTCACCGTATCCCATGAGCACGGGGACCACAATCAAGTGGACTCCCTGAGCGGAAGCCCGGTTGTCCTCCGGGGATTAACGGGGGGTGGGGGGAGATTTACCGCCATAGACCGAACCATCAAGGGCGTCAGGATCTTCAACGTGTCGACTTATCACGACGAATCCAGGGGCGCGGAACTGGGATTGAACGCGGTGTTTGTCATCGAAACGGGCAATCTGCGTATTGTACACCTCGGCGACCTGGGGCACGTTTTGACGAAGGAGCAGGTCGAAGCCATCGGCACTCCCGTGGATGTCCTGATGATCCCGGTGGGCGGCCGGTTCACCATCGCCGGGAAGGCGGCCGACACGGTGATCGATCAGTTGAAACCGAAACGAATCGTCTTTCCCATGCACTATCAAACGGAGGAGGCTCTGTTTCTGCCCTACTCAGGAGCCGAGTTCTGTAAAGACAAGGAGGGAGTTTCCCAACTGGAAGGAAATTCCTACATCATGCGGACGGACGTTCCCTCCGGAGGACTTGAGTATATTTTGATGTCCTATAAGTGATCGCTTGTTATCGTAAAGTATGTTTTCTCAGGCTTTGGTGCACGAATCCATTGCAGTGTTGGCAGTTGGCTCTGATTCTATGAAGTTAGCCTTTTGAGTAGGGCTTATGAGGCCAAAAATCTAATTATTAAGGTGGTAGATTGACGAGGGGCAGGTCAGTAATTTTCCTTTTTTTTTAAGGATATTATCTTGGATGAACGTTCTCTGCAGAACTTGATTCTCTGTTGTGCCTTTGTAGCGAGTTCGGGAGACAGTAAAGCTGCTCTTTCATAGTCCCGAATGGCTGCTGCGTAATCTTTCATCCGTTCCCGGACGATCCCACGGTTGTAAAAAGCGGTAGCGCTGTCGGGTGCTATGCGGATAGCTTGCGAATAATCGCAATCGGCGCCCTCCAGATCTTCTGTCCGGATTTTGAGATCAGCCCGGTTGATAAAAGCAGGCACAGAATATGGATCGATTGCAATGGCATGGGTGTAATCCAATATGGCTGAGCTGTACTCGCCCATTTCCATGTTAGCGATTCCGCGTCCAATGAAAGCATCGGTCCGAACGGGATCCAGCTCGATCACACGAGTGAAATCGCGGATTGCTTCCGTATACTCTCCTTCTGAGGACCAAAGATCGGCTCGATTCAGATAGGCTTCCGCAAATTCCTGATCGATTGCAATTGCCAGGGTGAAATCCGCAGCAGCGGATTCCAGGTCCCCCATTTCTCTTTCGGCGCGTGCCCTGTTGAAGTAGGCCAAGGCATGTTCCGGATTCATTTCAATGGCCCTGGTATATTCCTCGATGGCGGCCTCGAGCTTCCCCTCTTCCTGGAGCTGCACACCTTCGTTCAAACGTTGTTGTACATAGTAACATCCGCCCTGAATACCGCAGAAAACTATCATGAAAGCACATATGACACGGCCGAAAGGCGTGGAAAACATCATTCCTCCTTTTGAAATCTGACATCCGTCTCCACGATAAAAAATTTGTACGCGTTATATTCAAAATGCGTTTCCCTCTTCACGGCCTTTTGCTGAAAGCCGTTTTTGGAATTCCGGAAAAAAATCTCCTTAATAAACTGCCGGCCCGGAAACCAGACGCCGTTTTTTTCGACGGTGTAATCCACTCTCCACATCACCTTCTTTTGAAACGGCCCCAGCCGTGAGATCAAGATTTCATCCTCGTAGTTTTGTATGGAGGCCGGCTCCCACTCCACTCGTACAATTTGAAAATCTTTGTTAACCCAGATGCGACCGATGTTGTAGTTGTCCAGACGAACCTCATTAGGATCGGCCTGGATGATGAAAGCCGGCTCCCCGTTGATCATGTCTTCCCCAATTAAAGAATACGTGAAATGGTTCTGCCAGTATCGACTGAGAAAACCTACAGGGCCAAAAACCAGGTACTGGCTGTAATACTTGAGATGGCTGAGATCTGCATTGTCCTGATGTTTATTTTTGCCGTTTTTCTCAAGCATGATCCTCTGTTCCGAAAGATCATTGCCCTTCCTGACCAATTGATAGTCATATCTGTATGTCCGGCGTTTAACCCGGCGGATATTGAAGGCCTTTTCTTCCCTCAGCATTCCCAATGCATGGGATGGGCCTTTAAAGAAATTTTCGATATCGATGACATTTTCCTGACAGACATAATGCAAGGCTATCTTTTTGACTCTTTCGCAGTATTCGCCGGTTGACCTTAGGATCTCTTCCAATCGCACCTGATCTTTCATTTCATTTTGCCTCCCCGCTGACAGATGTCCTGTGGGGGCGAATAGAGCAGCTGTCATGGCCAAGATTATGGGAATCAAAAACAGCTTCGATAATTCGGGTTTTCGCATATCTAGCTCCTTCTCGAAATTCGGTATCTTTTTACAAATACATTCGATTACATAAACAATTTTTTTCTGCTTTCTACTGACACTCTGCCAGATCGGATTTAAATCTGTTTTTCATTTTGAATTGTTTTTTTTAGATAGAGTTTGTCAGTCATAGGACCGGATTTATTGTTTTGATCGTGAGTGTGCGAATGTGCAATTCACACTATTTAAGGAGGTAGTAACCATGATCTTCAAAGCAAAACTGTCCGGATTCCTGATCGCCGCCATCTTCTTAACCGGCTGCACATCAACCCGCGAAGCTAAGTTGATTGATCTCTATGCAAGCAAACTGGATCCGTTGATAGGGAAGGGTGCAGAGGAAGTCATCCCCATGGTCACAGGCCAATGGGAATTCAAACTTCAAGCACGGTGGGCAAGTGCAGATCCCTCTCCGGAGACTGTCCTTAAGAAGAACCACCACAGAGCTCCGTTTTCAAGAAAGGAAGCCAAAGAGATTTTCAAGGAAAGAGGGTATTACAACGTGTTGGTCTTAGCCAAAAAAGGAAGCGAGGATGCGACCATAGAAACGGAAGCGGACGAGGGATTCGGGGCAGGCTACCACGAACACGTCCATAAGTATACCAATTATGTTTTCGTGCGCTTTGTTTTTCGGGATCAAAAGCTCCACAACTACCGCTGCTTCAACGCCCAGATCGTTGGCTAATCCCCGTTCCCGATGTTGATCATACTCTAAACCAGTTGTTATTTTTTCTGTATTATTTTATATAAAGTTTGTTAGTCCTCGGAGCGGAATCGGTTTTTTGAATCCGAGGGAGTAAACGCATAAAAATATATTTTGAGGAATGGACGTCGAGGAAGAAGCCCTAATTGCAGCGGCCCAAAAGGGTCATGAGGAAGCTTTCGAAAAGCTGTATATTCGCTACCGGGAGGCCATCGGCGGTCTTGCATTCCGCTACGTGGGAAACTACCAGGACGCGGAGGAGCTTTTGCAGGATATTTTTGTCAAGAGTTTTACAGCCATCAAACGGTACGAGCCGCTTCCGGATGCCCGCTTTTTCTCCTGGATCTACCGGATCGGCATAAACTGCGCCATCAATTTCCTAAAGAGAAAGAATCGCACAACATTTCGATCCGGATCCGAGATCAGGGATATCGACATTCAGACCATAAGGCCTTTTCAGCCGGATAAGCAGTATGCGAACGGGGAAATCAGAGAAGCCTTCTATAAAGGGCTGGACATCTTGTCGCCAAAGCAGAGGATGATCTTCATTCTTAAAAATTCCGATGGGATGAGCACCGCGGAGGTGGCCGCCCACTTGAAATGCTCGGAGGGGAGCGTTCGCAAACAATTATACCGGGCCGTCGTCAAGCTTCGGCAGCGAATGGCGATTTACGGGAGGAGGGAGTCATGAACTGCCGGGATGCCGAAAAGGAAATGATCCTTTCGTTCAGCAAAGATTTGGATCCGTACAGACAGCAATCCTTGGAGGCTCACCTCAAGGATTGTCCTTCCTGCTTGAGGAGATACGCAGAGATAAAGAAAGACCTCGAGCGGATGGCCGGTCTTCCAGGCCAGCGGCCGGATTTTGACTGGAATAAATCCTGGAAAGTTATCCGGAAGCGTTTGACAAAAAACACATGGGCTCGAGAGCGCCGGATTTTCCAAAATCGGCGCATGCTGCAAGCACTGGCGGCACTGGGAATTTTTCTTCTGGGAATTGTGATCGGGAGGCACATCTTCCTGCCTCCGGCGGCAGACCTTTCTCTTCAATCCCATGAGCAGGAAGTTACCAGTCGGCTGATCCAACGACATTTGGAAGAAGTCGGCATGGCCCTGTTGGAATACAATAATCGGAGATCGTTGGCATCCGACCGACAAATCTTCGATCTCGAAAAACAACGCGCCCGCTTTTTATTGTTCCAAAACAGGACTCTTCAGGCTTTCCTCGAGAAATCGGCCGATCTCTCTGTCACAGAGTTGCTGAGAGATCTTGAGATTCTCCTTTATGAGGCAGCAAACTTCGAGGCGGCATCATCTGAAACCCATGCGTTCATCAAAACTCTAATCAAAGATAAAGATATCTTTTTCAGGATCAGGCAAATAGGATTGTATCAAGCATCGAAATCGGGCAAGGAGGCGAAGCTATGATGGATATTTGGGGGTCTATCACAAAAGCAATAAGCTTCATTATATTGATCATTCTTTTAAGTCCAATTGCTCTTGCACAGGCTGGCCGCGGAAAACTTTTCATGAGCGGGTATGTCCGGGATGAAGATGGTTCCCCAAGGGTCGGGGCTAAGGTTGTGGCCGTTTTCGGCGGAAGAAAAGTCAGTTTCCCCACACCAACAATACCGCCGTCTTCCTATCCTCCAAGATTTTTCGTGGATCGCTCGGATATCAAGAGAGAAACCATAACGGACGAGAAGGGAAAATGGACTCTCCGGTTTCTCAAGAAGGGAACATGGATTGTGAGCGCGTTCTCTGAGGAAAGGATGTCAGAGATGACGGATGTCTTGCTCAATGCCAACAGAAGGAATATCGAATTGATCCTGACTGAAACCGCGGCCGGATTTCTGATAGTGGCAAAATCCGCTATCTATGATGAGGACTATGAAAAAGCCATCCAGATTCTATCCTGGTTCATTTCGTACTTTCCTGACAGCCGCGAGCTGGGAAGTGCTCTGTTCTGGATATCCCATTCCTCTGACCGGCTCAGCCGGAGAAAGGAGGATCGCAGAGAAGTCATACGTCTCAAAACCGAAACGTTTCCCTATTTGGACCGTTTGATCTCGGATTTTCCAGAGAATGAGTGGGCGGATGATGCCGAGATCCTGCGGATTGATATCGCGCTTAGGCTCTATCAGATGGGTCACAAGGAATATATCGAAGTCATCGAAAAAGGCCTGTCGGTTCAAGACCGGTCGAAAATCGATATCAAACTATCTGCACTCATGGCTCTGTTACAGATGGATCAGACGAGGGCTATCGGTCTCCTGTCGGACATCGCGCTTAACGACCCTGATCCCGGAGTTAGAAAAAAGGTTGTTTTGATTTTGGGTCAGTCCGGAGTGAAGGAAACCCTCACTCTTCTAAAAAAAATCGCCGAGAAGGACCCGGAATCCACTGTCCGAAAAGCTGCATCCATCTGGCTCGAACGATATCAACTTCTATTTCCCTCCTAAAAGCCTCTCTAGGGGAACAGTTGAGTAGTTTTACATACCTGCAAAAACTCTTCGGCTCAATAACAACTGTTGCCTGAGCAATCACAAAAAATGATAGAATCGGCAATTTTTATAAATAATTCAGGAGGCCTGGATTATTCACGAGTTGAGATTGCTGCAGCGGCAAGGCAGTGGCCCACGCAG
>CAYPGQ010000065.1:0-23023 GCA_964410125.1 uncultured Eubacteriales bacterium | reverse complement strand
CTTTGTAGACAACTCCCATCCCTCCTCTGCCCAGCTCTTCGATGAGCTGATATCTGTCTGCAAAAGTTGTCCCTTTGATTGAATCCTTAACAGGTGTTAGGAGAGTCTTGGTGTGGGAAATAGAGATTTCCTCTGCTGATGGAAGAGGTGTAGCACATTCACTGCAGAATTTAGCTGTATCAGGATTATCAGCGTTGCATTTTGGACACTGTGTTGCCACTTCTTCCCCTTATATGGTCGGCAAAATATTATCAAGGAATGGATATTAGTGTCAAATCGAATTGATGTAAGTGTTATTTATCCCTCAACCTAGCCAGCTTCTTCTTGGCATCATCAACCTCAGCAATACCTTGGTCCGCATCCTTCCTGAGGTCGAAGGATTATCAAACCAATCCCAGCTTAGAAAATGGACCTAATCAGGGGGCAGGTCATCAGTATCCAGTATTCGGAGAGATGAAAAAATTTAAATTTGGGGCTGGAAATCTTATATGTTTTAAATGTCCTTAATTATTTAATCAGTTTGGCTTTGCCAGTTCCAGTCCTGATGTAGACCTTTGGCGTGCCATTTCCCTTTGTGAAGGATTTGCGGAAGTATTTCTGGTCGTCATCCCCATACTCCTCTTCGTCGTCGAACTTGACCGGGGATATGATTCGCCCTCTTTTAGCCTGGCATTCTAACTCAAAATACCCTTCGATGGACCTGCCCTTCATGTCCAGTACGGCATCATTCGTTCCCGAATCGAGAGTCAGCTCAAAGTCTGTTCCATCGGGGAAAGCCACTTCGACGTCACCTGTTCCAGAATCGAAATCACCCTCATACTCGATGGTCAGCCCTTCCGCCCGGACATCGCTTGTCCCACTGCTGGCGTCAAAATTGCCTCTGCAGTTTTCAATAATGACCCTTCCCGTTCCAGACCTGACTTCAAAGTTTCCTTCTGAATCCGAAACTTTGACACGACCTGTACCGGAGATGAGGTCGAATTTTCCCCGGACTTTTTTGAGATCGATTTCCCCGGTTCCTGTGTATCCGTCAATTTTAAGATCCAAATCCTCAATGAATAAATTTCCGGAAGCAGAGCTGAAATCTATCTCTGTTTCATCCGGAATGGCGACTGTCCATCTGGAATAACCCCTTGGATTTTTCTCGCGTATTTTTTCTTCAAGATAAAGAGTGTCTCCTCTTTCTTCAAGCTTGGGAACGTAGTTCATCTTAGGCCCATAAGAATAGACAAGATGGACATGAATACGACCATCGCTGCTCTTCTCCAGCTGGCAGTCACCAAGGACAAGCTTGAATCGAACTTCGTCTTTTTTATCGAAAGTCTTTTCAATTTTTTCCTCTTGAGCTGCAAAAAGTCCAGTCGACATCAGCAAGCTCAAAAAAATGAGCACTGAAAGGATGGCTTTTGTTTTCTTCATTTTCTTTTTCTCCTTATTTGATAAAAAGTCCATTTAGATCCTATGGACAGTAATCTAGTCTTTTTAAAAGGGATTGTCGTCCGGAATTGCAATTTAGAACCCCTGTTCTACTTGTTTTTCTTTCGGTATTCTGAAGGGGTCATGCCAGTGAATTTTTTAAAGGCCGTGTTAAATACAGATTTTGAATAAAATCCGGTACTGTATATGATATCCAGTATCGTGCTCTTATTATCTTCCGAGGAAGTCAGCTTCTTTTTTGCCTCTTCGATACGGTATTTATTGACAAAGTCGTTATAGCTCAATCCAAAGCGTTCATTTATGATGCGGGAAAGCTGATTGGAGTGAATCCTCAGTTTCTGGGCAAGTTTGCTGAGGGTAAGATTTGGATCCAAAAAGATATTTTCTTTTTCCATAAGAAACAAGAGTTGTGAAACGATGCCCTCGGCTCTGTCCGGATCGAGCTTGACTGTCTTATACTTGTTCTGGCGTTTTTTTTCCTTTTTCCGATGGTTGATAAAAATCACACTAAAACCAATGGATAGGATAACCAGAGCGAGAAGGATAAAGAATAAGGATTTTTTATAGAATGGGAAAAGAATCTTAAAATCAAAAAAAGCACCTTCTTCATTCCAGATTCCGTCGTTATTAGCTGCAGTAACAAAAAACCGATATTTTCCAGGAGTGAGGTTCAGATACCTGGCTGTGCGTTCGGCGTTAACAGGAAGGATTTTAAATTCCTGATCATAGCCGTCTATTTTGTACTTGAAGCGTATCTTTTCCGGCGCTGAAAATTCAAGGGCAGTAAAGGAAAACTCGATGATACGACTCCTGGACGAAAATTCAGGGAATACTTCATCGAGGACCGAGTGGTTATCGACAAGCACCTCTTCGATAAGAACCCTGGGAGGGACCGTTTTGACAGGAATGTTTGATGGATCGAACAAAACCACTCCTCTGCCTGTCGGATAAAAAAGTTGGCCGGTTCCGGTTTTCCAAACAGAGGGTTTCCCCCTACCAGAACACTGGGAACTGGCCATGCCTTCAGTTTCATCAAAACAGGTCGGATTGAGGCTAGAGATCCTGCCCTCGAGATAATTGTTCAGCTCTTTCCGATGAATATAGAATACGCCTTTGTTCGAGCTCATCCACAGGTTCCGGTCTTCATCCTCAACAAACGAGAAGATATAATTGTCCCACAAACCCTCTGCAGTCGTGAGGAAAATCGTTTCTGTATCGGCGCGTCTTATCAAGCCATCCCCGTTTGTCCCTATCCAGAGGATGTCCTCTTCATCTTCATACAGGGAGAGTATCTCTAAAACCGATTCATCTTCCATAAGATTCAGTTTTTTCATGGAATTTTCGGAAAATCGAAAGAGCCCCACATTTGTTCCAACATACAGAACTCCACGGCGGCTTTCTAATAAAACATTAACAGAATAATTGGCCAATCCAGCAAGGTCGTTGCGGAGGTTTATCTTTCCATCACTGAATTGGTTCAATCCCTTGTCTGTTCCTATCCAGATGATTCCATTTTTATCCTGGAGAAGAGCCGTGATATTGTTCGAAGAGATTCCATTTTCTGACGTGATCTGACGGATTTGTCCGTTCTGCAGAATGTTCACGCCACCATCTTCTGTTCCAATCCAAAGCAGACCTTTTTTGTCCTCTAGGAGAATCCGCACCTTGCTGCTAGACAAGCCTGACTGTCTATCGATGGTTTCGATGATTTGGGAGTCCCTCATTTTACAGAGACCGCTGTTTCTTGTTCCAATCCATACAGAACCCTCTTGGTCCTCCAATACGGCATACACGGCATTCTCGGGAAGTCCGTTATCTCCGGTTATGTTTCTAACCCTAGACTTTTTCAATTGAACGAGCCCGCCGTTGTCGGTTCCAATCCAGATGTTTTCATCCCTATCGAAAAGAAGACATCGAATGAAGTTATCCGGAAGGCCATCATCGGACGACAGACCTGTCAAGGTGTCCGTGAACATACATTTCAGTCCGTCGGCCATTGTGCCCATCCAAAGCACCCCTTGTTTGTCCTCAATAAGAGATGTGATGGGTGTGTACGATGTACCAGCCACTGAATAAATGGTTTGTTCATTGTCTCTTAAGACAAAGAGACCCTCCAGGGTTCCGATCCAGATGTTTCCCAGCCGGTCCGCGGCAAGAGATTGAACCGAGACATTCAGAAGTCCGTCATCATAAGTGAAATTTGCGATAACTTCCCCATTAAACATTGCCAGGCCACCCTGAAGAGTGCCCACCCAGAGATTACCCCATATGTCTGTGGTCAGTGTGGTGATAATGTTGTCATAGAGTCCGTTTTCGGACGTGTAGGACTGAATGCCGTCTGAGCCCAAACGATTGAGACCGTAATCCGTCCCCACCCAGAGATCGCCGTGCCAATCACCGGTGAGTGTTCGAATATTTGAATTGGACAAACCGTCTTCTACAGAATAGTTTGCCCAGGAGTCCTTTTCGTAAGAAAAAAGACCTCCACCGTTAGTGCCTATCCAGAGTATACTGTTGGCGTCTTCGTATAAAGTTGTGATCTGGTCGTTTTTTAGAGGCGAATTATTCCTTCCAAAAATCTTGAACCGGACTCCGTCAAACCGCACCAGACCTGTGGATGTCCCAATCCAAACATAATCTTCCTGTGTCTGGACAAGGGCGGTTATTGTGTTGTGGGTCAAGCCCGACTGGGCTGTCCAATTCTTTATGAGATATTCATTAAGATCTAAGGAAGTGGATTGGACAGGAGAGACAAACAGGAAAAGGAATAGAACTAGATATGAGCAAAGAAAAACATAAGTGGTGCCAAAAGTCTTGAATTTTTTCAGCACCCTATCTCTCTTTACCTATCTTTGCCTCAAACAGAGTATCAAAGATTTCTCAGTTGAGCAACTCCTCCCCTGAGGAGGCTCTCCATTTCTTCTAGGTCTGCTGATTAACAGAACAAAACATGGCAAATTCAGGGGATTCTCTGCGATTGGAATTGTATCTATGCTCGGAAACAAATGGAATGCTCTATCAGATGAACAAAAGGTCGAAGTCCTTCACCTCATGACAAAAAAGATAGTTCTCGGTAAAGATGGAAAGAATCGACCAGAGATTACTTGAGAGAAACCTTGGGACATTTTTATCAAGGGGAGTTCTATAGAAAAAAAGTGGCACGCCCGGAGGGATTTGAACCCCCGACCTTTGGATTCGAAGTCCGTATATCGGAAAAATAAAATCCTTTCTAATGGACTGATTCTAAATGATTTACGGCCATCTTGATTTCCACTTCTTTGATGGGACTGTCGACTTTTTGTCGTGTTGGATTGGGGATTTTCTGCGTCATCCACACACCTCAATTGCCCTTCAACCCAGCCAGCCTTTTCTTCGCGTCTTCAACTTCAGGAAGGCCGGGATTATCAACTCTCTTTAAGGAGTGCTTATTGGTCTACTTCACTCCTTTATCAAGCAACTCATAAGCCCGCTCCACTGCATGCGGGTGAACTCCTACACTTTTAATTTCCGGATAGTGTTTAGAGTGGTCACGCATATCGATTCGCTTCGTTGCCTCTGCGGCGCTGACACCAGCTTTATAGAGTTTCTGGACACGCTCCCAGAAATCCCGTAAGTACGACTGAAAATAATCGATCCTGTTGCGGTCTTGGAAAGGTGCACCATGACCGGGAACGATCCAGTCGAATTCAAGACTCTTCAGGCGTTCTAAAGTCTCTACCCACTCATCA
The DNA here is from genome assembly GCA_964410125.1 of uncultured Eubacteriales bacterium. Taxonomy (GTDB): domain Bacteria; phylum Acidobacteriota; class Aminicenantia; order Aminicenantales; family Aminicenantaceae. The sequence goes on along the minus strand of CAYPGQ010000065.1, from coordinate 17,858 downwards.
AAATATGCATTCCCCATGTACGAAAGACTTTCATAGATTAAATCTCCGGTGATGAGCAGGCCTTCACGTGGCAGGTGAACTACGATATCTCCACCAGTGTGTCCTCGACCAAAGAATAGAAGTCGAATCTCACGGTCACCATGATATAAAGTCAGTTTTCGCCTGAAGACAATGTTTGGAGCTTTAGGCTTGAGGGTACGGAGACCAGCTAAAAGGTTCTCACGGTAAGTCAGCCATCCTTCCAGTTCAACTCTCTTTTCAGGATCAGAGACAGTTTCTAACTGCTCGCGTAACGATTTGATCTGACTGGGAATTCCACCAATGTATAAATCGTATGCTCTCCCCGACATTGAAGCCCCAGAGACGATTGCGTCTCTCGTAAACTCGTGGCCAATAATGTCAACATCGTCAGGATAACTCTGATTTCCCAACACATGATCGAAGTGGTAATGCGAGTTTATGAGATAGCTAACGGGTTTTTGTGTGACCTCCTGCAGCTCTTCCAACAGAGCAGTAGCTGCCGCTGGAATAATATGGGAGTCTACGATGATTACGTCCGACTCATTGATGATGATTGTCGCATTGCACCATACAGGAAGGTTCTCTGTCCCTTGAGCGCAATATATCCCATCAACGACTTCAGTGAACTTGAAAGCTGGTCGCTTGTATTCCAAGCTGGATAGCAAGGAACTCTCTTGATGTACCCTCTCGGTATGACTCCAAGCACTAGCTATAGTCAGAATCAGTGCTAGAATTACGATCTTACTTCTGTGCATAAATCCTCCTTTTGAAGTTGTTGCATACACGAATTTCGTTTTTCTGTTGATGTTGACCGGCTCTCATTTTTTACCTATTTTGTCCCTCTGAACTATCTGGATATACTTATTATAAGAAAATTCTGATGTCAAAGCACAAAATATCAAAAATAATACACAATATTTGACAATCCTGGAATAAAGCCTCAAAAAAGGCCAAAAACAATATAGACTTTACCACCTTGTTATGTCTTATGTTTAAAAACATTCTGCAAAATCCTCGGCTGCCAGTTCCTGTTGAACAGCCTGAGGAGGCGGAGGCCGTTCGGCCTTAAAGGTCAAATTAAGGTGTTTGTTGATCTTGTCTATGACTTTATGATCTTCAATAAATGAGACAATGCGCATGGTTCCTCCGCATTTTGGACAGATGAGGGGATCGATCTCATAGACCTTCTTTATCATCTCAGCCCATCCTCTAGAGGGCAAAAACGGATCTTCATCTTCAATAATAAGGGGACACAAAGGGTCGGCTCCTGTTTTTCTCATCTTTCCTCTGTGGGCATTGGCATAGAGGCCGTAATAGCGGACCATAACCTGTCCTCTATCAGGGATGTGAGAGGTAACCCGGGCGATAAACTCCAGATAATCCATCGACTCTGTCTCAGCGGGGTGCTTTCCGTATTGATAGACGACCTGCCCCTGCGCTTCATCTAAGGATAATTTTTTAAGAGAGAGGATAGGCCTTATCATGTATTTGCCCACCCTCTCAGCGTCTTCTTTCGTCTCGGTTCTGACCTTACTGTGAACATTGAAGCCTGTATGGCGCCAGTGAAGAATCTTTTGGACAAGGTTTTGATTGATCAACTTTTTTTCAAGGAGAAGCGAGAAGACCTCAAGGGTGAAAAATCTACAGAGCAAAGGATCATTGAAGTTAGAGATTTTGCAGAACTGTCCTTGTTTATCTGTCCCTCCTTCTGTGATCAGAAAGTGAAGATGTGGATGAAAGTTTATCCGGCTTCCAAATGACTGGATCACCGCAATGATGCCCGGGGTGATATTTCTTTCTGTGGTTGCCTTTAGGTATTTAATAAGTGCTTCTTTGCCGCAGACACAGAGTTCAGAGAGAAGCGAACGGTTGAATTTGAAGAATATCCGCAGCATCTTAGGTATGGTGAAGACCACCTGTCTATGAGGTGTATCCAGGATGAGTTTCTCTCTCATCCACTCACCCCACTCTTCACGGCGTTTGGCATGACAGGAGGGGCAGAAGCCGCGGGTCTTGCAGGAAAACATAAGAAGCCTTTCAGCCCCGCAATCAGGACATCTGATCCGCACAAACCCACACTTTGGATTGCCGCAGTCCAAGTACTTGTCTACCACTTCCTGAACAATAGGCCGCAGGTGACCATAGTGTTTTTCAAATCGGTTCTCATATTCCAGAAGGAATGGTTCATAATAATGGAAGAGGACGCTGTAAAAAACTGTGCGTTCCGGATGACGTTGGCAATAGACCCTGCTCATGGCAGGAAGGATGATTCACGAAATGGGCCAGATTGCGGGAAAAGGCCTTGCAGCCCTGGTGTTCCTGAACTGTACGCACCAGAAAACCTTTTGAAGAGTGTAAACAAAAGATAACAAAAAAGTGGAGGTTGGAATAACTATAGTTTCCGCTTGGAATTTTTAGAAACGGAAAAATGTACACAAGAATACATCATTTTGTTTAAAATCCAAATGTGATAAAGTAACAATGTTTCCATGAAGCAAAAATTAACCGCTATCATCCCCTGTAAAAACGAAGAATTGAATATCCGGCCTTGTATAGAATCCCTGTTGGATATTTCTGATGAGATCATTGTTGCAGATTCAGGGTCTACGGATAGAACCATCAGCTTTTTTTTGTTGTTGTGTGGCCGAAAAAAAGTGTTCGAGTATTAATTTGGCACTATATTTAGACAAGCGCTCAAATTTATTCGAGACGAAAGAAATAATGGAAACCTTATCAGATCATAATACTTATGGGACTTTTAGCATTTGGATGAAACAAGCCGTTAGATTCTATTTTTTGCATTTTTGCATCAACTCGTTGAATCTCTGCTTTTCCGCTGGAGACATAAGGCCAGAATACGTCTTCATATATTGCTGGAGTAATCGACCACTTCTCGTCCAAAATCTGTCAATCCTCCATGCTGCTCGCTCTCATTCTTAAAACAACACAGAAATTTTTTATCCTCAGGTATGCCTCCAACGGTATATCCGACTTCATTTTCATAGAAATGAGCCAATGTTAAAAGGCTTACTCCTTTATCGAAGAACGTTTTAACATTCTCTAATTTTCCCTCTAAAGAATGGGCCCCTTCTATTGAGTGAATAACAGCAATCTTCCCTTCGTCAAGAATCCGATAGAGATCGGATTTTGATCTCGCCATTTCTGCTACATGTACACCATTTATTTTGGCGATTGATACAGCTTCTTCGAAGTGCTCAAGGATTTTCATCGTTACTTCGAACGGAGGGTCTTTCGTTATTGTCCGTAATTTTTTACCAACAAAATTTGTAAGCAATTTCAAAAACCAGCAATCCTCAATCATTTTCTTCTCTGGCAAGTAGATAGTAGAAAAAATCACATCCACTCCCCCATCGATGATTTTTGGGAGATCGACGCGCATTGCAAAGGGATTCCATGCGCCTCCGGTTCTATGCCGCTTATTCAATTTTTTATCGAACAAATAGGTTTTTAGCGAAGGGTGCACATGCAAATCCATGATAGTATATCGATCACGATTCATTTTTCACCTCCAGCCTCATCCATCTCCTGAAACAATTTCTGCCCAATCTCCAAAATAGACTTTTCAGCAAAATCCAGGTATTGTGCAGGCCCAGATTCCGGTGGCATAAACCTTTTGAGCAGGCAATGTATAAATTTATGTTGTGGCAGTGACAATCGATTAAATCAATAAATATCAATGTAATCGGCTTTTATTATTCCTTTTTCAATTGTAATTTCAGCTGCTTTGCTTTTCCCTGGAGAATTATCAGAGGCCAAAATATATTTTGTTCCCCACCAATTTTTCCATTCTCCTATCACATGTTTGTGACCGAATAAAATGACATCTACTTTATTGTATACTGTCCGAGCTAGCTCAATCGCATCTTTGAGTTCCATGAAAGGATCATTATGTATGAAAGGGTGGTGATGAAAAAATAATATTTTTTTCATTTCTGGAACAGTATGATTTGTAAGAATTGTATGAAGTGAATTTAGTTGTTTCTCTCCAACCTTTCCGCAGGCAAAATCAAAAGGATGATCCGTTTCAAGATTGGTATCAAGCGCAATAAACATAATCTGATCGTTATTTATTCTCTCGTACTACATTGACAACAGGCGTATTCTCTTCGGAGAAAGTCCCACCCTGTTTTAAAGGAATGGAAAGTTTTTCATCAAACCGTTTGGCCATTTCCAGGCTGTAAAAGGCACCCACGGCACCAAAATCATGGTTTCCAGGGGAAATGAAGATCCGCCCCTCAAATTCCTTTAAGGCTTCGTAGGCATTGTCATACTGTTTTTCATGGCCATCATCAACAATATCTCCCGTAACTACAATGTAATGATTCTTATAATTGTCCTTGACGTATTTAAGTGTTGCAATTATTTCCTTATTGTCTACATCATGACGATGGAAATGAAGATCGCTTAAATGGATAAATTTCATAATATGCCCTCCTTTTTTTTATAGTTTTTCTAGCATTTTTTACTTTCTATTTCTATTCGGGCAACAGCCCTTAAAGTCAAAATCCCTATATCCAGTCCCTTTCTTGCATCATCTGCCTCTGTTATGCCTGGGTTAGTGTCTTTTCTGAGGTCGAGAAGTTTTCGTCACACTTTAAGGCATTAATGAGAATAGACTGGAGTTATTCCATTCCCCTCAGTGGAGAAAGAGAGATGATAGCTTATGTCTGTGCGGAAATATCTTCTGTGGTTGGCATTAAAAAGATCGATCACCCGCTGGGACGGATGGGGATGGGGAGTCACATGGCTGCTGATCCCCAGTAAGGCCTCTGGGGGACAGTTGTTCAGCCAGGCCGCATTTGGACCGTCAAACGTTCCGTTTACCGATCCGTGATGGGGAACCTTGAAGAACTTTGTATCATCGGGAATACTGGTCTTGATTTGCTGCCACACTTCTTTTTCGGCATCGCCATTCAGGATCAAAGAGTCATTACCCAGCCTCAGCCTCATGACAACAGAGTTGTTGTTTTCGGTATCCGGCAGCGGCACGGCGTTGCGTTTGGGCCACAAAAAACTGATCACAGCATCACCTAAGGTAATGGCATCTGAATCGTCCACAGACTGAAAATGACCCACATTGGAAGACCTTCTGGAAAAACGAAGCAGTTCGGCACAAATTCCGGGATCATGAAACTTGGGATATAGAAAGTTTTTTGTCCCGAATACCTGCATGATGGACTTCAAGCCGCGCCCATGGTCTGTATGGGCATGAGAGAGCATGATAAATTCAAAAAAGGGTTTATTCTGCGACTCGACTTTCTTTCCTAATTTTTCAAAATGCCTCCTCAGGAAAATATACGAGGAACGCATCTCGGCGTTGTCGTTTGAGTCTACAAGAGCAAACTGCTTGTTTCCGTGATCATCCTCTGACTCGATCAAAATGGAGTCCCCCCAACCAACATCAATGAGTGTTACAGTCAACCGGCTCATTTTTTTCCTCCTTTAAGCTCTTCAAAGGATTTTGCCTTGACCTGGTTTACGTGTTTCAACCAGAGTTCTTTTCTCGTTCGATAATGCTCTTTTGCATCATCTATCTGCTGCTTCCCCCATATGGAGAAGGCTTCTGTTTCTTCTGGAGAAAATTCTGCCGGCATGTTCCTTTTTTGACAGAAATCCAGAAATTCCCTTTCTGTGATCTGCTCGTTCTGGAACCGGAATGCAACACTGAAAAGTTCAATCCCTATCCTGAAGACATTCCCTCTCCCCGGCTTTTTCCCAACAAAAACAGAATTAGGCAGCCAGATGTCGTTGATATCCACGTAGAAATCGGGTTTTTCTTCGACAGCATCGAAGAAACCGGCGATCTTTTGGGGTTCATCAAAAAGTCGCGACTTATCAGAAGGCTGAGATATCACGCCCGTCACCCCGACCATCAAATATGGGACTTTCGCTTCGCGAAGATCGAATGACTGGCCGGCGGAAAGCAGTGTGGATGCCACGGAAAAGTAGGTGCAGCGGCTCATCTTGAACTCCCCCGTTTCCTTGACATCATCGATGATGACCGGGACATCCAATGGGGATTCTTTATGTGTTCTATCCATTTTATATTCCCTCCCTTTTTGTTATTTATGCAACAATGATCCTGCTAGATCTTGCCAATCCTGATTTATATCGCTGCCCTTAGCTCTTTTGCCAGAGCGTGCAAGCTCATACGATAATTAATATATAATTTTCCCTTCTACATAAATAAATTGCCATTTCCCTAATTTAATAATTGTTGGAAATTAGCCTTATGTCAATAAGCTATGGAGAAATGTCACTTTATTTCACATTATTTCACATTATTTCACATTATGTCACATTCAATTCTCGTGGCATGCTTTATTCAAAAGGGTAGAAAGCCGAGGATTTAGCCCTGCCCCGTGCAATGCGCAAGAAAATTACAGGCCGCTATTTTGGGGCTTCATGTGCGTTAAAAATTATGGCTCATCGCATTAGCGAGCCACTAGACTTGACATCCGATAGGGCATCGGACTATCATTATTTAAGTTGGGCTAGAACAAAATGGGGACAGGAGGCTTCGTTCAGTCGGTGAAGAACTGGGCATTTTTTAATCTCAATTTAAAGACAAGGAGTAAACAATGAGCTGGAAAAAATCGGAAAAGGACAGTCCTCCAATCCAAACTCCCTTTCAAAACTCACCACAGCAATCGGCCCCACAGAGTCAACCACCGTCTGCCAAGGGACAGGCTTTGATCGGTTCTTCTATCAAGATCGAGGGCAGCCTCTCGGGCGGCGAGGATCTGTTTGTGGAGGGCAAGATCGATGGTAAGATCGAACTGGATCAGCACAACGTCACAATCGGTACGAACGGGCGCATCAAGGCTGATATCCATGGACGGAGCATCGTCATTATGGGAGATGTCAAAGGTAATCTTTATGGATCAGAGCAGATTATCTTGCGGAAATCTAGCAAGGTGCGAGGCAACCTTTTTGCCGCACGTGTGAGTCTGGAGGACGGGTCGGATTTCAAAGGCAGCATCGACATGACCTCCAAACCAGCAGAAGAAGCAAAACCGTTAAAAAAAGACACTGCTGCAGTGAAGCCTCCGTTACATCAGCTGCAAAATTTGGATAAGTCCGGGGATAAGGTCTAATACAACAGCACGAGTCAGCCCGCAGAGAGAACTTTCGGCGAAGCATCCCATGACTCAGAGTGCCCATCGAGAAACCGTGGTTTCTTCTACAGATTGCAAATCGCTCGGACTGAATGCGCTGCTTGACACGGTGCAGGACGATCGAACTTACTCCATCCTGGATCTTGGCCCCGCCCTTGAAGATAATGTGCAATTCTGGTCGCAATTCTCCTGTAGGCTGCATATCCAGGACTTCTATCGCAGTTACCGGGAGTTGAAAGCAGCGGTTAAACCAGAGGAGGAGTGCGATGAGGAAGCGTTTTCCGTGCTGCTTCCGTTCAGTGATGAAACGGTTTTTGACATTATCCTTGTCTGGGACCTTTTCAATTACTTCGATCTGCGGGAACTCGCGGTGCTTGTTCAGAGGCTGAGCCGCTGGTGCCGTCCCGGGACCAGGCTATTCGCGATGATCTCAATTCTTCCGGACATCCCTGCATCACCCACGATGTTCAGAATTCTCAACCGCGAACAGATGATCCACGAAATACCAACCCAGGAAACCAGACCAAGCCCACGCCATCAGCCGCGGGATATCGTCAAACTCATGGAGCAATTCACTGTATCCTGTTCCTTCCTGTTGCGTCACGGCATCCAGGAGTACGTTTTCGAATTCAAATAGGAGAATCCGCGCTCGAAAAGACTAAAATATTTATCCCATTTAGGGCCAAAAAAGATCCTTATTTGTGTATTTTCAGGGATAAATATGCCGTTTTAGAGTACTAAGATTCTCCAGCCTCTTGCGGGCATCCTCTACTTCAGCGATACCAGGGTCAGCATCCTTCCAGAGGGAGAGGAATTTTTCGTAGTGCTCTATGGCTTGGGCTGTGTCACCTTGCTGTTCGTGAATCTTCCCCAGCATGTAGAAGCTTTTAGCATAGATGTCTCCATCCCATAATCTACCCGATGTCAGTTTCGTTATTTTTTCATACTCTTCTCGAGCTGCTTCTGAATCCCCAGCCTTGTAATACGCTAAAGCCAGGGAATCAAAAAATTCTGCATGATTTTCGCCGTAAATAGCATCGTATTGGGAAGGTAATAAAGAGATTGCTTTCTTGAATTGTTCGATGGCGCTGAGATAATTCTCTCTCTCCAGTTCTATCTTTCCCTTCAAAAGATAAAAATATCTCATAAGTTTCTGATTTATTCCTTTTCGGATCGAATCCTCAAGCTCATCCCCTACTCTTTGAGCATCATCCAGCAGCTTCATATCAAGGTAGGCACGTGTTTTTCCCAGTAATGCCATTCTTTGATCGATCTGCAATTCCTCTGCCGTGGCTATTTTCCAAACGATTTCCAGCTCGTTTAATGCGTTTTCAGGATTTCCGGTATTTAAATATATCGCTGCCAAGAGAAGATGGGCGGTAGATTTCCAGGCCTTTTCCCCGATATTATCTGCATGTTCAATTGCTTGTTTGAATTGATCTTTTGCTCTGTTAAACCTTCCCTGCAAAATATATAACGCTGCCAAACGCTCTATACCCATGTTCTGGGCCGATGGTTCGGTTACTTCCAGGAGTTTCTGATATTCTTTTTCCGCTTTCAACAGATCTCCTGTATAAAGGTAAAGATCTCCTTTCGTAAAGATAAAATACCAATGTTGGAAAAAAGATATGGCTCTTTCCAACTCATCAAAAGCGAGATCGTATTTTCCCTGACAGATGTAATTATGAGCTAATGCCCAACGGATGATTGGATCGTCTGGAAAATTATCGAGATAATACTCAAGAACTTCCTGTGCTTTATCATACAATCCTTTAGCCGCATATGCTCCTGCAATATTAAAATAAGAGAAAAAGGTCTCATCCTTATTCTGGATTGTTACTTTAAAGCGTTCTATGGCTTTATCCCATTCTTCCAATTCGTAATACAATATCCCGAGATTAACAGTTCCAATAGGGTCAGTTGGATAGATTTCCAATAACTTATCGTAGGCTTCAAAGGCTTTATCATATGTTCTCTCTGACATCCTGTGGAATTCGCCCTGGATGAGGTATCTCTCTCTATCCGAAAGTCGATCCGTCAATTCAAATGCTTTATGAATGTACTTCTTCATTGCAGACTCATAACCATAATTGCTGTAAGTCATTGCAATGGATCTGCACGCCATGGCAAACTCAGGATCGATAGCGATTGCCTTCTCCATAGATTGGATACTTTTGCGCCCCTCGCCCCTGTTGAAATAATCTCTCCCTTCGATGTAATATCTGTAGGCTTCAGTTGAACTGGATGTTATTTTCCCCACTTCTCTATCGATATCGCTTGCAATTTCTTCATCTGAAAGCTTTAAATTCGTTTTGATTCTCCTCGTTAACTCGTCAATCATGGGGAAAATACTTTCCTCTCCCTTCCCTTCCACTCCCTCAGAACCGACTATTTTTTCTGTACGAGCATCCTGCAGGGTCGCATTGATTCTTATGAGCTCTCCCGCCTTGGCATAATTACCGACCAATATGTGGTTGACTCTTCCTCTGGTTGCTACCTGCCTCAAAATGTCTGAAGAATAACTCTTTGCATCCACCTGGTTGAGGTCGCTTAGAATTTTATACAGCTTTTCCCCACTCAAGACCTCGATATATTTTGACTGTGTGAGATCAGCGATGACCAGACCAGGAATCATCTTTTTCCAGTGATCCAGATTCTCATCTCCTGTATGGTTCTCAAAATACATGACAGCCAGGATAGGTTTGTCTGTAGGCACAGATATGGTTTCTTTTTGCGAAAGAAGCTGCCAGATTACAATTGCGGCTATAACAATTAAAACACCTATTATGGCTGGGATGAATAGCTTTTTTAGGCTAAATTGGACAGTTATCTCTCTGGAAGTGAGGGGTTTTCTTGCTGGGATAATTCTTTCAGTGGTCGGAACACCTTTCTCAAGGTTCATAAATTCAGAATGAAGCTCACCAACACTCTGATACCTTTTCTCTTTATCCTTTTCCATGCACTTGAGAATCACCCGGTTCAGGTCCTCTGGAATCTGCTCATTGATTTCTATGGGAGGACAAGGAATCTCGCTTTTTTGCTTGACACCTATCGAGAAGGGTGTGTCACCTTCAAAAGGAACCTTACCCGTAACCATCTCATAAAGGATCACTCCAAGGGAATAGATATCTGCCCGTTGATCAGCCTCTTTCCCCTCTACCTGTTCGGGAGACATGTACTCTGGAGTGCCGATCATAACACCTGATCCTGTGATTCCTTTTGCCCTCAAAGAGCGGGCTATACCGAAGTCCATGATTCGGGCGTTCCCTTCCTTGTCTATCATAATGTTCTGAGGCTTTAAATCACGATGGACTACTCCTAGCCTGTGGGCTTCGGATAAACCCTCACAAATCTGATTGGCTATGGAAATAGCTTTTCCAACCGATATGATCCCCGATCTTCGGATAAAACTCTTTAGATCCTCACCCGACACATACTCCATGGTGATGTAATAAGCACCTTCTTCTTTGCCCAAATGGTACATCCGACAGACATTCTTGTGGGCGATGTCACGGGCTACCTTCAGTTCATTTCGGAATCTCTCGATTGTCTTTTTGTCAGCAGCGATTTCGGGTTTGATGAGTTTAAGGGCGACCTTGGCATTGACTTCTTTATCGAGGACTTTATAGACCCTTCCCATACCACCTTTGCCCAGCTCCTCGATGATCTGGTAACGCCCAGCAAATGAAGAGCCTGTAGTTAGCTCTTCTTTGGGTGTTTCCATAGTTTCTGTGACTTCGATATCCTCGAAGGATGGAAGTTGAGTGCCACAGTCGGCACAGAAGGTTGCCGTCCCGGGATTGTCAGCGTTACATTTAGGACATTTGATTGTCATTGCTATCCCTTTACAGCCTTTTGGGTAAATAATGTTGATTTATGGAAAGAGTGTCAATCAGATTAAAATCTATGTATCCTCGCTATGCTCCTTCGGTTTAAGCTCCATGCCGAGTTGCTGCATATAGCCCCTCCTTTTTTGTCTATGATGAAAATCCCGAAAAATGTGTCTAATAAATACTTAATTCGGCAATGCATGTCAACCGAAGTCCGCAGTTCTAATTGACGCGAAATATATACATTTTACGTCCTCCTTTCCGTTGAATCACTAAATCAAAGTATTTTGAAGGTATTTTGAATTTACACTCCCCTCTAAAAGGAATCCTGATACCTGTATATTCTGTTTGGAATGTGGAGAGCCCTTAGGCTTTGTTCAATTGCATTAATTCATACCTTACGATAAGATTCCAGTTGTCCCCTTGGAGTTAGGGATTGGTATCTTTAATGGGAGGAAACATGAAACTCAAAACTGTGTCCACTATACTTGTTTTTTCCATGTGTTTCCTTTTCTCTCCGACATGTCGGTACAACGAGGACGTTGAACTGCTGAAGTCCCATTTGAACGCTGCCATTAATGAATCGAACCAGCTCGAAACGGCACGAATTCTGGATAAACTTGTGAAACTTGGTGTTGACCCTAAAACGCTCCCGATCGAGGAATCTGCGAACCTTATTATGGGAAGAATCGGTCGAGCTTATAATTGGGAAACGATCACCGGTGAAGAGATCGTCCAGTTGAGCAGGCGTCTGGAAGGAATCATGAATGGCACCTGGAGGGAACATATGATTCGAGGAGTCTACTTCTGGGGGCTGATGGAAACCGGCCAGAGGGAAAAGGCCCTCGGCCTGTGGGAAAAGTCCGAAAAGCAGGTCCATTCGCTTTTGGATTCTCCCAGTTCCCTTTCGAATCATCTCAATCTTCCCAATGAGGAGAGGGCACTCCGTTCAGCCACCTCACAGGCTGTCATTTATTTCGCCATCGGATTTGTATCATCCAAAAACTCTGATGACAGACGACAAGGCGTGGAACTCGCGAAAAAACACTATCACTATTTGGTAGAAGCCTTTAAAGAAGTTGTGAAAAGCAGCCAATTGGACAACCCGATAGCCCAAGCTAAAATCACGCAACTTCTACCACACGAATCCCTGTCAGCGTATTGCCTTGTTGAAAGCGGACTTGCGATGGACAAATCAGCCAATCCTTTTCTTAAGGACCAGCCCGAAACGACTATCCGCTTCGATCTAGTCAGAAATACTGGTCTTGAGGAATGTGGTTTAAGGATAGCGGATGATGCGTACAATCGAATCGCTCTCGGAGACTACGACAATGACGGTTACGCGGATGTGCTGGTTCCTGGTCACGGAATGTGGCGCAATCTGGAAGGCAGCGGCAGATTCATACGTGTCGATGACAAGCTGGGTCTCGATATCAAAGGCATTTGTGGGGCTTTTGTCGATGTCGACAACGACGGCTTGGTCGACGTCATTGTTGCAGGTCCGGACAAGGTTTGCGTATCCTTACAGACCAAAGGGCGAATTTTTCGGCCTGTGATCCGTCCATCAAATAGAACAGTCAAGAATCCCGGTGGGATCGGCCTGTTCGATGGAGACGGGGATGGCTTGATCGATGTCTATATTTCAGGTTATGAAAGTCCAGACGGAACAGGAGGGCTTCCTGATGCTGTCCTTCGCAATAAAGGGGACGGGACTTTTGAAAACGTTACAGAGACTTGGGGTTTTAGAGGAGATGACATCGAACAATGCGGCAAAGGTGTCAGTCCCGGTGACTATGATAACGACGGACACTCCGATATCTATGTCTCCAACTATAGACTCGATCGCAATACGCTGTGGCGCAATGTTTCGGAAGAGGGCCGAGCAGCCTTTGTGCAATGTGCTGATGCGCCCTGGTTCGGGGATGACAAGCGCCCTGAGGTTCAAGTGGGATTGGATCGTGGTGTAGAGGGATTACAAACCGTTTTGAAGGGAACAACTTATTGGGGACATACCAGCGGATCCGTATGGGGAGACCTCAATAGAGACGGCACCCTCGATCTTGTCTGCGCAAACCTATCCCATCCACGATTTTTAGCTATGAACCCACCGTCCATCATGGACCTATCACGTGTGTATTTAAACACAGGTCATGACTTTCAAGATCACACGGTTCATGCGGGACTTATGTTCCGCGAAACCACAACTGATCCGCTGCTGGCCGATTTCAACAACGACGGCCATCTCGATTTGTCGATGACAAACTGCTACCGGGTCTGGGTGAATCAACTCTACGAAGGAGTTGGGGACGGTTCCTTCCGGGAGGTTACCTTTCGGACAGGAGCATTCGCCTCCGATGCCTGCGGGCAGGCAGCCGCTGATTTCGACAATGACGGGGATTTGGATTGGTTTGTGATCGATGGAAACAAAGGGCTGCTTCTCTATGAAAATAAATTGATCGATGGGGGAAGAATCCCGGAAACAGCAAATTGGATTGAACTGAAACTCCATGGCGGCAACCATGTCAACAGCATGGCCTACGGAGCACGGGTTACAGTGCAGGCAAATGGAAGAGTTTATGTGCGAGAAGTCGCTGGCATGCGGGGATACTCATCTTGTGACGATCAGGTTATCCATGTTGGCCTTGGCGAATACACCGGAACAATAGATGTAGTAGTGCGTTGGATTGGAGACAAGTTCCAAATAGTCAACGAGCTAGAAGTCAATAGGCGTCATGTGATCAATGAAGATAGTGGGAAAGCTAGTAAGCGATCCCAACCACAGGACATTCCACAAGATTCCTCTTCCTTGCTGAAGAACCATTGAACAGAATGACGTGAAATTAATTATTTCACGACATATCTGTATTCCCGGGGATTAATCAAATATGTCGCGAAATATATACATTTGACGACATCCCAACCGATTGCAATTTCAATGCGATTTTTGATTCGAGCTAGCTGACTTGTGACGCAATTGGGCAAATACAAATATTTTCTTGTATGGGATTTGATGCATTGACAATCAGAAGATTAGTATTGTAGCCAAGAAAATGGTGAATAAATGTCACCGATGAGTTCCTTCACTACAGCGGGAGCAATACCCGCAAATTCAGTTATCACACTTTGGAGAACTATTCCAATCTTGTGGTCCAAAAAAACAACTGCATAGTTATCGCATCCTTCTTCATAACCGACATGAAAAATGGCCTCACCTTGAGAGCAGCGGAACCTGCCCCAGCCCATCGACCAGGCCAAATGACTGGTTTCATGAATTTTCGGATCAGTATCCTGAGGGGCATGAAGACTCTCAGATGTGATGTTGACTTGAGGCTCCAGCATCATTTTAAGAGATTTGGGCTTCAAACCCGTTCCATTCATAATGGCCAAAAGGAATTTTGCGTAATCTTGTGTATTAGTCAGTATAGATGCAGCAGCATTTGGAACGGTTCTTGTCCTTTCTATCAATCGGCGAAGTCCTGTTCTCAAGTTAACAGCAAAATTACTGTCGAAACGCTTTTCCCAGAGAAAAGACGTGTTGGTCATTCCCAGAGGGAGGAAGACTTTTTCCTTGGCAAGGCGATTTAGGTCTTTGTCGGTCATCTCTTCCAGGATGAACTGCAGAAGCCTGTAGCCTTCACCTGAGTATTTGAACATTTTCCCTGGGGCAAATTTGAAATCCAGGCGTCTATCTGGATTCATAACGCGCCAATTAGGAAAACCGCTCTGGTGGCTCAACAATATCCTGACTGTTAGCAATTTATATCTCTCATCATCTTTAAGGTCTGCATAATCAGGGTATTCATAAAGCGGCCGTTCCAGGTATTGATGCAAGGGCTTATCCACATCGAGCAATCCTTCGTCCACAAGCTTCATAACAAGGTAGGCGAAAACGGGTTTGCTCAAAGAGGCAGTCCGGAAAACTGTCTGCTCATCGACAAGTTTATTCGTATTTTTATCGACTATTCCCATGGACTGCTGGAAAACGACATCAGAGCCCTGAACGACCGCGACAGACAAAGCAGTTGCGCTTGATTTATCCAGGACTTTGCGGAGGAAGCTATCTGCCTGGCTTGGCTTTTTACATTCTCCTTCAATGGTCTGCCATTTATCAGTTTTAGGATGTGTCGCATCCAAGCTCTCAGTGCCGGATAGAATAGAAAATAGGAACATACCTAAGATACCGAAAACGGGGAGCAATATCCGAAGACGAAGAGCTTTCATCTATTTCTCCTTTTATGAACCTGCATGGATATAATATTAAATAGTCCAATACTTTTATTGTAAAAAATAACTTTATTAAAAAAAAGACTTCCCTGTATAAGTGTAAGAATGTCGCTAACTTAATTATTTCACGACATTTTATTAACCGAAGAATCTCATTCGGATAATTTGATAGTTACTTGAAAATCAGTACTTGACATCCTGATTTTCAATGATATAATAAGATCATGATTCCACGTCCCGATGCTATTGAGCGAATTACCACTGTGTTTAAGGTTCATCCTATTGCTGCTCTTCTGGGCCCACGCCAATGCGGCAAAACTACTCTTGCCAGGATGATATCAGAGCGTGAGCCATGCACATATTTCGACCTAGAAAATCCTGTCGATCTCCGGCGGCTTTCCGCTCCCATGAGTACACTTGAGGAACTTTCAGGATTGGTCGTTATGGATGAGATTCAACGGAGGCCCGGCCTCTTCGAGCTTCTTAGAGTTCTTGTCGATCGCCCCAAAAGCACTGTCCGTTTTCTCATACTGGGCTCCGCCTCTCCAGGATTGGTCAGAGGAGTATCCGAATCTCTGGCCGGAAGGATCGGGTTTATCGATCTTTCGGGATTCGACCTAAGGGAAGTCGGCACGGAAAAGCGATACCGCCTCTGGTTAAGGGGTGGTTTTCCCAGATCTTTTTTGGCAGAAGATGAGAATTCAAGTATGGCCTGGCGAGAGGATTTTATCCGCACATTTCTTGAAAGAGACATTCCTCAATTGGGCATTACTATTCCTGCAGAAACTTTGCGACGGTTCTGGACCATGATTTCTCATTATCATGGTCAGGTGTGGAATGCAGCACATTTTGCTCGTTCTCTCGGAACATCAGAAAAGACTGCCCGCCGTTATCTCGATATTCTTGCTGGTGCTTATATGGTCAGAGTTCTTCCTCCGTGGTACGAAAACATTCGTAAACGTCAGGTGAAAGCACCCAAAATCTATATCAGAGACAGTGGCATTCTTCATGCACTTCTCCAAATAAATACAATGGCCGACCTGCAAGGGCACCCAAAAATCGGTTCCTCCTGGGAAGGTTTTTGTTTGGAACAGCTAATCGGAGGACTTAAAACACGTGATATATACTTCTGGGCAACACATGCAGGTGCTGAATTGGATCTTCTGGTAACAGTAGAGGGTAATCGGTATGGCTTCGAATTCAAATACGCCGATGCACCCGGTTCAAACCGCTCGATGCGAATTGCCATTGAAGACCTAGGGCTTGAACATTTATGGATAATTTACCCTGGCCGGGAAAAATATGACATTGATAAGGGCATCTCGGTAGTTCCTATCGACCTTATCCAAAGTCTCCCTGTTTTCAAGCAATAGGATTTTACTCAAAGCAAGACAATTTCCTCCTTTTCATCAAAAAATATGGCGTGAAATATATACATTATGCGACCTTCCATCGTTCAATCCTCTTTTTTCATTTACAACCCCTTATCGCTTATTGAATTGACTCTGCCTTGCTAAATTGATATGTTTTCATCGAACTCATTGGAGGATAAAAATGGGAGTAACATGCCCCAAATGTCAGCACGAGAACTCTGAGGATACCCTTTACTGCGGCAAATGTGGCGAAGCTTTAAAACCTGCCGACGAAATCTCCGTCACAAAAACCTTCATCACATCGGTGGATAGGCTGCAAAAGGGCAGCACTGTTGGAGGAAGATACACAATCATCGAAGAATATTATAAGAAAATTCTGATGTCAAAGAGCTTTGTTGCATGAATCGAAGACATATGCACCTTTTCTTCTGACAAGCAATTCTATCCAACAGCATACGATAAAGGTTCACCCATTTCGAGCATCTGATTCAGGATAGCGCAACCAATCGCAGCTTCCTGCTTCTGAGCATCGTCATTCTTGGCTCTCAGCCGTCCCCCAATAATTCTTTTGTAACGATAGAATGCGTTTTCCGCGTGACTCTGCAAATAGTATCCAGACTGACGTTTCCACTCGGACCATCCCTTGCTCCGGATCTCCTCAATATGACGGTTTCGATAAGAGTAAGCGCTGATGGAATTGCTGGACAACACCGCGTCTTTTCTCGGCAGCACGACAACCTCGGCTCCTGGTGAATGATGGTCCACAGCCTCGTATACTGCCTCCTGGTCATAGATTCCGTCCCCTACGAATCGTTCAATTTCTCTGTTAACTTGAGTCAGAAGGTTAGGAACTTGAGATGGATCATGTTCGTGTCCACCAGTTACCTTAGAAGCCAGGATCCGACCGTTCTCATTCACGCCAATGTGAAGTTTCTTCCAACGTTTGCGCAGCCTTTTACCATGCTTCTTGGAGTGCCATTCTCCCTGGCCACAGATCTTCAAACCCGTGCTGTCCACGATAAAGTTCACAGGGCCGTCCGGCAAGCTCCCAGCACAACTGCAGACGTTTACCGTTCGATTCCGGCGGGATACGGTTGTGTGATCTGGGCAGGGCAGATACAAATCCATTAGTTTTAGGATAGATTTGAGGAATCCTTCTGCCTGGCGTAATGGAAGGTGAAAGACCATCCTGAGCAATAACGAAGTCTCGATGGCAATGTCAGAATAGATCGGTTGGCCGCCCCGCTTTCCGTTCTTTGGAGGTGTCCACG